>CAYPEM010000030.1:0-15413 GCA_964409765.1 uncultured Chitinophagaceae bacterium
CTTTGTCCGTTCAAATCCGACATGCTTCAATCCCAATTCAAGCCGGGCGATCTCGTTCGTCTTTATATCACCGATCAGCCACGCGCTTGCATATCCGCCGTTATTCTGTTCTTTCATTGCTGCACACCACTCATCAATTGAAGAGGCATATTGAGTTGCTTTTCGCATCCGCGAAAATTCCGGCAGCCCGTTCGGATCGAACGGCACAAATCCGCCGATGGTTGTTTCAGAACCGACAAGACCTGCATCAGTAATGAAAAAATCTGTTCCGCTGTGGATCAATCCTGCCGCGCTCTGCATCAGAATGCGATGTCCTTTTTCCGGAACAATATCCATCACTACATTAAAGACAGCGTAATAATATGCGCTCCAGGTATTATGAGCAAGCACGATCCCGCCATCTTTAGTCATATTACCCGTTGCAATGAATGAACTGCACGATTCCCGTTTCGGATCGGGAGAATTCGGCGTAACGGTATCTTTCACGGTGGGCCACCAACCTCCGAGAAGTTCGGAAGCGGAATTATACATGATCACTTCTTCTTTGGTGACGGCAGAACCGGCAGCTTTCAATCCCTCCGCGATCCCTTCGATCTCCGCAAGATTTTCAGAATCGATCTTTGCGGCGAACAGTTCCATCGATCGCTGAACGATCCAGGACCACTCAAGAGCGCTTTCGTATTCCCACACTTTTCTCTGGATACGAATTCCTTCGGTGATATCCTTTGCCAGAAGGTAGCCATGCTGGAATCCGCGTTCTTTCGGATTTCCTTCGATATGCAGATAGATCCAGCCGTTCTTATCATGTTTTTCCGCTTTTGTGAGCCATTGCTTTTGCTGTTTCGTCAGCAGAGAGGGAGTTTGCGCATGTGCTGTGAGCAGGATGCAAATAATAGAAAGGAAAAAAAAAGTTTGTCGGATCATAACATTATACTTTGAATGGAATTTTTATTGATGTCTATTCGAAATCAGTATACAACAGATACTTTTTTCTTACAACTTTAAAAGCTGCCAATTCGTTTTTCCATGTCGATCTGATCTCGTTGGCATTCATTCCTTTTTTGATCTGCTCTTGTATTCGCCGTGAACCCGAAAGTGTATTGATGTATGGAATAAAGAAACTATCTTTTTGTGCGAATGTTCTATAGGCATCAATCAGCCAGTCCAGATTGATCTTTTTTGACTGGACGATCTTCTTGATGTCATAGTTTCTCAGATCATAACCAAAGCATTTCCTATCCCGTAACGGAGGATTCGTTGAACTTCGTGTTGAATGGGGAGTGAAAGAAAATTCCAATTGTGTCAGCGATGGGTGTCCGTACACCTGGAATGGAAAATCGGTACCGCGTCCAAGACTGAACACTGTTCCTTCAAAAAGACACACGGACGGATAGAGATAGATCGCCTGCATATTCGGCAGATTGGGAGAGGGTTTCACCGGCAAATTGTAGAGTGAATTGTGCGTGTAATTTCCGCATTTGATAATTTTCAAATTACATTGAACGCGATTCTTCAGCCACTGTTCTCCATTGAGCATCGTTGCATATTCTCCCATTGTCATACCATGAACAACGGGAACGGGATGCATCCCCACGAACGATTTGAATGCAGTATCGAGTACAGGACCGTCGACATAAAAACCATGCGGATTCGGACGATCAAGCAGCATCAATTCCACATTATTTTCGGCGCACGCTTCCATCACGTAATGAAGAGTAGAAATATTAGTGAAGAACCGCATACCGACATCCTGCAGATCGAAGAGAAGAATATCAAGTCCTTCAAGATCCGAGGGGGTCGGCTTGTTGCGTTCCGTTCGGGTATCCGACCGATAGATCGAGATAATGGGCAGCCGGGTCACAGCATCGGTATCATTTTCTATGATTTCACCGGCGCTTGCCTCACCCCTGAATCCATGTTCGGGACAAAGAACTTTTTTCACATTTACGCCGAGAGCAAGAAGCGAATCGACCAGGTTTTTTCCTCCAATGATCGTTGTTTGGTTGGCGACAATTCCGACCCGTTTATTCTTTAGGTACGGAAGATAATCGCTTGTCCGTTCAGCACCGGTTTGTATTTCCCCGGCAATGAGTACTGTGGATACTAAAAAGAGAAAAGTAAAAATGATTAGTGATTTGTTCGTAAGTTTTTTTAGAGTCATAAAAATACTCCAGGGATATTTCATAGGATATTATTTCAATGTCTTCATATCGATCACAAAACGATATTTCACATCGCTCTTGAGAATCCGTTCGTATGCTTCGTTGA
This sequence comes from uncultured Chitinophagaceae bacterium, assembly GCA_964409765.1. Taxonomy (GTDB): domain Bacteria; phylum Bacteroidota; class Ignavibacteria; order UBA10030; family UBA8401; genus UBA8401. The sequence goes on from CAYPEM010000030.1 coordinate 2,269, forward strand.
TGTAGGAAATGTTGATCAGTTCGATATCGGAGACAATATTATGTTCTGCACAAAAATCGAGCATCTCCTGCGTCTCCGGAATTCCACCAATGGATGAAGCAGTGAGCGCCCTGTTGTTTCCCATTAAGAATGCCCCGGTGATTTGTATCGGCGCCGGAGGCATACCGACACAGATATGAACGCCGTTTGTCTTGAGCATTCGCAGATACATATTGTAATCGTGCGGAGCGGAAACGGTGTCGATAATGAAATTAAAATGATTTTTCAGCGACCGCACTTGTTGAGTGTCCGTGGTCAAACAAAAATGATGGGCACCAAGTTTTTTAGCATCTGCTTCTTTATGAGGAGAAGTGCTGAGCATCGTCACTTCTGCACCGAACGCCGCCGCAAATTTAACCGCCATATGTCCAAGCCCTCCCAACCCCAACACGCCGACGCGGTGACCTTTGCCGATCTTCCATTTGCGAAGCGGGGAATAGGTCGTAATTCCGGCGCACAATAATGGAGCTACAGCATCAAGGGGCAGATTCTTTGAAACATGAAGAACAAAATTCTCATCCACGATGATCTGATTGGAATATCCGCCGTAGGTTGGCGTTTTTCCGTCCGCCTCAACGGAATTGTATGTCCAGACCGCTTTTCCTTTTTCGCAGTATTGCTGTTGTCCCTCTTTGCAGTTGCCGCATTCCATACAGGAATTGACCATACAGCCTACACCGGCTAAATCACCCGGAGAGAATTTTTTTATATTGGCTCCAATAGCTGTAATTTTTCCGACAATCTCATGTCCGGGAACCATCGGATAACGCGACGGTCCCCATTCGCTTCGCACTTGATGGATATCGGAATGACAGACGCCGCAATAGTGAATTTCTATTTGAATGTCGTTCGGACCAATATCTCTTCGTTCAAAATTCCAGGGAGCCAGTTGGTCTTTTGAGTTGTGTACGGCATATCCTTTTGCTGGTATCATTATATTTTTCGGTTATTGGTGGAAATGAATTTCATAGATGTTGTGTTTAGTATTAAAAATCATTTGTCATTCCCGCACGCTTCTAGCGGGAATCCATTTATATAGATGCCCGACAGGAACATTCGGACATGTCGAACTACTTTAATCTATATGCAATCAAAAAAAAACGTTCTCCATCCCAAGCTCAAAAGATCTCATTGGAGTAGAGAACGCACCGGAAAGCAAAGATACGGTTAAATTTTCGGCTGTTGATTCAGCACAAGCCAATAATATCCGATATTTCGGATCGCTTCGGCGAACTTTTCAAAATCGTCCGGTTTTACGACATAGCCGTTCATTCCAAGATTCTTCCCCTCAACGATATCCTTTTCTTCGCGGGATGTAGAGAGGATCACCACCGGAATATTCTTTGTCCGTTCATCCGTTTTGATCTCTTTCAAAACATCCAGTCCGCTTTTTTTCGGAAGCTTCAGATCAAGGAATACGACTTTGGGCATATTGTCGATCGTACGGTTTACATACTCGCCGCGGCAAAAAATAAAGTCGGTTGCTTCTTCGCCCGTTTTTACCCAGACGAAATTATCGGCGAGATGATGCATATTCAATGCTTTTAAAGTCAACTCGGCGTGATAGGGATTATCCTCGACAAGAAGAATATTTATTTTTTGATCTGACATATGGTTATCCTTTCTGGAAGAACGTGTTCTCTTTGATGAAGAAACTTTTTTCAGATATCACACACTATTATTTTGGCAATGAAAAATAAAATGTTGCTCCCTTTCCAATTTCACCTTCTGCCCATACTTCACCATGATGACGATGGATCACTCGGCGCACAATGGAAAGTCCGATACCCGTCCCCTCGAATTCATCATCCGTATGCAGCCGCGAGAAGACGCCGAACAATTTTCCCGCATCTTTCATATCGAATCCTGCCCCGGAATCCTTTACAAAATAGATAATATTGTTCTCTTCGCTTCGTCCGCCGACTGTTATGGTCCGTTCTTCTTTTGCTAAAGTAAATTTAATCGCATTGGAAAGCAAATTGCTCCAGACCTGCCGCATCAGCATTTGATCACCCCTCACATTCGGCAATGCGGGAATGGTGATCTGGATCTTTTCCTGCGCTTCTGGTGAAGCGATCTCATTATAGGTTTCCCGGGCAAGAGTGGACATATCAAGAGTAACAGTGTCCAGTTCCTTCTTGTTCGTTTTTGACAGCATCAGCAGCGCAGAGATAAGGTGCTGCATCGTCTGCGTGTTCGTTTTAATGATCGACAGAAGTCGTTTTCCTTCATCATCAAGTTTTTCTCCAAGATGCATGGAAAGGAATTGGGTAAATCCGTTGATCGCCAGGAGCGGCGCGCGAAGGTCATGTGAAACGGAATAACTGAACGCTTCAAGCTCTTTGTTTGCATTTTCCAGCTGTACCGTTCGTTCCGCAACACGACGCTCTAACTCAGCGTTCAATGTCTGCACCTTTTCTTCAGCAATCACGCGTTCCGTTATATCGCGTGCGACAGCCTGAAACCCCATGATCTGGCCATTCTCCATCAGCGGCTGAACATTTTGTCCGAGCCAGAATTGTTTTCCTTCTTTGGTGACTGCGGGAAACTCAAGATAGGAGGTGTATTGGCCTTCGAAAAATTGTGTTGCGTAAAATTGGCGCGCTTTATTGCGAAAGTCCGGATGGAATAGTTCTAGGTAATGCTTTCCATTGAATTCATCGTTACTGTATCCGAAGATCTTAATGCCGACGGGATTCACATAGATGAATTTTCCTTCTCCATCCGTTCTGTAAATGATGTCTGCGGCATTCTCTACGAAACGACGGTATTTTTCTTCGCTTTCGAGCAATTGTTCATACAATGCCTGCAGATTGGATTCTTGTAGTTGCATGGAGAAAAATAATGAAGAGAATAAGTCCGATCAACACCGAGAATTGTATAAATGTAAGCAAGAAGTGACTTACTTTCAACGGATGTTTTATTCTTGATATCCCAAATATGCCGCAATAAATTCATATTGCGTATGGAGTCAATATTCTGTAAGATATGCGAAATAATAAATGCTATTCGATCTTTCACGATGAAATACACAATACACGATCCTCAATACAACCAGTTAGGAGCTACCCATGGAACAACAAAAAGTTGATATGTTTTTGATGACACAGGGAAAATATTTTGAAGGATATCAGCTCGGAGCCATTCGCGATCAGCTGTTAAAACTTGATGATTCAAAGTTCATCATGCTGCAGGCTGCAAATCTAAAAGATCCGACAACAACACTCATCATCTCGATCGTCGGCGGAAGTCTCGGCATCGATCGGTTCTTCCTTGGCGATACAGGATTAGGTATTGCAAAACTGCTGACATGCGGCGGGATTGGAATTTGGGCGATCGTTGATTGGTTTTTAATTCAAGGAAGAGCTCGTGAATTGAATATGGAACGATTGCAGCGAGTATTGTTTTAATTTTTTCATTGTTTAAAACAGAAAAGATTAAGCAGGTTGGATCGTTTTACCATTTACACTAAACACAGAACAGTGAACAGAAAAAATTTATATTTTCTCACGCTATCGCTATCGCTTGTTGGATATGGATGGCTCTCATGGAACGTTGTTGAGCAATCTTCGATGAACGTAACACCGACTCCCTGTCTGGTTAAACACGTGACGGGCATTCCCTGCCCGTCATGCGGTACGACAACGGCAATGGTCGAACTGGTTCATGGGAACATCCTTTCATCGCTGCTTATCAATCCCTTTGGAGTGCTGATGACGATCGCGCTGATCATTTTTCCTGTTTGGATCATTGCAGATCTACTGCGGAAGCAGGAAAGCTTTTTTAGATTCTATCGATGGCTCGAGACACTGCTCAACCAGCACCGATGGTTTTCTGTTCCCGCTGTTCTTGTTGTTATCATGAATTGGATCTGGAATATTTCTAAAGGATTGTAAGTGAACAACCATCCGTTATTTGCACCCCCTCCAAACGAATACGAAGCAGAAAAAGCATCGAACAGTTATCTGATGTCGGTGATAGCTGTAATGATCGGTCTGCCGATGCCGGTGATCAATCTTATTGCGACGATTATTTTTTTTCTTGCCAACAGACGAGCATCCTATTTTGTCCGGTGGCATTGTATGCAGGCATTGTTATCTCAGGGCCTCACATTTCCGATGAATGTTGCAGGTGTGTATTGGACCTTATCGATCGTTTTTGAGGCGAATACGATCTCGAACAACTACATTGCATACATCATCACCATCATTGTTTTTAATCTTGCCGAATTTATCGCAACAGTGTATGCTGCCGTACAAACACGAAAAGGAAACCATGTCGAATGGTGGCTGTTCGGTCCTCTCACACATCTTTTGATCAAAGCTTGATATGAAAAAAGTTCTTACGCACGCATTATTCCTTTCTGTTTCGTTTTTCGGTATGTGGTATTTGGTTGGATTGATCGATTATCGAAGCGCATTCGAAATTGAAGAACTGACCAAAGAGAACGAACAAAAATTGGGAAAACTGATTCTTGATGCGGTTTCTCAAAGTAATAAAACGATCACAAACGACAGTATTGTTGCGGTTGTTGAAAGGATGAAAAAAAGGCTTTGTGAAGCGAACGCTATTTCCGATTCTACAATCACCATTCACATCGCGGCGGTCGACGATGTGAATGCATTTGCACTCCCCGGAAGGCATCTTGTGATATATTCCGGACTGATCGAATACTGCAGATCATCCGATGAACTTGCGGGGGTGATCGCACATGAAATTGCGCATATGGAACATGATCATGTGATGAAAAAAATGGTAAAAGAAATCGGTCTTGCAATGGTCATTTCGCTCAGCGGCGGCGATTCCGGTGCAGAGATCGTCCGTCAGACGGTGAAGATGCTTTCGTCAACCGCATTCGATCGCGAACAGGAGAGCGAGGCAGATGCATCCGGTGTTCATTATATGGCAAAAGCGGATATCGATCCGCAAGCAAGCGCAGATTTTCTCTTCAGGCTTTCCCATGAGAAAGAGAATATCACGAACCGATTTGAATTGTTGAACACCCATCCGAATTCCGGAGACCGCGCAGCAGAGATCATAAAAATCAGAAAGACTGAGACATTCACAGCACATCCGATGAGTGATTCACTTTCATGGAAAAAATTTCAAAAAGCTGTCCGTGCGAAAACTGAAGAAAAAGATCTGTTCTAGACCCCAAAAACATTCTAACATATTCAATAACCGTTAGGAGAATACCGTTTCATGAAATCAAAAATAGTGATCAGTTTTTTACTTTGCAGCGCCGGTCTCTTCGCCCAACTCTTAACTCCACTCGAACAATCAAACTATACTCGATTAACATCCAATGCAGAATTGGTAAAATATATTCAATCGGTGATCATTCAATCACCATGGATCACCATGGATACCCTTACGTTTTCCTCAAATGGAAAACCTCTTCCTGTAGTAATGATCTCAAAAGGAAAACATAAAGACAAAATTAAAGTATTGATTTTCGCACAGCAGCATGGAAACGAACCGTCCGGAAAGGAAGGTGCGTTGATGCTGCTGCGGGATATTGCAAACGGAACACTTGACGATATATTGCAAAAAGTAACACTCTATCTTGTTCCGCAAATGAATCCCGACGGAAACGACATCAACGTACGACGTAATGCACGGGGTATGGATCTGAACCGGAATCACATGATCATGACCGAACCGGAAGTGATCGGACTCCATGAATTGTATGCGAAGATCGATCCGGAGGTGACTCTCGATGTTCATGAATACAGTCCGTACGGTGATGAATGGAAACAATACGGTTACCGGAAGAACTCCGAAGAGACCATCGGACTGATGACCAACCCGAACACAGACGATGCACTTCGATCATTTCAGAGAGATTCTTTTCTTCCGTTCCTTTATTCATATATGCAGGAAAAAAAGGTGCGGTTCGGCGAATACACTCCAATGGGACCGCCGAATAAAGAGCGAATGCGCAACAGCACAGTTGATATTAACGATGGACGCCAGAGTTTCGGTATTCTCGGTTCATTCTCATTTATTCAGGAAGGAATGAACGGTTTGGATTCGATCGATAATATTCGCCGACGGTCTGAAGGACAGTGCATTGCATTGACCGGATTTATTACGTTTATGAATAACAATGCCGATACAATCCGAACGATGGTGAAGAGAGCAAAAGCAACACGCGCAGACCGTGCCGTGACCGCAATTCAAATGGACCATGTGAGTGATGGCGAAAAGATTTTGAAATTCTCGTCATATGACGGCCTCCGTGACACGATGATCGTTACAACAAACTATCATACAAAAGTGGTTCCACTGTTGACGGTGAACCGACCCAAAGGATACCTTGTCCGGAAAAACGATGAACTGCTAAAAGATTTTCTTGCAAAACATAAATTCAACGTCGTTCAATACAAATCGTCAAAGCACGATGCTGTGAAACAGTATGAAGTGGAATATGATTCATCGCTGGTGATCGAAGAATTTGTGATACCGGTAAAATCTGCGAAGTTGAAACAGGTCAAAATAAAAGCGGCAGATTATTTGTTTGTTCCAATAAAACAGAGACAAGCGCAATTGCTGATTCAGGCATTTGAGCCACAATGCATGATCAACCTTTTGCAGTATGAGCGGTTTAGATATTTGATGAAAGAAAAAGTATATCCCATTCTTCGAGTGGAATAAACCGTCTTAATAACTTATTATTTATGGCAATTGCCGGATTAGGAAAATGCTAATTCGGCAATTTTTGTAGTTGTCGCCCAGTTCCGCGATGTTCCTTTTTGGTGAAGAAGTTTTTCCAGTTTTACATTTGAAAAGGGTGAGTCGTTCCCGCTAAACTTTGCGTCGAGAAGACAATAAAGTTCACATGTTCCAAACCGAAAATCCATTCCTTTGACCTGTGTTGCAAGAACAGATTGCTGCTCGCTCTTCGTCGGTTTTCTTTCAAGGAACATCACATAATACTTTGTTTTCTTTTCAACGTGGTCTTCGGCAAACGGGTTCTTTGTCACGATCTTCTTCATTTCATCCGCTGAACGAATGATCGTAGGCACATCGTAGGCAAGCGCATCAACCAGCATTTTTTCGATCGTTGTTCGAAGTATTTCGGTGTCCGATGTTGTCGTGTCGAACAAGACATTTCCGCTTTGGATGAATGTGACCACATTTTTGAATCCGGCAGATTCGAAGATCGCTTTCAATTTCGCCATCGGGATGATCTTATGACCGCCGACATTGATGCCACGAAGAAGTGCAATTGCTCTCATAATTTTTTCCGTGTGATTGAGGGAATGGTGAATTGTTTGAATTGTTCAACAGCGAAATTGACTTTTTTCTTTTCTTCCGTCGTTAATGTTTTAAAGGGAAATGTTTTTACCCCAACATCATTTTTTGAAACTGTTCGTTTCCATGTTCCGGCGATCCGTCCGTTCACAACAAGCATTCGGTTGAATATCGGATTTTCGCCGCGGATGTTGACGATGATCTTTGCATCGCTTTGAATCGCGCTACGGTCCTTATATCCCATTCCAAGTTCATCGTAATCCGGCATCAGAAACGTGGTTCGGATGGCATTCTTCGGCGTTGTTCCGTTCGGAAGAAAGAAATATTCTTTTCCGTCAATGCTCATTTTTTCAAATTGCTTGGGAAGCGAACGTACCGCTGTTGTTGCTTCAGCTGCAGTTATCCCCGACCAGTATGAAAAATCATAGACTGTTGCCGGTCCACGGCTTAAAAAATACCTTCGCGTCAATTCAATCAGTGCTTCAGCACGATCAATCTTACCGGATGAAGGAGCACGTTCATCAAGCAGTGCATATGTTTGATGTTTTCCCTGCCGCGGTCCGCTGCAGACGATTTCATCCAATTCAGCCTGCATCATCAAATGCGACATCCGCTGTTCCGAAGTTGGAATTTTTATGCGTGAAAACTCCGTTCTGATCTTTTCACGTGTAAGGCTTTTTCCTCCTTCAAGCATCTTCACCAAAAGATCGTTGCTGCGTTTGAAGATGCTGCTGTTCAATGAAAGTTTACGGTTCATATACGCGCTGAGAGCCAGAATGCGAGGTGCGGTTACCGCTAAGACCATTCGAATATCTTTCGGCGTAACGAAATGCCATGTTGGACGGACGCAGTGAACGCGGAGTATTTTTCCATTGTTAAACTCCCGTTCAATTTCGGAATCATGGGATGCCGGCAATCGTAATCCGATCGCCCATTTTGCCATTGCATATTCCTGTGCCTGCATTGCGCCGAACCATGAAACAATGTCCCGTGGTTTGGAAAATTGCGGTGAAACAAGTTGTTGGTTACGCAATCGGTGAATGATAATGTCTGATGTTTTCATGATACATTTTCTCGATTTTTTCCCAGGCAATATGATATTGTAGGAAAACTGAAAATGGAAAACAAGAATGGTAAAGAGGTCCTTAAAAAAACAATACCCAACATACTGTCAGGTATTGTAATGCATCAAATCCCAAAAAATTGAACTTTACTACTTTAGGAGCAAGGTTTTTTTCAATTCAACGATGTTTCCGGCATTCAGTTTAATAAAATAAACACCGCTGGTCAAACTTGCGGCATTCCATTGCACTTCTTTCCATCCGGCACTTTGAGTTTCATTCACAAGTTCTCGCACCGCTTGTCCGAGAGTGTTATAGATCGTCAGTCGAACAGCGGTTTCGAATGGAAGAGCATACCGAATGGTTGTGGTTGGATTGAACGGATTCGGAAAGTTTTGTTCCAACAACACATTTTCCGGAATCAAGTTTGACATCTGTTGAATTACAGCGGTTGGCATATCAGAATCAATCGCGAGTGCCTGAATGTCGGATTTACCGAGACTCCCCACAACAGTAGCTTTTCCTGTTACAGTGTCGATCGTAACGAGGGTATTGATTGCAGCTCCTGTGCCGGTGAGTCCATATAGAGTTCCCACTTTGTCGAACACAATATCGGTGATAGCTGATCCAACTCCTGCACTTCCCACTAAAGTGGAAAGTCCGGTAGTTCGGTTAATTTTATAAATATTATCCATTGCCCCCGAAGTATTGCGGAGAGACATCCACAATGTCCCATTCACCGGATTGACAGCGAGTCCTCCCGGACGTTGAGATGATCCGTTCGTACCGATCTGTACAAGTGCGCCAGTGTTGACATTCACCGAATAGATCGTTCCATTGAATGCACCGGTATAAGCCATGGAATCATTATAAAAGGCAAATCCTTTTAGATTTGCAGTGGTTGTCGATGAGAGCTGCTGAATATCTACTCCGTCGCTACTCATTCTATAGAATGCACCGCCTGAAGAAACAGCATTATTATATCCTATCAATTCTTTCGTCTTCGGATGAACCCGCAGTCCGTTCAATTGAAGTATATCGGTTTTCCGGATCAGAGTAGGAGTTCCGTTGCCGGTGTTGATAGAATATAATTTTCCTCCGTCTGTACTACCCGATGCCGCATAGAGTAATCCCGGAACAGCACTGAGAAGCGGTCCAGAATATTCTTTTGTAAGAGTTAATTTTTTCAATATGATACTATTGTTCGGATCGAAACTCATCGATACAGGAGCGGAAGTGAATGCAAATGTAAACGTATCATTTTTTGTGGTGTTCCATACGTTGATGGTTGTGTCGGATCCATTTTGCAAGATAAAGCGGAGCGATACCGGCATCTTCCATGTTGTAGCAGAAGCCTGACTCTGCTGAATACGAATGAATACATTTTTTGCCGGTCTGTTCAAAATATATTTGACGTTATACTCCGGGTGATTTGCCGCTTTCAGCCACTGATCAAAGAACCATGTAAGATCTTGTTTCGTCCGTGAGTTCATGATCTGAATGAAATCATCAGTTGTGACCGATCCGAATTTCACCGAAGGATCCGTTCCGTAGGCATACACAGCATCAAAGAAGACCGAATCACCAAGTACCGATCGGAGCATATGCAACACGCACGCCGCTTTATTGTATGTAATGGCGGTGTTGAACAAATGATTGTTGGACGGAACGTTCACCGCCCATTCGGGAACATAGACTGCCCAGCCCGGATTCGCTCCAAGATATCCTGCCGCAACGGAGTTTATATGTTGTTGATATCCAACAGGTCCGAATGTGTGTTCGGTCCACAAGACATCGCCGTATGTTGCAAAACCTTCATTCAGCCAGATATCTGCCCACGTTGCACACGTGATCATATCTCCGAACCATTGATGAGCATATTCGTGCGCCACCAATGATTCAGACCCATAACCATTCGGTGTCAGACTGGTGAGGGTCTGATTCTCCATACCTCCCCAGGTGAATTGCTGATTCAATGTTGCAAATCCGTTTTTCTGGAAAGGATGTTCTCCGAATAGCTGTGAGAATTTGGTCGTCATTGGAATGATTTTCGTCTTGATATTGTTCAACGCGCTAACGTTTTCGCCGGTGTTCCAATAAAAGAAAATCGGAATACTGTCCATAGGATTGGAAAGTTTTTTCCAGTACACAATATCAAGGTTATAATTCACTTTGGAAGAGATAACAAATAAATACGTCGAGACCGGTTCTTTGCTTACCCAGTGGAATGTCAGAGAATCTCCTGAGCGGGTAGTGTCGATCAGAAGTCCGTTCGATCCGAGTTTCACATTTCCGGGTACCGTTGCACGCAATTCCATTGTTGCTTTATCGTACGGTTTGTCCCAGCATGGGAACCATCGACGAGCACCTTCCGGTTCTGCATCCGTGAACACCATACCATCGGTTCCGACAAAAAATGCACCATCCGAAACTTCATTATGTCGATAATAGATTTGAACGGTCAGGGTCTCATTCATTTGATATGTTTTATTCAACTGAACGGTAAGAATGTTTGCACTATGGGTAAAGGAAGCACCTGCAAGACGAACCGAATCTACGGTGATGGAAGAATTGACAGCATCCAACGCAATGTTTGAAAGAAGAGAATCTGCCTTTACCGTTATTGCAACGGAACCTTTGAATGATTTCGGAAATGGCGAAGAATAATTTTTGTACAGATCAAGTGTAAGTGAATAATGCAAAGCATCATAGGTATGTTTTGGTGAGCCGGGAGAAGCTACTTTTGACAATCGTAATGGAAACGTGCGAAGTTGTTTTCCCTCGGAACAGATCTCGGCACCGGTTTTTATTTTTTCTTGTGACTGGATAGTAAGAATGAACGTAACGATGAGAAACAAACTGTAAAGAGCTCTCACGAGAAACCTTTCGAAAAATGATAAAGAATCCTGGGATGGAGAAGTAATCAGGAATAATACGAAGAAATTGGTAAACAGTTACGGATTGGCAAAGCTATTTTTGTATTACTCTAAAGACAGTGTGATGCGGAAGAAAGATGCAAGAATACATATGTATTATCAAATACGAAAAAAGAACGCGACGTGCACAGACCTGTTGTGTTTCACCACTATTATTGCGTGAAGATTGCCGCAGTTATACCGGAAAATACAATCACCTTATTGGCTGTTCCATTGAAAATTTCATCTTCAGGAAAACTGATGCCGGCGTTGAAACTGATCCCTTGCCATACCGAAGAGATCTTGAGACATTCTCCATACGTCTTTTCAACAGAACTATTTAAATATCCGACGCGGAAACCAATTTCAACATTCTCAACAACCTCTACATCAATTCCGCCGCTGATCAGCAACGCCTTGTTCAATCGAAATTCCGCATAATGATAACCGTACAATGCTGTTGAGGTGAGAATATCCCACGAACCACCGACCAGAAACTGATTAACTATGTTCAAGGAATTTCCGGCAAGATATGCTCCGCTTCCGTTCAAAAAATAATTTCCGAGTTTTTTCCCCGCACCGAAAGTGAATTCTCCTTTCCACCAAGATTTGGATCCGTAGTACAACTGCATTTTTCCCGAACAGTGCAGTCCGTCAAAGCGAAAGCGAAGCGGTTCGTTTGATGTTGTTGAAGAATAATTCTCTTGAATTTCAATTCCTGCGAATGGACTTTTCCAAAAATCTATTATGCGTTTGTCTCGAAGGTCTGCAACAGATTCATAGAGTCCGAGGAGAGCTAGTTCTGATTTCCAACCAACCGTATGGTTTATCGTCATACTTGCTCGGAGTTGAGCGGTTCGATTCTTGTAGGTGAGTGATTGATCCTCTTTTCCATTTCTATATACTGTATTACTGTTGTGAGAATTGAGCGGAGTTATTTCTGCAGAAACCCCGTACGCGATCGCTCGGTTAATATTCTTGCTAATACCTCCGCTCAACGTCCAGCCAAGAACTCCAACCGAGTAACCAATTTCTGTTTCCGAAGGGATATATAAAACTACAACAGGAGCAATCAGCACCGGGGATTCGTAATTGACACTTGAGAACCATACTGATGATTGTGCTGAAAGGTCTACTGTGCAAATCGCCGTCATACCGCACAGACAACAAAAATGTGTGATGAATTCAGATTTCATACCGCTCCATTTCAGCGGCAATTCTTTTTCCTTGATAACGGGCGAGTGTCATGATCGACACCATCGGATTTGCTCCGCACGAGGATGGGAAGGAGGATGAATCACACACGATAAGATTTTTTACATAATGGGATTCACAACGGGAGTTGAGCATTGATGTTTTCTGATCTTCTCCCATTTTTACCGTTGCCTGACAGTGAGCCGACGTAATGGTTGTTTGATGCGGCAGGAATTGAAGATCGGAACAATATGAAGCTTCGGATGGATCCTTAAATCGGGGATACGGAAGAGGACCGATCGGTTCTTCCGAAGTGATGATCACTTCTTTTGCCCCCGCTGCAAACATGATCTCAACACCTTTTTGCGCAGCAAAGCGGAGCCGTTTTTTATCATCGTTATTTAAGCGGTAATGAATGATACTTTTTTGTTCCTTCGGATTCCATTCAACACGGTTTGCTTGGTCAACAGAATCAACCAGCATTACCCCGAATCCTGCGAGTTGTTTGAATTTCAGCATCAACTCAAAATGTTCTGTACCGATGTACGGCAAAACGATCGATCCATAGACCGGATGACCAAACAGACATTCATAATAGAATCCATGGCTTTCGTAATAGTGATCGCTGTAGATCGTTCCTGAAATGCCGCGATAGTTTGTCAGTGGATGACCCATGATT
>CAYPEM010000030.1:15513-41080 GCA_964409765.1 uncultured Chitinophagaceae bacterium
TCTTTTCAAACTCGATTGAATCGATGTCGCAGTGATGGATCAATTGCACGCCGCGCTGCAACGCATCAGCAATGTAGGTGATCATCGTTCCCTGTTTGCTGTCGTACGCACACCCTTCTGCACAATATCCGCACCCGATACAATCCCGCATATTCAATTGAAATAGTTTTGAAGAGATACCAAGTTGTGCGCATCCTTTTTGAAGCATGCGGTTGTTATCATTGATCTCATTTTCAGAAGGGGTGATGATATTGATTCGGTTTCGAATATCATCATTGCAATTGGACATGTTGAGACCGCTGACGCCGTAATCATTCGATGCCGGATCGAATGAATATTGTTCTAATCCGCATTCATTTCTCCAGCGATCCCAAACACTCCGAACAGGATCAAAACAAAGTGCAATATTCACCGTTGTGCCGCCCCCGACACATTCTCCGCCCCGAATCGGGATAGCACCGTCGTGCGTAGAACGCGTTCCGTTTTCTGCATACATCGCGTTCATATCCCATTCATGCTGATTGAAAAATTCTTTACCGTAATATCCCCCTTTTTCAATGAGAATGATTTTTTTTCCGGTCAGTTCGCTCAACGTCGCAGCCATAACTCCTCCTGCTGCGCCGGAACCAATGATCAGAATATCACATTGAAGTGTCTGCATGGAAAAAATAGTTATTGTTTTATGAGCAAGGGACCGTCGTAACCGATGGCTTTCCACAAATCATTGGAAGAATACGCTGCTATCATCACAAGCGATTTGACTGAACGATATAATTGTCGTTTTATACGAAACTTGCTTTGTCCCCACATTCGCAAATATTCTTTTTGTTGCGGCGGAGTGAGTTCTGTAAATAATTGTGCATCATTGTTCACTCCGGCAAACCATTGTTGATATAACAATGTATCATGCTGTTCTTTTTCGGCGATAGTGCTTTCAGGAGAATCATTTGTCTCTTCATTGATGATCGGTGCAAACGAATGTGGGAAGAGGGAGGTCTCGTTGAAAAACATCAAACTTTTTTGAAGTGTGAGGAAACGATCATCATCATCAATGGGAAAATAGGAATACAGTCTTGATTCAATAACATCTTCGGTCATTGCGGGGAATTGTGGATGACTGAACGGGAGAATAGTGTTAATGATCGCTTTGAGTACCGGTTGATAATCAGCCGGATGCGGATTGGTGATCATTGTGCTCGCAAAGCGTGTATTGGCGGAGAACGATCTGCAACCCGCAAGACATATCAAAAGAACGGAGCCGCTCTGCAGAAACATGCGGCGTGAAATCTGCAACGATTCAACGGAAAATTCTGCGGGTTGTATGTACACGGATATTCCTCTTTTGGTCGTGAAAGAAAAGATGAAATAGCACGTTCATGTGTCCGCAGACAAGATATTATCTTTGAAAGAAAAAAACCATCACAAAAATAATATTGTGATTCTTACGCTCACTCTTTGGAGACTTTATTGAAGACCTCTAAAAACAGTTCGGAAGGTTGTGCACCGGAGACAGCATATGCATTGTCAAAGACAAAGAACGGAACGCCGCGCGCTCCGACCTGCCGCGCTTCATAAATATCATTGTTTACATCCTCTGCAAATTCGGTCCCGGCAAGTATTGAACGAACCTCTTCAGCATTTAATCCTGCTTCAACGCCAATTGCAATCAATTCTTTGTGGTCGGCAGTATTCTTTCCTTCAGTAAAATATGCTTTGAACAATAATTCTTCGACAACATTTTGAACTCCATGCTTTTTGGCAAAATGGGAAAGACGATGAGCATCGAATGAATTGGCAACGATCGCTTTGTCAAAATCGTACCGAAGCCCAACCTCAGCGGCCATTGTGGTCACACGGTCATTCATCTGCTTTGCCTGAGCAATGCTGATTCCTTTATGCTCCGCCAAAAATTGATTGATGTTCTTTGACGGATCAGTTTTCAGATCAGGATTAAGCTGGAAACTTTTCCATTCGATCTCCACATTATCCCTTTGAGGGAATATTTTCAGCGCTTGTTCGAATTTTCGTTTTCCGATGTAACAGAATGGACACATCACATCGGACCAGATTTCTACTTTCATTGTGTGATTATCCCCTTTTGCGTGACTTGCGCCGGATTCCATCGTTCATATGTTCAATGCAACTCCACCATAGTTTGCCCTTGCTGTGCGGACTTATTCTTTTCCTCCACATACTTATTAATGGAAAACATCATTCCCACACCGACAAACATCAACCCTACGCATGTATACCCAAGCACATCGTAATTTTGTAATGCACCGGTTCCTGTTTGCACAATAATCATGCCCGCAAAGACCGATGCGATTCCTCCCGAGACTTGCTGTAGCGATGAACTGATGCTCATAAATGCGCCGCGGTCCGCCATTTCCGGAATGGCGGTCATCAATGTCGTTGCAGGGATCATTCGCGACATTATGCCGGCAAAGAGAAAGACATTGATAAGCACAACTTCCCACAACGGCGTTACAGAAAGATTGGTATAAAAAATTATCATCACGCTTGCCACGATTGTTCCGATCGTAAACACCCTGAATTTTCCGAACATGTCGCTGATCCTTCCGACGATCGGGAGGACGATGATCGTCGCCATTCCGGTGAACATAAAGACGAGCGGAAGATTTTCCTGCGGGATCAGAATATTATTGACTAAAAATGCGCTCGAAAACGGCATCATTAAAAATCCGCCGAGCGATAGGAGAGCGGTTGTTGCAAACGCTTTAATATAAATCGGCTGCGAAATTGTTTTCCGCAGATGATTGAATGCATTGTGATCCGCCGGCCGTACGATGGAAAGATGCGTGTCGATGGGTCTCATCAATCGCATCATAACAATTCCCGCCGGAATACCGATACCGACAATGAGCATGAACGGTGCGTGCCAACCGATCACGTTTGCAAGATAGATCCCGAGAGGAATGCCGGCAACCTGTGCTACTGCAAATGACATTTGAATGAATCCCATCACTCGACTTCTCACATTCAATTCGAAGATATCGGTGACAATGGCAAGCGAAACTGATGCGATCACGCCTCCGAAAATTCCTGTAATGATCCTCGCAATAAGAAGAAACAGGAAATCGGTGGCGATGCCGCAAAGAAAAGTTCCAATGATAAATCCGGTATAAAAAAAGAGAAGGAATTTTTTCCGATCGAATTTGTCCGCGAATCCCGCTGCAAGGAAACCTGAGATCCCTGCACTGAACGCGTATGCCGAAACGATCGATCCGAACTGTGCAGGGGTCACATTCATGATGTTCATCAGCATCGCTCCAAGCGGGGCAATGATGATAAAATCGAGGATCACCGTGAAATGAATGAATCCCAGAACGGCAATAATGAATATCTGATATCGGGTAAAGATTTTTTCTTTTGGCAGTTCTGTCATAGTATTGAATAAAATTTTGGGGAGCGTTATTATAATTGACCCAATATAAGACGAAATACTCTTAATAGTATTGCTGTTTGATAAAGAATTTCTGCTACAAGTTCACCAGATGTATTTTAAGACGTTCGATTCGAGATGGGAGATACTGAAGAATGGGCGGATGCAAAGTGAAAGCATCAATGGCTCACTTCAGTATAATTTTTTTACCCGATGCAATCGAGATGTAAATTGCTTCGATCACTTTCAGATCTTTTAATCCCTCTTCACCGTCGGCATTGGATTCCTGATGTTCAAGTATGCATCGTGAAAAATCATCCATCTGTGCAGCCTGCTGGTTCAGGATGGGGAATTCGATTGCACCATTGTGTGTCCGCCCTTTGATTCCGTTGTAGTAAAATGCTGGGTCAAGTTCAAACCATCCTTTTTCCGCATCGATTTTCAGCCGGTTTCCCCGTAGATTGTACGATGTCATTGATTGAGAAACTGCACCGCCGGGAAATTCCATTTGCCAGCGGATCGTTTCATCCACCTCGTTGAATTTTATTGCATCGGTTTTTTCTTCAACCGCGGTGACTGACACCGGTTCTTCTCCGCTAGAATACCGATTAGCCTGGATACAATAAATCCCAAGATCCATCATCGCACCTCCGCCGGCAAGTGATTTTTTCAGTCTCCACTGAGCCGGATCGCCGATCTTGAATGCGAATTCCGATTCGATGGTCTTCGCCGCACCGATTCCCGTTCCCCTGAAATTCATTGCCGCCTTGTGATACGGATCGGAATGGAGCCTGTATCCGACAAACAATCGTACGTTTGCTTTCGTGCACGCATCGATCATTTCCCGGCATTCTTGCACTGAGATCCCCATCGGTTTCTCGCAAAAGACATGCTTTCCGGCTTTCGCCGCGCGAAGCGTGAATTCATGATGCATCGAATTAGGAAGAACAATATAGACGACATCAATGGATTTGTTCTCTGCAATCCGGTCAAATGTTTCGTAGTTATAAATATTCTCATCGGGAATGCCGTATTGCGCTTTCCATTGGCGAGCTTTTTCCGGTGTTCCGGTGACGACACCTGCTAGGCGGCACTCGGTCGTGAGCTGCAGTGCCGTTGAAAGCTGATTGGTTGCATAATTCCCGAGTCCGACCAATGCTATTCCCAATTTCTTTTTATCACCGGATGGAAACATAGCAGGAAACACAAATGAAGATGACAACGCTAATAGTGCAGAACCTGCACCAGCGTGCAGAAGGAATTTCCGTCGTGAGTAATTCATAATATGTTTCCTTTCAATAGCTCTATAACGAAACCATCAATGGATGGTTAGTTACGCTAGAGGTAAGCACTTCCACTGAATATTAACAGTGAAAAATCAAAAAAGGAAATGAGATTGTCAAATCGTGTCTCAATAATCCTTATGGCACCATCGTCAAGTGTATGAACTATCTACTTATCCATCCATTGCTTGAATGCAGCCGAGCGTTCAACGCTGACCAGAGGTTCAATGTCGTTTGGTGCATCGGGTTGAAGATTGATCTTGATGCGGGATCGGGAATACGGCACCATATGCTTGATCGCGTCGAACGAAACGATCATTTTGCGGTTGATTCTGAAGAACCGCCCGGGATCAAGGAGTGTTTCCAGTTTATCGAGAGTGAGATCTATCGGATAATGTTTTTTCTCTTTAGTTGCAGCAAAAACATTTTTTTCCATTGCATAAAAAAATGCGATTTCGGCTGTCTGAACGGTACGGATCGATTCTCCGAATTGTATAAGGAAACGTTTTTTATACTCCGGATTCTTTTCCCGCATGGATTGAAGCAGTTCATCAATATCCGTCCGGTATCCGGCAGAAATGGTCCGAAGTTTTTTCAAGCTCTCTTTCAGATCGTTCTTGTTCACCGGCTTCAACAGATAATCGATACTGTTCACTTTGAAAGCCTTGATCGCATATTGGTCGTACGCCGTGGTGAAAATAATGGGACATCGTACTTCCACTGAATCGAAAATTGAAAAACTCAATCCGTCCGAAAGCTGGATATCCAGAAAAATAAGATCGGGAGTATTTTGTGTCAGCCATTGAACGGATGCTTCCACCGATGGAAGCCGGGCAAGAATGGAGATCGACGGATCGATTTCTTTCAGCAATTCTTCGAGCCGTTCCGCGGATAGTTTTTCGTCTTCAATGATGATGGCATTCATAATTATTGGGAGGTTATCAGTGGCAGTATGACAATAAAATTGTCCGCATTCATGGTAAATGTCGGCTCTCTTTCTTCCAGCAGCGCGTATCGTTTGCGCAAATTGCTCAATCCGACTCCTGATGATTCTTCTTTCCGTTGTTTTGGCTGGAGATTATTTGACACAGAGATCGATGATTCTACCGATGCGATGGTGATATGCAGCGGTGATTCTTCGGATACCTTGTTATGTTTGAACGCATTCTCGATCACTGTTTGGATTGACAAGGGGGGGACGAACTTCAAAAGATGTTCACTGTTGATATTGATGTCGATGACAACAGAATTTGAGAACCGGATCTGCAGCAGGTACAAATACGACCGTGCGAATTCAAGTTCCCGGGAAAGTTCGACGACCGGCTGTTCGATCACATCAAGTGTATAACGGTACACGTTTGCAAACTCGCCGATGAATTGTTCTGCCCGCTGCGGGTCTTTCCGCAGAAGAGAGGAGAGTACATTCAGGCTGTTGAACATGAAATGAGGATTCAACTGTGTCTTGAGTGTTTCAAATTTGATCCGGGAAATCTCCCGTTCAAGAAGATCCGCTTTTGCCTTTGCTTCACGACTGCGGTTGTACGCCGTCACCGCTTCAATAGAAGCGGCGATGATAAGATTGATGACCGCAGTGATCAGGATATTAGTCACCACATTCTTCGTCAGACCGTCGCGGTACGGTGCGATGACATGAACAGCCGCTGTCAGCATGGCTCCGAGCACCGCACCGATTGATGCAGCGGTGATCGATTCAAGTCCGATCCTTATAATAAATCGGTTATCCCACGGCAAACGATCATCGAAGAAACGGACAGCCATATCATCGATCAGAATGATCAGCAATGCGGCAGGAGCGGAAAACAATGTTCCAAACAATAAGCGAGTGATAAACTCAACGACCGAATCAACTTTTATATACCCGGTGGAGTTGTTGTACACGATGATCACGGTCTGAATGACGGCAGCCAGTGCGAGAATTGAGAGATAATGACGGCGAATGAATTTCATGATGTTGGTAAATGTAGGTAATTATTGAAAAAAATGCCGGATGTAATCTGATTCATAGTGATAAAAAATATTCCTGCCAAGTCGCTTGGACCCGGCAGGGATATTTGTTCTTAAAAAAACTGCCACTTTATTGTTACACCGTAATTGAACTCATCAAACAACGATTCACATGTGTTGATCATGTCGATCGGAGATGTTGTACGATAACTACCCATCATCCCGAGAGAAACCTCCGGTCCGATTCGGTACGATACTTCTACACCGGGTTCTACTACTGAGAATGTAGTTCGATCGATAACTTCCTGAGTCCATGTTTTATTTTTACGATATTCTTTGTCATACAGATATTCCGCGGCTCCGACCCCGCTCAAAAGTGACACAGACAAAGAAATATCATCAGAGAGAAGAAAAAAACGTTCGACGTACAGACCGATATATCCTGCATTCAAATGATATGTTCCGTCAGCGACAAGAACTGATAATTTTTTATCATAATATAATCCGGAGAATCCGATACCGATACCCCAAACTTCGTCAATGGTAGCAGCTGTGCGGATGTCCAGAAAACCGATATTATCGAAATAGAAAGATGACAATTTCCCGGTCATCGACATATATCCGCCGACAGTATGTGAAGAAGTTGGTACTTCCGCATGGATAACAGCAGAAGAATTAAAGATGATAACGAACGAGATAAGAAGTATATGTTTCATTGCAATAGCCCTTTTGAAAATTAAAAATTCCAGGATATTCCCGCTCCTGCAGAGACATAGCGCAGATCGGTATCGGTCGTTACTGTTCCCATCGTGGTATTTCTCTCCAGCGAACGATAACGGATGCTTGGCAAAATTCGTACGCTGTTTGTCAACGGAATTGCAAGTCCGCCTTCAACCTGCCATCCCAATCCGTGACCGGAATTTGCGATGATATCGCCGTTGGAGTTCTCGGTTTCGATGTGATTGAATATTCCTCCCGCTTTGATCATATAGCTGATAGTGGAATTGTCAAACGGATGAATGAATTGAAGCCCAAACGAATATCCGGTCTCTTCAAAATCCATATCCGGACCGGCAAACGATTGGTCGGCGGAAAATTTGTTCCAGCCCCAGCCGGCATATGCTTCCACATGCGGCATAAATCGGTAGGTGAATGTTCCTTCAAAGCCGAAACCAGTATTGAGTTCTGCATTTCCAAGATTGTTGGTAGAAAATGCCGCTCCGGTTCGGAATTCAAAACTCCAAGGACTTTGACCGGTTATGAGATTTTCCGGTTGATCCAATTGTGCCGACAGCGGAAATACGATAGTCAATAAGAGTGCGGTGGTGATGATCTGTTTCATGATAACTCCTTCTATGTTTGTTGTTGGTTGTGTCGTTAGTGAACGCAACAAAAATACTATAGGAGTCTTCCGAAAAAAAATAAAAGAGGATGAACCGGTATTTCAGGCGGATGAACCTGAACAACTGAGGATGAAAATGCAGCAATGACGGCAGTGAGTATTTGAAAAATCTCAGACGATATAAAAAGCGAGATTGATTATTTCATGAGGAGGATCTTCTTTGTTTCGGAAAATGATCCGGCGGTCATTCGCACAAAAAACAGACCGCTGGAAAATCCTTCGGCATTCCATTGAACCGAATACTGTCCGGGAGATCGTTTCTGGTCCACTAATGTTGCGACCATTCTTCCAAGCAGATCGGTTACTACAATGGAGATATCGGAAGTTTGGAAGAGAGAATACTCAACGGTTGTTGAGGGGTTGAATGGATTCGGATAATTTTGCGATAGGGAAAATTGTGCAGGGACATTTTCACTAAGTTTCGGAACATCGGTTGCAGGTCCAGTAAGTTTATAGATTCTTCCATTTCCCAATGAACAATAATAGATATTCTTGCTTGTATCGACTCCAAAGGCAGAGATCAAATTTGTTTCGTCGGTCAGCAATTGAGCAGAAGCGGAAGAGATCCCTTGATATGTCAGAACATAGGTTTTTCCTGAAACATAATCGCCGTAAATATATTTTCCATAGAGCGATGGTATCGCTGATCCGCGGTAGACAAATCCTCCGGTGATCGAACCATCTGCCGTTCCGTTCAGGTTTGGATAATCATACACAGGTCGCAGCAATCCAGAAGTATCATTGCATCCAGGATTGACGGCGGGTGTGCAAAATGTCCCTTCCATCAAACGCCATCCGTAATTTCCGCCGTTGATCACCGTATCGATCTCTTCTCTCAGATCCTGCCCGACATCGCCGAGCCAGAGTGTTCCCATGAATCGATCGAAACTGAATTTCCATGGATTGCGGATTCCGTAGGCGAAGATCTCTTCACGAAAACCGGTGGAGTTGTTGTAGTACGGATTCGTCGGAGGAATGGAATAATTCAAGCCTGAATCTGCGCTGTCCACATTGATACGGAGAATCTTTCCAAGCAGGGTTGTTCTGTTCTGTGCGCGGTTTCCCGGATCATTTCCGGAACCGCCGTCGCCGAGCCCGATGTATAAATTCCCATCGTTTCCAAATTCCAGTTTTCCGCCGTTATGGTTCGAGTACGGCTGAGTAACAGTGAAGAGGATCACTTCGCTGTCGTACAAAGCAGAATCGGGATTAGAGGATGAAACAGTATATCGCGCAATATACGAACGGAGCGAATCAGTTGTCCGGGTGTAGTTGAGGTAAAAATATGGTGTGTCCGGATAGTGCGGATGGAACGCGAGCCCGAGTAACCCTGTTTCATTGCCGGACTGAGAAACGCGGTTTGCAATATTCAGGAAAATCCTTCTGGTGTTTACTGCAGGATCATTTTCAAAAACGTAGATGATCCCGCGCTGCTGTGCAAGAAAGAATCTGTTTGTTCCGTCATCGGCGTGCACCAGTTCGATCGGAAGGGAGAATGCCGGAAGAGAAGGGAAATGATTCTGCCATGAATACTGCGCGGAAAGAAAATATGAATTTAAACATATCACACTCAGCACAGACCAAATCTTGCTTTTCATACCCGCTCTCCATTGTTATTTGCAAACGAGAAATCCCCTGTGACAATGTAAACAAATTGGGTTTTCACTCCAAATCAGATGTGTCTGAATGGAAAGAGGAGGTGATCAACTGTTATTCTTTCACATTATACCTAATATTTTTCAGAGTGAATGTTCCGTAGGTAAAATCACCTTCGGGATATCGGTAGATCGTTGCTCCTTTCGTAGAAACCATTCGTCCGTCAAAATTCTTATAATTGCTGAGAGGTGTTAACCATGGAAATTTTTTCAACGATCCGTCATCCTGCAGTGCAGAGCGGTCATTCGATATAAAGTTAATCAGTTCACCCTTCTCGTTGAAATATAATACTGCCGAGACGGTGTATGCACCGTTCGTAAATATTACTTCGGTTGAAAGTGAATCGATCTCTCTCCACGAAAGTCGTTTGTCAATAAGCGCACCCGGTGCAAAGACGCACAGATCATTAAGGATCGTTACGGTTTCGGCGGCGGTCAGTTGTTCTCCCGAAAGATCGACCGCATTGAAGAGCGATGCAACCCTGACGACGAACGTTGCTTTTTGATCCGCATAGACGTGCAAAATTCTGAACGGAACAAGGAACTTGCTTGCTTTCATGAAAAAAATCCTTGAATAATTTCCGAGAAAATTCGTCTGTTCCGACGATGCAGCCATCGGTTCATCCCCCGGTTTCTTTGTCATCTGTGCGTCGAATTCCAATCTGAAATTCTGCGGAATACCTTTTCCAATCGATCCGCTGTATGAAATATATCGTTGAACAGGAGCGGGAAGGTGTGCTATATCCGATGATGTGAGTATTTTTTCTTCTCCCAACGGCTGTTTGGTGAATTCTTCGTGTACAGCTGTTAGGTATTTATTGTGAACGGAATTGCATCCAAGCGAGAAGAATAGATTCAATACAGCAATTCCTGCTATAAATAAGTTAGTTGATTGATTTGTTTTCATTTTTTGTTTCCTAAAAATTTCTGTGTAAATACTGTTGATTACGTAATATCGATATTAAGAATACATTTTTTTTCGCACAATAAATTAGCAAAAACAATTTAAGACCGTATCGTCTTAAATTGTTTTTGGCTGACAAGAAAATATCTGTGAGAAAAAGAAGTGTCTTTAGTAGAAGGAAGATGTTATATAGATTTGTTTTGTTGTTCAAAAATTATTTTATGACTTCTTTTCCCGTGACAAAATAAATTCCGGAAAGAACAAAGAGCGATCCGATGACCATGATCATCGTGATCTCTTCGTTCAGAAAAATATATCCCCAGATGAATCCGAATACCGGAATGAGAAATGTAACGGACAATGCTTTGGTTGTTCCAAGATTTTTTAAGAGCCGGTAGAAGATAACATAGGCGATTGCGCTGCAAAAGAGCGCAAAAGCAATTGTGGTCAGTGCGATCGTTATGGTCAGTTCCGTCCGAGCCGGGAAAAAATACATCAACGGCAGTAATAATATTCCTGCAACCAGCTGACTTCCGGTTGCAACGGCTGAGGACGCAATATCTTTTGCATGCAATTTTACATAGGTGCTGGCAAGTCCGTACAGCATTGTTGCGAGAACACACGCACCCATGGCAACCGTTGTCATGATGTTCAGTTCAAGATTTCCGGATCCCCGAATGATTATGACGCCGACGATCCCCAATGCGATCCCTGAAATTTTCTTCGCCGTTATCGTTTCATCCAGCCAGAGAATGGAAAACAACACTCCGAACAACGGCGTCAGCGAATTGATGATAACGGAAATCGACGAAGGGAGATAGAGCGCTGCAAACGAGAACAGCAGGAATGGTATCCCTGAATTGAGCAGACCGATGATGACATATCGTTTGAAGTTCTTAACAAGATCAAGACGTTGATTTCGTAAACGAAGATAGAGTGTCAGTGCTAATCCCGCGATCAGCAATCTCATATCGGCAGTCACCACCGGACCTAATGCGGGCGCCAGAATACGCATAAAAATGAACGAACTTCCCCAGATTGCCGCCAATGTTATCAATAGCACGTAATCGAATAAAAGCATATCTCTTCCTTTGCTTTAGAATAGATACTATATATGCTTTTCTAAGGTATTGTGCCACCGAAAAGTTAACAGAGAATTATTTTTTAATTCGAAGAAAAGAAAGATTAGAGATGAGTGATTATTCCCGTGGCCATTCCGTCCACATCAGCACTCCCTATGGCAATCGGCTATGCTTATTTCGCATCATTACTAATCAGCCAAGCAATTGCTTCTTTAGTACTGTAATAGAATAATCGAACATTCACACCGCGGATATGAGAAAGGTTTTCAGCAAATTTCAACCCGCGCTTGCTGTGTTCGGTATTCATATCCACATACGCCAGCCGCAGACCAAGGGTTTTTGCTCTATTGAAGTTTTTAGTAATGACAACAAAGATATCAAAGGTATCAAGATTCGGTCCGGTCAGATGTTCTTCGATCAAAACATTGGAGCATCGATATTGAATACACGCTTCATAGATTTTTTCAAAATAGGAAAGGACATTGCCAAGCGTATTTTCACCGTTAACCGTAACGTGAAGATAGTGTTCCTTAAATTCAATATTGACCGAGTAGCTCATAAAAATATTTGTTCTATCTTAATTCAAAAAGTAGGATATCGATTCTTTCTTTTAGGTGCAATACGTGATTTGGCGTAGTTTTTCCGGATTATTTGCAGACGGCTTTAAACACTCTCAGGTAATTTTCACCAAGGATCTTTCGAACATCGGAGCGTGAATAACCGCGCCGGAGCAATGCCAACGTAAGATTTGGCATTTTTGAAACATTTTCCAATCCAACCGGAGCGGTAATTCCTCCGTCATAGTCCGAACCGATCGCGACATGATCGATTCCGACAAGGTTTTTGATGTACTCAATATGTTTGATCACCGTATCGATGGTAACTTTAGAAGCAGTGGCAGAAGAGATGAATGACGTATAGAACACAACACCAATGACTCCGCCCCCGTTTGCAATCGCTTTGATCTGATCGTCTGTCAAATTTCGAGTGTGATTCCGCAGCGCCCGTACTCCTGAATGACTTGCGATGATCGGATTTTTTGTCACCGTAAGAATATCTTCGATCGTTTTTATTCCCGTATGGGAGACATCAATGATCATTCCAAGAGAATCCATCGTTCTGATGACATCTTTTCCAAATTCTGATAATCCTATAGTCGCCGATTGTGCGTCTGCGGCAGAAACACCCCATGCGGTGCTGTTGTTCCAGGTGATCGTCAAATATCGCGCGCCGATTTGATATAACGTTCGTAATTTATTCAGATCTTCCTCGATTGCATGTCCACCTTCGGCGCACAATACGGCGGCAATCTTTCCGGAAGCATGAACGGATTGAATTTCAGCTGTACTTTTTGCAACTGCAATCGTTGCCGAGTTTCGATTGAATTGCGCAATGCATGTATCGTACATTTGAATTGTCCGCTGATAGGATGTCGTCGGAAAATCATTCGGATCGGACCACAGGACAATCATCTGTGCGTCGACTCCGCCATCCTTAAAACGCGGAATATCGCTCTGGTTGGATGTATGCCGAACACCCATTTGGTATCCATTGACCATTAACTCGGCGATATCGTTATGAAGATCGAAGAGGAAGGCGCGATGATGTACACTCGAAAGCGAAAAATCAATGTTCTGATTGTTTGAATATGGAACGATCATTGAATCAGGTTCGTAACCGAGCTTTGATGTTCTTACAAGAAACTCAGTGACATTTGTTTTATTCAGTGAGATTGAAGAACTGAATCCGCCGACCAGCCGAGCATCACCGATTCCTCCGCTGTGATTTCCATCCAATTGGATCATTTTTCTTGTCACAGACTGACCGTTGAAATGGAGCGTATAAAAAAGAACACCTGCAGCACCGGTAATATTCCATTGGACAGTATATGTTCCCGATGAAAGGTTAAATGTCCGTTCAGAAATTCTTTGACCAATGATATTGTGAACAATCAGTGTTACCGTTCCAGCCTTTGGGATCGAAAATGGTATGTTGGTTGAAGGATTGAATGGATTGGGAAAATTCTGCTGAAGATTGAATTGTACCGGAGACATCCCATCGTCCGATACGCCCGTGCTCTGAAATGTATAGGACCATTTTCCGACCGAGTTTGTAACAACAACATATGTTTCAGCGGGATTTGCAGGGTTGATGATCTCTACTTTTGCAGAATCAACGAACGATGTCGTTGCTGAATCCCTTACAACGCCGCTCAGTGTTATAGTTTGTGAAATTAACGGAGAACTAAACAGTATGATGTGTGAAAGTAACCGAATGAGTTTCATAGACTCTCTTTAAAGATATTCCTTTATCATACTACTGAATTGCAGCAGCAGAAGCAATGGACAAAAAAGCTTCACTGCAATCTATTAAATACTTTTGCAATTGCAGAATAATCTTCTTTTGAAAAGCCCGCCGTAATCGCCTGTTCCAGAAGTGATGTTACCGTTTCAGCAACCGGTGTATACGCATTCATAGAAGCAGCGGCATCTCGAAAAAGATTGGTATCCTTTAATAGATTTTCCAAAAAGAACCGGGGTGCAAAATTATTCTGCAATATGGATTGTCCTTTTGTTTGATACATACCGGAGTTTAGAACGGAGTGGGAGAGCACATCGAGTACCGTGCTTCCTTCAACATCTGCTTTTTGTGCATACACCAATGCCTGCGACAGTGTGGCGATCATTCCGGCGATAAATGAGTTCATGATCAGCTTCATATTCGATGCCTGCTGAGCAGCCGGAAATCTCCAGATCTTCAATCCGAGAATATTCAACAATGATTCAGTGTGCGAGAAAGTTTCTTCTTTCCCGCCGACGAACAGGAGCAAAGAACCGTCGGTTGCCTGCGGAATACTTCCCAGTACCGGAGAGTGTAGAAATCCGCGTTGACTGTTGGAATATTCCGATTCCAATGCTGAGATAAGAGCAGGTGAAACGGTGCTGCAGTCGATATGGATTCCTCCTTTCTTCAATGACGATTGGATTGCCGACGCAGTTGTTCGGAGCGCAGTATCGTTGGTGAGCATTGTAAAAATGATCTCAGCATTCAATGCAACATCGGCGGGAGAATCATTCCAGACAGCACCTTGCGATATCAACAATGCGGCTTTTTCTTTTGTGCGATTGTGAATGTGAAGTGTATAACCGGATTGAATCAGCCGAGTCGCCATTGGCGCACCCATCAATCCAAGACCGATAAAGCCGAGAGTAGGTTTCATACTGTTCACAGGATAATTAACGGACCATTCCGAATTGTTTATTTGCAGCGGTCATTTTGATGAAGTAATTGAGTCTTGTGTTAAAAACTTCCGGACGATGACGCGATCCATCGATCCATCCAATACGGATATGTTTGTAGGAAGTCGGGAATTTTTGAAAGTTCTTCCATGCGTTAGGGTTCTTTTTTAGGAAGAGGAGAATATCGTTCGGCAGAATGAATTTCTTCGGTGTTGATGTTTTTTCTTTCAGATGATGCTCAATGCTTTTCAATCCGAACCGAGTCATCTTTTTTGTTTTAATCAGACGACGCACCCGCTCTTTGTTCATTTCTGAAAGAGCGCTTTTTATCTTTCGGGGAGAAAAGCGTTGGACCCAGCTTTTGGCATTTCGAGGTTTCAGGATACTATCGATCCAGCCATAACATAACGCTTCTTCAACAGCATCATTGTACGGAATTCGGGGCTTGCCCGAATCTTTTTTGTAATAGATGAGCCAAATATCTTTAGAAGTATTGTGGTGTTTGGCAAGCCAAGAGCGCCATTCTTTTCTATTCTTTGGATAAAAAGTTTTACCGACATTCATAGAAATCTACATATATAAAAGATCATCAACATACCGAGCGATGGCAGGAGAAGATGTCAGGCCCGGGGATTCGATCCCGATCAAATTCACGAATCCGCTCAGTCCGCGGTCTGTTTCATGCGCAATGATAAAATCTTTTGCCGGCTCCCCTTCGCGCTGTAATTTAGGACGGATACCGCTCATATCGGGAGAGATATCTTGATCGGAAATTTGCGGAAGAATTTTTCGAATCGAGTTTCCAAATACAGGTCTTTTTATTTCATCAACGGAAAAATCAAATGTCAGTCCATTGACATATTCTACATCTGGACCAAATTTCAATCGTCCGTTTATATCGATCAATGCGTGAACTCCGAGCCCTTCGTTGCTCGGAACAGGATACACCAATCGTGAGATCAAATGTGCTTTGGACGGTGTAACGGAAAAGTACGAACCTTTTGCATAGGTCAATCGATATCCGGACTTATCAATGTCAATTCCGGTTAAAGCAGCAATACTGTCTGCGTATAATCCGGCAGCATTGATGACGACTTCGGACGTGATCGATGAAACAGTTCCTTGTTCGTTGATCGAAATTTCATAATCTTTATTCACTTTCCGCGAGATACCCACAACAGCACATTGTTCGTGAATATTACCGCCGTTCTCTATGACCGAGTGATGAAAAAAATCCATTAAGCCATGAGCGCTGATCACCCCCGTATCAGGAGAATAAATGCCTCCAACGGTGAGAATATTTCGCTCAAGATTCAGCACTTCTTCTTTAGTCATCATTCGAAGATTTACCCCGTTTGCCGTTCCATTTTTAAATATCGGCTCAAGTTTAGGAAGCTCTTGCACAGTTGAAGCAGAAATAATTTTGGTGATCTGTTTATGAGGAATTGAATACCGGTCACACAAAGAATACAGCATTGATCGACCTTCAACGCACAGCCGTGCTTTTAATGATCCCGGAGTATAGTAAATGCCCGCATGGACTACCTCACTGTTGCGGCTGGATATTTCCATTCCGTACTTTTTATTTTTTTCAAGAACAACCAAATGCGGATGTGTTTTGGAAAGGTGTGCACCGATCGCTAATCCTACAACACCAGCGCCAATGACGGTGATCTCAAAGTCTGCCATGCTATTTTTGTTTTTCTTGCAACCGTTTTAATTGTCGTTGTATCATCTCATTTTTCGGATTCAACGAAAGTGCTTTTTGGTACTGTTCAATAGCAGCGGATTTATTCCCGAGGTCCTCAAAATAACTTGCAAGATGTGTGTACGAAAATGCGAACGCCGGATACATTTCAATGTTCAATTTGACGATTTCCATCGCCGCCTGCATCTTGGTCGTGTCCTCTAAGATTTTATCGGCAAGACGGAGCAGTGTGCCTTCCTTAAAATTATAGGTGAATCCTCCATAGAATTGCTCACGTAAAACACGATACTGTTTTATGGTCGAGTCAATTCCGGATTTATCGAACGTTCTTTTCAACTGATCTTCCAGCAATATGGGGAGGGCATTTCCTCGATGACAAGTCTGGCAGTTCACCTGGAGAGAGGGAGTGTTATCATCATGAAAATCTGCTAAGAAATTCGTGTTGATATTCTTGACCATTTTAATCATCAGGCGTGCTTTGTTCTTTGCCGGTTTTGCATCCGAAACGAAATCAAACTCCTTAAAATCTTTTCCTTCTTCACCGACATGACAATAGGTGCACCGAACTCCAAGAGCACCGGTAAACCCGAACATGATCCGCTGCAGATCTTTTCCCGATGTAGACGTAGGGAGCGTTGTAAGAGTTTTCGACTGGTCAGGCCATTTCCATTGCTGAGCGGACAATTGATCGGAGACGGCGAAGAGCAGTACAGCGGACAAAATGTATTTCATATCGATCCTTTCGCTGATACCAAAATATTAATGAATATTGGATTCATGAATGATGTTTTTCAGGTCTTTGTTTTCCAAAAGGGTTTTTGATGCTCCGCTACAAAGAATATGGATCATCACTTTTGCCAGTTCAACCGATGAGATCACCATATTAGGAACAAACAACTTCATCAACGGGAAGATGACCGGGTTAAGGATCCGTTCGTACCACATCGGATTCTCTTTTTTACGGATAGGCTGAATACCGCCGGGTCTGAAAATATATAATTTCTTTAAAGGAAGTTTCAGCAATGCGTTTTCTGTTTTGCCTTTGATACGGGCAAACAGCGTTTTGCTTTTTTCCGTTGAATCTGCCCCCATTCCGCTGACAAATCCAAACGTGATGTTTGGATTGACATTCATTAATGCTTTTGCAGCAGCGATTGTATAATCATACGTGATGGTGTGGTATTCTTCGTCGGACTTCACTTGATTTTGCGAGACACCAAGACACCACAGACAGGCATCGTGACCGTGAAGATCATTGATGATCGGTGTGTAATCAAGAAAATCTTTCACGATCAAAACTTTCAGTTTTTCATGTTGAGCGGAGATCTGTCTTCTGGAAATTGCTGTCACACGCGTAATCCTCGAATCGAGCAATGCCTGACGGAGCGTTTCCGATCCGGTCACGCCGGTAACACCCGTGATGATAATCTTCATATTTACTGTTTCCTTCGTGGAATTGCTACCATGAAAGACGCCGGAATACTGGAAAAATTGTTGCTTTAAGCGCCTAAAATGATCACGGTCTCCGTTGCTGCTTAAGACTATCCGCAGGAGTATGCGCCGCAATGGTATCGCGCGTTGCTTTCACCCATGCAAACAATATTTCTTTCTGCGGCTGCGACAGGATCGCATCCTTGTGCATTCGGAGATAATCAGGAAGCGGCATATCACTCTCTTCCACCAATTCGCGGATCTCCTGCAGTTTGCGGTATTGCCGGCGAATTCTATAGGAAGCGAACTCGGAAAAATTCAGATCCTTTTTTCCGCTTTGAATATGGTCATTCAATCTCCATCCCACAGGCTGTATTTCGGCATACCAGGGATACCGGGTATTGTTGCTGTGACAATCATAGCATGCAACCTTCAATATTGACTCGACACTATCCGGTAGAGGGTACAGCGTTGAGAGATGGTTTGTTTGATCGTTGGAATTGTTCTTTTCTGGACGGAAGAATTGTGCACCGACAATGACGAGAAGTACGGCAAAGAAGATGAATTTCAGGATTCTTTTCATAGAAGTTGATTCGTGAAGGAGATGAAGTGAATTAAGGATAAATATTCAGCGTTATAAAAAATCGATTATTATCATTGAAAATAATTTGCCGCCCGTATAATTCCGACAACACCGACAACAACCCAAAAAATATTCAAGACAGTATACGCACTATCTTTCTTGATAATGGAACACCATGACAACATCAATGCATCGGAAGTATTGAATATCCAGACAAACATAAAGGGACTGTTTGGACCAAGCCAGCTGACCAGAGTAAAACTAAATACTCTCATCAGCACGCCGGTCATTTCAATTGTTTTAATATTACTTTGCACAAAACCGTTCAGGTGATTCATATCTGATGTGATTAAGATTGTTGTAGTTATAGATCAAACCAGCTTTTTGTCATTGCCGCCAGCGCACCGTTTTCATTCTTATGATGATACTCATTGGTATGTTGATCGTACGTATAGTCATCTTTCCACACGGAAATATTTTTCTCGATCTCGGCGAGAGCATTTGTGATACCATTCACTTCTTCATTGGTGGTTGTTGGGTGAAGCGAGAGGCGTACCCATCCCGGTTTTTCGGAAAGATCGCCGGCATCAATTTTATCGGTGATGGATTTAGAATGCTGCGGATCGACGTGCAGCAGGTAGTGTCCGTATGTTCCTGCGCAAGAACATCCTCCTCGCGCCTGAATGCCGAACCGGTCGTTCAATAATTTTACAACAAGATTGTAGTGAATGTTGTCAAAGTAAAATGAGAACATGCATAACCGTTCTTCGATCGTATCAGCCAACAGCGTCAGATGCGGAATTGAACGCATTTTGGCAAACATCAATGCCGCCAACTCATGTTCTCGAGCGGCAATATTCTCAACACCCATCTGTTCTTTTAATTGTACGGCAAGAGACGCTTTGATCGCCTGCAGAAACCCCGGCGTGCCGCCATCTTCGCGCACTTCAATATCGGGAGAGAATTTATGTTCGCCCCAGGGATTTGTCCAGAGTACGGTTCCTCCTCCGGGTTGATCGGGTGATGTAAGCTTATACAGATGTTTGTCGAACAATAAAACTCCCGGTGTTCCCGGTCCGCCGAGGAATTTATGCGGTGAGAAGATGATCGCATCGAGTTTTTCCATCGGATCAGCAGGATGCATATTGATGTTCACATACGGAGCGCTTGCGGCAAAGTCAATAATTGCGATACCGCCATGCTCGTGCATGATCTTTGCCAGTTCATGGTATGGCGAAAAAATTCCGGTGACATTGGAACAAGCGGAGAATGAACCGATCTTTGTTTTTCGGTTATTATATTTTTTTAAGCATGTGCGCAAACTTTCAGGATCGACCTGACCGTTTCGCGACGGCTCGATCACGCAGACATCGGCAAGTGTTTCGTACCAGGTTGTTTGATTGGAATGATGTTCCATGTGCGTCACGAAGACGACCGGCGTATCCCGTTCGGAAAGATTGATCGCAGTGCGGTGTTGTTCCGGGACTTTGACCCCCAGGATTCGCTGGAACTTATTGATCGCGGCTGTCATTCCGGAACCGATGAACAATAATGCATCGTCCTCGTTTGCATTCACATGATGTTTAATGATCTCATGCGCATGATGATAAGCATGGGTCATCAGCCCGCCGGTAATGGATGACTCCGAATGAGTATTGCCGACGAACGGACCGAATGTCTGCAGCATTTTTTGTTCGATCGGTCCGTACAATCGTCCGCTCGCAGTCCAATCGGCATAGAGGATCTGTTGTTCTCCATAGAACGAATGGAAGCCGGTTTCAATCCCGACGATATTTTTTCGAAAGGAGGAAAAATATGATTCTAAATTCATAGGGTAAAAATACGCAAGGGAAGTGCAGGATGCAAGAATATGCCTGTTACGATCAACACTTTTCTTGCATATCGTACAGTTTTTGTTTACAATTCTTAAGAAAAAAAATAAAAGGGATTATGGGGTCAATTTCCGAAAAAATTGTCTGGGATAGCTCGTTCAGCACAGGACATAAAGCGACGGATCTACAGCATCAAATTTTGATCGATATTTTGAACGAATTGATCGTGGTGCTGGAAACCGAACACGTTGAAGAGAAGTTCATTCACGTTCTCGATCGTCTTCAACATTATGCAGAATGGCATTTTCACCGCGAAGAAAAATGCATGATGGAATATCAATGTCCCGCATCCGAAGAGAATAAGATCGCCCACATGAATTTTTTGAGAAATATTCTGACAGTCCGCGAAAAAAGCAGAGATGGGATATCGATAGAACTAGTGCGGGAATTATATGATGACCTTTCCAACTGGCTGGTCAATCATATCAAAAAGGTCGATTGCACGTTGAATGAATGCGTAAATGACTATCAGTTCAAGAAGATACCCTGAATCACTCAAGATCTCAACGGCTGTAACAACAGCTCACCCATTCTCTCGCTGCATAATAATGATCGATAGATCGTCCGACACTGTCGTTGTGCCGATGAACCGATCCACTGCCCGCAAAATTGTAAATCCGATCTGTTCCGGAGTTTCATTTGATGTTGATGTGAGAAGATTCAGCAATTGTTCTTTGCCGAAGAACTCACCCCGTTCATTCTTCGCTTCAATAAGACCGTCGGAATAGAGAACGAAGCGATCGTTGGCATTGAGTGTAACGGAATGTTCTGAGAAATTCATCGCAGCGCTCAACCCAAGAGCCGCTTCGCCCCGCACACATTCTTCGATCTCTGCATTCCGTACGATCAGCGCAGGAAAATGTCCGGCATTGACGAACCGGATCGACCCATTCACCTGCGAACATTCTGCATACAAGAGAGATGAGAAGATATGTGATGGACTGTCGCGATGGACAATCGTATTGATCCGTCCGATCAACTGCGGCAGCGATGTGATCTCGCCGGCAAGTGCGCGGATGGTTGCCTGTAATTTTGCAGTGATGAGAGCGGCGTGAAGTCCTTTACCCGCAACATCGGCAATGGCAATACTGAAACGCTCTTCATCCAATTTTAAAAAATCGATTAGGTCGCCGCACACTTCATTGGCGGAACGGGTAAAGAGCCACAATTTCCAGCCCTTCACACTCGGCATCCGTTCCGGCATCAGTGATTCCTGGATCTTTCGTCCCGCTTCCAGTTCATCATGCGCCAGGAGTTTGTCTTTCAATTCCAAAAGAATGACGAGAACAAGCAGCGCTCCGGCGAAGAGTGAACTGCCGTCGATATTTAAATTTGTTTCATCGCCGAACGAACCCTGGATGCGTATAAGAAGCAGAATGCCGATGACAAACATCAGCCGGCGTATCGGGGTCAGTTTGTAGAACATTGCCCGCATGATCCAGCCGAAATGATAGAAAGAGCGTTTACCTGCTCTCATTGCCTTCAACTGTTCGCGCTGCTCGTCGGTCAGATAAAAATCGGAGATCTCTTTGGTATCTTTCCGCAATGAGCCGTAGGCGTAGGAATTTTTAACATCATTGCGTAGTGTTGAAAAAAAACCGTTTGGCGGCTGTTGTTCTGTTTGTGACATGACTGGACCAATATGATGTGAAACCGTAGTAAGATACGGTAAAAAGAGAGAAATGTTTAGGGGAAAGATGGCTCCTATCTAAAATATGATGCACCGCTCCCTTATTTATTGCTCTTTTTGCTTTTCATATATTCAATAGTTTTTTGGACAGAAAAAACGGCTCCTTTTTTTGAAGAATCATGTTCTATTAATCGAAGATATTTCGTGTACATTTGAATGGCATTCTTATTTTCTAACAACTGGCTGTAACACATTCCCATATTGTAGAGTGCTTCAACGTGATCCGGTTTTATATCGATCGTCCGCTGATAGGCTTCGATCGCTTCCCGCCACATGTTCTTTCCAAAATAGAAAGCGGCAAGATCATTATACACATACGCGATCAACTCCGGATGCCGGACACGGATAGCACTGTTGTATGATTGAACGACAAGATCGGTCATATTCAATTTTTTGTACACCAGCGCAAGATTCAAATAATATTGTGCATTCTCTTCATCATAGAGTATTGCTTGCTGGTATTCAGCCAAGGATGAATCATATTCTTCCTTTGAAAAAAATGTATACGCCAACTGAGCATGATACAATCCATTCATCGAATCGAGCGCAATGGCACGTTTAAAAAATATCTTTGCTTTTCCAAGGTCGTTCAGTTTCCGGTAACATTCGCCGATCTGAAAATTGAGATCCTTATTGCCGCTTCGCACCGAGTCCGCCCTTAAATAGACCGGCAATGCATCCATATATCGTTTTTTGGAAGTGAGATAATTGGAATAGGCAATGAGCGCAGGAAGATAGCGCGGATTTGCCCGGAGTGAAAATTGAA
This sequence comes from uncultured Chitinophagaceae bacterium, assembly GCA_964409765.1. Lineage (GTDB taxonomy): Bacteria > Bacteroidota > Ignavibacteria > UBA10030 > UBA8401 > UBA8401. Next base: position 38,517 of record CAYPEM010000030.1, read on the forward strand.
AATAGATCGCCGCGGAATCCGGTTTCCCGATCCGTTTTAATGCATCCGCAAGATAGTAGTGACTTAGAAAATCATTTGGGTTTCGGTTGATGAGCGACGAAAAGATCTCAAGTTCTTTATCCGGTTCGTCCTTTTGTGCGGCATAGGTTAATCCCAATTGGAAGCGTGCAGGAATATAATTGCTGTCCATTGCAATGCATCCTTCAAGCTGATCGATGGCATCGTCATAGAGACCGGACTGTGATAATACGCGCGCATATTGAAAATGATACTGCAGTTTTGTCGAATCGAACGCTATCGATCTCTTTAACAATTCCATTGCGCGCTGCGGTTCGCTCAATGCGGCGTAGCTCATTCCGAGAGAGAAAAGATATTTTGCCGACAGCGTATCGGCATTAAACTGTTTTGAAATTTCCATCAGCTTCCAATAATTGCCCTCGGCATATAATGCTGAAGCAATGCTGTCCGGATTTGCTCTTGCATCAGAATTGTTCTCTTGAGTAAAGAGAATGGAGGAAAACATCAGAAGGTACAATAGTCGTATGATCATAATGGTAGGCTGATTATTGAACAATACGAGGGAAGGGTACAAAAATAGAACGTAAGAGGCAAATGAATGGAAGATAATCTAAAATAATACAACCGTCATGCTGACGAATGTCAGCATCTTTTATATTTCAATTCTTAAATGAAATAATTGCTTGTCATGAAACCGCGAAAGGAGAATGAGAGCTGTTATTGCTCCAATGGTCGCGTAGAGCATATCGGATTGCGTGTCCCACACATATCCTTGCGTACCGAGAAATGCATCGGCTGATTCGCCGGTATTGACAGCTACAAACCATTCAATGAATTCATACACTGCACTTACTGCAAGACAGACCGCAACGATCAGAAAATTCATCCAGCGGCGGGAGGGGATAACGTTCTTTCGAATAAAAATCTCACGCACAATGATTGCAGGAATAAATCCTTGCGCAAAATGTCCCACCTTATCATAATTGTTGCGCGTTTGGTGGAATGTATCGCGGATCCAATCAAACAGAGGAACTTCGGCATACGTGTAATGTCCGCCGACAAAGAGAATGCAGCTGTGAATAAGGATAAGCGTGTACGCAAGATCGGTCAACGGAAACCGTTTATACGTTGCGACGAGAACCATAAATGCAATCAAGGATGGAAAAACTTCAAGGATCCAGGTAAAATATTCTTTCGGCTGGATCGCAGACCATGCCAATGCTGCCGCATAGAGTATCCATAAGAATATATGGTATCGATTGGTTTTCATAAAAAATATTTTAAAGTTCTGAAAATGTCATTGCGAGGAGCGAAGCGACGAAGCATTCTCCTCATAATAAATAAAAACAAGATTGCTTCGAAAAAAAACGTCTCGCAACGACACTGAACTAAAATTATTTAAATATCCTTAAAAATTATTCTTTTACCAGCAACGGACGCTGCAGCGCAAAATCATACAACGTCAATCGACGCAATCGATAATACGTCGTCCAATAATCCCACAATGTCTGGATGCGTGTGCGGTAAGCATTGTCTTTTTCCGATTGTGCGAGAAAAAGATTCGTCACATCGATCTTGCCGATGACGAACCGTTCACGGGTGACATCGAATCGCCGCTGTGCAACGGTATCTGCTTTTGCGGAGAGAAAAACCTGTAGCTGTAATTGTCTGAACCGCTGAACCTGATATTTCACTTCCTGTTCCAGCGTGAACCGCTGCGACTGCACATTCGTCTCAACGCGGGATCGTTCTGCCTCTGCTGCTTCAATTGCATGACTTCCGGTTCCCCAGCCGACCAGCGGAACTTGCACCTGTATGGAGAATTGCTGCTGATCCAAGAGATTGGCATAGGCAGCGTCGAACGTGTTTGCTTTTTGGTTCAATCCGATGTTTGCCGAGATCGACATTGAAAAAGAATTGTTCGATTCTGCCTGTCGTACGCTTCGGTCTGCATTCAATTTTTGCACTTCGTAATTGACCATATCGCTTCTGTTCTGTCGTGCAAAATTCAGCGCAACAGCAGGATCGATATTCATGGAATAGGTCAACTCATCCGGCAGAACTCGGATCGGCGAGGTGTTGTTGATCCCGACAGAGTATCTAAAATTTTGAAGTGCCCGGTCGTATTCAATGACCGCGTTTTCGTACTGCGTGCGTGCATTCAATGCGGCAAGTTCGCTTTGCAGCAGATCGTTCTCTGCGATTTTTCCAACATTGAATCGTCCTTTCGAAACCTGGAACAGCGTATCGTTCACCGAAAGATTCAACTGCGCATTGTTCACATTCATCATTGCAAGATAGTATGCAAAGAACTTGTTGGTGATGTCGATCGCCGCTTCTTCCATTGCTTCAACAAATTCCCGGTGCGATGATTGATAGTTGAGATCTTCCAGTTCATAGTTCCACGCTATAGTATTGATGGAAAAGAGAGGCTGGCGCAATGACAGGGAAAGCGGAGTAGAACGATAGAACGACGCTTTCGTTTCAAGATTGTCGAGCCGGTTCAATCCTGAGTAGATCGAGATCTCTGTTCCCGTCCAAGGAAT
>CAYPEM010000030.1:41180-51373 GCA_964409765.1 uncultured Chitinophagaceae bacterium
TGTCGAGCCGGTTCAATCCTGAGTAGATCGAGATCTCTGTTCCCGTCCAAGGAATTTGCTGGGAAAGTGCGAGCGATAATGACGACTGCGCTTGTCGCTGCAGAAGGAACGAACTGCTTCCATCCGGCTGTGTAATAGGACTAATCGTACGGATGAATTGCGGAGCATCTCCCGTCAACGCAAGCTGTGGATAGAACCGTGCGGTGAATGATTTGTAGCGGTGTTTGTCGCTGTTGTAAGCCGCCCGCGCCATCGCTGCAAGAGGTCCGTTCTCCTGTCCCATGCGGATGCAGTCGTTCAATGTGAGGGAGATCGTATCCGCCGGAGTTTGTGAAAAGGACAGGGCAGAAAAAAAGAAAAAGCAAAAAACAAAAAATGATTTCATAAATTTTAATAAAGAAAATATCAAACAACCGTGTATCATTGTCATTGCGAGCGAATGTTTTTTATGAGCGAAGCAATCTTTCTTTAAAGATTTAAAACGAGATTGCTTCGTCGCTGCCTGCCCGACGATGTCGGTCAGGCAGACGCTCCTCGCAATGACACCCGTCGATATTTTTAAGATTACTTTTTATCATTTTATTATTCATACCGCAACGACTGGATCACATCCTGCTCCGCAGCGCGCTTTGCGGGAAAGAATCCAAACGCTATACCAATAGTAATGGAAATGGCGAACGAAACAAAGACCGATATCAACGTAATGATCGTAACAATACCGGCGGTCTTTTCAATGACAATACTAATGATGAATCCAAGAATGATCCCGATGATTCCCCCCACAACACTGATCGTCGTTGCTTCAGCAAGGAATTGAATGACGATATCTCTCCGAGTTGCACCGACCGCGCGGCGGATGCCGATCTCTTTCGTCCGCTCCATCACTGATGCGAGCATGATGTTCATAATGCCGATGCCGCCAACGATAAGTGAAATGGATGCGATGGCACCGAGTACGATATTGAAGATCTCTTTCGTCCGCTGTTCCTGTTTCAACAGTTCTTCGGGAACCGTTACTGAAAAATCGACGATGCCGTTATGTCTCCGCTGAAGCATCCGGCTGATCACTTCCGCGATCGTACGGATCTGCTCGGTATTCTTCACGCTGACGACCATCCTGTCGATCTGATGATAATTGACAGATTTTTTCTGTTGATCGTCATCGCTGTTGTTATTGTTGGAATTATTTCCGCGCGATGCGTTCTGAACATCGCGTTTCGTAACGAGCGAGCGGTTTTTGTAGCGCAATAGAACGGTGGTGACCGGAGAATAGATATCAAAATTATAATCGCGCAGACCGAGATGCTGGATGTTCTGCTTGGAAATGCTCCGCTCTTTCATTACACCGATCACGGTCAACCAGAGCTTTCCGCATTTGATCTGCTTGCCGATGGGATCTTCGCGGGTGAAGAATTTTGTCTTGACCGAATGACCGATCACCGCTACCGGAATGGAACGTTCAAAATGGACAGGGGAGAAGAACGATCCCTTCTCCAATTGATAATCGGAACTGGTGAAGAAGTTGGAATCGACGCCGACCAATTTGGTGGAACGCTTCAATCCTTCGCGGATGGCATTGGTTTCGAGCACCACTTCGGGACTGGCATAATTGATCGCGGGAATCGATTGCTCGATAGCGGCACAATCCTGCAATGTAAGTCCGGGAGAGAATTTCTTTTTCTCATTCAGCTTTTGATTGTCCTCTTCTACTTTTCCTTCATCCTGTTCGATGACCGGTGTGATGATGATATTGTTCGCGCCGAGCAGTTTCATCTGGTCGAGAATTTCCTGCTGCGCGCCGCGACCGATGGCAAGCATGGAGATGACCGAGGCAACACCGAACACGATACCGAGAGAGGTGAGCATGGAACGGAGTTTGTTCCGTTTGATCGCTTCGATTGCCGTGAACAGATTGCTGATGAATCCGAGCGACGGTTTGAACCGGAGGAAAAATGCGACGATAACTTCCTTATTCATCGCAATCACAACGATGCTTTCAGCGGCTGTAGTTTCAATTCCGCAGCGGCTTGCGGCGGTGAAAGATAGATCTCATCATTCGAATTGATCCCTTCCAATACGATCGCCGCATTATCATTCTGCAGTCCGAGTTTCACTTCCTGTTTGATGCCGCCGCTCCTCTTAAGATAGACGAATGTTGTCGTCCCTTCGGTGTGAACCGCTTCAAGCGGAACGGAAAGAACATTTTCTGCTTTTGCAACAAGGATCTCGTTTGCCGTTGTCATCGCCGGGCGGAGCGTCGTGTCGCGGTCGTTGATGAGGATGCGTACCTCAAATACTTTCGAATCGGAATTCGGCCGCTGTTCGCCGATGTTGGCAACATTCGTCACTGTTCCCGCAAGTTTTTTATTCGGGTCAGCGTCAAGTTTCAGCGTAACGTTTTGTCCTTTTGCGATCTTCTGAATATCCACTTCGTTCACGTATGTGATCGATTCCATCACCGTCAGGTCGGGAAGCGTTGCAACGGTCGGTTCCCACGGACTGAGCGTCGCGCCGACAACTTTTTTCTTTCCGTTCCATTCGCGCGCATACACCACCATACCGTCCGCCGGTGCGAGGATGGTGAACTTTGCCACTGTCGCAAGCATAATTGTCATCTTCTGGCGTTCTTTCTCCAGATCGGCACCCACCGCCTGGATCTTCGCGATCGACTGCGCAGTTTTTGTCACATAATTTTTCTTTGCCTGTTTCAATGTTCGCTCGGTCCGTTCGTAATCGATCTGTGCCTGGCGTTTCACTGCCGGAGCTTCGAACGACGACTGATCGAGAATGATCTTCTTCTCTTCCAGCGAATAGAACATATTCACCATTTCATCGCGCGCCTGGGTCAAGGCGAGTGTACTGTCCAGCATTGCCTGCGTGTACTGCGCGTTCAGTTTTTGTACGGAGAGCTCGGATTCTTTCAGCCGGTTTGCGATCTCGGATTTATCAAGGTCGGCAACAAACTCACCTTTTTTTACCACCGTTCCTTCAGCGATCAGATTCGAGATCTTCATCTGCCAGATCCCAGCAGCGCGAGCTTCTTCCGGACCTTTGATCTCAATGGAATTCTTCGCTTCCAGTTCACCGGTGGTGGTGATGGTGACAGAAAATTCACCGTACGTCGGCGTGATATACAGGTCTGTTGATGAGACACTTTTTTGTGTTAGAAGGAACAACGGGACAATGACAACGGCTGCAAGAATAGATCCGTAGAGGATCCGTTTTTTGAGCGGAAGCGATGTGTACCGTGAAATAATGCTCGGTAATTTCATAATATTCCTAGAAGTTGTTGCGGACTTGACAGTATTAGACGGTAGAGAAGGTGTATTCGTTTCCTCGTGGAGAGTGATTGGTTCAACGTAAAAAGGTAATGAAGAGTATAGAGGAAAGCAAGAACAGATTGGGCGACATAAATATTGTTCGTCAAAAACGATAATTCAGACCAGAGCATCTGCACCGCGTTCCACCATTACTCTTTGGTATTGGACTTGCAGCGTCGGGTTTTGGTTGTGGCGAACCAGAACAATAACCGTATCATTATGATGATTGATCATAATGTGATCTACTTGAGCCGGAAGAAAAAATTATTTGATCAGCGACTTAATATACTCCAGTGTCTCTTGTGCGCGGTCGCCTCCTTTTTCCGCATGCGTCACTAATGGAATTCCATGTGGACCTTTTGATGTGACGAGATTCGGAAATGCCGTCAGATATCCTTTCACGATTTCAGTTTTGCCGAGCATCGCGGCAACAAACATGTCGAATCGTCCTCCCTGCGAGATCAGGAATTCAGCGATGTCCGCACGCCCCATATGTCCCGCGCCGCCGATCGCCATCTCGAAATCTCCGCCACCCCAATCGTAGGTCGCATTCAGAAGAGAAGGAGTTTCTGCAAGCAACGTTTTCGTTTTTTCCAGATTGCCGTGCGCCGCACCGACGAATTCTTTCACCAGCTCAAGCGGCAGAGCGGGAGGTTTTTCCTTTTTCTGCGGGAAGGTCAATGCGGATGGAAGAATGATGGCTGCAGAACTTCCGGCAGCAAGCGTGATGAACGAGCGGCGTGTGATCATAGAATTCTCCTAACAATTAATATAGCATTCCCGTCCCAAAGGGATCCCTTTGGAACGACGTGGCAATCTGCTTGATGTGGTGGACAAAAAAACATCAATTCTTTTTTATAGAGAGATTCGCAAACGATCCTCCCGAACGGTCACCGGTGTAGAGAGCGATCTTACCCGTTCTCTTTTTTCCAAGCAAGTTTACCTGCAGCGACGGTACTGATGCATTATTGACGTACGCCATCACTTCATTCTTTGTTACGACAATTTTTGCATGAAACCAATCATTCGGATCGGGAGGAGGAGCAACGGTTTTCTCAAAGACTGCTGGACGCTCTGCGCGCAATTTTTGCCATGTGTATTCCGGAAGACTGATGTACTGCACTCCGCGGGTTTTCCGAACCGAATCGATCGTGATGAATTGGAACGGACGGAAATAGACCGCATCGAATGTCGAATCATTGATACCGTGGAATGCAATACCGACAAAACTATGCTGATACACATCCTGTCCCTTCAGATCGATCTCGATCGTTCCGGTGGAGAATGAAACGCCGTCGATCCAGACCAATCCTTCATCAACCTCTTCGCTGAGCGTCAGGGAGGATCGTGACGGATCTGAATTGGAAATGACAGAGCGGTTAACGACCGTTACCTTGTTCTTTTTGTACAGATCGCCAAGATCGAACTTGGTGTTGTCTTTGGATTGCACAGCGGGCGAGAGTACCGCCAGACAGATGATTACAATAAGAGTTTTCAACGCGTTTCTCCGGAATTGTGAGAAGAGAATGAACTATGCGTAACGTACTTTATCGTCCGATAAAAGGAAAGAGAGGATTGTAAACAAAATTGAACACACCCCGTCCCACAGAGCGGGACACCCCTCTCTCCATCACACAGCCCAACGCTGCAGAGGGGAAGGTGAAACTTGAATTTACGTACATAGTAATCCCCTCTGCGCGCTGACTGAAGCGTACGCGAGAGGGGACAAAGGGGTGTGTACAACAAACGTTTCCAAACTTTGCATGTGAACGAGATGGAATAGTATTATGCCATTTACATTACGACAGCTGCAGTTCCAGCAATCCTTTTTTTAGCCGAAAACTTCGTTCAAATGAAACCTTGATAAAAATGTGTAGCGCTTCGTTCAAGAGCGTCAATGCTTCGTCGTTCAGTGTATTATCCTTAAGATATTCACGTTGATGTGAATAGAACGCAATAAGAGTTTCCTTTTCCTTCTCCGTATAATATTTTGTATACCGTCCATCCTCAACCATCGTTTTTACCCTTGCCTGGATCTTCGTTTCAAACTGTTGTGTATTTTTAAAAAGATTTATCGCTGCGGGAATCTGCATTGAAGAAACATAAATAGGACGGAGCTCGTTTGAAATATCATTGTACAATTGTGTGTCGTTATTTCTCTCTTGCTGCGCCGCAAATACACTGTTATACGCATTGAGGATGGAATTCCCCATTCCTTTCGAAACGGACATTCTGTAAAAATACTTGAAGATGATCATATCATGATCCTTTAATTCCTTTTCCGCAGAGTCCAGTTCCGTTCTCAATTTCTGAAGGACTTTTACGGCTTCACCTGCCGTATATTTTTTCCCGTCAAAATCAAAGGACCGTATCTCTCCTTTTGCGTTCTTTATTTCTTCCAGCATAGAAATATCGGATTTCAGCGATTCAATTGTCATCGGCAGGGATGAATATTCTTCCGCGAACAATGTTTCAACGGAATGGATCGATTCTTCGAACGGTGCCGCTGCCGTCTCTGTCGGATCGAATTCGGTGATGTCGCGGCCGTCGTAATATTCTTTATAAAGCGGATGAAAGGAAGCATCATCCATTTCGGCAATGAATTTTTCCTTGAACGTTGCCGTATCAAATATCGTCGGCAGCGAAGGGAAGTTCGTTCCTTCGTAGATCTTATCGGTCATCTGCTGCTGCAGCCGTTCCACATTCCTGAACAGCACCCATGCCGGAAGATCGACAGACTCCGATGCAATATTGAGTTTGTGCAAATGGTCTTCCCGTTCATCGGTGCTTGGGTGGGAAGCCCATTGATTTTTTATATTTATTCTTCCCCGGCGGGAATAGGTGCCCATGGTGCGCAACGGCTGCAGAAGATCGTTCTTGATCGGTATCTTGAAATGACTGCCAAAATTGAACATCACTTCGGTATGCTGCGGATAGATGTTCTGAGACTTGATATTTTGTTCGATCCAAGTCGTATAGGTCTGGAGCATTTTGCTGTAACAGATGTCCGCTGCTTCCAGCCTCCGAAGCGACGTGATCAGCGGCTCCGATCCCGCAACGCTTGCCGCAACCGCATCAGCATGGAATTCCATCTGGCGCGACAGACCAAGATATGATTTGTTGACAACGCCGTACATCGCATTCAACACGTACTGGATCCCTTCAACAATGCGCATGGTTGCCATTGCGAAAAGAGAAAAATATGTGCTGGCATTTCCCCACCGTTCGATCAGTGCGGTGTACCCCTGATTATCGAACAGCATGTTGAAGATAATCTTGTTGACATTATACACGTAATTTCCCAGCGCCATGCTCCGCTGCGAGAAATGACCGAACTCGTGTGCTATGATCGCTTTCAGTTCGCTGACCGTAACAGAATTCACCAGTCCAAGTCCTATCTGAAGGTTCTTTTCAACCGGAAAGAACATGCTCAGGAAACTTGAATCGTAAAAGACAGTGGCGTTCACATCGGCGGAGAAGTAGATCTTTTTCGGATAGGAAGTTCCGACCTCTGCAGCAAGATTGCTGATGAAGGTGATCAGTTCCGGCTGGTCCTGCGCATCCACTTCAATAAGATTCGAACGGTCTGCTTTATGGCGTGCAAAGATGAACTTGATCATGAAGAAGATCACCGCAATGCCGAGACCGATCATACCGACACCGAGCATTAATACTACGATGTGACGCAACTGTGAGATCAATGCAACGCCTATATAGCCGCAGATGACCGCCAATACGATAGAACCGAGCACAAGCAAAAGATAAACTGCGATAAACGAAAGGATCGCGATGATCGTCCGCATGACCGCGGAGCGAAATTCTTCAGACGGTTCAAGAATGGAAGAGGGAACATTGCTTGGAGATTTGGGATAGAGCAGAGATGACTTCATATCAGCGAGGGATTTTTTTGGTTGGTTCAATATATCATTGCTTCAATTAAAAAAGTATTTCAAAGAGAAGCAAAGAGTTTTTTATCATGGATATGTACGGCAGAATGGAGCACGAAGCATAAAGCACTAAATGATCTTGTTTTGCATGTATGGCAGAGGATGTATAAAACAAAAGTATGTCATTGCTCCAAAGGAGTTGCTTTGGGACGAGGAGTGGTGACGCGAAGCGTCAGAATGACGCGGCAATCTGCTTGAGGCGGTGGATAAAATTAAACAAAGGAGGGTGTGTAAAACAAACGTTCCCAAACATGAGTTTGGGAACGAGAAGAGAACAGAGATGGAAGAGACTGTCAAAAATTTTCAGTAATGCATAAATAGAGGTGGTGGTTTACGCAACCTCATTCACTCTTGCCACAATAATCCCGGTCTGTTTGCTGTTCTTTGCAAGATAATCGTGTAACGGTTTCTCGGTGATCTGTACTTTCGAGCCGGTGATCGGGGCGTGCATAAAGTGGAGTTTGCCATCGACTTTTATTGCAACGCCGGTGTGAGCAATATCCATTCCCGCAATGTTGGTGGTAATGCCAATCAGATCGCCGTTGTTCACTTTATCAGCGAACATGTGCAGATTACCCTTCGGCATAAAATAATCTTTTCGTGCGTTGATCTCATCTTCCTGTTCTTTAATGATCTCCAGGTTCTCATCATTCGTTTTGAGATGCTTATAGCTGTCGCGGTGGGTTGTCATGAAATTTATCGGTTTTGGTATTTCAACAACATTTTTCTCGCCGAAGATATCTTTCGTTACGACTTTCATGATTCCTTTTTTCTCGCCGTTGAACCAGTAATCGGTAGTGTAATGCAGTCGGCTGGTGTAGCCATTGATCTTTCCTTCGCGGTAGCGGAGGAACTGCAGCTGCGCCATATAATCTTCGAACGTTGTCTTTTTCATCTTTACGCATCGTGCAAGAGTCACGCAATTCTCGTAGAATGTCACGCAATCCAGTGCGCGGAGATTGACGACCAATTTTTCCGGTCCGTCATCTTCCAGCGAATGAGCGAGATAATCGACCCCGATGAATGTCTTTCCGATCTCAACCATCACATCGTTGATCGGCTTTGAAGCCAATGACTGTGACACGGCGAAATCGAATTTCATTTTACAGATCTGTTCGTCGGTAAGCTCTTGAAGAAATGCTCCGAATAATTTTGTTGGAAGGGTGGATGCCGCTGCTGCGAGAGTGGATGTTGCGATGAAGGATCGTCTTTTCATAAAAATACCTCTTAAGGATGAAATATGAGGGATGAAGGATGAACAACATCGCTCATTGTGCTGGATTCTGGAATGATGCTATTTTATTAAGTCAATTGTTCATTGTCAATTGTTAATTGATCATTGCTCTTAAAAAGCTGGTTCGTTGTTCGCCGCAGGCGGAGCGTACTCATCAAAGATCGGCATGGCTAGATTATCAAACCGCGCGTATTGATTCAGGAACGCCAGTTCAACATCGCCGGTTGGTCCGTTACGCTGCTTGCCGATAATAATTTCTGCGATACCTTCTGCGGAACTTCCGTCGTCGCGAGTCAATCCATATTTTTCCGGACGGTGAATGAATAATACAACGTCTGCATCCTGTTCGATCGCACCAGATTCGCGCAGGTTCGAGAGCATCGGGCGTTTGTCGTTGGATGTTTCCACGGCGCGGTTCAGCTGCGACAGCGCGATCACAGGAATATTTATTTCTTTTGCAAGTGCTTTCAATGAACGGGAAATCTGAGAAATTTCCTGCTCGCGGCTCTGTGCGCCCTTCGGTCCCGCCATCAATTGCAGATAATCGATAATGATGATGCTGATATTATGTTCTGCTTTCAACCGTCGTGCTTTTGCACGAAGTTCCAAAATGGAAAGTGCCGGTGTATCGTCAATAAAGATCTTTGCGTTATATAATTTTCCAATGCGAGTGCTGAGATTGCGCCACTGTTCTTCCGGCAATCGTCCGGTTCGTACGCTTTGGGCATCAACGCGCGCTTCAGCGCAAATGAGACGAAGCACCAGCTGCTGCGACGACATTTCCAGTGAGAAGAATCCGACGGCTTTTCCGTGATCGATCGCTGCATTACGCGCGAGTGAAAGAACGAATGCTGTTTTTCCCATGGAAGGGCGTGCTGCAACAATGATCATATCCGAATTCTGGAAACCGCCGGTCATCGAATCGAGCGCAGTGAATCCGGAAGGAACACCGGTGACACCGCTGTGTTTTCCGTGGATGCTCTCGAGCATTTCCATGGTTGAAAAGACCGCTTCCTTCATCGGGATGAAGGTTTTTTTCATCCGCTTTTCAGAGATCTGGAAGATCTTATTCTCTGCAACATCAAGAAGATCGAGCGCGTCATCCTGTTCGTTGAATGCGCGGCTGGTAATTTCTGTACTTGTTGTAATGAGATTGCGAAGGAGTGCTTTTTCCAGAACGATCTTTGCGTGAAATTCCACGTTCGCAGCGGATGTTACCCGCATCGTCAGATCGGAGATATACAACGGTCCGCCGACGCTGTCCAGTTTCCCCGCTCGGCGAAGTTCTTCTACAACGGTGATGGAATCTGCAGCTTCGTTCTTTTCGAAAAGGGAAATGATCGCTTTGAAAATTTCGACGTGCGCCGGTTTGTAGAATGCGGAATCATCGATGATCTCGAGCGTACGGGAAATCGCTTCTTTTTCCAGCAGCATTGCGCCGAGCACGGACATTTCAACATCCATTGCCTGCGGCGGTACGCGTCCGGAACTTTGTTCTATGTTTTGGTCAGCCATTGTTTCAATGATCAGTGAACAATGAACAATTATCAGAACAGCATTGATAATTGTTCATTGCTAATTGTTAATTGGTTTTCAACTCGTCGTACATCTTTCTCAGTTTCTGCACATCTTCCCACGTCGGTTTCTTCCAGTTCGGATTTCTCAGCAATGCCGCAGGATGGTATGTGACAA
>CAYPEM010000030.1:51473-59031 GCA_964409765.1 uncultured Chitinophagaceae bacterium
GTCGGTTTCTTCCAGTTCGGATTTCTCAGCAATGCCGCAGGATGGTATGTGACAAATGTCGGAACGCCATGATAATTATGGACCGATGCACGGAGCGTTGTGAGCGACTCATCAGTTTTTAATAACGTATGCGCAGCGGTCAAGCCGACACACAGAATTAATTTTGGTTTGATCAACTCGATCTGTTTGATCAGATACGGTTCGCATTGTTCCACTTCGTCCGGATTCGGTTTACGGTTATCGGGCGGACGGCATTTCAAAATATTTGCAATATACACATCGTCACGTTTGAACTGGATCGCTTCGAGAATTTTCGTCAGCAATTGTCCCGCGCGTCCGACGAACGGAATACCCTGCGCATCTTCATCCGCACCCGGCGCTTCGCCGATCACCATCAGATCTGCATTGGGATTACCGACACCGAAGACGAATTTCGTTCGTGTCTTTCCAAGACCGCATTTCAAACAGTTGCAGATCTGTTTGTTCAGATCGACAATATCCGAAGCTGAACTCCACGATTCGATAACCGGAGATTTTTTTACGGGAGGAGTTTCGATTTTCTTTTTAACAGCCATAAGAGGTTCCGGTCTTTCAGCTTTTTCAATAATTGCGGCACTGGATGGTTTGGTAACTGTTTTTTCGCGGTACAACGTATTGCCGAACAGTGCCCGCTCCTGTTTCAAAAACGTTTGTGCATCGGTCAAAAATTTTTCGATCTCTGATTCGGGCATTGATAATATCTTAGTGTTCTTTTTGTCTTAGTGGTGAAACGTTTCAACGATCTTATCCAAAATTTCTACCGCCACATCGAACTTCGGCATTTTCGGGAATTTAGTGATCGTTCCTTTTGCATCGATCAATGTGACGATATTTGTATCGACCCCGAATGCTGCTCCTTTATCTTTGGTGGAATTCATGACGATCAGATCGAGATTCTTTTTCTTTAATTTATCTTTTGCATGGTCAAGTTCATTCGTTGTTTCGAGAGCAAAACCGACAAGGATCTGTTTCTTTGTTTTCTTTTCGCCCAGCGATTTCAAAATATCCGGCGTGGAACGTAGCGGGAGCGATAATTCATTCTCTTTCTTCTTGATCTTTTCTTTTGCAGGTGAAACCGGTGTATAGTCCGCTACCGCTGCGGACATGATGATGATATCCTGTTTCTTTGCATTAGCCATCACTGCTTTGTACATCTCGTCAGCCGTTTCAACATTCATTCGTTTCACATTCTTTGGTGTTGCAAGCGAGACCGGTCCGCTGATGAGTGTAACATCGGCTCCGCGTAACGCAGCAGCATTAGCAAGGGCAAACCCCATTTTTCCCGATGAACGGTTCCCGATGAAACGGACGGGATCGATCGGTTCATGTGTCGGTCCGGCGGTGATGAGAATCTTCTTTTTCTTCAGATCGCGCGGAGTTTTGCTGAGAATATCATCCACAAAACGAACAATCGTTTCCGGTTCCGGCAATCGTCCGGGTCCCGAAAGTCCGCTGGCAAGTTCTCCAGTTTCCGGTGGGATGATAAAATGTCCGCGTGATTGCAGTGTAGTAAGATTGTCCTGTGTCGCTTCATTTTCCCACATATCAAGGTCCATTGCAGGTGCTACAATAAGCGGGCAGCGAAGCGCAAGGACTGTTGTTCCGAGAATATCCTCGGCATAACCGTGTGCAAAGTGAGCAATGGTGTTCGCCGTTGCCGGAGCAACGAGCATCACATCTGCCCAAAGACCAATATCAATATGTTTTACACCGAGCGATGTGGAGGAATGTTTGTCCTGCGGCCAGAGTGAAACAACCACTTCCTCCTGAGAGAGCGTTGAAAACGTAAGGGGTGAAACGAATTCCGTTGCCGACGGCGTCATGATCACGCGGACGTGAGCGCCCGCTTTTTTCAGCAGCCGAACAACAGTACACATTTTGTAGACGGAGATACCGCCCGTGATACCAAGCGCAATATGTTTATCGGCAAGCATGAGCAATAGGAAAAGTATGAGGAAGAAAAAACCATGCGGCAGTCTTCACTGCCGTATGGTTATCGCGTAATTATTTCTTTACTTCAGGTTCTTTGTATCGGTGCTCAAGCTGATCGTTCATCAGTTCATCGATCGCTTCTTCGGTCGGTTTCGGGCGTGCTTCAAATTCAAGACTGACCTTCAACTGATCAGGATTCGACACTTCTTCGTCCATATCGTCGTTGGCATTCGGCAATGCAACCAGGTTCTCGATCCGCTGGGTGAATTCCAGTTTCGTTTCTTCGTTGATCTGCCGTGACCGTTTGGAAAGAACCACGATCGCCTCGTACACATTCGCCGCCTTCGCTTCGAGTTCTTTTATTTCAAGTGTTTTTATTGCCATCTGCTGCCTCTGTTAAGTTAATGAGTGATATGTTTTTTTATAATCGTATCGACTTCCGTGATCGCCCGTTCCAGATCGTCGTTCACAACGGTCACGTCAAATTGTTTTCCTGCTTCCAGTTCCATCGGCATCCGCGACAGCCTCCGGTTGATCTTCTCTTCATCTTCGGTCTTTCTGTTCCGGAGCCGCTGTTCCAATACTTCAACACTCGGCGGTGCGATAAAGATCAGCACCGAATCCTTCGGATACATTTTCCGGATAGACAATGCTCCTTTCACATCAACATCAAAGATCATTGAGTGTCCTGCATGCAATGACCGGTCAACTTCACGTTTCAGTGTTCCGTAATGATTTCCAAAAAAGAACTCATGCTCAACGAATTGTCCCTGCGCAATCAGCGATTCAAACTCTTCTTTGGAAAGAAAGAAATAATCCTTTCCATTCACTTCACCAGGACGCATACCGCGCGTTGTTGCTGAAACCGAGAACTCAAAATCGGGATGGCGCTGCAGCAATGGTTTTATGATGGATGTTTTTCCGCCGCCGCTCGGCGCTGCAAAAGCAAAAAGTTTAGCGTTATTCAATGGTGAAAAATTATTCGATGTTCTGTAATTGTTCTCTGATCTTTTCCAGTTCTTCCTTGATGTTCACAACGATATGTGCGATCTCAACATCGTTGCATTTCGAACCGATGGTATTCGCTTCGCGCCCCATCTCCTGGATCAGAAAGTTCAGTTTGCGTCCTTCGGATTCTTTTGACTGCAATGCTTCCAGAAAGAACTTGTTATGACTGCGAAAGCGGACGCATTCCTCTGTAACATCCAACTTTTCCGACAGAAGAGCAATCTCCAATTCCAACCGCTGATTGTTGATGATGCTTTTATCCTCTACCAGCTGTTCTACTCTTTCAAGCAGCCGTTTTCGTTCTTCAGGAATCCTCTTTTTCGAAAGCACTTCGACGGTATCGATATGCTTATTGATCTTTTGAACACGCTCTTTCGAATCGCGCGCCAGTTCAGCCCCTTCTTTTTCCCGCATCATCTTCAATGAACCGACCGCTTTTGTCAATGCCTGTTGAAACACTTTCCATTCTGTCTCGTCTTCTTCAACTTCTTTTGTTTCAAATATTTCCGAGAAGTGGAGCAAATGTTCCAGTTTCACCGGTTCTTTGATCTTTGTTGTTTTTCTCAGCTGTTCAAGAACGGTGTGGATCTCTTTAGCCCGTTTTTTATCAACGGAGATCGCAAGTTCGTTGGCACTGTCATCTTCTTTGGTAACACTCAATGAAATCTTTCCGCGTGCGATCTTTGAACGGATAATATCTTTTATTTCATTTTCGCGCTGGGAAATGGTTTTCGGTGCGCGTGTTGAGATCTCTAAAAAACGGTTATTGACGCTTCGAAGTTCTACGGAAAAAGTGACACCTTTTGCGGATGCTTCTCCTTTTCCAAAACCGGTCATACTTTCAATCATACAGAGGCAATGTTTTCTTTGCTACGACAAAAAAACCCTTGGAGAATTACCCCAAAGGCTGAGATTTTCTATACAAAAATACGAAAATTCGCAAGGGCAGACAAGAAAAACCTTTCCACAGAAATCCACAGGTTATCCACATTTGAAATGGCATAATAACCTGATACAAAGGCTTATTTTGAGTGAAAACCACCTCTCGTTGATAACTATTCAATGAAAAATAAGGGTTTAGAATAGTCGATTTGTTCATTGCATGAAGTGATACCTAATTATCCGAGAAACTAAAAATTTGTATTTTTTTTAGCTGGAAATTCATTTCACAAAGTGAGTGAAAATTTCTTTGATTTACGATGAACCTCCTTCATAAAAAGTAGGTAAAACAGCTTCTTGATAAGCGGGTAATCCTTTAGTATTATATTTTATAAGATATGATCTCACATTCTTCTTTTGATCGGAACATCGTATGATCGTTCAATTCCTCGGCGCGGCGCGCACAGTCACCGGTTCAATGCATTTCATCAACGTAAACGGAAAAAATATTCTTCTTGATTGCGGTTTATTCCAGGGTCGGAGGGCAGAAACATACGAGCGCAATAAGAATTTCCCCTTTGACCCGACAACGATCGATGCGGTTGTTTTGTCCCACGCTCATATCGATCACGCCGGAAATCTTCCTAATCTTGTGAAAAATGGTTTTACGGGTAAGATTTTCTGCACCCCGGCAACAGCAGATCTTTGCAGATTGATGCTGATGGACAGTGCGCATATCCAGGAAAAAGATACGGAGTTTGTGAATAGACGAAATGTGAAGAAAAAACTCCCCGCAATTCAGCCATTGTACACATCGGATGATGCTCAGGCAACGCTCGATCTGCTGGTTGAAATTCCGTACCGCACATCGTTCGAAGTAGTGAACGGTGTCAGTGCAAAATATTTCGATGCCGGACACATTCTCGGCTCTGCGTCAATCCATCTTATAGTAAAAGAGAACGGCGGCAGAGAGAAACATTTCGGGTTTACCGGTGATGTCGGCAGACCGAACATGCCCATCCTTCACGATCCTGAATTCATGGGAAATGTCGATGCGCTCATTTCAGAATCGACCTACGGCGGAAGAGTGCACGCAACGATGGATGAGATGCCGAATAAATTCTTGGAAGTGGTGAAACGGACAGTGGATCGGAGAGGAAAGATCATCATTCCTTCCTTCAGTGTCGGACGGACGCAGGACATCGTGTATCAGATGAATAATTTGAAGAACGAAGGGAAGCTGCCCGATATCCCGATCTTTGTTGACAGTCCGCTCTCAACGAATGCGACGGAAATATTCCGAAAGCATCCGGAATGTTTTGACAATGAAGCGATGAAAGTGATGAAGAGTGACGATGATATCTTTGGGTTTGATAAACTGCGGTATATCCGCGACGTGGAAGAATCAAAGAAACTGAACGATCTGAAAGAGCCATGTATGATTATCTCTGCATCAGGAATGTGCGAAGCGGGACGGATCGTACATCATTTACGCAATAATATCGAGAATCCGAAAAACACCGTGATGATCATTGGATACCAGGCGGAACACACGCTCGGACGAAAATTGGTGAACCGTGAACCGGAGATCTCGATCTTTGGCGAAGTGAAACAGTTGAAATGCGAAGTGTCGGTGATGAACTCGTTCAGTGCACATGCCGATAAGAATGAACTGCTCGATTTTGTGAAACCGATGGATCGAAATCAATTGAAAAATATTTTCCTGGTTCACGGCGACGTAGACCAGGCGGAGAAATTTGCAGCGACATTGAAAGAAAACAAGTTCCAACGTGTTGATATCCCAGAGCGGCTCCAGAAGTTTGAGATGTAACAGTTCTATCGCTTGAGATTTTTTTCATACATCTCTATCCAATCCGCAGCAGACATCTTTCCGACCAGTTCGCCGATGAGTTTAAACGGTATCTGATCCGGTTTTTTGAAACGAATGCAGCTTTTTCCCATATCAAGCTTTGCCTTGCTGTGTCTGGAATATTCCTTAACGAACCAGGAGAAGAGTTTTTTATCGGCATAGATACCCATGTGATAGAAGCCAATGAAGTTCTTTTGCGAAGCTAACCCCATGAAAGGGAGCGGAAGCTTAGGATCGCAATGATATCCCGAGGGATACACCGAATGAGGAACGACGTAGCCAAGTCCTCCATAACTCATTTCTTCCGAAAATCCTTTCGACAAGTTTTTCAAGATCTCTTTCCGCAGTTCTACGATCGCCTTCTTTCGATCCTCGGGCAGACTTTCAATATATTCATCGGGTGTTGCTGCTTTAGATTGCATGAACACTCTCCAGTGTAATGATATGCGGAAAATAGCAAAGTTGGGGAAGAGGAGCAAATACTTCAATCCTCAGGAAGTGAAATACATCCAACCGGATGAATTATTTCACTGTAATTCCTTGATTTTCCAACGTATAACCGACAACAGTTTCGACATTATTCTTTACTGAAGAGATACAATAGATCTTAAATTTATCAGACCGAACCGCAGCAAGTTCATCTCTTTTTATGTAGGCAACGAAAAGTACGTTTGGATTCCCTCTTTGCTGAGTAAGTTTGAAATGGTCGTGAGTATAAAAGAGTGATTGCAGCAGCGGATGGGTATTGAGGGTTTCTATATATTTGTTCTCGAACCAGAAATCAGGTCCGCTGCTTGTCATGATGATGCTTTTTTCAGGAAACATTAGAGAAGCTGTTTCTTCACGTTGCTTCAACAGCTTTTCTCTGATCAGTAATTCTTCAATCACCATACCCGGATGAATGTTGAACCGTACTGTTCGTCTATCGGTTGCATCGATCACATCAAAACAAACAAGTGCTGATATCGTAAGAAACAGTGTAAATAATGCGAACATTCGTTGCGAGGAAAATCGATCGATCAATAACAACAAAAACGGAAGAGCGGGAAGCAAATAGGCTCTTTCCAGGGGAAGCCAGAAAAACAACAATAAAAAGGAAACGATCCCCAAAATCGATGTGATGATAATCGGATCTCGCGATTGAAGTGAAGAGAAAATTTCATTTTTTCTCTTCAAAAAAATATATCCCGATATGATGAAGGCTAACGGTCCGATGAAATACAGTGTCCGATAGAAAAATGATATGAAGCGCATGTCGAGCTGCGGGTGGATATCATTCATCGTTTGTTGAGTTGCAATGAACCAACCAAGAACGCCATATTTCGAAATAAGTGGAATAAAAGCGATAACCGAGACAACGAAAACAGAAAGAATGAATATCCATAGTTGTTTAATATCTGTTTTTCGTAAATACAATAAGCTCAGCAATGGAATAATTCCAACGATGTTTGATGGACGAAAACCGACCGCAATGCCAAGTGCAACACCTGCAATCAGAATTCGGTTATGAAACACCGCATATAGCGACAAAAGGATGAAAAGTAAAGACCACATATAATCGAGCGTGCCGGCAGAATGCTGCCACACAACCGGTGCAAAGGCAAATGCCAGCACCAGTAATTTTTTATGAGTGCCGGTCTTCTGAACGATGTTATTCCAAATAAAAATTGCGATCAAGGTTGCAACCAATGTTGCAGTATTTGATAACGGCGCTCCGCCCAAACCCACCATCGGTGCCGAAATGATCTCATGAAGAGGGTAACCAGGAAGCCGTGACTCGAGGTAAATACCGCTGTTCCAAAATGTTGATGCCGAATTTGCCACCAGCCA
>CAYPEM010000031.1:0-22976 GCA_964409765.1 uncultured Chitinophagaceae bacterium
ACATAAAGATCATCCGCTACAGTAGAAACAAGTGTGTTCATCATGTCGGCGACTTGAACAATCCCAACTTTTTTATCATCAAGTGCCCGCAATGTGAAGTCGATACCCGCAGCGGTAAGATCGAATATTACCGAGCGTTTTGTACACAAACGAATTGAACCAAGTGCAGCAATCTCAACATCTCCAAATTGATGTGCTTTCAAATATTCACGCAGGAACATTGTTTGTCCGCTAGGAGGTGCAACAACAAGTATGTCGGAAAGGGTTGTTGAACCATTCAACAAAGCATGTTTAATACAATCAACAACCCGTTTGGCATTTACTTCGTTGAACGGCAGTATTTTTTTCTTTCCGATATACTGAGGAGAGACAGCATGTTGATCTTCGGTATTAATGACAAATACTCTCCCTTTTGCTCCGGGTAGAACAGCCTTGTTCTCAAGGGCAGATTTCAAACACTCTTCAAACACCGGCGGAGGTGAAGTTTCGGAGTTAAGTTCACTGACGACATTGGGCGGCAAGAGGTTTACGATAAATCGAAAATGATCGACATCATCATTTTGATAGTATATAAAATAATTCTTGTGAAGCCACTTGCGGGCAGCATCGAACTGAGATATTGATTGAGGGGGCTGCTCCGTTACGTCTGCTAAAATAAAGCATCGTTCCTTTGCAAATGATGCAAACAAAAAGAATTGTGGCAGGTTCAGTGAGTGAGCGTCGTCGATACAAACGATATCAAACGATGAGATCACCGATTGCGGCATTGTTATGATGCTGTGAAACGTCGTCGCAAAACATTGTTTTGACAGAATGGTCGATTCTGTCTTTTTCACGTCAACCTTGGGAAGCTGGGATGCGGCAAATCGTTCAAAAGATTTTTTATCTTTTAAGGGAACGGGAAGCCGTTCTCTTTTTTTCCAGTGATCCTTGTTGAGGATTACTTCTTGTTGTTTTAGCCGTTCTAAAAGAGCGTGTTTCTCCCGTATTTTGTTTTGCAATTCTTCAACCGCTTTTTTTCCCGTGCGTAATCGCTCTATCATTGAAGCATTTTGAATTCTGCTGAGCTCGTCTTTTATGCTCTGTAATTCTTCGTTTGCTTTATTAATTTGCCGCAGCTTTTC
Organism: uncultured Chitinophagaceae bacterium; assembly: GCA_964409765.1. GTDB lineage: Bacteria > Bacteroidota > Ignavibacteria > UBA10030 > UBA8401 > UBA8401. The sequence goes on from CAYPEM010000031.1 coordinate 1,125, forward strand.
TTCGAGCCTGTCGTGAACAAGTTGAACCTCTGCGTAATCGGGTTCCGCAGCAATGATCGAAAGCAATTTTGACAGACCTGAATGTATTTCGTCGTCTATAGGTGGTATCGTTGGAAGATAATCAGCCGGAATGTCCGGATGAGAAAATAATCCTTCGCTCATCACCGCAATTGATTCTTCAACAGCCACCGGATTAACTTCGGCAACTTCTTTTAAACAATCATAAAGACTTCCCGCTGAACCGGAAAGATAAAGAACCCGCTTTCCTTCTCGAAGTCCGTTCAATAGCAATAACGCAGCTACACCCGTTTTTCCTTTTTTGCGTTCCCCGATGACGAAAGAAATTTTTCTGTTTGATGATTGTTTTATCGCTTCTTGCTGTGACCGGGAAAAGGTTGAAGCAAAAATAGATTCTTTTTTTGTCGGAAGACTGTTGTTTGAAAAAGTTCTTTCAAATAAATTGTTGACGATGTCGGTTGAACGAAATGTAGACCATAATTTGCTGAGCTGTTCAACGCTCTCTGCCGGATTCCATTTGCATTCGATTTCCGGTACAAACTCTCCAACATTGTATGGAAATTGTAAAAATAAAAATTGACTGTGAACGTCGGCGACGCTTGCAAGAAATGAAAATCGAACTGCTGTTCCCATCGTACATCGAACCGTCGACGGGGGAATAAAGTGGAAGTTTTCAGGAATTTCAAATCGGTACACCGCGGAATCTCCGCGAACGGCAATGCGCTTGCCGTTGCTTAAGATCGACTCCCGGGGTGTTTGAGAAAGCGCGCCGATCTCTTCGACAAGAACGGAACGAATTTCATTTAAATATTGGTTAACGGAATCCATAAAGAAGGGAAAAGTGATGCAACGCTCTTCAAAGGGTAATGAAATCGTTTTGAAAAGTCAACCACGGAATTATTAGGATTGATTAAATATGCCCATTTAAAACAGAACACCCCGCGTAACGCGGGGTGTTCTGTTCAACAAGCAGTGTTCGTTTGCGTATTAGATAACGCGTACGTTTGCAGCTTGAAATCCTTTCGGACCTTGTTCAACGTCGAATTCGACTTTGTCGCCTTCGTTCAGGTTTTTATAACCTTCACCAACGATTGCTTTGAAGTGTACAAACACATCATCGCCGTTTGTGCGTGAAATAAAACCGAAACCTTTTGTTCCGTTGAACCATTTGACTGTTCCTTTTTCCATGGAACACATCCTTTCATTTATGTTGTCCGGCAAGACCACCGGACGGGTGTACTCCGAGAATACCGACTTAGTTACCTTACTCGCTTTAAATTTCAAAAGCGGTTTCTCGATGATGGTGTGTTCAGAGAAAACAGGTGTAACGATCCATCAAACTGTAAAGACAAGCGGCTCTTACAACGCTACTGAGCAGAAGACTCCCTAAGGAGTTATTACGGTGTACTGTTAATTGACGTTGTAAAGATATACTAAAGATTTCATATTTCCTACAACAATTAATAATTAATATTTGTAACCAAAGTATTTCTGTGAATTCTTTGAATTTCCTTGAAAAATCTATACATTCTATATGGAAAAACTCATAATTATCATCAAATTTTAAGCAATTTTATGGATAACGAACGAAGTTCTATTATTACTCAAGGAACGAACCGTACGCCAAACCGGGCGATGTTGCGAGCCGTTGGTTTTAACGATGGTGACTTTACAAAACCGATCATTGGCGTTGCCAATGGGTTTTCGACCATTACTCCTTGCAATATGGGGTTGAACGAGCTTGCGGCTGTAGCGGAAAAAGGGATCAAAGACTCCGGAGGAATGCCGCAGTCATTTGGAACGATTACCGCCAGTGATGGCATTGCAATGGGAACTGAAGGAATGAAGTTCTCTCTCGTTTCGCGGGAAGTAATCGCAGATTCTATTGAAACTGCATGCAATGCTCAATGTATGGATGGTGTTATTGCTATCGGCGGTTGCGATAAAAATATGCCGGGGGCAATGATAGCGTTCTCGCGGATGAATATTCCCGCTATATTCGTTTATGGCGGAACAATCAAGCCGGGACATCATCCGAAAGATGGAAGAGATTTGAATATTGTCAGTGCCTTTGAAGCGGTTGGGCAATACAGCGCAGGAAAAATTTCCGAAGCAGAGTTGAAAGAAGTAGAATGTTTCTCGTGCCCGGGTGCCGGATCGTGCGGAGGAATGTACACTGCAAACACCATGTCGTCAGCGTTTGAAGCAATGGGAATGAGTTTAATGTACTCATCAACCATGGCTGCGGAAGATCATGAAAAATCCGACAGCGCAAACGAATCGGGAAAAGTATTGATGGGCGCCGTAAAGAATAAGATTCGGCCACGCGATATCATTACCCGCAAATCAATTGAGAATGCTATCACTGTTATTAACGCCATCGGCGGATCGACCAATGCGGTTCTTCATTTCCTTGCAATTGCACATTCTGCAAATATTCCGTTAACCATTGATGATTTCGAAACAATTAGAAAAAAAGTTCCGGTCCTATGCGATCTGAAACCGAGCGGAAAATATCTGGTGGTGGATTTTCACAAAGCGGGTGGCGTTCCACAGGTCATGAAAATGCTGTTGACACATGGACTTCTTCATGGAGAATGCATAACAATCACCGGTAAAACAATTGCTGAACATCTAAACAATATTCCTAACGAGCCGTCAACAAATCAAAACGTCATTCATCCGTTCGACAAACCTCTTTATAAAGAAGGACATTTGATAATTTTAAAAGGAAATCTCGCAACCGAGGGGGCTGTTGCCAAGGTAACCGGAGTAAAAAATCCGGTAATAACAGGACCAGCGCGTGTGTTTGATTCTGAAGAGCTTGCGATGATGGCAATCACGGAAAATAAAATTCTCCCGGGTGATATTGTAGTCATTCGGTATGAAGGACCAAAAGGTGGACCGGGGATGCGCGAGATGCTCGCACCAACTTCTGCAATAATCGGAAGAGGACTTGGCGATAAGGTTGGACTTATTACCGATGGCCGTTTTTCCGGCGGCACCTATGGAATGGTTGTGGGTCATGTTGCACCAGAAGCGGCTGTCGGCGGAGCAATCGCGTTGATCAACGAGGGGGATTCGATCACCATTGATGCGACAAAAAATATTCTTCAGCTTAATGTAGATGACAAGATAATTGAGCATCGTCGAACGATCTGGAAGCCAAGAGAGCCAAAATATACGCGCGGTGTAATGGCAAAATATGCAAAACTTGTTTCAACTAGTTCGCTGGGAGCGGTAACGGATTAAAAACTGTTGGAAATTCCAACGCCGTACTGTATTTTTGTACTATGTAAAGCACCCTTGTATGGGTGCTTTTGTATGTAAACCTGTGGAGCAAAATGAATCTTTTTTTTCTCATTGCAACCGTTTTTTGGTCATCTGTTCTAGGCGAAGATCCAATAAAACCCAGCGATATCAGCGGTAATATTGAAATGCGCTCTATAGCGGTTGCAACAAAATTTGATTCGTTATTCCGCTCACTTTCCGCAAAAAGAGGATTTAATGGGAATGTGTTGATCGGCATTTCAGGAAATGTTGTTTATAAAAACGCCTTTGGCTTCTCAAATCTAAAAACAAAACAACCGCTAAATGTCAAATCGGTATTTCAAATTGCCTCTGTGACAAAACAATTTACCGCCATCGCTATTATGATGCTACAAGAACGCGGTCAACTTGAATATTCGGATACCGTGCAAAAATTTATTCCTGATTTTCCCTATAAGAACATCACCATAAAACAGTTGTTGTCACATCGTTCGGGGTTGCCGAATTACATGTATTTTACCGCACAATACTGGAAAAAGAAAAAAGAATATCTTACGAATGAACAATTACTGGATATAATGGTATCCAAAAAACCACGTCCCGAATTCCTTCCGGATCGTCGATATAAATACAGTAACACCGGTTATGCAATGCTGGCGTTGATTGTTGAACGTGTTTCCGGAAAACCGTACGATGAGTTTATGGAAGAGAATGTTTTTCATCCCCTCGGGATGACCAGCACGTTTGTCTACAATCCTCTCAATAGAAAAACGATCGAATATGAAACCGATGGATACAACAGAAACCGTCGAAAATCGTACGAGGATTTCCTTGACGGCGTCAGCGGTGACAAGGGAATTCATTCTACCGTAGAAGATATGTTCCTGTGGGATCAAGCGTTATACTCTGAGCAATTGGTAAAACAAACAACGCTCGACGAAGCATTCACGCCTGTGAGTTATGATTATAAACGGGATAATAATTACGGTTATGGTTTTCGAATTGATACGCTTGCAGGGGGCAGCAAGATCGTTTATCACGGCGGGTGGTGGCGTGGATACAATTGTCTTTTCGCGCGTCGGTTAGACGACCACTCTACTATCATTATCTTGTGCAACAAGATCAACTGGAGCTTCGGCGATTTTAAGAATCTCATGGAAATTATTGACTCACCGGAGATATAGGTGGGAATGTTGGTCCTTCACGGGGCGAGCGTATTGTTTGGGTTTTCCTTTCTTGACTTTCAAACCAGAATTGCTGAAATTCCCGCAGTTATTTTTTATTTAACAATCACTTTTTCAAGGAGTTTTCAATGACGACTGAAGCCACTGCATCCAAAGGAACTTTTGATTGGAAATGGCTGATCACCGGTATTGTCGCAGGTACAGCGCTTTGCCTATCATTGCATTTAATGATCTCGCAAACATTTCACATCCCGATCATTCCTACATTTATGTCGTTGCTCGGTTTTGTAGTTATGGGAATTATTATCGGTTATAAATCCGAAGGATATACGATCAAAGAACCTGCTGTCGGAGGTTTTGTAACCCTTTTGCTTGTTGGGAATATTTTAGCGTTCGGTTTTAACTATAATTTCACAATGTTAGAACAAATTCTTGCGCCGGTTTTTGGTTTGTTGCTTGGCTTAATCGGCGGGTGGGTCGGGGAACAGATTCAAATCACACCGGAAGAACTTGTTAAAGAATTAGAGGCTGATAAAAAAGGAGGACTTCAGTGGGGATGGATCCTGGCGGGCACCGTTATCGCATTTATCTTTAACGCATTTTTTGTTATCGGCGGATTTGCAATGTTAAAATTTGGTACAAGCGGTATTATCCTTGCGCTTTCAGCTAGCTTTCTTTTTGCCGGATTACTTGTCGGATATTTTTCTCCGGGTGTGACAATTATGGAGGCCGGTGTTTCCGGTGCGCTAAGCGTTGTGCTCAATGCCGCATTTCTATTCTCGTTCGATTTGTTGAGAATCAGCGAAACGATCTATGTCGTTGAGGGTTTGGCCATAGGATTTGTTCTTTCGTTGGTCGGCGGATGGCTTGGTGAAAAATTACAATCCTTCATGGAAAATGATTTAGATCGTGAAAAAGAATAACGAAATATAAGCAGTATAAAAAAACAAAAATCCCCGAGAAACTTTACACTCTCGGGGATTTTTGTTTTTACTTTTTCTCTTATTTTATTTCCCTGTTTGCTTGGGAAGATTTCTCTGCATTCGCTCCATAAACCCGGGTTTTCGTTGGCTTTCCGGTATTTTTTGCAGCGGTTCGTTGTTGTGGCGTTGATTAAAATACCATTGCTGACCGATCGAAAGAAGATTGAAAACAAAATAATACAAATTCAAACCCGATGGAAAATGATTGAACATCACCGTCATCATGATCGGCATCATCCATACCAATGCTTTTTGTGTAGGGTCTGTAACGGTTTGTTTCTGTTGGATAAACATTGTAATACCCATCGCCACAGTAAGACCGCTGATGAAGTTTCCGAGAAGCGGAAGTGAAAACGGAAGCGAAATCAATACGTCCGGAACAGATAGATCGGTCACCCACAACATAAAATGTTCTTGTCGTAATTCAATGGATGCTGTGAACAACGAATACAGTGCATATAAAATCGGTAGTTGCAGCAACATTGGCAAACATCCGCCGGCAGGGTTCACTCCATAATCTTTATACAACTTCATCACCTGGATATTCATCTGCTGTGCATCACTCTTGTATTTTTCCCGAATCTCCGCCATTAAGGGCTGCAGTTTTTGCATTTTTCTCATTGACGCCATGCTGGATTTCGTCAACGGATACAATGCGAGCTTGATCAAGATGGAAAATATAATGATCACAATGCCGTAGTTTGAAATAATCGAATGAAGCAATGCAAACAGCGGAATGAAAATATATTCGGTGATAGGGCGGATCCATGACCAGCCGAGCGACATGATCTGATCCAAACCGCGGTCATAACTTTTGATCGTTGAAAACTTCAGTGGTCCGATATAGGTGGAAATTTTTGCGGATTCGTTTGAAGTGTTTTTAAAAGGGTACTTTAACGCAATGGAATATTTTTCGACGACACCGTTATCCGGAGTTGTAAGATGCTGACCTTCCAAATAAGATCCGGTGGCTTTTTTATCCTGCGACAAAAGTGCAACGGCAAAATATTTATTGCGAAGTGCAACCCACTCTGTTTGTCCCGAAGGATCTTCTTTTGGATTTTCTCCAATCGATGCTGCGTTGACTTCTTTTAATTCGCCTCCTCCGTACGTATACGCTGCCGCAGTGCTTGATTCATCAACACTGTTATACTCGGTGTATCGAATACCGTTTTCCCACAAGATCTGATATTCATAGTTTGCAACAACGCTCTGCATGCCTTCCAATATAATCTCAGCATCAAAATCAAATGCCTGATTCTTGAATGTTAGTTTTTTTACAACCCGGCCTTCGCTGCTGTTTAAAACAAATTGAATTTCGGCGGTTTCCGTTCCCGACAGAATAATTTTACCGCCGATGGGAATTTGTGTTGTGAAAAAATGATTTTTCGTGTTGATCATTCTTCCGTCGGTTGTGGTAAATAAGATATTGAAATCGCCCTTGCTGTCGTTCACCAGCTGCACGGGATGGTTGTCCCAAGTTTTGTGGTTCTTTAAGGTCCATTGCTTTATCCCCCCTCCCTTGGTGGAGAGTTCAGCAATATAGTTTTCTGTTTCAACGGTAAATGTCTTTTCGGTTCCGATTTCCGTGCCGCTGAAATATTTTCCAAGAGTATCGCTCCTTGGAGTTGTCGTTTGTGTAGATGTGTTTGTGGATAATTGCGGTTGCACGATGCGGGACGTGGATTCGGGTCGTTTTACCGAATCAACAACCATGCTTTGGGTTGATTGGGTGGTTTGTTGAGGCTGTCGCTGCGGGGATGTGAAATACATCCACGCCATTAAGACTGCCGCAATCAAAATAAATCCGAGCGTTTCTTGTCTTCCCATAATATTATTTTTTCTTTTTCAATGAAAATTGTTCGGGCACAGGATCGTAACCCCCTTCGTGGTACGGATGACATTTACTGATCCGTTTTGCACCAAGGAGCAACCCTTTGAATGCGCCATGTTTGTGAATTGATTCGCTGGTATAGGTAGAACAGGTTGGGTAAAATCTACATGTGTTGGCGGGTAGAAGCGGCGAGATCAACGTCTGATAAACGCGTATTAAAAAAATCAATATATGCTTCATAGCGTTTGAAGGATTTGTTCTTGAATCCTAACCCACTCCGGTTCTATATCCCGTAATTGTAAACGGCGGATATCCGTTTCTTTGTCACCTTTAAACATGACGATGATGTCCGCTCCGATATTTTTTCTTTGCGCTGTTGTCTGTGCTTCGTTCAAATTCTTTCTCACTGCTTCACGAATAAGTCGTCGGATCCTGTTTCGATTGGCTGCAAGAGGAACCCGCTTTTTGGGTACAGAAAATCCGATCAATAAATTCTTCTTTGACGTATCCTTCAAAACAAAAGCAGACAACAGCGTTCCCTTAAACGAAACTCCATTGGTGATTACTGTGGTGAACGATTGATATCCGCGTAGAATGTTTGATTTAGGAAGTGTCTGTCGCACTCACACCACCGCTTCCTGATTTTAGAGAGAGGAGAGAAGCACAGACGAAAGCAAAGCCACGTTAGTTGCGCGGCTCGTCGCTTACAGTCAGTTTATGTCGCCCTTTTGCGCGGCGGCTTGATAATACTTTGCGTCCGTTTTTGGTCGCCATACGTTCGCGAAAACCGTGTGTATTTCTGCGTTTTCGTTTATGTGGTTGAAAAGTTCGTTTCATTATTTCTCCAGATGAATAAAAGCGATATAAAAATACGAAAACATCGCTGGACAAACAAGATAAATCTATGCTTTTAGAATTATTATTAAACTTCTATAAATAATCGACAGTAAAAAAATGAAAACAATGAAATTCTTCTTGACTTCTTTCACATAAATGCGATATAATACTATGTGAGTGTATAAATTTGTGTGTGTGGATTGTTTGTGGATAACTTTTTTCATCGGAGGGTGTGCGCAGAATCGTTGTGGTGGTGGCAGAAAAAGATATTCACAATGCGTGTTGATAAGTTGGTTGGCGGGGTACGGCGGGCGTTATATTACAATGGGTTAGCGGTTCAAAACTAATGTGTATAATTCTCTTTGTTGATCTAAGTCTGTTAATTTTATATTGTGAAATTGTTAATAACATTGTGAATAAAACAGTGTTTGATGTTGATAACGTTTAGAGGTTTTTTATGATTTCCATTGCTACATCATCCGATGCTCCTGTTTCACTAAAAAGGCCGGATGCACCACAGAGCGAGGTTGATGCCGTTTGGGTTAATATTCTTTCTCATATTCAGCCTCAAGTAAATTCTCAAAGTTTTAAGACTTGGTTTGAACCAATAAAGCCCGTAAAAATTGAGAATAATGAGGTTTCGGTGACTGTTCCTAGTCAATTTTTTTACGAGTGGCTGGAAGAACATTATTATTCCTTGATCTCTGATGCGCTAAAAAAGACACTTGGCCCTACGGCTAAACTTACTTACACTGTTGTTCCATCAGACGAACCGTCTCAAAGTATTCTTGTCACTTCCGGAGAGGCTGCCAACAAAGCAAACGATTTGATCGCCGCCAATAAAATTGAGCAAACGCAGTACGTTCAACCGTTACCCTACGAAAAAACTTTCCTAAATAAGAGGAACACATTCAATAGTTTTATCAAAGGGGAAAGCAATCAGCTCGCTCGCGCTGCGGCAACAGCGGTTGCCAATAACCCCGGCGGCACATCGTTTAACCCGTTGGTTTTATATGGTGGAACCGGGCTTGGTAAAACACATTTAATGCAGGCTGTTGGCAATTATGCATTGGAAACAGGCAAGGCTAAACGGGTTATCTATGTTTCCAGTGAAAAGTTTACCAATGAATTTATCGATGCCATACGAAACGATGCAACAACTGAGTTTTCGAATCTATACCGAAGCATGGATATTTTGATCGTAGATGATATCCAATTCTTCACCGGAAAAGAAAAAACGCAGGATAGTTTTTTTCATACGTTTAATTCACTTCATCAGCTTGGAAAACAGATCATCCTTTCCTCGGACAGACCTCCAAAAGAGCTGCAGGGGTTAGATGAACGGCTTATTTCGCGTTTTCAGTGGGGTTTAACAGCAGATATTCAGCCGCCCGATCTCGAAACTCGTTCTGCAATTTTGCGCAATAAATGTGAGCGAGACGATGTTGTTATTCCTGAAATTGTGCTGGATTTTATCGCCGCCAATGTTACGTCAAATGTACGTGAATTAGAGGGGTGTTATACAAAACTATTATTCAATGCCTCGTTGTTGGGAAAAGATATTGATCTTGAAATGGCCCGCGAAGTACTGAGTTCTGTTGTAACTGAAATCCGTTCCCCGTTAACCGTTGAAGAAATTCAAAGAATAGTTTCAGAATATTTTGATATCCCAAATGATTTGTTAAGAGCAAAAACGAGAAAACAAGAGATTGTTACCGCTCGTCAAGTTGCGATGTATCTTGCAAAAGAGCTGACGAATTGTTCATTAAAAACGATCGGTTTGAATTTCGGGGGTCGCGATCATAGCACTGTAATCCATGCATATCAAACCGTTGAAGAGCAGATCAAGATCGATCAAAAATTCCGTTCTTCGATAGATCAAATAAAGAAGAAAATAGAAATTCACTCACGCTAAAACATTTCTTTGTAATTACAATGGGGATCTTTTTATTATGGTTCCCATTTTTATTTTTAAATATTTATCCACATTTTCTTGTTGATGATTTGTGAAAGAGTGTTAATCAAATGTTGGTAATTTTCCTTAAAAAACCTTTCGTTAAAGACTTGTGGATTGATGTGAAGAACTATACTCTCTATCATCAAGTTGTCCACGCTGTTTTATTGGTTTTCATCTGTAAAAGAATCTTAAAAGGCCACTTACTAACATATCCACACTATTATTAGTGTTATTGATTTAAAGATATATATCTATTATAATTATCCCATAACTCACTGAAAAAATAAATACTTACGGGTATTCTTCTTTTGGGAATACCATACATTTTTAGTATATTACACCACTAAATTTGTCTGTTTAAGATTACTATTATTTAAGGAGATTGATCATGAAATTTTCCGTACGAAGCGCTGATTTACAAAAAGCATTAGCAAAAACCGTCAGCGTCGTTCCTACTAGATCAACATTACCAATACTTGAAAACCTTCATTTTGACATTCATGGAAACACTTTAAAAATCACAGCAACCGATCTTGAAATATCAGTTTCGGTTTCATTAGAAGTTCAGGGAACTCAAAACGGAACAATTGCAATTCCTGCAAAGAGAATTTTTGATACTGTAAGAGCTCTTTCTGATACAAATATTGTCTTTACAATCGATACGGAATCAAATAAGATTAAAATGAAAACCGATAATGGCGAATATACTCTTACCGGAGAATCAAGCGAAGAATTCCCTGCAATTCCGGAATTTAAAGGTGAGGCCGAGGTAACATTTGATGTCCCTGTATTACAGCGTCTTATCGGCACAACGATGTTTGCGGTCAGTGCGGATGAGCTTCGTCCTGCAATGATGGGTGTTCTATTTCAATTCTCAAAAAGCGAGGTTCGTGCCGTAGCAACCGATGGACATCGCCTTGTGAGAATTAATAATAAGAATTTAGGAAATACAAAATTAACAAAAGATATCATTATTCCGGCTAAAGCACTTGGACAATTGGATAAAGTATCAACCGGTCAGGAAACAAAAGTTTCCATCAGTGCAACCCATGTGATGTTTAAATTCGACGGGACATCATTAATATCCCGTTTGATCGAAGAAAAATATCCAAATTATGAAACAGTTATTCCTTTGGATAATGAAAAAAAGCTGATTATCAGTAAAAATGAAATGCTTCAATCGGTTCGCCGTGTTTCATTGTATTCAAACTCAACAACCCATCAGATCCGTCTGTCGGTCACCAAAGATGAGCTTCGAATAACCGCAGAAGATCAGGATTTTGGAAGCGAAGCAAAAGAAAAAATCTCCTGCGATTATAACGACGAAGATCTAGAAATTGGCTTTAACTCTGCCTATGTCATCGATGTTCTTTCTCATATCGATGCTGAAGAAGTGGAATTCAGATTAAGTTCGCCTAACCGCGCCGCAATCGTTTCACCAGTCAACAAAAAAGACGGGGAAGATGTCTTGATGCTGATCATGCCGGTTCGATTGAATAATTAATCCAGCGCGACTCAATGAAAATTTCCAATGCCTACCTGCGCAGTTTTCGCAACCATAACGAAACAGCATTTGAGTTTGGCTCAAAGATCAACGTCCTTCTTGGGGAGAATGGTCAAGGAAAAACCAATGCCCTGGAAGCACTATCGTTTCTTTGCCTGACAAAAAGTTTTTATGCCAGCGCGGATACAACGGTGATGCAGCAGGAAAAAAAATTCTTTGAAATTAAAAGTACGCTGGAATCGGATGAAGGAAAAGAATTCCAGGTGCGCGTAACATACGACGACGGCAAGAAAGAAAAGAAATTTACAATCAATGGTGCTGAAGTCGAAAGATTTTCAACAGTGATAGGAATGTTCCCCGTGGTAATACTCTCACCGGAGAACAATTCAATCACCTTCGGTTCACCCGCAGACAGAAGAAAATTCATTGATCTTGTTATTTCGCAAAGCAGTAAAGCGTATGTTGAGGATTCAATAGAATACCGGCGGATTGTTCGTCAGCGAAACGCAATCCTATCAGCGGCAAAAGGAAAAGACTGCAGCAACGAAATATCGCCATGGAATGAGATGCTGGTGAAATACGGATCACGGATCATTCATAAACGGATCAATTTTCTGACGGAATTCGAACCATATATCGCACAAACATATCTTGATATTGTTGCTGAACGGGAAACACCAAAAATCGAATATGGTCCAACGGTTTCGATCTCAAAAAAATCCAGCGTGGAAGAAATTGCTGCAGCAATGGAAGCTAAGGTACAAAGAAAGAAAAACGACGAACTGCGGTTTCAAACAACGCTTGTTGGTCCGCATCGGGACGACATACATTTTTCACTGAACGGTCTTTCGTTAAAACAGTTTGCATCGCAGGGACAGCATAAAACATTTTTAATTGCGCTGAAGGTTGCCGAGTTTTTTTTTCTGAAAGAGCGATGCAACGAAACACCGATATTTCTATTAGATGATGTGTTCAGCGAACTTGATGAATACCGAAGCAAAAAAATATTGTTGCTGGCAGAAACACTTGGTCAGATATTTATTACCACCACCAGCGAAAAAATATTCGGCGGTGCCGAATGGAATTCCGACCGTCGAAAATTCTTTATTAAGAACGGCGAAACAGTGAACGAATTGATTGCGGCATGAAGAAGAATGATAACGTACAAACGCTCGGCGACGCACTTACACTGCTTGTACAATCGCTCGGCATTGAAAAGCAGGTTGAACAGTATAAGATATTCGATGTGTGGAATGAAGCTGTCGGTCCGCAGGTAGCAAAAGTTGCCCAGCCGGAACGATTGGTAAACGGAATGCTGATCGTCAATGTAAACAATGCGCCGTGGAGAACAGAGCTGACGTTCCGGAAACAGGAAATTTTAGAAAAGATCCGTTCGGTAACAAACTCAAACAGTATTACCGACATAAAATTTAGATAAATCATACGACTCCGCGCGGCTTCAAGCCGTGCAAAGTTAGAAATCAACTCAAAGGAATAACTGTGGCAGACAATAAATCAAAGAAACAAAACGGAGAATACACAGCGGACGATATTACAGTATTAAAAGGTCTTGAAGCTGTCCGACGACGGCCCGCCATGTATATCGGCGACGTCAGCACGCGCGGACTTCACCACCTTGTGTACGAAATTGTTGATAATTCTATCGATGAAGCGCTCGCCGGATATTGCAAAAATATTCATGTGAAGATCAATAAAGACGGAAGCATTACTGTTAATGACGATGGCCGCGGTATCCCGACCGGAATCCATAAAGAAGAGAAACGTTCAGCGCTTGAAGTTGTGTTGACCGTTCTTCATGCCGGCGGAAAATTCGATAAGAACACCTATAAAGTTTCCGGCGGTCTGCATGGTGTCGGTCTTTCCGTAGTGAACGCTCTCAGTGAAAATCTTGAAGTGATCGTGAAGAACGATGGAAAAATATGGAATCAAAAATATAAAAAAGGTGATCCTGTTGCTCCCGTAAAAGTTATCGGCAACATGAGCAAAAGCGATAAAACAGGAACAACGGTAACATTCATGCCCGATGGTTCGATCTTTAAAAGCCGGACATATAAATTTGATACTCTTGCAGAACGTTTGCGCGAACTTGCCTTTTTGAACCCCGAAGTGACATTGGAAATTACCGATCTTCGAAACAAACAAGAGCAGACGGAAAAATTCCATTACGAAGGAGGCCTTAAAGAATTTGTGAAATATACGGATTCCACACGGCCATCCATCATGAAAAAAGTGTTCTACGCAAAAGGGGAAGGAAAAGACGAGAATGGGAGAACCGTAGAAGTAGAAGGAGCATTCCAATACAACGATCAATATTCGGAAAATGTTTTTTCGTATGTGAACAATATCAACACGCACGAAGGAGGAACACATCTTGTCGGATTTAGAACCGCAATGACGCGTTCTCTGAATAATTTTGCATCGAAGAACAATCTTGTCAAAGACGAAAAAATCCAGTTGACCGGTGAGGATTTTAAGGAAGGGTTGACTGCGGTGATCAGCGTGAAGGTTCCTGAACCGCAGTTTGAAGGTCAGACAAAAACAAAACTGGGAAACAGCGAGATCAAATCGATCGTTGAATCGGTGATTGGACCGGCAATGTCGGATTGGCTGGACAGCAATTCTCCGGACGCAAAACGAATCATCGAAAAAAGTCTTAGAGCCGCTGAAGCCCGTGAAGCATCGCGAAAAGCACGCGATATAGCGCGGAGAAAAAACGCAATGGACGGCGCGGGGCTTCCGGGAAAACTCGCAGACTGTTCGATCAACGACCCCGAACATTGCGAGATGTATCTTGTTGAAGGTGATTCTGCAGGTGGAAGCGCGAAACAGGGACGCGACCGAAGGTTCCAGGCGATCCTTCCGATGAAAGGAAAGATCCTCAACGTTGAAAAAGCCCGTCTTCATAAAATGTTGGAGAACGAGGAAATCAGAAATATTTTCACCGCCATCGGCGCAGGTGTCGGCGAAGATTTCAATCCGGAAAAATTACGATACAACAAGATCATTTTAATGTGCGATGCCGACGTGGACGGTTCACACATTCGAACACTGTTGTTAACATTGTTCTTCCGATATATGAAACCGCTGATAGAGCTCGGACATGTGTATATCGCGCAACCGCCATTATATAAATTGAAAAAAGGAAAGACAGAACAATATGCTTTTGACGATGAAGAGCGCGACGAGATATTGAAAAAAATGAAGGGTGAAAAAGCGGAGAAAGCACCCAAAGAAGAAGACATTGAAGTTGCACCGGAAGAAGGAGGAGTGCTAAAAGGCGGAATCGTGATCTCTCGATTCAAAGGTCTTGGAGAAATGAATCCCGAACAATTGTGGTCAACCACGATGAACCCGGAAACAAGAACCATCCTTCAAGTTGGAATTGAAAACGCAGCAGATGCTGACCGCACATTCTCGATCTTGATGGGCGATGACGTTGAACCGCGCAGACAATTCATTGAAAAGAATGCGAAGTATGTGAGAAACCTTGATGTTTAAATCATCCTTAAAAATATTTTCGTTCATTCTGTTGTTGGTTGTTCAAGTCTTTTCTCAAGACAAGCGTTTTTTAATTGAAGAGGGAGATCTGTTCGGTTTCATCAATTCTGAAGGAGCGGTTGTCATTCAGCCGACATTGACGACACGATCAAGTTTTGTGAATGGATTTTCAAAGCAGATCAAGCATAACTGGTTTGACAAAGACGTCAGCTTCATCAATACAAAAGGAGATGTTGCTTTTGTTACCACCCATGAAGATGCCGGCATTTTTTCTGAAGGATTGGCAAAATTTCGCAGGGCTGTGTTTTTGACAAATCAGAAATGGGGATTTATCGATACGGCGGGAACAGAAAAAATAGCTCCGATCTATTCCGAGGTAGGAAATTTCTACAACGGAAGAGCATGGGTGATCGTCCGACCATTTTTTCTTCCACAGTTAGAGCCGGACAAATTCGGCTATATCAATCATGCAGGAGAGCTTGTTATTTCACGACGGTTTGATGGCGCGGGAGATTTTTCTGAATACCGGGCGCCGGTGCGAATAGGAATAAAAAAAGGATTCATTGATACGACAGGTGCAATAGTTATTCCCGCTGTGTATGATGCCGCAAAGAATTTCACCTGCGGTTTAGCCGGCGTGAGAAAAGATTCCATGTGGGGATTCATTAATACATCAGGAGATGTTGTTCTGCCGTTTCAATATGATGAAGTGAGAAGTTTTTCCGAGAATCTTGCTCTTGTTAAAGAGAACGGCAAGTGGAAATTCATCGATACCAAGGGAACCGAAGCATTCAGTGTACAATTTCAAAATGCGTTGAATTTTTCTGATGGAGTTGCTGCGATCCAACAGAACGAATTGTGGGGATACATCAACACAGCAGGCACGGTAATTATTCCGCCAAAATTTTTAGATGCTGCGCCGTTTCAAGACGGATTAGCATTGATACAAACCGAGACAGAAAAAGGATACATCGATCTAAGCGGATCATTTGTGTGGAAGACCCCAACAGTAAAATAATTGTGACTACAACAGTGTGTAATATTTAGAAAGAACGATTGAATCTATGGCAACGTCAAACGAAAAAATCATTCCCGTTGATATTGAAGAAGAAATGAAAGGATCGTACATCGATTATTCGATGTCGGTTATTGTTGCACGAGCGCTTCCCGATGTAAGGGATGGATTGAAACCGGTTCATCGCCGTGTATTGTTCGGGATGAACGAGCTCGGACTTGCACCGAATCGTGCATACAAAAAAAGCGCCCGTATCGTCGGAGAAGTGCTTGGAAAATATCACCCGCACGGCGATTCATCGGTCTATGATACGATCGTTCGTATGGCGCAGGATTTTTCGCTGAGGTATCCGCTTGTTGACGGTCAAGGAAACTTTGGTTCCGTTGACGGTGATTCGGCGGCAGCAATGCGTTATACCGAAGTCCGTTTGACGCGTGTTGCCGAAGAGATCTTAAAGGATATTGAAAAGAACACGGTCGACTTCACGTCGAATTTTGATGATACGCTGAAAGAACCATCCGTTCTTCCTGCAAACGTTCCTAATCTTCTGATCAACGGTGCAAGCGGTATTGCCGTTGGTATGACGACGAATATTCCTCCGCACAATCTAACGGAAGTGATCGACGGTATCATCGCAATGATCGCCGATAGAGGAATCGATAACGAAAAATTGATGAAGTATATCAAAGCACCCGATTTTCCAACCGGCGGAATAATTTACGGTTACGACGGGGTGCGCGAAGCCTATCGAACGGGAAGAGGAAAGATCACGCTCCGGGCGAAAGCGACCATTGAAACAGCGAAGAATGACAGACAAAGCATCATTGTTTCGGAGATTCCATACCAGGTAAACAAAGCATCACTCATCGAGAAAATAGCAGAGCTGGTACGCGATAAAAAAATGGACGATGTTTCGGGGATCAACGACGAATCCGACCGCGACGGAATGCGGATCGTGATCGATCTGAAGCGCGACGCGAATGCAAGCGTTGTGCTGAACAATCTGTACAAGATGACGCAGATGCAGACAACCTTCGGCATTATCATGCTGGCGCTGGTCGACGGCCGCCCGCAAGTGCTGCAGTTGAAGGACACGCTCCATCATTTCATTGAACATCGAAATGAAGTTGTTGTTCGCCGCACGAAGTTCGATCTGGATGCCGCTGAAAAACGAGCGCACATTTTAGAAGGCTACATCATCGCTCTCGACAATATCGATGCGATCATCAAACTGATCAAAGCATCCAAAGACACCGAGACGGCGAAACAAGGATTAATGAAGAAATTCAAATTGTCCGAGATCCAGGCTCAGGCGATTTTGGATATGCGTCTGCAGCGGCTGACCGGACTGGAACGAAAGAAGATCGAAGATGAATATAAAGAACTGATCAAGCTGATCAATAAATTGAAAGCGATCCTCGGAAGCAAACAGCTTCAGATGCAGATCATCAAAGAAGAACTTATTGCGATCAGAGATAAATACGGCGACAACCGCCGCACCGAGATCGTGATGAAGCAGACAGAGTTCAAGATCGAAGATATGATCGCCGAAGAAGAAGTGGTGATCACGATCTCCCATGGCGGATATATCAAACGATTCCCCGTCAGCGGATATCGCCGGCAATCGCGCGGTGGAAAAGGTGTAACGGGTGCGGCGTCGCGCGAGGATGATTTTGTCGAACATATGTTCATCGCCAGCACGCACAATTATATTCTCTTCTTTACCGACAAAGGAAAATGTTATTGGCTGAAAGTGTTTGAAGTTCCCGAGGGAGGACGAACATCCAAAGGAAAAGCGATCACCAATCTGATCGCGAAAGAAGCGGAAGAGAACATCACCGCATTCTTATCCGTCAAAGAATTCAACGAGACTCAATTTGTCTTTATGGTAACCGAAGAAGGACAGATGAAAAAGACCTCGCTGATGGAATTCAGCAATCCGCGAAAGAACGGTATCGGCGCGATCTCGCTCGACAAGAACGATCTGCTGCGCGACGTGAAGTTAACCGATGGTTCTCATGAATTAGTGATCGGAACCCACGAAGGAATCGCGATCAGATTCCCCGAAAGCGAAGTCCGCGCAATGGGACGCGCTGCATCGGGTGTTCGTGCGATCCGCCTTGAAAAAGGTGATAAAGTAATTGGAGCAGTTTCCATCAAACGAACGAAGACGACGCTCCTTGTGGTGACGGAAAACGGATTCGGTAAACGATCCGATCTTTCGGAATACCGCGTCAGTCATCGCGGCGGAAAAGGTATTGCAACACTTCGTGCGAACGAAAAAACAGGAAAAATGATCGCCATCAAAGAAGTGCAGGATGTGGATGATATCGTTGTGGTCACATCCAGCGGCATGGTGATCCGTCAACGCGCCGAAGCGATCCGCGTTTCCGGAAGGAATACTTCCGGTGTCCGTCTGATCCGACTGAACAATGATGACGCCGTCACGGCAATCGCAATCGTCACCTCGGAGGATGAAGAAGAGAAGCAGCTCGAGGCTGCGGACAAAGCGCGGACCACTGCGCCGGCAACCGAAGAAAATGACGAACCGATTGAACAGAATGACCTGTTTGACGATAAAAAAAAAGCCCTGAAGAAACAGAAGAATGAGGAAAAAAAGGGTAAAGAAAAATTAATTAGCAAGATTCCAAAAAAATCCGTACCAAAGAAGGAAGAGAAACCCGCTCCGGCGAAAAAAGCAGGTAAAAAAGCGGCTCCGGTAAAGCAAAAACCGATACCAAAAGCACCAAAGGCAAAACCAAACAAAAAGAAAAAGGGGAAGAAATAATTTTTTAAAAAGGATTAACTATCAATTCATCCCTTTGGATGATGTCTTTACGATAGGTTATCCGCTACTTTCGAATGGTTAGAAATTTCGGCGGTTTGAATCTTCAACGTTCCATCAACCGCACTCGTGCGTTGTCCGCGGGTCGCCAATTTGAAAGAAATTTATTTACTCATTTAAGGAGAAACACCATGAAAAAGATTCTTGTCCTCATCAGTATGGTCACCTCGTTGGCGATGATCGGCTGTTCATCGCTGCAGTTACAGCCGGCAGATTTTGCATGGCAGGCGGATGAAATACTCGAGATCAACTCCAAAGGAATGGTCACCGCAAAACAATACAGCGTTTCCTTTACCGTTACCCCCTTGCTTGCAAAAGAATTTGCTGAAGACTCAGCGGCTTTAAAAGGTACCAACGAAGTCCGAATGATCCGCGACAAAGCAGGCTTCTATTATTTGACCGGAAAAAAATTCAAGAACGTCTATGTGCTTGCTCAAAGCGACGGAGCACTTGCCGTCAGCAACACGATCTCCATCTCTGTTGACAAAGCAATGGAAGATCCGAAATTCGATCAAAAAGAATCGTACATCGAACTCTGGAACGGAAAAGACAAATATCAAGTGACCAAAGGCGGCGCATCACTGCTTGGAGGTAAGAAATGAGGAAGAGCATCATTCTTTTAGTCACGGCGGTTCTGTTCTCCGCCGGACTGAATGCACAAGAGCGCTCGTCTTCCGATGTCAAACGTGATTTTGAAAAACGTTTTGTTCTTCTTACCAAAAATCTCAACAGTGCGGAAACCGAAGCGTCATTGCAGCAGCTATTAAACGATGTCTCCGCCTTCGAAGCGGAATTCAAACCGCATCAGGAATTTCTGAACAAAGCCATCTTTCCGGACGGATATGATGGATTGATCGAACGGCTGAAGAAATCCAAAGAACTGGCAGAGCACAAGATACGCGCCTCTAAATTGGAGCGCGAGATCGGTACGCTGACATCGCAGGTACAATCGTTGAAAGAAGAGAACGCGACACTTCGCGCACAGCTTGCAAAAGCGCAGGGAGAACTTGCGGCTCTGAAGAAATCGATCGCGGTGCTTCAGGACGAGATCCAGAAACGCGATGAAGCGGTGTTTGCCCTTGTGGACAGTCTGTTCGTAAAATATGATACCGACCAGCTTTCCGGCAGCGACATGAAGAAACTTTCTCTGCTGGAAAAGAAGAACGTTGTGGCAAGCCTTAAACGTTCGGTCAGCGACAACATCATGTTCCTTTCATCGGCATCATTTTCCGCTCAGCAGATCCCGCAGTTGTTGAACGAACAGCGGAGATTTGAATCGTCATGGAAAGGCGTGGGACAAAAACTATCGAAAGCATATGTTCCATCATCGCTGCAGGCAAAAGAGGTCACGGAGATCAACGGGTTGATTACCAACTGGCGCTCGCTTGCCGATGCAGTGTTTTGGAAAGGATTGAACGAAGTCTTTGCCGCGGAGAAACTCCCTATTACGACGTTCAACAATGGAGAAGAATTCTACCGCAACACCATCAAATTCATTGATGACGAAACAGCAAATATTTCCAAACGCACCGATGCCGAGAAGAAGATCATCTTCGAATCATTCGCGTATAATACATGGGGAAGCAAAGTAAAACCTTCGTGGATCCCGATCATGATGCGTCATGATTTGTTCACGGAAGAACAGATGAACGACATTGATGCAAAAACCAAAACATGGTCTGCGGCAATGACACCGATCGAAAGCAGCACGCTTTCCTATATACTTATCGCCGCATTGGTGATCGCAATTTTGGCGGGAATCTATCTTGGAACGCGAAAACGTTCCGCATAAAAATATCATCGAATCCTAAAGGAGGACGAAATGAAACAAAGCATTATTCTACTGATGAGCATCTTCTTGTTCACATTCTCTTCAGCACAAGACCGTTCAAATTCCGAGATCAAACGGGATTTTGAAAAAGAGTACAAAGCATTGATCAAAACGATCACCGACGCCGCTACGACCGATGAGATCGCTGTTGTCGGCGAAAAAGTAACGGCGTTCGAAGCGCAATACAGACCGCATCAGGAATTCTTGAACAAAGCATTGTTCCCGGATGATTTTGATGCCAGCATCGAAAAACTGAAAGCATCATTCGCTTATTCCGAACAGAAGATCAAAGCGATCGGCGAAAGCGCTGCTCGTATTGCCGAACTGGAACAACAGGTGACCGTTCTGACGGAACAGGTCAACACGCTGAACGGGCAGAACGCATCGCTTCTTGCTCAATTGAAGGAAGCAAAAGCGGAACGCGATTCGCTGGTGAAAGTTGTTGCAACGCTTCGCACCAATCTTGCAAAACGAGATAAAGCGATCTTTGCATTGGTTGACAGCCTGTTCATGCAGTACGATAAGAACATCCAGCCAACCGGCGATGTGCAAAAAAGCCAGCAGACAAAACTTGAACGAAGCAACGTTCTGACCAACGTGAAACGTTCAATTGCAGAGAATGTTGAATTCCTTGCTTCCACACAGCTTTCCGGAAATGATGTTGCAAGCCTGTACGGCGAACAGAAAAAATTCGAATCCAACTGGAACGGCGTAAAGAAACTTGTCGGCGACGCGTATCTTTCCAACAAGGAAAAAGCACGCGAAATACCGGCGATCGATACGATGATCGCGGAATGGGGAGCCAAAGTTGACGAGTCATTCTGGAAATCGCTGAACGGCATGTTCACCGAAGCTAAACTTTCGGTTGCCGTGATCACCAACGGTTCCGAGATCCATCCGGCGCTTGCACGATTCATTGACGATCAGATCAATGCAACAAGCACCAAGAACGACGATCCGTACGAATCGTATCAGGCATTCGAAAAACTCTGGTCACAGAGCTTGAAACCGATCTGGGTTCCGGTCTGGAAAGAGAACAATATGATCACCGATGC
>CAYPEM010000031.1:23076-50895 GCA_964409765.1 uncultured Chitinophagaceae bacterium
GCTTGAAACCGATCTGGGTTCCGGTCTGGAAAGAGAACAATATGATCACCGATGCGCAGGTTGCCGATCTTGATACCAAAGTTCAGCTCTGGTATTCAAAGGTGAAACCGTCCAACTGGCTGATCTACACATTGTTTGGCTTGATCATCCTTGCCGTTGCGTATATTCTGTACGGCAAAATGAAATCCAAACCGAAAGTTGCGTAAATGGTTCGACGCGGCGCAGAAACAATAGTCATCCTGAGCAAATCCGCCAATGGCGGATGCGTCGAAGGATGACTTAAGTTTACGAATCTGCGCCTTGCTCACCATGACCAATTTATTTTGTAACGATGATAGTCAAAAAAAAGAAATGCATACTCATACTGTAAAAGATACTCCCGAGATCGGAAAAACGTACACCTGCGTGCTGAACGATGTTCCGCTTTACGATGCGACCATTGAAGAAGCGCAAGGATGTTGGGCGAAGGTGAAGGTTGTGCAGCCGCTGCCGGGAAAATATGAGAGGCATTATACAGAAGGACAGCGGTTCGAGATCAAGGTCCAACTGTATGATTTTATCGAAAAGCAGTAGTTAAAATCTTCGCAAGGTTCTACAAATTGGTATATGAAAACCTCGAAAAACTGCGATTTTCGAGGTTTTCTATTTTAAACAAAAATTTAACTTGATTTTTTGATATTGTAGTGATATCATTATGATACCAAACAATGAAAGGGTGTTATAATGAAAACAATTATTGAAAAAAATGCCGTTACCATAAACGGTTATATTGCTTTGATCGTGTTTCTTGCTCTGTTGTCGTTTAACGGATATTGGCTGGTTTCAATGATACGGTTGGAACTACCATCGATGCTTTGGGTATTCATTCCAACGTTGATCATCAATTTAATTGCTATGGGTGGATTTTTTGTGGTGCAGCCGAACGAGTCGCGCGTGCTCATTCTTTTTGGAAATTATATCGGCACCGTCCGCGAATCCGGATTTTGGTTTGCAAATCCGTTTGCAACAAAAAAACATGTCTCGCTTCGTATCCACAACTTCAACAGTGAACGAATTAAAGTGAACGATCTTGACGGCAATCCGATCGAGATCGGTGCCGTGGTTGTCTATCGTGTTATTGATTCGGCGCGCGCATTGTTTGATGTTGAGAATTATGAACAGTTCGTAGCGATCCAAAGCGAAACTGCGATCCGCGCTCTTGCATCGGAATATCCGTACGATTCACACGAAGAGAGTAAGGCATCGCTTCGCGGAAATCCGATGGAGATTGCAGAAGCGCTGCAGAAACAAGTACAGACACGTCTGCAGGTTGCCGGTGTTGATATCATCGAAGCACGCATAAGTCATCTTGCATACGCACAGGAAATTGCACAGGCGATGCTTCGTCGTCAGCAGGCGCAGGCGATCATTGCAGCGAGAAAGAAGATCGTTGAAGGAGCGGTGGGAATGGTGCAGGATGCTCTGAGAATGTTAGCCGAACAACATATCGTAACATTGGATGAAGATAAAAAAGCTACAATGGTAAATAATTTGATGGTTGCACTCGTTTCGGATAAAGACATGCAGCCGGTGATTAATACGGGAACATTGTATCAATAAAAAACATGAACGTCATGCCCGAATGTTTTTATCGGGCATCCATTTTATAGATTCCCGCCAGAAGCATGCGGGAATGACGATGAATTAAAGATTAAAGTTGACCGTCACCTTTAAGGTGACGGTCAACTAATTACAACAAAAACATGAAATCACTTTCACAACACCGAACAGAAAAAATTCAACTGGTCCAGCCATCCATCTGGAAACGGATCTATCAATTACGCGCCAATGACGAAGTGCTGTTAACAATGAGCTATCCAAAACTCTTCAGTTCGACTGCGCTTGTTGAAGGATTCGGAGAGACGTGGGAATTCTCAAAACCGCAATGGTGGAGATCGAACCTTGAGATCAAAAAAAAACATGACCAACTTCCATTTGCAAAATTCAAAGTCGGGAAATGGGGCAAGGGAGGAATGTTCGAGCTTCCTAACGGCGGACGGATCGAGTATGTTTATGAAATTTGGAAGAATAAGAACGAACTTTATTCACAGCAAAAAGTAAAATTGATCTCGTTGGAGCGAGAATCTCTTTTTAAAAAGGGGCTTATTGTAACCATTGATCATGAATCGGAATTGCTCGACAAAAATCCATGGATGATCATGATCGTGTATGATCAGATACTTTCCCGGAGACAAGCGGCGAGCGGAGCAGCGTAACAGAGTAAAATTATTATGAGTGAAAAGAAAAAATTCTTATTACGCTTAGACAGCGACATCTATACCGCCCTTGAAAAATGGGCAGCTGACGATCTGCGCAGTGCAAATGCGCAGATCGAATTCCTGCTGACCGACGCCGTCCGCAAAGCTGGACGGTTACGCAAAACAGATGAACAAAACCCACCGGAAAACCCCTAATTCCAGCTGCGTCATCTCATACAGCATTACCTTGCCGCTTCCTTGATTTTCCCCTCCAGTTTTTTCATATTGACAGCACTAAACTATACCATCATCAAATGAATGACTGAAATTACCCACTCCTCGTATCTTACCCGCACCGCGGAAATATTCGTTCATCCCGGAAAACTTATACTATCTTTTTTTGAACACCTGGGCCGCTATTTCGCCACCATCGGGTGGATGATCTATAATTTCCGCAACGCCAAAGAATATTCCGGTAACATTATTCAGCAAATGGTAATGATCGGTAATAATTCCATTCCCATCGTCATTTTCGTTTCTATGTTTGTCGGAATGGTAACAGCAGTACAGTCTTCGTATCAATTGTACGAATGGATACCTCGTTCTGTGGTTGGCGCACTCGTCACCAAATCCGTTTTATTGGAGTTAACACCGCTGCTTACGGCGCTGGTATTAGCCGGAAAAGTCGGAGCAACCATTACGGCAGAACTTGGAACAATGCGGGTGACCGAACAGATCGATGCATTGGAAGCACTGGCATTCGACCCGATCTCATTTTTGATCACACCGAGAGTGATAGCGGGGGTGTTGATGTTTCCGCTGCTGGTTGTCTTCGGCGATCTGGTTGCAATTCTTGGAGGAATGTTCGGCGCGTCGGTGATCGCAGGAATTCCATCGGAGGCATTTGTTGATGGAATGCAAAGCTCGTTTGAAGTGTGGGACGCAATGTTTGGAATTATCAAGGCAACGGTCTTTGGATTTATCATCACATCGGTCTCATGTTATCAGGGATTTCAGGTGCAAGGGGGCTCAGAGGGAGTCGGCAAAGCGACGATGAACACTGTTGTCTTAACCTGTCTTTCTGTTGTCGTTATGGATTTTATCTTAGCATCGGTGCTGCTATGATCCAGCTGACGAACATCTGGAAACGATTCGGAGAGAAACAAGTTCATTGCGGTGTGAATCTTGAAGTGCGCGACAATGAAACATTGGTGATCATCGGGCGAAGCGGCGGCGGAAAAAGCGTGCTGTTAAAAATGATCATTGGATTGATCAAACCGGACAGCGGGGCAATTGTTGTGGATGGAAAAGAAGTCCAGACAATGAACTACAAACAATTGCAGAGAATGCGATTCAAGTTTGGATTTTTATTTCAAGGAGCGGCGTTGTTCGACTCAATGACGGTCGGCGAGAACATTGAATTAGCATTGCGGAGGCACAGTGAATATCAATCCGTTGATATCAGCGAGCGGGTGAAGTATGCATTGGGTCTGGTTAAGCTGCAGAATGTGGAACATCTGATGCCCTCCAATATCAGCGGCGGAATGAAAAAACGTGTCGGGCTTGCGCGTGCGATCGCGTTGACACCAAAATATATGCTGTATGATGAGCCTACTACGGGTCTTGATGTTGAAACTGCCGACGGGATCAATCTCCTAATAAACGAATTGAAAACAATGCTTGGCGTAACTTCGATTGTGGTAACGCATGATATCCATAGCGCGTTTGTCGTGGGAGACCGTTTCGCAATTTTTGAGAACGGACAATTCATTATGACCGGAACGAAAGACGATATTCGGAACAGTCCAAATCCGGAAGTGAGAAAATACATTGAGAGTGATATAAAAACGTAGCGTAACAGAAAGTCACCCTGAGCAAATCCCGACGATATTTGTCGGGATGCGTCAAAGGGTATTAAAATAAAATAATCATCCTTCGATGTGTATCGTAAAAAACACTCGACTTACTCAGGATGACCAATCTTTAGGTGAAGTATGACACTTTCTAACGAAGCAAAGATCGGCATTGCAGTATTTCTTGCAGTGATCATTCTGGTCGGCGGAATAATTTTTCTGAAAGGGATCGATTTCAGATCAAAGGAATACCGGCTGACACTCTTTTACGGAAACGTCAACGGATTGGCTGAAGGAAGTCCGATCACGATTGCAGGATTGAACATCGGCAAGGTGCAGGATATGCGCCTTGCCGGAAACGTTATCGCTGTTGGAGTAACGATCGACAACAAAGTGAATATCTCCAACGATTCAAAAGCCTTCATCAAATCTTCGAGTCTTATGGGTGGAAAACAGATCGCCATCATTCCCGGTGTCTCTCCGGATATATTGAAAGATGGCGACATCTTAACCGGAGCGTACGAAGCAGATCTTACAGAGTTGACCTCGACGCTTTCCCCTATCTCAACGAATGTATTAGGAATATTGGAACGGGTGAACACAACGTTCGATGATCCGACACGAAGGAACATTCAAAGTATTTTGTTGGAACTGAACCGCGCGGCAAAAGATCTTCAACTAGTGATTCAGCAGCAGGGGGGACATATCGATCATGCCGTCGGTAATTTTTCAACATTTTCCGATGATATGAGCAGATTTGCAAAACGGCTCGATACGATTGCGGTCAGCCAAAAAGGGAATATTGAAGACGGAGTAAAAAGTATTCGAGTAACGGCAAAAACAATGGAAGAAGCATCGGGTCGATTCAAGGATGCCAGCACATCCATCGATAATGTCTTTAAGAAAATCGAACGGGGCGACGGCTCTCTTGGAAAATTAATGAACGATGACCGGCTCTATAATCATCTCGATTCGTTGATCATGAGTTTGAACGAACTTGCGAAGGACCTGAAAGCAAATCCCAAACGATACGTGAATGTGAGCGTTTTTTAAGATTTATTATTTAGATCTCTACATTGTTCAATTCCCGCAGATGTCTTTCCGCGGGATTTTTTCTTTACAGTTGTGTGTTATAGGTGATGAAGAAAACGAATATCTTATACAACTCGAAGAGAGCATTATGAAAAGTATTATTGTTATTGGAATCATCGTTCTACTCATTGCGGGAGTAATGTTTACCCAAAACAAAGCATCACGTGCGGTAAAATCGGTTATGGGAGACACATCGGCACTACGGCAGAGAGTCTTATGGGAAAAAGCGACCGAAATGCCGTTCAGCGGCGTATTTGATGAGTTTTTTGAAGATGGAACATATTCGTGCGCAGGATGCGGAACAGAATTGTTCAAATCAAATTCAAAATATAATTCTGGCTGCGGCTGGCCTGCATTCTCTTCGGCAATGACCAACGGAATGGTGGAAGAAGAGGTTGACAACTCTCTTGGAATGAGACGCGTAGAAGTGCACTGCAAAAAATGTAAAGCGCATCTCGGTCACGTCTTTGAAGATGGTCCTGCGCCGACCGGATTACGGTATTGCATCAATTCTATATCGCTGAATTTTACCGCAGATAAATCCCAATCATCAGTCAACGCAAAATCAGGGAAAGAAAAAAAATGACGATACAAGCATCAACCGCCATTTCATTGGTACGCACCCTCATCAGCTGTACGATGATCTCTCACGGAGTTGCACGGATCATCAATAACGGCGTATTCGGATTTGGAGGATTTCTGGAAGAGACAGGAATCCCATTTGGTGTTGTTGTTGCATGGCTGCTGACAAGTTTTGAAATTGTTGGAGGATTAACACTGCTCAGCGGAAAATATATAAAACCGATCGCATTTATTTTTGCCGTGCATCTGACAACGGGAATTTTTCTCGTCCATCTGCCAAACGGATGGTTTGTTGTGGGTCCGGGAAGAAACGGGATAGAATACAGTGTGCTGATGGTGACATCGTTTCTTGCGGTTGCACTTTCACAGTCAAAATGGAAATAAGGAATGCTTTATCACGAAGATCATTTTAGATAGATAATTCGGGATCCTTCCCACACACCGCTGTTGTTTTTTGAAACGGTGATCACCCCCTCTTCATTTTTATTCTTCACCAAATTATCGTCAGCAAACATAATGTCATTACTGTAGTATGTTCTTCCATTCGGCTCTTTCACGACGATGTGAATGTGCGCCGGTATCGTCCGCGAAGGATATTGTGCGGGTCGAATAGTATTGATCTCGAATTCCCCTTTCTGATTTGTTCTTCCCCATGAATGCAGATACCCATGCCATTTATGGATTCCGACCTCATTTCCGTTTTTTGGATAGATCCCTTTTTCATTGGTGTGATACGCATACAGAATAACATTTGCGTACGGAGTCTTGTGGTCAGATTTATAAATAGCTCCTTTAATATACATCCGTTCACCGGGTTCGTTTCGATCCGCAATCGTTATGCGGTGGGATAATTCTTTGGGCATATTGATAAAACAACATGGAAGATTCTCGTTATCATCATCGCACAAATCATTCGTCAGATCCTGTGAAAAGAGGAATGTTGAAAACATCAGTATGGAAATAATGATCTTCATTTCAGTTCTGAGAATGCAGCGCCATTCTGTTTCCTTCGCTGTCCACAAAAAATGCCATATATCCGATCTCATCGGTGATATGTGTCTTTCCCATCAACACTTTTCCTCCATTTTTTTCTATGCGGTCCAAGACAACCGACAGATCCGGATTAGCATTGAGATAGATGATTGAACCATCCATGCTCGGCGTGTGGGATTCACTCTTTACAACCGCGCCTGTTGCTTTTCCATTCTCCGGAACCGCCGGAAAGACAACCATTTCCATGCCGGGAAGATCCCAGTTTTCCATTGTGATATTAAAAATCTTCTCATAGAATTTTTTTGCACGCACGATGTCTGTTGCGCAGATCTCAAACCAGTTCAGAGAATTGGAATCTTTGTCCATAACGATACATTCCTTATTTTTTTCTAGTGAGAAGATGGATTCATTTGTTCGTTAAAGTAGAAAAGCGGAAAAGGATTGTCAAGTGAAGATTGTAAAGAAGAAATCAATACCCGTCCTTTTGTTTTGCACAATCGGACGGGTCTAGTAAAAGACTAATGATGATGCCCGCCAACGCCATGAACATGACCGTGGCTTAATTCATCGGCACTGGCATCGCGAACATCAACGATCTTCACATCAAAATGCAATGTTTTTCCAGCCAGAGGATGATTCCCGTCCACCGTAACCATTGTGTCATTAACCTTCGTGACCGTAACGATTCGATGTCCTTCGGGACCGGAAGCGGTGAATTGCATGCCAACTTCTAATTCTTTCACATCTTGAAATTGCTCGCGCGGTACTTCGATAATATCCCCCGCATTGAATTCACCGTACCCGTCAGCGGGAGCAACAGCGACTTTCACCGCATCGTTTTTTGCTTTTCCCTCAAGCTGTGATTCAAGTCCGGGAACAATGTTTCCGTTTCCGTGCAGGTATGCGAGCGGCTCGCCTCCCTCTGATGAATCGAGAATTTCGCCGCTGTCGTCGCGGAGGGTGTACTCAATTGAAACAACTTTATCTTTTGAAACTATCATTGCCTGATCCTTAGTAAGTGAATATTATTTGTATGATTTAAGTTTTTTTGTCTCTTCTGCGGTTGCGGGTTTCATGCTGACCGCCGATCCGCCGCCGGCAGCCAGTTTTAATTTCATTATAGTTTTATCGGTGACAAGAAATTGTTCGATCTTGTATGCCATAGGATTTTTTTCCCAGTGAGAATCAGATGCATCGCTGTATATTGTGGCGACATATTGTTGTTTAGGATTCAGGAAATTCAGCGAAACGGCTGCCGTGCGCGGATTCTCATCGGTGATGGCACCGAGATACCATTCTTCCGTATTCTTTGCCTTTCGTGCAACCGTCAAATAATCACCCGGTTCTGCTTCCAGAATTTTAGAATCATTCCAATCAACGGCAACATCTTTGATGAACTGAAACGCATCGAGTTTTGATTCGTAATTCTCAGGCAGATCAGCCGCCATCTGCAACGGACTATAAATGGTGACGTACAGCGCCAACTGTTTTGCAAGCGTTGTATGCACTTGTTCTTTCCTTTTGGGATCGTAAAAACTTCTTTTGATCTGGAAAATTCCCGGCGTATAATCCATCGGGCCTCCCATAAATCGGGTGAAAGGGAGGATTGTCTCATGATCCGGAGGATTCCCGTCGCTCCATGCGTTGAATTCATTTCCTCGTGCCGCTTCGTTGGCAAGCCAATTCGGATAAGTGCGATGCAATCCTGTTGGCCGAACTGCTTCATGCATATTGATCATAATCTTATACTTCGCACTTTTTTCCGCAGCACGGACATAATGATTCACCATCCACTGTCCGTCATGAAGTTCTCCGCGGGGAATGATTCTGCCGACGTAGCCCGTTTTTACCGCATCGTATCCGTATTGATTCATGAAACGGTAGGCATCATCCATTCTTCGTTCATAATTTGTTGCTGAAGCGGAAGTCTCGTGATGCATAATAAGCTTCACCCCTTTTTCAGCAGCATATTTTTGTAATGCAGCAACATCAAAATCCGGATATGGTGTGACGAAATCAAAGACATTCTCTTTCCAGTTGCCGAACCAATCTTCCCAACCGACATTCCATCCTTCAACCAATACTCCGCCGAATCCATGGTTCGCAGCAAAATCGATATACACTTTTGTCCGTTCGGTTGTTGCACCGTGACGACCGTTTGGCCGCAGAGCATTCCAATTTGTTTCGCCGATCTTTACGTTGTTTGTATCGGCATAGTTCCATGATGCAACATCGACATGCATTTCCCACCAAATGCCGACATATTTTATCGGTTTGATCCAGCTGACATCCTCGATCTTTGACGGCTCATTCAAATTCAGCGTCATCTTGGATGCAAGAATATCAACCGCTTTGTCGCTGACAAAAATAGTTCTCCATGGTGTTTGGGTTGGTGCTTGAAGATATGCTTTATTCCCGACGGCATCAGGAGCGATCATTGAGGTAAGCACAAAATTACTTTTGTTGATGCCAAGACACATCGCGGGATAATTTGACAGTGCCGCTTCAAAAATATCGATATATAATCCATCCGCAGATTTCATGATGACGGGAGTTTGCACGGCATTGGGAGCAATAACGCTTCGAGTCGCAATATCCGTTGAGGACATACCACGGCGTGCATCCACTTCGCTTAACGATGAATGGGAATAGGAATATTCATTGGTGTCGAAATCACCCGGGATCCAATATGCTGTATGATCTCCCGTGAGGGCAAACTCCGTCCGTTCATCAATGACGGTGAAATAGTTCAGATTATCCTGTTTTGGAAATTCATAACGGAAACCAAGACCTTCATCAAAAAGACGGAAAACGATCACCATTACTCGGTTTCGTTGTGCCGGCTGACGGAGCGTTACCTTCAGTTCCCGGTAGTTATTTCTTATGGTTTTCACCTCTCCCCAAACCGGATTCCATGAATTGTCAACCAATGATGATTCGACTGAAGCGATCTCAAAGCCGCCGAGGAATGAGGCTCGATCTTTCAATGCAATACCAAGTTCGCTCGGTTTGATGACCGGCTTTTTCCCAAAGATTAATTGGTATTGTGCCGTGCTATCCGGTGTTACGGAGAAGGAGAGCGTCAATTTTTTGTTCGGCGATTGTATCGTTTGCGCCTGTCCGACGACCACGAGGGCGATAATAGAGAAGAGTATTGTTTTCATATATGGTTGAGAGTTTGAAAAGATGAGTGTATCAAAAAATTATATCAATGTAGAAAGGAGAGAGGTGATAAACAACGGGAAAAATTGTCTATGAAATCCGTTTCAACACTTTTCTTCCGCAGGAAATAATACCTCCGGAACCGTACGGAAGCATTTGCTCTACAACAATTCGCAACTCTTTTTTTAGATCGGGTTCATGGTCGGCAATATTAGCCAGAACGTACATTGAGAATGCTTTTATGGCAATGGGAGTATCTTTTGACGAAAGAAAATCAAAACAGATATTCGCCACGTCACCCTGAAGAGAGCGGGGAATATCAACGAATTGCAGGATACGAAGTATGTTTCTTGGTACTGCATTATGTACACCCGGCACCTTGATCTTTTGTATCAATTTTTTAAGCCATGGTGTTATCAGTGACGGGTGATTATCAGCGCAAGTACTGATGATCCATGCGGAACGCTGTACAACCGTGCGGTTATCTTGAAAAAACAAATGCATCAATTGTGAAAATCGTTTCTCATCGCCGCCGACCCAACGGGTGATCTTCATCGTTTGACGTTTTGAATGTTCTTTCAGTATTTCCTTTTCAAGGTCAAATGGGATTGCCATTGTATCATTCTTGTACTATTGTTGGAATGGAGAAATAGAATGTTGCCCCTTCGTTTTTCTTCCCTTCGGCCCATACCGTCCCGCCATGGCGCTGAACGATCCTTTTCACGATAGACAGACCGATTCCCAATCCTTTAAATTCATCATCCACATGCAATCGTTGAAAAATTCCGAATAATTTATTCGAATATTTTGGGTCAAAGCCCGCGCCGTTATCGCGCACGTAAAAAATAACTCTTTCGATCTCTTTTGTTGCTCCGATCTCTATGTGCGGATGTTCTTGCTTACCGGAATATTTAACTGCATTTGAAATAAGATTGGTCCACACTTGTTGTATCAACAAAAGGTCGACAGTGACCATTGGCAGCGGAAGTACGGTGAATGTCATTCTTGCGCGCTGCTCTGCTGTTGAACATTCTTCAAATATCGTAAGGATGAATGGTTCCAACGAATATTCAGCAAACCGCAGTTCTCCTCTCCCGGCTCGCGACAGGTCCAATAATCCTTTTATCAGCCTATCCATTTTATCTATGCTGGTATGGACGTTTGTCAGAAGCCTTTTTCCTTCTTCATCGAAGTTTTCGCCGTATCGCTCGCTCAATATTGAAGTGTATCCATCAATGGAACGAAGCGGGGCGCGAAGGTCGTGAGATACGGAATAACTGAAAGCTTCCAGTTCTGCAACGGCTTCGGTCAACTGTGCCGTACGCCGGGTAACCCGATTTTCCAAATCCGCATTCAACAATTTAATTTCGTTTTCGGCGGTCACTTTTTCGGTGATATCGCGAATGATGTTCAGTACTTTGTCATCATCAATCATCAACAGCCGAGCCTCATAATGTCTTTTTCCTCCCGGTAGATCTAAGGAGTAGGTGTACATACTCATCTCTTTTGTTTGCAATGCTTGTCGAAACCCCTCTTCGACAATAACGATTACATCAGGAGGGAGGAATTCCCGAAAATGTTTACCAAGAAAATATTCTGGAGACAGCAATAGGGGTATCGAGCTCGGTGAATGATAATCCACAATCTTTCCGGTTGAATCATGTACAAACAAAAGATCAGGAATAGTGTTTACCAATGCTTTATTATATTCTTCACTCACACGAAGTTTTTCTTCCGAGACTTTGCGTTCAGTAATATTTTTTACAAAGTTTGTGGCCTTTACAAAACGTCCATGCTCATCAAAAGTAAAATGTGTTGTTTGTTCCACCCAGTATTTATTTCCATTCTTTGTTTGCACCATGAATTCCAGCGACATGTCCGTTTGTTTTTCGGCCAGCCATTTTTTGTATGAATCGATCACCATCTGGCGATGTTCGTTGGCAACAATGCGAAATGATGAAGAAGCCAACAGTTCTTGCTCCGAATATCCGCTTAGGATGATTAAACCGGGATTACAATAGGTAAAGATCGACATTTTATTTGATTCGTAATATGCCTGTTGAAGATTTTCAACAATATTCCGATAACGATTTTCACTTTCGCGAAGCGCATTCTCCGAATTTTTTCTTGACGTGATGTCACGGCACACCACAAAAACCATTGGTTCATTTCCCACAATCGTTCCACTTGCGCCAACCTCAACATCATACACCGTTCCGTCCTTTCGGCGATGCTGTGTTTCAAATGTTGTATCAATAGTTGTCAGGTCCCGAAAGTTTTTTCGAATTTCATCCTCTGTCATTTTTGCTTCCCAATCCCACGTATGCATCAAGATCATCTCATCGGGTGCGTAACCGAGCATTTCCGCAAACCGGGGATTGCATTCAACCACCGCATGATCCTGGTTGATGATCGCCATACCGTCGCTCGACGTATTCATCATTATTCTTCTTCGCTGAGCCTCTTCGAACATTGCCCGCTGAGAAATAATCTTAGACAGTGCGAGATGACATTGATGAACAAACGATTCGATGGTTGCCGATTGCACCGCCAAATCTTTTTTGGTAAAGATATGTATATATCCGAAATATGAATTTTCTTGAGCGATCCCGATAGAATAGAACGCAGAAACGTGAAGCAGTTTTTCGATCTGTTCAGCCGCAAACTTCGGAAGAACACCCATGGCTACATCATAGAGTCCGCCGTTAAATTTATGTAAACGCGGTTTACAAATCAGGTCAGCATATCCGGCGGCATTATCAAAGGACATTCCTACGGGGTTGAATTGTAATACACTTATTCCATACGATAAAATTGACGATTCGACCCCGCCGATATTCATCAGCGTACTTCGCTGGCCGTCCGGACTTGTTTTCATCACAAAAATATTCGACTCAGGAATAAGGCGAAGCAGTAATGTTGATATCAGTGAATAAACCGATTCTTCAGTAGCACACTCGGAGAGCAACGGAGAGGCATCCGCAAGGAATTTATTTTCCTCGCTTTTTTGACGGATCTCTTCTTCTATTTTTTTTCGTTTGGTAATATTTGTGGAAGTAATGATCAAATCACCCTTGGCATTGGACGGATTAAGCAAGGAAACCATGTTCTCATACCAATATGTTTGATCATTAACGGATGCCGAGGTGAGATAGAAAGACATCGCTTGTGTTTGAAGCGTAGTATCCAATGCTTCGCGTACATTCTTATGGTGTTCAGGCAGTATCACATCAAAAATATTTTTCGCTGAATAATCGGATAAAACAGTTCCGGGTTCAATCTTATTGAGATATTTGATCGTTCCATGTGAATCAATAATGGTAATAATATTTGGCGCATTCTCAACATATGATTGAAACTTCGCATCGCTGAATTTCAACTCTTCCGTTCTTTTGGATACAAGTTTGGAAAGTTTTTCAGGTTGTTTTCCAACATACCAAACAAATAATCCAAGGATGCAAGACAGGGCAAACCGTGATGCCGCAAACGGAATGGTCTCTCCCCATGCGTTCCATCCGGTTATCGGCGCAACAAGTAGTTCCCAGTGGCCGTTTGGAACATTAACTTTTAAGATCACCGGATCGACAAGCGTCAAATGTTTGTTTGAAAATGTATCGATCATTGATGAAGCGGTATTCGTTCGCCGCAATTGAAAATCATATCCCTTCGACCGCAGTTCATCGGATTTTGCCAAGGTCAATAGCCGGTCAATTTTTATCACGACAAGCGAAAAACCCCAAAAGCGTTTTCCATGACCATTGGTGATAAACACCGGCAGCCGACCAACAACACCAATGCCTCCCTGGACCAAGTTCAGCGGTCCCGCAAAGATCAATTTTTGTTTTTTGATGGCATCTTTTGCTTCGGCTTGTTGGATAGAGTCGCCAAGGATATTAAAACCAATGGCTTTTTTATTCTCTTCGTACGGATACACATGGCTTACAATTCCATTCGGGCCAAGTTCGACGGCATTAAGCACCGGATAGGAATGTAAAATTTTTTCTGCAACCTGTTCAAACGATGCCGGCAGTGAGCCGTGTTCAATCATTAACGCGATAGTTTGGGTCGCCGAGAGACCATGATTCAGTGTCAATTCCATTTGGTCTCGAAAAGCATCACCGGCATAAAAAGCTTTTTGCCGTTCTTCTGCAACCGTTAAATCATAAACGCGAAACGATGCGCCGGTTGTAATGATCACCAACAGAATAAAAGTTATTGAAGAGTAGATGCCAGGTTTTTTCTCCAGAATTTCTCTTAATGCGATGTAAATTTTTTTCATAATTCATCATTAGAATAAACGGTGATCGAATTTTTTACAGAGCATAGCGGTAATGAAATTACGTATAATGTAAACGAGTATGAACCAACAAGCAACACTTCCACTTCTACCAATATTTTTGTAACTTAAAAAAAGAAATCGTATTACGGACAACACAATCTGATTTTTTAATTTGGAAAGAATTTATGGGAAGAATATTCGAAAAACGTAAACATGTGATGTTTGCCCGGTTCAAGAAAATGTCAAAAGCTTTCAACCGAATCGGGAAAGATATTGAAATTGCGGTCAAAGCCGGCGGTGTGGACCCAAAAGCAAATTCACATCTGCGCATTGCAATTCAGAATGCAAAGAGCGTCAATATGCCGAAAGACCGCATTGATGCAGCGATCAAACGGGCATCCAACAAAGATACATCGGGATACTTTGAAATTATCTATGAAGGATATGCGCCCCATGGCATTGCGGTTGTCGTTGAATGTGCCACGGATAATCAAACACGGACAGTCTCCAACGTGCGGTATCATTTTAAGGAATACGGCGGATCGATGGGAAACACCGGTTCGATCGCGTTCATGTTCGAACGGAAAGGATTGTTCAAAATTCCCATTGAAAAAGTGGCGGATGTTGATGAGTTTGAACTTGAAATGATCGACCACGGGCTGGATGAATTGAGCGGAGATGAAAAATTCTTGTATGTCTATACAACGTTCCAAAATTTTGGAGCGATGCAGAAAGCACTGGAAGAAAAAGGAATTGAAGCTGCAAGCACCGAATTGCAATATCTTCCGACAACAACCAAAGAGCTTACACCGGAACAAGCGAAGGAAGTTACCGACCTGATCGATGCGATGGAAGAAGATGATGATGTGCAGAGCGTTTACCACAATATGGCATAAGAACAATTTTCAGTGATCAACAATCAGAGTTCAGACAGAGCCTGTGTGGATCGAATCGTCGCCGAATTTTTTCCGCAGTTTGTCTACCGCAGTTAATACCTGAGTTCGTTTTTCGTCTGCGGGAAACATGGAAAGCGTCTCTTCGCTAATCGGAGAAAATTGTGTTAACCCAACTCCAAGAAGACGAATAGACATCTTACGAGTATACGCTTTTAAAAAAATATTCTTTACAGCATCGTAGACGACCTTGTCATCATTCGTAGATTCTTTAAGGGTGATATTTCGTGTGATCGTTGAAAAATCCGAATACCGCAACTTTAATTTGATCGTTTTTCCTTTCCATCCGTACCTACGCGTATTGTAGCAGACACTTTCGGTCAATTCAAACAGATATTTCTGCAGCTCATTTTTATCCGCGATATCTTTCCCGAACGTGTGTTCGTTGCTGATACTTTTTCGTTTCCATTCGACCTCAAGAGTGTCGTTCCCAATTCCCATCGCCGTTCGGTAAATATAATTTCCGTAATCACCAAGAATCGTTTCGATGGTTGTTTTCGGCATTTTTTGTATGTCGCGGATGAAATTGATGTCGAATTTTCGAAGTTCCATTTCGGTCTTCTTTCCCACACCCGGGATCACATCGATGGAAAGGGGGGAGAGAAAATCTTTTTCCAAACCATGGTCAACATAGATAATACCGGCGGGCTTTACGGTTCCCGTGGCAATCTTTGAAACGACTTTGTTGGAGGAGAGCGCAATGGTGCAGGGAAGAGAAAACTCTTTTTTCACCAGCGCCTGCAGCGTTCCCATCAGACCGGGAAGATTATTATTATACAATCTCTCACATCCCGTAAAATCCATATACATCTCATCGATGGAAGCCTGCTGCACGATCGGGGCATAGTCGCACATAAAGCGATATAATCGTTTGGAGATCTTTCCATACTCGCCATGGCTTCCTCTTACGACAATCAATTGCGGACAAAGATCCAATGCCTGTCCCGTCGGCATTGCAGATCGAACCCCGTACTTTCGGGCTTCATACGAAGCGGAAGAGATCACACCGCGTCTTCCGGTACCGCCAACCACGACCGGTTTGCCGTTCAGCGAGGGATCTTTAATACGTTCCACGGAGACGAAGAAACAATCAAGATCGAGATGAGCGATATATTTTTTTTGTTCAGACATTTTCACAAGGTACGGAAGAAGAGAAGAATATAAAACAATGAAAAAAATTTAGTAGTGGGCTATTTTAAATTCTAATAATTACCGAGGTCATTGCGAGGCGTTTTTGTCGAAGCCATCTTGTCTTTCATTATATAAAGATTGCTTCGTCGTCGGGCCGTCCTTCGACTTCGCTCAGGACGGCAAACACTCCTTCTCGTCCCGAAGGGACTCCTTTGAAGCAATGACAATTTATTTCAAAGTAGCCCGCTACCAAAAATTTCGAGAGAGTAAAATCCGATAAATTTTTATGAATGCATTGCCAGTATCGAAGGAAACGCATCCTGTTGGTTGACCATGAATCAATTCTTAGCAATTAGATGCGATCGATAAATTATTCTGCAAAAGTTCTTTCAATGCAAAATGTTTGTATATTAAAAGACTATGTTACGAAAAAGATCCAAGACGGTTTTGTCCGCTAGCTTGTTCTCGATCGCTCTCATTTCACTTCTGCTGATTTTCGAGATCCGAGTTCCCAACAGTATTTATACCTACGTTGAAGTTCATCCTCAGCAAAAATGGATTCTGTCGAGAGGGAGCGAAGGGCAACTTATTTCGAACATCATTGATTTTACATCGATGATCTCAAATAATTTCACGATCGTCCAGTTTGAGCGGGGCGAATCGATGAATTTTAAACTCCTGCCATCGATCTCTGCCGTATCGTCTGTGGCAAAAGGGGATACGCTCGGTATCATCAAATCGAGCAAACTGCAGGAACGGATCACAGAACTTGAAGGAGAACTGCTGATCGCAAAAGCGAACCTGGCGGCGCGAAGTACAGGGGAAAAACGGGAACTCATCGAGGAAGCGAAGAACAGGATAAAGTATTCTGAAGCAAAGATCCAAGAGCAAACAACCCTTTTCAAACGGGCCGAAGAATTGAGGAAAAAGGAATACATCTCCGCTTCAGACTATGAAATGGCGTTGTGGAACCTGAAACAGTATCAAATCCAGAATGAGATCGACAAAGCACAATTGGCCACGCTGACAAGCGGGAGTAAGAGTGAAGATCTGTATGTGCTCCGTTCGATTATCGATAATTATTCCCGTGAACTGAATCTGCACCGCGAGCGGCTGAGAGATTTCGTCCTCACCGCCCCGATTTCAGGAGAAATACTCAGAGAATATTCTCGTGACACGATCATTGCGGTCAACAATATCTCCTCGCTGGTGCTCTCTGCACCAATCCGGTACGAGCAAAGCGGATCCCTTTCGGAAGGGCAAACTGTTTCGATAACGATCCGGAATTTTCCTGAACCGATCCAGGGCAAGGTGACATCGATTTCCAAGGAGATAAAATTTCTCAGCGGCGCACAGGTAACAATGTGTCGTATCCGCATCGAAGTTCCTCCGCCGAACCTGATTCCCGGTCTTATTGTGCAAGGGAAAATACTCCTTCCCGATGTTACACTTCTGGATTATCTCACATCATTATTTGATCATTAAGAGTGATGAAAAACAGGTTGGAGTATAAATATCTGCTTCCGTTAACCATCATCGATCAGCTCCGAAACGATTTGCTGCGGTATATGGAATATGATGAGTATGCTTCCCGCAGACCTCTCAAAGGATATACTGTTCGAAGCATTTACCTCGACAGCTATGATTTTAAATGTTATTATGAAAAACTGGACGGGATTCTGGTTCGAAACAAGTTCAGAGTACGGGGATATGATACTCGAGAAGAGAACAAGAATATTTTTCTTGAAATAAAACGGAAGCATGACGGATTCATTTCAAAGAACCGCTATCCGGTTCCGCTGCAAAGTTTTGAGAAAACTTGGTCGATCGACAGTTGTACGGGCGACGGGAATGCCGAAGATGATGATGCGCTGAAAAATTTCTCCTACTACTATCATTTAAGGAACCTCCAGCCGAAAGTACTGGTCACTTACGACCGTGAACCGTTTCAGTGTAAATTCGGTTCGAGTCTGCGTATCACGTTCGACAAGGATCTCAAGAGCAAACCTGTTTCATCATTCGAATCGCTGTTCGACAACGAGGATCTGAGGAAAAGTTATTCCGATAAATTCATTTTCGAAATTAAGTTTTTTCAGGTGCTGCCGCAATGGATCAACAGTGTGCTGACGAAGTACGATCTCACTCGGATTTCCGTTTCAAAATATACAACATCGATCGATGCTCATCCGGTTTCATCGATCCGGTTTCAAACATCTTTCCAATCCATCTAATGCAGGATTTAATGTATGTTTCAAAATTTTGAAGGTATCGATCTCTTTGCTCCTACACTGCTGGAAACACATCTCAATCTGCTGGTTAGTTTGTTATGCAGCGTTTTCATCACTGTAGTCTATCGATTCACGTATAAAGGACCGGGATACTCCAACGGATTCGTTGTCTCGATCATCTCTCTTTCCATGATCATCACCCTTGTCATAATGGTCATCGGCAACAATCTGGCAAGGGCGTTTGGCTTGGTCGGTGCGCTTTCCATCATTCGATTTCGCAGTGCAGTGAAAGATACAATCGATATCGTCTATCTCTTTTTTGGGTTGGCGGTTGGAATGGCGGCTGGTGTAGGATATTATAAGCTGGCAGTTTCGGGCACGATTATGATCTCCGTTGTACTGATCGTTTTCTCAAAGATGAATACGAACATCTTCAGAGGCGAACAGTTCTTGCTTCAGCTTCACTATAACGGCAGCGATGTTGAGGAATTGAAAGAACTGATGCATAAACATTGTTCCCGGTATGAGTTGATCAATGTAAAAAGTTCTGCTGACAGTCCTATTAAGGAATTCTCCTATTACATTAATATCAAAAAGAAAAATGAATACCTTGAATTCACTAGGGCGCTGGAAACAGTGAAATCCGTACAAAAAATAAATTTATTCCGTGATGAAGAACATCTATAAGTTGATTGCTCTTTCTATCATCATCGGATGGTCTCCGGCAATATCCGGTTGTGAGAAGAATTCATCGGACGCTAATGGACACGAGACAGCCAGTCTGAGACTGTTGTTTAAAACAACGTTGAATTTCGGTGAGCCATCAGGCATTGCATTTTCACCGTCAATGAACAAGCTCTGGGTTGTCAGCGGTAAAGATCAGCATGTGTATATGATCGATACAAGCGGTGCGATTCAGAAGAAACTTTCGTTTACCGGATCGGATCTTGAAGGAATTTCATATGATCAACGAGACACAACGCTCTGGGTCGTTGACGAAGCAACCAAGCAGATTTCACATCTGGATTTGGACGGGAAACTGCTCCATCAGATGTATTTGACATACCAGACACAACTATCGAACAAAGGTCCGGAAGGAATAACGATCGGTGAGAACAATCGACTTTGTATCATCAACGAACGGGCACCGTCGATCATCGTACAGCTGGAGAGCGACTTTACTGTTCGTTCCGTTGATACATTGTCATTTGCCGCAGATTATTCTGACCTATGGTATGTCTCCCAGGATACCTTCTTGATCGTGAGTGATGAAAGCGAAGCGATTTTCCTCTGGAGCAGATCGCGCGGAGTGATAAGAAAATATCCTCTGCAGAACAGTAAAAACGAAGGGATAGCCTACGATCAGAACAACAGCCTTATCTACATTGTCAACGATGAAACTGCAACATTATCGTGTTATTCCATTGACATCAACGCCGGTAATTGAAAAGCATCGCAACGTTATAACCAACGCAAAAAAAACACTCCAATAACAAAAATACATCTGAAGTAGAATGACAAAAGTTTTAATTACGGGTGCGACAGGAAATGTAGGAAAGGCAGTGATAAAGTCATTGCAAACCATTGACCATCAACTCGACCTCTACGCTGGTGTTAAAAACGTATCCGCGGACAAAATTAAATTGGACAACGACAAGATCAAATATTCACAATTTGACTTTACCGATTTTAAAACATACAAGACCGCTTTGGATGGCTGCGACATCCTTTTTTTATTACGACCACCACAAATATCAGAGGTCGAAAAATATTTTAAACCTTTGCTTGACATCTGTAACGAAAAAGGTGTTAAGCATATTGTCTTCTTATCGGTTCAAGGCGTTGAAAAAAGTAAAATAATCCCGCATCATAAAATTGAAAACCTGATTGTAGACAGCAAAATACCGTACACATTCTTACGGCCAGCGTATTTTATGCAAAACTTTACAACAACTCTGCGCAGCGATTTGGTGAACAACAAACGAATTTATTTACCTGCCGGCAATTCAAAATTTACACTCATAGACGTTCGCGACATTGGTTCAGTGTCGGCAAGCATTTTGACGAAAATATCACAACATATAAATAAATCATACGAATTAACGAGTAACGAAAAGTTGAATTTTTTGCAAATGGCAAGAATATTAAGTTTTAATTTAGGAATCGAAATTCAATTTAAATCTCCAAATCTTATTAGTTTCTTCTTGACAAAAAGGAAGCAAAAAACACCAACAATGCTCATTCTTGTTATGATTATGCTTCATTATTTTCCACGATTTCAAAAAGAACCTGAGATAACAGATTGGATTGAGAAAATTACCAACAAACAACCGATAACATTTGAGCAATTTATAAAGGACTGCAAAAAAGAACTCATCGCTTGAACAGAAGCACTGTTTATTATATCGGTTTTGCAGAGGATATGCCGACAGAATTAATTGAACATTTGTAACACCATTCAACCTTAACTCTAAATTTTAGAAAGGGAATTTTGAATTCTCCACCCGTACAAAGCCGTTGCCGTTATCGGAATTTATTCTTTCAAGCAGGTGTTATGGCGGCGGCATACCTCACAGATTTTTTTCCATTTTGATGTTTGTTCGCCGATATTCACTCTGGAGAAGGGGAGCTTCTACAAAACCGAATTTTCTATAGAGATTGATCGCCGGTACAAGCGATGTGTTGGAATAAAGAATAATCTTCCGCAATCCCAGTGAACGGGCAGTAGT
Source organism: uncultured Chitinophagaceae bacterium (assembly GCA_964409765.1). Taxonomy (GTDB): domain Bacteria; phylum Bacteroidota; class Ignavibacteria; order UBA10030; family UBA8401; genus UBA8401. The sequence continues at coordinate 44,316 of CAYPEM010000031.1, forward strand.
GATGCATCGTTCCATGAGCAGTTTCCCAAGTCCAAGACCCTGCGCACTTTCCGTTACCGCCATTTTGCCGATTTCGAATTCCGTTTCACTATGTTTGATCAGCGCAACAGTTCCTACAATTGAACCATTGTGTTCTGCGAAGAAAATATGCCCGCCGGTATCAATGATCGTCGTTTGGGGATCGGAGAGAAGTGCATCGTCAACAGGTTCCACGGTGAAATATTTTTCAAGCCATTCTAGATTCAATGTCTTGAACGATTCTTTCAGTTCGTTGCTGTATTCTAGAATCTGAATCATGGAAGTATCTCGTACCACACTTCAACCTCATACCCATCCGGATCACGAAAGAAAATGTACGGGGAACCGGCTACGAATTCACCCTCTGCTATGATTGTTCCTCCGGCAGAAACGATCTTTTCCCTAAGCGCAGAAATTTTATCAGACTCTCTCAAACGGAAACCAAAGTGGGCGATACCACCCGAGGTTCCGATTGCAGCGTCTTGTTTTTGTTCGAAGACGAGGATATCTTTGCAGCCGGGAGTAGTTAATTGGATAAAATCTTTTTCATGATACATCACATCCATATCAAACACCGTTGTATAGAACAACAATGTTCTTTTGATATCGTTGACCGCGACAGCAATGTGGGTGAGCCCGTATGTTGGAGTTGTTTTCAATGTAGAGTACGGTTTTTATCGTTTGAGTACGAAATCAACCTCAAGCAAGTCATAATCGGTTGTTGTCATTCCAAGTTTTGAATAGACGGCATGTGCAGTTTCATTCTCTCGTTCAACGTATAATCGGATCCCGCAGACATTTCCTTCCTGCTGTGCCATTTCAACAATGGTGAGATATAATTTTTTAAAGACTCCTGAAGCACGAAATTCTTTCTTTACGTACACGCTTTGTATCCACCAGAAGACGCCGTTTCTCCAATCGCTCCACTCATACGTGATCATCAATTGACCGACAATCTCATTGTTCATTTCTGCAACAAGGTAAAACCCGCGCGAAGATTCGTCGAACATTCCATTAACACCGAGCAATGTACGCGAAGGATCGAGATCGAAGTGTTCCGTTTCCTTAGCCAGAGCAATGTTATATTGCGCAATTGTCTCCGCATCACTGCGGATTCCTTTTCGAATATTCATAACTGTCTCATTTTCTAAAAATCAAAAAACATTCCAATAGTATGATACGTGTTCCGCTGATGGTAGAATTGTCCCCGTTCTTCAATGCCGGTTCGGTACGTATATGCAAGTCGCATTGCGGTGAGCGATTCATTCTGGATTTTTATTCCCGCTTGATAGCTTTGCGTTGCACCGTAGGCAAGCTCGCTTCGCAGCTTGATATCGAGTGCAGAATAAAAATGTACCGGTCCATAGATTGGAACATTAAAGAATTCGCTTCCGGCTTCCCAGAGAAACTCCCCGTCGATCCGCTTGTCGATCAAAAATGAGAAGTTATAATACGTTCCCCCATACACGAATCCTTTGATGAAAGGTATCTGATGAATGAAAAATAATTGATAATAATCGCGGGCATAATTCACCGATTTAGTAAAGCCGAGAGATTCAAAGGAGTCATCCGCAAGATGCTGACTGGTGTGGCCCCATCCGATGCGAGCTGTTGTTTCCGAAGAGAGTTTAATGTCTGCATACATATCCACAAAGAAATCGACATTCACCACTTGAAAACGTAATCCCGCACTGTTCAAGAAGGTATAGACCGAACTTGCAATGGAGATCTGAGCATCCAAATCTTTGAATTGAACATTTGCCATCGGAAAAATCCCGCCCATACTGCCGATGAGAGAATTTCGATTGAGCAGTTTATTGTATGAGATGCGGTGTTCGTTTCCGTTGGCGGTGAATGCTGAAACATATTTTTGTTTTGGCAGGAATGTGATGAGAGAATCGAAATCGCCGGCGTTACAAAATATCGTTGAAAGCAAAAACAAGAACAACATCCCCGCGACCCCCATCGCCGGCGCACATGCATTCGCCCAAGGGGGAGTAGAACCTTCCGTGATTATATTCTTAAGGTGCATTAGTTTAGCAGCAATCCTTTCACCACAGCTTTTTCACCGGAGTAGACTTTTATTCCCGGAGCCGGGAGGTGGATCTTGTCGATCAGGTTCTTGAAAATATTCCATGTGTCGCCATCGGGAAGAATGGCATTGGTATTCCAGTCCAGAGCGATTGCAAACTTATGTTTTTTATTGACCCCTTCGCCGAACGAAACATTTTTTGCCCCCATGCCGATCGCAAGATTCAAATACTTGGGCCAATATTCGTTCACCGATTCCGGAAGAATATTATGCATATCCATTGCCAGCCAGTAGATATGTCCGCTGTAATCGCTTGCCGGCCCCCAGTCGGGATCGTTCTTTCCGCCGCTGCCGGAAGGATAATAGCTCCACTTGTAATTGAAATTTCTTAAGTATGGATAATTAACCTGAAGCGCTGCGTACAGGATTCCTGCCGAGTTAAAATAGAGATCGGAAAAGTTGAACGCATATTTCGAGAATCCGTCACCAAGCTCGATCGCGATGGCGTGCGAAGCGGGAACCGCGATTGCCGCCCACAGCGCCGTGTTATCATCGATATCTGCCCATTTCATCACGTCGTAGGTCAAACCGAAGATAAGATAGGATGAATACATGTGACCTAGTTTGTCCACGCCGTAACTGCTGTTGTAAAAATATCCGTCGCTTTTCATCCTGAAGTCATGTTGTTTATAGAAATAATCGTCGCGCCACCACCATTGAAATTCCATAAACATTGCACCGGCAGACCATGCAATGGTGCCGTACGTTGCAACATCTTTGCGGTGAAGACCCCAAAAGAGAGAGTCGTGTTTTGCTTCTTCCGCTGCCGAGACTGTTTCAATGATACAAAAGAGCAGAATAACTAATGAGAAGATAATTTTTTTCATAGCGATGAAAAGGTACGAAAGATTGAGGAGACATCAAACGAGATGAAAAAGCATTTAAAGTAAAAAAAATCCAACGCTGGGCAGTTGGATTTTTTTGCTTATGATTCTCAATCTCCTCGTTGAAATCGAAATATTAAATCACGCCAAGGGATTACGCGGAACCGTGATCACAAATTCCGTTCCTTTGCCAATTTCAGAAGAGAACGATATCATACCTTTATGAAGTTCAACGATCTGTTTTACAATTGCCAGACCAAGTCCGGTCCCTTTTTTCTTTCCGGCGGTTACGAACGGTTCGAAGAGATCGGCCCGTATCTCTTCAGGAATTCCTTTACCGTTATCTTCCACCGCAAACCGGATATTGCCGTTCTTTTCTTCGATCAAGACGCTGATCATTCCATGTTCAGGGATCGCATCGTTGGCGTTATTGATAACATTTGCAAGAACACGGTGCATCCGGTTTTTATCAACAACCATTTTACCGCCGCACCGGCAGCTGAGACCGAAACGGATATTTGCTTGTTCAAAACGGGTCTCAAAATCCTGCTTTAGTGAATCTGCAAATGCTTCAACAGAAACCTGTTCATAATTCAACTGGAAATCCCCCTTGGAATAATCAAGCAGTTCCTGCATCATATCATTCATTGTATCAATAGAGTGATGCAGTAGCTCGAATTTTTTTATGCGCTGCTCCTGTGTGAGTCCGTCATTCTTCTGCAGATAATCCGCGGTAAGAGAGAGCGTTGCCATGGGTGTTCTAAAATCATGAACGATGGTGCTTGCCATTTGTCCTATGGCCGAGAGCCGTTCACCTTTCACCAATTCCTTTTGAACAAGTTCAAGATTTTTCTGCATCCGTTCGAACGAAGCCGCTAATTGTCCGATCTCATCGTTTGCAAAATCGCTGGATAATGGATGATCGATCTTTGTCCCTTTTCCGATCGACTCAGCCGCAGCGATCAGTTTTTTCAACGGTGTGTTGATGTATTGCCGGAAGACAAAACCATTCAACACCACCGTCAGTACGAGAAATCCGATAAAGACATACAGCGAACGGAAAGCATTCTCTTCCAAATGAAGCGCCGTTGATTCCAGCGGCACACGCATCACCGCTGCACCAAGAACCGATCCGATCTGCACGTTGTGACAATTCGTGCATTTCTTCTCGGCAACGAACGGGATCAATGCTTCCATTTCTTCGCATGAATGGAGCACCGCCGGTTTGTCTGCTGAAAGATTGGCGATCTTCTTCGTTTCGTGCAGTTTTTTATTGCACGTTAAGTACCATTGCGGGGTTGTTGTCGTGAACACTTCTTTTCCAAACTCCTTGTTCTTATCCCACACATCAACTTCACGGCGGATCAGCCGCGTGCGCACTTCATCGTCTTCCAGCCGCTCTTCGTCGAAATGAAGACTGTCAAGACGAAAGAGAATACTGATGTCACGGATATCTCCGGAGGAACTGACCTTTTGAAGATACTTGTCGTCGATCCGTTCATTGGTCACCATCATATTCACCAATGCTTCGCGGATGGTATTTGCCTGAGCAGTTGCTCCGTTCTGTACCTGCGCCATCATCTGTTCCTGTGTTGCGCTGTAATTGAAATACGATATCAGCGCAACTGCCGCAAAGAAGAGCGGAAAAAAAATGATCGATACTTTGATCGGAAGCGAAAGGTTTTTAAGCATAAGTGTTTTTCTTTGTGTTTTTGTGTCTTAGTGGCAAAGGCTTCTGACGATTACTACAAACAAATTTTCCCGAGAACAGCCGTTTGTTTTGCTCCGGTTACACTCGGAATATTGGAACCGTTGCCCGCAAGTGTTTCATTGGCAAGCAGTGCAAAACATAATGCCTCTTTTGCATCGGAAGATACACCAAGCGAATCGCTGGTGATGATCGTTGTCGGCGAAAAATATCTCCCAAGCGCATCCATCATCACCGCATTTTTTGTACCACCCCCGCTGACAATGAGTTCGTCCAGCATTTCACCTTTCAAGCGTTTTCTCAAAAAGCGATTGAACTGATCGTAGATCGTTATCGCCGTGAACTCTGTTGCCGTTGCAACAAGATCTTCGCTGCGGATCTTGCGTGATCGTTTCTTCAAGATTTTTTCTGTGAACACGTCGCCGAACATCTCTCGTCCTGTTGATTTAGGAAACGGTCGCGCAAAATAAGGATGACGTAACATTGATCCCAATAGACCGGTAACAATTTTTCCCTGCGATGCCAACGTGCCGTTGTGATCGAATGGCATATTATACATTTTATTCATCAATGCGTCAATGATCATGTTCCCCGGTCCGGTATCAAATGCCGATACATCGGTTACAGTGCAGTTCTTTTTCAGTAGTGTTATGTTTGCGATTCCGCCGATGTTCAATAATGCCCTGTTTTTCTTGGTCGATCGGAAAGCGACGAAATCAAAATAGGGAACCAACGGAGCACCTTGTCCACCGAGCGCCATATCTCCGGTGCGGAAATCTCCCACGGTGACAATACCGGTTAATTTGGCGATGGTCGATGGATCGCCGATCTGCAGTGTTGAACGGACATTCTTGCCAAACAGTGAACGAAGTTCCGGAAGATGATGGATTGTTTGTCCATGGGAACCGATAAGGTCAATTCCAGAGAGAGGAACCTGTGCTTTCTTTGCAAGCGATTTTACAGCATCAGCAAAAAATTGAGCGGAAAGGATGTTCAGTGTTGAAATCGTGTCGACACTTCCCGAACCGGGAAGAGAGTTTTGCACGACGAACTGTTTGTATCCTTTTGGATATCGTTGAGTGTGGAATGCGAGCTGTTTGAAACGGGTGGATGTTCCGCTTCCGGTAATGGAAACCAGCACGGCGTCGATGGAATCCACCGATGTTCCGGACATGAGTCCGATAACAAGCTTATTCTTTTTGCGGATCAGTTTTTCAAGACGATTCATAGCAGAGTATCACCTTTAGAATATTTGTACGAAAGATATAACAAAATCTGGTTATATTCTTCATCGAACCATCCCATTTGAAAAACAATTGATTGCCTCACCTATGGTAAAAAATCAAAATATCCTTCTCGGTGCGCATGTGTCTGTTGCCGGCGGTGTTCATACTGCGGTTGATCGTGCAACTTCCATTGGATGTACAGCACTGCAGGTATTCACCAAGAACAACAATCAATGGAACGGAAAACCGTTCACCGAAAATGATATTGAATTGTACAAACAGAAAATCTCCGCCGCGGGAATTGCCCCTGTTGTCTCTCACGATTCGTATCTGATCAATCTCTGTGCTACGAATCCAGACATTCTTAAAAAATCACGCGCCGCTTTTATTGACGAGCTGGAACGATGCGAACAATTGGGAATTCAACTTTTGAATTTTCATCCCGGTTCTCATCTTGGACTGGGAGATGATGAAGGAATCAAAGGAATCTGTGAAAGTCTGAACATCGCACATCATGCAACAAAAGATTTTAAAGTAAAAAGTGTGCTCGAAGCAACGGCGGGACAGGGAACAAATGTCGGGTACAAATTCGAACATCTCCGTGCGATCATTGACGGTGTTGAACATCCCGAACGGATGGCGGTCTGCATTGATACTTGCCACATCTTTGCGGCAGGGTATGATATTGCGACAGAAAAAGGATATCATGAAA
>CAYPEM010000031.1:50995-52395 GCA_964409765.1 uncultured Chitinophagaceae bacterium
TGCCACATCTTTGCGGCAGGGTATGATATTGCGACAGAAAAAGGATATCATGAAACATTCAAAGAGTTCGACGAGATCGTCGGATTGGACAGGCTTGTTGCATTCCATATCAATGATTCCAAAAAAGGACTCGGCTCACACGTTGACCGCCACGAGCATATCGGCAAAGGAGCAATTGGATTGAAAGGATTTGAACTGCTGATGAACGATGAACGCTTCGCTCGCATCCCAAAAATTTTAGAAACACCGAAGAGTGACGATCTGCATGAAGACGTGGAGAACATGAATGTGTTGAAGAGCTTGTTACGGTAAAAAAAATCCCGCGCACTAACAACATGCGCGGGAAGTTAATTATTATTTTTTCGGCATTGTTAATCCCACCATCGCCGACGGCACAACCCATTCGTCAAATTCTTTTTCCGTTACGTAACCGAGTCTTACCGCCATTTCTTTCAACGTGGTTCCTTCCTTATGTGCTTTCTGCGCAATCTCTGCAGCTTTGTAATAACCGATCTTTGTATTGAGCGCAGTAACAAGCATCAAGGAATTATCAACATGCTTTTTAATGTTTTTTTCAATCGGCTCAATACCGATTGCGCATTTATTGTTGAATGAAACACATCCGTCTCCAATTAATCGCGCGCTGTGTAAAAAATTATAGATCATCATCGGTTTGAACACATTCAATTCAAAATGTCCGTTCGAACCGCCGATGCCGATCGCGACATCATTTCCCATTACTTGTGCAGCGATCATGGTGAGTGCTTCACATTGTGTCGGATTCACTTTTCCCGGCATAATGGAAGAACCGGGTTCGTTATCAGGAATATGCAGTTCGCCGATCCCGCTTCGCGGTCCGCTGGAAAGCATGCGGATATCATTGGCGATCTTCATTAAACTTACCGCGACAGTTTTTAAAGCACCATGTGCCTCAACGATCGCATCGTGTGCCGCCAACGCTTCAAATTTATTCTTTGCGGTGATGAATGGAAGTCCCGTCAGAGAAGCGATATGCGCTGCGACATTCACATCGTAGCCAGGCGGCGTATTGATGCCGGTGCCGACCGCCGTCCCTCCGAGTGCCAATTCACTTAAATGCGGAAGAGCGTTATTGATCGCGGAAAGCCCGTGATCCAGCTGGGAAACGTATCCGCTCAACTCCTGTCCGACTGTCAACGGCGTTGCATCCATGAAATGAGTCCGTCCGATCTTCACCACATTCATGAACTGTTTACTTTTTTGATCGAGCGTATTGCGGAGTTTTTGTATTCCTGGAATGGTGGTTTCCACCAGAATTTTATACGCGGCAATATGCATCGCCGTAGGGAATGTATCATTGCTGGATTGGGATTTATTCACATCGTCATTCGGATGAAGGAATTTTTCTTTATCGGTCAACG
>CAYPEM010000031.1:52495-58853 GCA_964409765.1 uncultured Chitinophagaceae bacterium
GTGTTGATGTCCTGCGCGATCTTAAAATTCTCAATACTGCGCTGAGTTTGGGCACCGTACAGTGCGTTTGCAGGAACCTGCACTTCACCCATCGTATCTTTTTCTATTCGATATTCCATAATCACTTTCTTTGAATATTGATAAATAATGTCGCAATCGTTATTTCACGCCGTCATCAGATCCTTCAGCATCCAGACATTGCATGCAAAATGTCCCGAGTTTCCCAGAGCGTGCGGCAGGGATGTAAATCCCGATCGGAGATACATGCTCACTGCTTTGTTCAATTTAGGAAATGATTCAAGATAGAGTTGCTTGTAGCCGAATTCTTTTGCCCACTCGATACTTTTTTGCATCAACGCATTGCCGACCCCTTTTCCTCTGCTGTTTGATGATACGTAAAACTTTACCAGCTCAGCACATCCGTCCGGAAGGCCATTTGTCGGAAAAATTCCGCAGCCGCCGAGAATGATCCCGTTCTCTTCGGCGATCCAATAGACACTTCCTGTTTGCCGGAAGAGAGAATAGAGGTCATCAGTCGTCGGATCGGTATAGACCGTACCCGGTTTATCGATCTTGAATTCGCGGAATACTGTTCGGATCAGTTCAGCAATTTCCAGATTATCAGTCTGCTCGATAGGTCGTAGAATGATGCTCATGATGGATTATTCTACCAAATCATTATGCAAAAGACAAGGAAGGAATAATAACCAAGTTTAAGAGTCGGTAATGCTAACATTTTTATCTCTTTCTTGTTACCTTGGTAGAAGAGAATCGTCATTTCCTATGAGAATCGAGCAATCATGTATCGTGGTATAAGACAGTTTAATTGTTATCTGCCGCTTTTTGTCATCATCATTGCGCAATCACTTTCGGCGCAACATCTGTTCATCAATGAATTCATGGCGTCCAATACCGTCACGATCACCGATCCCGAGTATCATGAATACGGAGATTGGATCGAATTGTATAATGCAGGAATCGTTCCGGTGAATCTCAACGGATATTCCATTACCGATCTTCTTTCGCAGCCGAAGAAATATATTTTCACCACCGACATCATCATCCAGCCGAATGCATTTGTCATAATATGGGCAGACGATCATACTGCCGGTGCTCATACCAATTTTAAATTGAGCGCATCCGGTGAAAGTATCGGTTTGTTCGATCCATCAGGGAATGTTGTTGATACGATCACATTCGGACCGCAGCAGAATGATGTTTCCACGGGAAGGTTTCCGAACGGCAGCGCCGCTTGGTACAAATTTTCTCCTGCATCACCGGGAAGTGCGAATCTTGAATCGAGCATTGCAGACAAACTATCACTGCCGGTTGTTTCCCATTCAGCAGGATTCTATCCCGGTGCGATCAGTGTATCTCTTTCTCATCCAACTATCGGAACAACACTTCGGTATACACTTGATGGACATACACCGACCGAGACAAGCACGATCTATACTACAGCGATCACGATCGATTCAACAAAAGTGCTTCGGGTAAAAGCATTTAAATCAGGAATACTGCCGAGTACTGTGCTGACATCGACCTATTTCATCAATCTGCAAACCGATCTTCCGGTCTTTTCGCTGACAACCGATCCGGAAAATTTTTTCAGTGATACCTCCGGCATTTATGTTGCAGGAACAAAGGGAGTCATTGACAACTGCAGCACTGTACCAAGAAACTGGAACCAGGATTGGGAGCGCCCGGTTGAGCTTGAATTTTTTGAGAAGGATAAACAGCTGGCATTCAACGTATCGACCGGCGTAAAGATCTACGGCGGATGTTCGCGGTTATATCCGCAAAAATCTCTTGCATTTTATTTTCGCGGCAATTACGGAGTTGATAAATTGAAGTACCGTCTATTTCCGGGACAAAAGATCACGGAATACAATAATTTTACACTCCGCAGTTCCGGACAGGATTGGTGGAGAACAATGTTCCGCGATGCAATGGCGCAGACTCTGGTTGAACAGGGGACCCAGATCGATTATCAGGATTATCGTCCTTCCATTCTTTTTATCAACGGACAATATTGGGGAATCCATAACGTCGGCGAAAAACTGAACGAGCATTATGTTGAATCGCACTACAACATCAACGGAGACAGCATCGATCTGATCGAGATCAGCAAAGAGGTCCAGGTGAACATGGGGGATGCTGCCGCATATAACAGTATGATCAGTTACCTGTCAACGCACGATCTTTCCATCCAAAGCAATTATGAGTATATGAAATCCATCGTTGCGATGGATGAGTATATCGATTATCAGATCGCTCAGATCTATTCTGCAAACGGCGACTGGCCGGGCTCGAACATGAAACTATGGCGTGAGCGAAAACCGAACGCCAAATGGCGATGGATGATCTATGATCTCGATTTTACCTTCGGCGGAAATGCCCAGGGACAATATTATACCAACACTCTTGCGCAGGCAACGGCAACCAACGGACCGGAATGGCCTAATCCGCCATGGTCCACGTTAATGTTGAGAAAACTCTTGGAGAATACGGAGTTTAAGAATGAATTTATCCAGCGCTATGCCGTACATCTTAACACCACGTACGAAAAAAACCATGTTGTTGCCGTGATCGATAGTTTAGCGCAAGGAATTGCAACAGAAATTCCGCGTCATAAACTCCGGTGGCCGCAATCGCTGTCGCTGGACAAGAAAAATTGGACGGAGAATGTTCAGATTATGAAAGATTTCGCACTCCTGCGTCCCGACACCTCTAGGAAACATTTTCGGACGAAATTTTCCATTGCAGGAAACAATTCGCTCTATATCAGCAGGAATGATCCTGAGCAGGGAAAAATTTTCACCCACTCAATTGAGGTGAAGAAGAACGGTGTAACTCAGATCTTCTTTAGAAATATTCCGCTGAAGATCAAAGCACAGCCGATGCCGGGATATCGTTTTGTGAAATGGGAAGGGGTCACGACATCGACGAATCCAGAAACGTCGATCGTTCTTACTGCTAATTCAACATTAACGGCGATCTTTGAACCGGCGGTATTATCGGTCACCACTCCGGTGATCAACGAGATCAATTATAAATCTGCAGCGATCTTCGATACCGATGACTGGGTTGAATTGTATAATCCCTCTGAAGAGTCTGTCCCATTGAACGGTTGGACTTTTAGTCAGGACAGCGCAAATTCATTCTCCTTCATTCCCGGAACAGTGCTTATGGGTAGAGAGTATCTTGTTGTGGTTCGCGACAGTACAAAATTCCGTTCGCTCCGTCCCGAGGTGAAGAATGTAGTCGGCAATATGAGTTTTGGTTTGAGCAGCAGCGGCGAGCATATTCAATTAACGAATACAGCAAAGACGATCATCGATGAAGTCACCTTCCTGTCGACCGCACCATGGATCACCGCGCCGAACGGAACCGGCGTAACATTATCATTGATCGATCCGCAAAAGGATAACGCACTTCCGGCGCATTGGAAAGCATCGAAACTCTACGGAACTCCGGGGGCATTGAATGATGTCTATACTAAAGTGAACGGATCGAATGCAGAACTTCCGGACGAATATATTCTCTACAACAATTATCCGAATCCGTTCAATCCCACAACGACGATAACCTATCAAATACCGGAACAAACGTTCGTCACAATTTCGATCTTTACGGTGCTGGGAAAAGAGATTGCAACCCTGGTACGTGGAGAGCAGGAGGCGGGAGTTTATTCCATTCAATGGAATGCTGCCGGACTTTCAAGCGGAATCTATTTTTATACACTGCGGACAGGAAATTTTGCGGCGACGAAAAAACTTCTTCTGCTAAAATAACGATGATCTTTTCTAAAGTACTTTTGATTTCATCATCACACTGTTTTTGCATCAAAAAGTTACAGACCACGTCCGCCGGTCAATATCCCATAAAATTTTGGAACCGTTTTTCGAAGAGCTGCTCCGATGAGTATGGATACCGCAATGATTATTGTTGGCAGAACAATATAGGTGATAAGCCGGTACATCGGCAGATGATTGGCGTACTGCAAGACCCCCTCGATCGCATAGACGATGAATGGTGCATGCACTGCATAGATAATGAATGAAAACCCGCTCATCCAGACGAACCACCGTTTTTTCATACACCACGTAACCAAACGACCGCTGCCGTACCACGCAAAGATCAATCCGCTGATGATGACCAGCTTGTGCAGCATCGCCATCAGATGATAGACCGTTTCGCCGAAGATCGGCAGTCCGGTAAACGCCAGCCATGTTTTCAACAAAGAGAAGGAGATAAATGCAATTCCCCACCGGACAGGAGCAAGATACGATGACGGTGTTTCAATATCAAAATTGTTCTTTTGGATCCAGATACCGAGCGAAAAGAAGAGTAATCCTTCACCTTCAAAGAAATAGAATCCCATTGTGAAAATCCAGATGAGAAATGCAGCAGGAAAGAAAATCTTTTTTCCTGTCGGATGCGTAACACACCACCGCAATGCGGGGTAGGCAAGATTGTAGACGAACAAGACGCGGATAAACCATAACTGGAACGGGAGCGGAGCAAAGATCCATCTTCCTAAAAGTTCATACCAATGGTAATCATGAAGGAACTGCCGTTCCGCATCGATCCGGACCATGTTCGTTGATACGATGATGTCGCGGCTGAACGGGAATAATTCCAAAATGAACGTCAGAAGAATTCCGAATGCGCTCCAGAGAAGATATGGGAGCATCAGCGTCCGAAGCCGTTTGTTGATCCGCAGCTTGTATGGCTGATGGTCATGCAGCGCGAACAAAAAACCGGAGATGATGAAGAGCATCGGAATGCGGAAACGGAAGATGCCGTTCGCCAGAAAATATTCGGTGAACGCCGTGAATGTCAGCGGTTCTCCCGGAACAGTCCACGGCTGCAGGAATCGGTGCTGAAGATTATATCCATGCACGAACACCAGCAGGACCATGGAAATGAATGACCAGAACTTGAATTTCTGGCTGCTGATCTCTGTTAACGGTACCGATGTCGATGCTGGAATACTGATACGCCGTTACTTCTTTCCCGAATTCCGCACATTGTATGTCTTCCAGAATCCGGTCTTCACATTATTGGTAAAAGCGGTGCTGCCGTGTGGTTTCGTCTGCGGGTGATTATGTTTCCACCAGTCGGATTGTTTGCCGGGTGCGGCCGCGCCGTTGAGAAATGAACCGCTCTTGCGGGGTTGTTCGTTCGATGTTTTCATACGATCACCTCAATGATTATTATACTTGGTGAACGTAAAAAAGTACAGACATTTTGTACGGGAATCAAGAGCGTACGTCTGCACGATCAAATAATCCGTCATGCTGACGAATGTCAGCATCTATGCTAAAACCTAATACCATAAACAAGATGCCGAAACAAGCCTGCCCTGAAATGTTTTTATTCGGGGTTCGGCATGACGAGTTCTCAAATGTAAACCATTACGGCGCCGCATCGATCTTCCGCTGAATGATCTTTTTATCGTTCTCTGTTTTTGCCAATGACCGCGCTTTGATAAGATGCTCCAGCGATTTTGTGGTATCGATTCCGCCGTACAATTCCCCGAGAAGCGTATGATAGAAATGATTCTCCGTCAGTTTCAGTTTTTCCGCCTCGATGATCGCCGTTTCTTTTCCATGCACTTTTGAAAATGCAAACGTTCTGTTGAGCGCGACGACAGGGGAATATTCCAACCGCAGTAACTGATTATAGAGTTGCAGTACCGTTTGCCATTTATCATCGGTGTCGGATTTCTGCGTGCTCCAGTATGCAATGGCTGCTTCCAGATGATATTTCGACAGAGATTTTCCTGTGGATGCGCGGTGTAAAAAATATCCCCCTCTGCCGATCAGTTCTGCATTCCACAGCGTCGTATCCTGATCGTGATACAGAATGATCTCACCATTCTGATCGATCCGTGCATCGAAGCGTGAGGCATGGAAACACATCAACGCAAGCAGTGCATTTGCCTGCGGCGTGTCGGTCTGTTTGTTCTCAACGAGCATCGTGCAGAGGCGCATCGCTTCATAACAAAGATCTTTCCGCAGCGTGCTGTTCTGACTGGCGGAATAATATCCTTCGCTGAACAGCAGATAGATCGTTTTTAAAACACTCTCCAACCGTTGATCGATCTCAGCAGGGGAAGGAAGTTCGATGGCAATTTTTTCTTCCCGGAGTTTTTCTTTTGCTCTCGCGAGACGCTTGTTGATCGTTTCTTTGTTCGTCAGGAATGCGTCGGCAATTTCTTCGATGCCGAATCCGCACAGGATGCGGAGCGATAAACCGATCTGCGCTTCGGGAGAAAGGGAGGGATGAGAGAGTGCGAACATCATCTGCAGTTGACTGTCGTTGATGTTGTCCGGAGAAAGATCGATCTCTG
>CAYPEM010000032.1:0-48213 GCA_964409765.1 uncultured Chitinophagaceae bacterium
AATCCGCTCGACAATCCCTGCGCATTGAACGATGTTTGGTACGATCCAGCTTCTTGTCGTTCATTTACAAGTGTTGCCACTTCTCTCCCAACAACGTCGAATACTTTTATCGTTACCAAACTATTCATTGGTAATTGATAATTGATCATTGTTGAAGGATTAAAGGGATTAGGATAATTTTGTGATAGCGAATAACTCTCTGGAATCACTGACTCAGCTAATTGTTGAACTGATGTTATCTTCGGAACAATGATCTTCCGAACTGAATCCGAAATGATCAACACCGCAGAACCGAACGGAGGAATGTTCATCGAAAAATTCGCAGCACCGCCGGTGAATGTGATCTGATATGTTGAATCGTTATACACATCATTCACATAGTATGTTTTTCCATCGGTCGGATTGCTGAATAACAGATTCGGCGTCCCGCTAATGGAGAGATTCAACGTCACTGAGCGTTGTTGTTCTGCAACATTTGCAAGTGTGATCGCATTATCATTCAAGTATGGACGAAGAATTCCATAGACTGCTCCGTCATTCGTTCCAATGCGAGAGAATGTCTGCGTCGCAAATGCGGGAAACGCTCCGCGAATCCATGCAAGACGCTGGTAATGCGGTGTCAGGATCGGTGCTCCTTGAAAATCCCACGAAATTGTAGAGCGATTACGTTTTTCTTTTGCACCGGTAAGCCCGTATCCCCATCCCACTTCCTGACCATTCCAGATCATCGGAAAACCTGGTACGGAAAAGATCACCGATGCCATTGGCTTTGATTTATTGAATGTCGTTATCGCATCAAGCGCATTGCTGTTCGAATAGAAATAGGAAATACGATCTTCATCCTGCGATTCCATAAATCTCATATATAATGAATTTGGTCCCGGAAAGAATCCGCCGTTGTTCAATTCATTATGAAGATTATCAACTCCCAAAGTGCTGAAGCCAAATCCGCGTATCTGATTGAAATACGATTTGAAATCATACGCTGCATCCACTCCGCCGCCGCCTGAATAATCGGCATAGATCGTTTCTGTTCCTGAACCGGTTCCGTCATCTTCAGCAAGCAGGAAAATATCCGGTTTAATGTGTTTCAATGCAGCGCGGACAGGTATTCCCATATTTACTTCGCCGTATCGACGGTGAGGTCCCCAATAGACATCAAATCGATATCCATCAAGATCGAATTCCTTGATCCAATGTTTATAGACGTTGATCATTTCCGTGCGTGCATCGATATCTGCCCAATTGTAATTCAACAATTGATCACTGAAACCGCTGTAATAATTAAATCCATCGGCATCGAATGATTGGCCGAGTCCGTTCGTATTATGAGCTATAGTTGTATGCTCATACCAATTCCAATACCGTGAATCTTGTTTAAAAAGATGAGCATCGAGCGATTGCGGATGGAATCGTGACGTATGGTTTGGTGTGACATCAAGAATGACTTTGAGTCCAAGTCCATGTGCTTGTGAAATGAAATTCTTGAAATCTTGATTCGAACCATATTCCGGAGCAACGTTATAGAAATCGGTGATGTTGTACCCGGGTCCATAATTCTGATCGATCGGATAAGCATTCACCATCACCGGCATCACCCAAATGACATTGAATCCCATATCCTTGATGTACTGCAACCGTGCGGTTGCAGCAGGAATTGTTCCCTGCGCAGTGAACGCTTTTGGAAACATGAAATACACCCGCGCCTGTTTTACCCATTGAGGGTTCGATGCAATGGTTGGATTTTCGTAGTTCCCATCTTTTTTAATGATGAAATAGAATCGTGCTGTATCTGCTGCGCCAAGGCTGTCGGAAGCAATCAAAGTATAATAATATTCTCCCGGAGTAGTCGGTTTTGTTAATGTAACAGTCTCACCGCTCTGTCCGGTTAATCCGAATGGAGTTTTTGGATCATTCAGCCATTTATAGATCATCGTTTTACCGTCCGGATGAGAACTTCCGGCAGCACTTAACGTAATTTGATTTCCTGATGCAAATGATACCGCAGCTTTTGCAAAGGGCGAATGATTGACAAGATAATTGTATGTTACTAATTCAGATGAGACAATCGTTCCGTTTGTATCGATATTTACTTTAAATGAGTTTACTCCATCGGTCAATGTATCGGTTGCAGTAAACAATCCGCCGGTCACAGTAACCGAAGTTGTATCACTGTTATTTCGGATGACTTTTGCAGTCGTGATCGAAGTATTTTGAACTTGTCCGTGGATGGTGCGGATCGGGTTTCGCGTTGAATAATTTCCCTGTGATGTGATCTGAACAAATCCCGCCTGCGTTGTGAAATTCACGGAATCAGTGTTGGAATTTCCAGTTGAAGCTTTGACAAAAAGAGAAACATAATGCTTTCCATTGGTAAGTACTGCCGGACTTTGAAACGAGAAGAGCTTATTCGGTTCGTCGTAATATTTCCCGAGATTAATATATTCAACGCCATCAATGGTGACTTTAATCGACGAGGTATCGACTGTTGCACCAATCTTTGGAAAAAGGTACGCTGTAATAGTCGGTGTACTGGTCTTGACGATAGATTGTTTCTGGTTCGGAAGGAAATGATAGATGGTAACATCCTTGGTATAGATGAACGTATTATTATTATCCTTCGGATTCTCATTGTGGTTCAATGGATCGTTTGGCCACTGACCTGCGCCGGCAAAATAGAATTTATACTGCCACGCGCCGGGAACTCCAACCGACGGAGGAGTTGGGTTACCGCCGACAGCAAGACGTACTGTTTTCGTCCAGAGATTATTTCCCTGATAATCCATGGCATTTGCGGCGTTATTCCATCCATTAAATTCACCGACAACAAACATTGTGGGACTTGCTGGGGCTGAATACCGAAATGTTACATCCACCTGATCTTGAGCGTATGCCGATATGGCTACGATTGCAAAAAATAAAACAACGAATTTCTTTTTCATCACTGATCCTCTCATTTTTTATAAATACTTCAACATCTTAATTCAATTCTTCTTCTAACTGATTAATAAATATTCGTGCGCTGTGTGGAAGGATATCCACAATTATATGCCCATCAACAGGATGATAGACAGTTCCGGTAAACTCATCCTTGAGTTCTTTGATCCTGCTGTCTATGGTGATCTCTGTCTTCATTATTTTATCGCGTCGGTTAATGAGTACATACGCAAAATGAAGATTCAGTTGACGCTCGAATGCAAAAACTTTTTGGTGATTATCTGCAACCAGCGTTTTAAAACGGCCTCGTCTCAGAGCAGGAGAATTGATTCGCATCTGAATGAGCTGCTGATAAAGCGTGAAGAGATCTTTGTCCCATTTCTTTTCATCCCATTCCATCGTTCGCCTGCAATCGGGATCTTTCCCACCTTCCATTCCAATCTCGTCACCGTAATAGATCATCGGTGCTCCAATGTAGGTCATTTGAAGAATGACCGAGAGCTTCATTCTCCAATATTCACCCTGACATAATGTTAAATACCGTTCTGTATCGTGACTGCTCAGCATATTCAGCATTCCGAAATTATGCTGACGGGAATAGGAATTGCGGATCGATTCCAATCGTTTATCAAACTCATCAGTCAGGATCTTATCAAACACATAATAGTCCAATAGTGCCTGACGAAAACGATAGTTCATTGTGCCGTCAAACTCATCCCCTTGAAGCCATGGACTTGCGTCTTCCCACAATTCACCGACGATGTAACAATTGGGATTTGTTCCTTTCATCTTGATCCGAAACTCTTTCCAGAATTCATGAGGGATCTCATTCGGAACATCTAATCGCCAGCCATGCACTCTGTCATTCCAATATTTTGTCACATCAAAAATATATTTCTTCACCTCAGGATTCTGCACCATCAATTTTGGAAGCGAACCATATCCCCACCAGCATTCATAGTTCGGTTTGTTCGGCGATGAAACCGGAAAAGAAAAAATATTGAACCATGACGCGTAAGGAGAATCTTTTCCCTTTTCTTTTACATCTTTGAATGCAAAATGATCCGTGCCGACATGATTGAACACACCGTCGATGACGATCTTGAAATCATACTCTCTGCAGAGCAGCACGAACCTGTCGAACAGTTCATTGGTTCCAAACGAAGGATCGATGATCGAATAATCGGATGTATTATACTTGTGGTTCGATTTTGCTGCGAAGATGGGATTGAGATAGATTGCATTGACACCAAGCCGTTTAAGGTGTCCTAAATTATTCATGATCCCTTGAATATCCCCGCCAAAATAATTGTTCCCTTTCGGAGGTTTGCCCCACTGTTCAACGTTCGGAGGATCGTTCGATGTATCTCCGTTGGCAAACCGTTCGGGAAATATCTGATAAAAGACCGCTTCTTTTATCCAATCTGGTATGATAATGGGGGTTGATGACATAGTGGTAGAGAAAAAATGTTCTGTGGTTGTGGTAAAAAGTAGAAGAGGCAGGGCAATTACTTACCCTGCCTCTTTGATTTCATACTGCTGAAGAGTGTTCAGAATTATTCATTCTTCAACTCCATCATACAATAATTATTTCAACAACATCATCTTCTTGATTGAAGAGAAGCTGCCGGATTCGATCTTGTAGAAGTACACACCGCTGGAGAGTGCACTTGCATTGAAGGTCGCTTGATAAGCACCAGCAACTTGAACTTTATTCACCAACGTAACAACTTCTTGTCCGAGAATGTTGTAGATCTTCAAGGAAACAAGTCCATCTGTTGGGATAGCATAGTTGATTGTTGTTGATGGGTTGAACGGATTTGGATAGTTCTGGCTCAGTTCATAAACAGCCGGAATCACATTTTCAATTCGTTCAACACCGGTGGTGTGTTTCGTGTAATCCCATGCACGATAATATTTCGGGTTGATGCTTCCGAAATCTTCCGCGATTGTTGCTACGGTATCAGCATCATCGATATTACGTACGTGGTTGTTTCCGAATCCACCTTTACCAGCTTCGTTATCACCGCCGCCAATACCGAATTTGAATACTTGACCTACGGTATTGTTTGCTGAATCTTTGTAGAATTTGTATGAACGTGAATAGATACGATCATTGGCAACTTTATCGCCATTGGTTCCGTTATCATACATCTTCTTTGCTAAGTTTTCGCGGAGACCAGCACCCCAATCGCCGTTGGTATTTCCCCAACCGCCGACTGCAGGACCATTGATCCAAACGCCAAAACCATAGATACTATCTTTGTCTGCAAGGGTAAGATTCTTGTATGAACCTTGAATTGCATAGATCGTATCACCGATCGACACATGATAATATGCCGGACGTAGATCGACGGTAAATGTAACATTCACATTGCGAGCAAGTTTTGCTTTGCTTTGGAATGTTGGACGACGTCTCATGTTATCGACAAATACAGATGTATCAGCAATAGTTATTGTTGAGCCGCTTGCCGGTACTACATATTTACGTCGTTCTGCTTTGTTGTCTGAACCGGTATAATCGAAATCATAGAAAATTTCGCGTACTTCGGTTGTGTTGAAGATCGAATAATATTGATAGTTCAACAACTTTGTTGCAGCTACACCTTTGATCAGACGATTTGCTGTTTCATAGATCGCGCCTGTCAGACCAACTTTTTTCAATGTATCGGTGTATACTTGACCAGCGGTAAGATCAAAACCTGATTTTACGATAACGGTATCACCGGCTTTGAATCCTTTTGCTGCTGTTGCTGTTGAAAGATCTACACGGAATTTAACTGTGATAGAATCTTTTCCTTGTGGTGGTGTATACGGAACACCGCGGTACCATCTCCATGCAACTGTTGTATCTTTTTTCGGCATTGGGAATTCGATCTGATAATCTGGATTATCAACCATCAACGACCAATCCTCTGTATTCGGAGCATTGATATTATGGATCACGAATTTGAATCGCATGGTCTTTTCAGCACTGGCTGAATCGAGCAAGCTCTTCTTCCAATAGATTGGAACTTGATAGAACTTATCTGCATCAGCATAATTTCCTTGACCGCCGTTTGCATGGGGTTGTTCCGCTTTCATGATAATTGTTGTTCCCCAGTTTGAAGCAGCAAACGATCCACGAACACCAACTTTATGTTTTGCTGGATCGAATGTTTCAAAGCTCTTCATGTTCACTCGAAGATAAGCAACGACTGTATCTGTTTTGCCTGTTGGGAATGGTGCAGCATACTGAGCCGGTTTGTCTGCACTGAATGCATTGACATACTGAACATCAATTGTTGTATCATTGTTACCAACTGCTAACTGACGATTTCCTGGGGCAAGATCTGCTTCCCATCCATTATCAGCACCAGTGATTGCAGCTTTTGCATTGGTGAAGAATTTATAGTTGAATGCAGCATTTGCCGGGAAATATCCGGTGTATGTCCAATAATCACTTGGATTTGTTACTGTTCCAAGATTGGTCATCTTTGTTGGTGAGAGGTTATCCCATGTTAATTGCGCTGCACTACCGCGGATCTGTACGAATGAAGTTGCCTTCATTGTATCAGGTACACCGGCAGTATTTGCAATGAACGTAACTTTTACTGAAGGGATATATTTAAAGAATCCTGAACCACTACCACCATAGATAGTGGAAGCATCTTTTGCACCAATTGCACGGAACGCACCAGCTGTTGCCGGTGATGCTATCGGGGTAAATGTTTTTCCGCTATCTGCTGACATCCATGATCCATGGTTAGCACCATTTTGTCCCATGAAGAAAACATTTTTTGTTCCGGGAATTACATAAGGAACATATGCTCTAAGATTTGCAAGACCACTAGCACCAATAGCTAAAGTATCGCTCCATGTCGCACCACCATCCGTTGTTTTATGCAATGGATATAAAAACGTTGGTGCTGCAGCATTCACCTGTCGACCAACTGCAAATCCAATATTAGCATCCATAAATGCCATAGAACGGAAATAATAATTATTGACGCCACCTCGAAGAGTTGGTGATTCTATCCAGGTCCATGTTGCACCAGCATCAACAGATTTAAGAACCGGAGCAATCATTCTGCGCGGAGCAGAAGCAGAATAATAAGAGATCCAAACTGTATTGCCAACGCTTTGCATGATCTGACCAAAGGTTGATGAAGCGAAGAAGCGTCCTGCGCCTTTTGCAGAATCAGGAAGATTTCTTAACGCTGTCCAAGTAGCACCGCCGTTAGTTGTTTTTGCAACATGCAGGCCATAAAAATCAGCATCACCAACTGCAAGTCCTACGTTTGCATCAATAAATCTGATCGCATCAAAATATGCAGAATCAGGATTTGAATATGTATAGACTTTCGTCCATGTCTTTCCTTTGTCAACTGAACGGAGGATGTTACCATCATAATCACCAATAACAGCAGAAGAATCGTTATTTGATGCTACGTTGCAATACCCATTGTTAACTGTAACAGGAAGATTTGTACTTGTCCAACTATTCCCGTTATCGGCAGAATAAAAAGCGATATCGGTAGTTGAATTAAATCCTAACGCCCAAATAATACCATTTGAACGAACGTCAAAATGTTTCACTGTAATTCCTGCACCGATAAAATACGGTGTCCAGGCAGAAGAAGCAGCCGTCACTTGCGTCTGTTTTAACGAAGCTTTGCGGAATGCTTGTTCTTCTTTTAATTTCTCCTGACGTTCCGGGCTTGATGCCGCAAGAATGCCAAGGGAGAAACACATAAGCAGAACAACTTTTAGTACATTTTTCATAGAATAACTCCTATGGTTGATTAAATATGGTGGATTATGGTACTGTTACAGCTAAAGCAAATTCTGATTTTTTTTTGCCGTTGGACCTCCTTTGTGGTAGCAAAAATGTTTAACTGCATTAGTTTTGGTGATTTATGTTTTACAACAAAAAAAACGAAAAATTTAGAAGGAGAACCCAACATCAAATGTTTGAACTCCTCCAAAGATCTTAAATTGCTGGTAAGAATAATCGATCGATAAGGCATTGACTCCGCTCAGTTCGTAACGGATGCCACCGCCGAATGCATAATTTTCCATCACATTCTCTAAGAACAGCTGGCGTTTTCCCGCACGCAGAAATATCATTTCTTTAAATGCAAATTCACCGCCTACATTGACGCTTTCGCTGTTGTCACTCGGTCGTAAAGCATCTGCTGCTACGGTAAAACGTACATCCTCATCCTTCATCGCATCCAGTGAAATACCTGCGCGGAAAAACAACGGCAAAGGCCAATCATCGGTCTTTAATCGCGTAATCAGTTTGCTGTTATTACCAAGGTTTTCCAAATCAAGATCGATCGCACGAAAGAGGTCCTTACCATCCATCCTCATATCCGACCCAAAGTTAGAAATACTCATGCCAATTTTCAAGCCATTAAATCCGGTATTATACAATAGACCAACATCGACAGCCATCGCACTGGCAGAAGAATTCCATATTTTCTGTTGAATATACTTACCTGTCCCTCCAATGGCAAACCGATCCGTTAAATTCCGGGCATACGTTAAAGCAATTGCAAGATCAGACGCAGACCATTTTTCACCGGTTCCGTTTTGCTCATAGTCCGTTGTTACAATATCCTCGCCATAATTCAATTGAGTAAAACTGACTCCAACGGCATTGGTTCCATCAAGATTGATCACAACTCCGGCCCAATCAAATTTTGTCCCAACGAGCCAATTGGTATGCGAGATGACCGCTTGAGAATACCCTAATGGAGCCATTGCACCGGGATTATAAAAGATTGCAGTTGCATCAGACGAAAGTGCAACCGACGCACTCCCCATTCCTATCGATCGTGCTCCGATCGGCATTCCGAGAAATGGAGCCGCGGACGTTCCAACCTTGGATTGACCAACAAGAGAGAGAAAAAAAACTGTCAATAGAATTGTAAATTTATAAAGCTTGTTCATAATTTCATTCTCCTGTCAATCACTTTATGATTGCAATTTTTCCTGTCTTTGTGCCGACAGATGATTCTACAGCATAGAAGTACACCCCATATGCAACGTCTAGATTTTCTTCGGTTTTTACATCCCAATCAACTGTTCCAACTCCGATCGATCCGTTGGCTCGAAGAACTCGAATGAGCTCCCCGCGCACAGTAAAGATGGATATCTTTGCATCTGCGGGAACATGCTGGAAATCTATTTTTCTTTCACCCCTGCCAAATTTAGCACCATAGTTTGCCGCTTCTCTGTCTGAAGCAACGACGTACGGATTTGGTACGACACGGATGTTATCAAGATCTTTAGAAGTCAAAGCTTGTTTGATATACGGTTTGGCTGGAGCAAACGTATAGACATCTCCATTACGGAATGGTTTCGTAGTTCTCAGTTTTAATGTATCACCGGCAGTGAAAGTATAGATAGTATCATTTGATGTCTTTGAATTGAAAGCCATAAACCACGTATACCGCAACGAATCTTTGGCATCATAATCGAAAAAGATCAAATTGTCTTTCGGACCAAGCTTTGCATCAAAATCCACGTCATCAAAAACAAATCGTGTTTTTTTATTATCCGAAATATTGTTGATCGTGAAGTTCACAGGAATCTTTGTTGAACTGTAAAAATCACTTGAGGTGTCAGAAATTCCTGCACTGAAGACAATATCATAATCTGCAGGATATCGTGTTGGGATGATATCAAGTGATGGATCGTTCGGGTCCTGAGCAATGGTCACCGTTGAGAATGTAAAAATATATGCTCTCGATTGGTCGGTAAAACCGGATACGGTGTCATTCAAATTGATCGACCAATTATTATCGAATGCCAACTGAACTCCATCAAAGATATCTGTATCCTTAGTCTCTTTTACGTAGGGTGATGAATTAATATTTGCACTTTTATAGACAGGATAATACCGGTACCGTATTGAATACTTCTTAAGATTTGCCGGATCTGCCTGAAGGTCTTTAGGATTCTTTGCTCGTATCGCTCCTCGATCTAAATTCATAATATATTTTGTGGGGGGAATGATCGAACCATCTTGTGCGAAGAGTGTGACCGAACCGGGTAGAAAATTCTTTCGCTGCAGGAAAACAAACAGCGTGTCAACTTTTCCCGGTACAACTGTTTCGGTATGAAAGGTTGAATCAAGCACTGAGTATGACGTGGTGACTTGCACCATCTTGCCGCTGTCGCGTGTGTCATTAAATGTTACAGCATACGTGCTTCCTGAGACTTGGTTTTCATCTACAATACTATAGAATATTTTCCCTGTCCCTTTCGCTGAATGCTTTGTTAACTGTGAACCGGTGGGAGCTGTGTACCCAAGCGATTTAGCACCGGGAATAACGACAGCAACGTTTGACGATGTACTTTGAATTTTGCCCGATCCTTCATCAGTGGTAATATTCCAGCTATTTTGAGAAGGCATAATACCTTTGTTGAAATCTCCGTTATCGTATGCAACGATCGCATAATAATATGTTCGTCCATTCATCACTTCCGTATCGGTGAATTCATGGACCAATCCGGAATTCTTTCCCATATAATAGGTGAATCCCTCTTGACCTTGAAAAATATCCTTTGGCGGATAAAAATAATCCAAAATGGAGTCAACAACATCAACTTGAAATACCGGTTTGAATCCTTTTGCGATTCCATCAGCGTTTGTGACGACAAAAGCATCGTTAAACGTACGATCTGTTGCTCTGAAGATCTTATATCCTTGAAAATCTTTATATCTCAAAACCGGATCAACGGCATCTTCAGATTTCCGATCCCAATATAATTTTACATTTCCATCACCCGGAACCGCAGTGAGTACCGGGGCCGGATCCGGTGCGATTGGAAATTGATAGTTTGCGTTATAGATTTCCTGAACTGTTTTTTTATGCTTCAACAGATCATTGATATCATCCTGTCTCGAACCTCCGTTACCGCCGCCAAAGACAAGCGCCAGTGAAAGAAATTCCGTTTTCTTAGGAAGCAGCGGGAAAAAACCCGAACCATAAATAAAATCTCCATCTTCTCCGTTGACCGGTTTATTGTCAACGATGGAAACGGGAACGGAAAATGTTCCGGGCTGCATACGTTTCCAAAGATCCTCGTCATCACGAAGGTCAACTTGATCTCCGCTGTTGGTGAAGTAGACGAAACTTGTCAGTCCAATTTGATCGGATTCATCAACGTCACGTGAATCATAATTTCGTTCACCTTCCGTTGGCACTCCGTCTTTTTCGCCTTGATCCAAATTCAATGGGTCAAAGATTCCATCTTTACCGGTATCATCATATAAGAGATCCCAATCATTATCATTATCTACACCGTCGTCTCGACGTTCATCGATCATTGAAAGAGGATTGTAAGCAAGTGTTTTGTAATCGAAATATCTGACCGGACGGAGAACATCGATCAATGTTCGGGGTGGATTCGTACTGTTATCAACTTTTACCTGACGATAATGGAGATAAAAATTCTCATCAATAATTCCGTCAAAATCATTATCAACACCATCATAAGCGCTTGGACTGATCACATCAACACTGCTGGAGATAGACAATTTGACGACATTACCTTCACATAATTTTGTTGTTCCAGGAATGATTGTGACTGAATCTTTACCTCGTGTTTTGATCTTGAATGGTGCTGCCGGAACTGTGATGACTACTCGTGAGAAATCGTCTTTGATCGTAACGAGTTGATCATTGGCATTAACGAGAACCGAATCAAAATCAGTCGCTTTAAATTTCGGGAGCAGTGAACCAGGAACGATTTTGGTCACATCATCATCATTATCAATTCCATCAAATGGATTTCCCGGACTTTCGAGGAATGCATATCCAACCATTCCGACTGGTCCTTGCCAAAATGGGTTTCTTGAATTGTCACGAGGATAATCTCCGGTGTATGTGATATTCTCATTCACATCATAAAAAGACCAGTCATCATCATACTCAGCATATCGATCGGATGCGGGACCGCTGACACCAACATACGTTCCAACTAACATTCCGAAAATCGCACGGTTGTAGATGGTTGTGCTTGTATTCTCAATTTCGTACAACCAAAAGATATTATCTTGAGCTAATGTTTGAGCCCATTGCAGCCCGCGAACACGAACAACAAGTCCAAGCCCGTTCCGTGTCAAATCATTTGAATCAGGTTTGAAAGCAACACCAAGCAGTGAATTGTTCGAAGAAAAATTATACCGCACATCATTATTATCATCCATCACAAAATAACTTTCTTGATCAGCGCTTGCTCGTTTCCCAAAATATCCATTCCATTTTCCTGACCAACCCGGATCGGTTGCGTCCGTTAATTTGTCGGGCCAGAGTTTTGGCCAACTCTCCGGATCGATATTCATCGCAATACTTTGGTTTTTTTGTCCGTTCAATCGTGAACCGCTTGCATATCCATCCTGCGGCATGAACGTCCAGTAATCATTTCCACTGATATCGGTATCAGGATTTTTCGTCGGACGTTGTACCGGGCATGAAACGACAGAATGGAAAGTGACATTTCCAGGTAATTGAATTTCTGCTCCCACAAACAGTGAAACATCCCCTACATATCCATTGGTAGGAAATTTCCAAGATCCACGGACCGATGAAGTAGATGGTTGACCAATGACTCCATAATTACCAAAAATGGTCATAACACGATTGCCATTATGAACAGCCGTCAAATAATATTGTCTGCCCGATTTTACCGACTGACCGACCATCAACGATCCGCACACACTCAGTAAAATTAGCACGCTAACAATGTTCTTTTTCATATACAACGTTCCTTTAAATTATAATCTCTTGTAATCCGATCACGATGATTAAAAATCTACCGTAAATCCAAACTCGATCCTTCGTGGTTCAGAATATTGTGATGCATTGGTATAATAATCGCTGATCGTATTGACATATTCTTTGGTATTATTTTGTCTTGCTCTATTCTCATCGTATGTTAATCCTGCTCTGCCTGTATCATCATACACACCGGTTTCGTTTGCAATATCAAAGATATTATTGATCCTGAGAAACACCATCAATCGTATATCGTCTATCATGATATTTTTATAAAACCGAGTATCGACATTATAATAGGTGGGTTTAATTCCTGTGTTCGTCAGAAATACAGATACATCGCTCGACGCTCGCGGTGTGTATGGCAACCCGCTTCCGTATCGTGCAATCGCGCTAGCTCCATATGATTCTCCGGTATAGGAAATTACAGAATTGACGGTGTGTCGTTGATCCCATCCTAATGGATTCAATTGTACTTCCGGCAATGTTCCGCCTGCTGTACTATTTCGCGAATCATTTGGATCGGAAGCACTCCCTCGTGCAATTTGGAATGTATAATCAACTGTCATGCTCAAACCTTCAGCAAATCGTTTATCCAACGAAATAATGAATCCTCGGACAAATCCAAAGTCGCTGTTAACGTATTTAGTATATTTCCGTGCAGCTTGAGGACCGCCGCCGCCAACACTGATCTGGTCTGCTCGTGTTCCCGTTAAGTTACGGATGTCACGCATATACGCAGTTACTTCCATGCTTAGGTCATCTGTCAATTGCTGCTGCAATCCGATTTCTCCGTTGATGGTTTGTTCAGGCTTGAGATCTGCATTTCCTGTCGGCGATCCATTCACATCAACATTACCTGTTCCTGATCCGATCTTAAACAATGGATTCTGATACAATCGTTCAAAGTTTGGGATCTGAAGAAAGTGTCCATAAGAGAAATGTATGACTCCTTGATCGGTGATCGGGAATGATGCACCAAAACGAGGACTGATCTGATATTTTGGAGTTGCTTTTTTATACCAGTATTTTGCTCGGTCCGAATACGTTTTTAACGGTTCACCGGGATCTTGTTCGCCGTTGCCATTATAATCGAAAAAGATATTTGCCGGTTTGACAGGATCATAAATAAACGGGTCTTCATCATCGGTCAACACATTTGCATCAGGTTCGAAATAATCAAAACGAACACCGATGTTAATGATCAAATCCTTGAATTCCATTTTATCTTGCATATACGCCGAAAGTTCAGTTGGTTTGTGAACATATCGATCGTGAACCGATGTGCTGTCACCAAGGATCTGCGTTGCGATATACTGTGAGGTTAATACCGGTGTGTAACTTGTCTGTGCATCAATTGGAATAAGATTGATATTCTCGCTAAAGATCCGATGTTGTCGAATTTCAATTCCCGTTTTTACGAAATGTTCATTATCAACCTGACTGCTCAGATCGGTTTTTAATAGTCCGGTAGTGGTTGAACGATAATATCTATTAAGATCATTGCCTCCGGTGGCAAAACTAATTGCATTGAATGTCGTTCCAAGTGCACCGTTGACATATCGGGTATCATATGGATTTTCATAAAGATAATGTTGGAATGATTTTTCAAAAAACGATGCACCAACAGTATAATAAGTGGAGTTGCTTAATGTATGCGTCAATTGAAGAATAGCGGTGTACCCTTTATTGTAATCTTTACCTTTCCCATCCGGATTGTATTGGTAGAATCGATCATAAGGCTGCGATTCCACTTCATCATAGATACCGGTCAAATTCAATTTTAGCATTGAAGTAATTTTCGTTGCGATCTTCCCCTGCAGATATATTTTTTTATTCCAGTTCATTGCAACAGTTTTACCGTCCCCTACTCCATTCTTATTGTTTGCGCGTAGTGCATTATAATACAGATTATAATATTTGTTCAATGTATCCGCATTTGATTTTTGATTGGTAGGAAGTGCATTATAGACTGCCAGGGAATCTTTATAGGGATTTGTACCAAGGATATACATTGAATCATTTTGCAAAATGGCAACGGTATTCGGGTTGAATTTTCTGATACCATTATGATATCCGCCATAGTAAATATTCCGTGCATTTAAAAAGAACGAAACATCACCCGGAATGATAGGACCACTTAGACTCGCTTCAATATTTCGGATATTCATCGGTTCAAATTTTTGGATCCCCTTAAATACGTTTCCTCTATTGCTTAAGAAATCTCCGCCATACGCTGTGACACTACCTGCAAATTTATCTGTTCCTTCACGGGTAGAAATATTTACAATACCTGACATTGCTTGGCCGTACTCAGCATTGAATGCACCAGACAACACTTGAAGTTCCTGTACCATACTCGGGTTAACGTCAACAACTGTTCCGCCATTGTACACATCTGTCACGGGAACACCATCGATCCAGTATGCAACTTCACCTGAACGACCTCCGCGAATTTTACCATCAACACTTCCGGCTTGTAATCCAATTACCTGACTGATTTCTGTAACGGGAAGCTGTTTGATATCATCACCGCTTACGACTGCGGTTGTTGCTGTCAGATCTTTTTGGACTAACGCGCGTTCAGCGGTGATCACAACCTCATTGGCAAGTTGAATTGTTTCTTCACTTAATTTGAAATCTTGACGAGTTGTTAGATCGATGTTCACCTTGATCGTATTCACTGTCACCGGCGAATACCCTATCGCCGAGACCCTGATCGCGTATGTCCCGGGCGACAGATTGATAATATTATAGTTTCCTTCAAAATCACTCACCGCACCGTAGTTCGTACCAACGACAACGACGTTCACTCCAGGTAAAGCTTCACCGGATTTTGCATCTGTGATCGTACCGGAAATTTTTCCGCTTGTTCCTGCAAACAGGGCTGATGTGATAAGAAGCGTCAAAAAAGAGATGATAACATTTTTTTTCATTACGACACTCCGATTAATTCTTGTGAACAAATTGCTCTATCGATTATCATTTAATATATAATTTTTGTTAGCACCGCAGCTGGAACGCACAACAAGCGTGGGGGTAAAATTTACGGAAGAGATAGGCGCAGAGGGATTTTCGATCCTCTCCAACATTTTCTTAACCGCGAGTTCTCCCATTTTATACATCGGCTGCTGCATTGTAGTGAGATTAAAATATTTTGCAATTTCTATATCGTCAAAACTCACGATAGCAATATCATCTGGAACGTTGATATTATTTTCACGTAACGCAGCAATCATTCCGATGGCTTGTATATCACTCGAAACAAAAAAGGCAGAGGGAAGTTTTACTCCTCGTCCTAAAAATTCAAGCATCCCTTCATAACCTGCCTCTCTGCTAAAACCGTCATTCTTTGTGTATGAACTATTGATGATATACTCTTCCTGAACTTCTACACCGTGTGCATTCAATGTTTCTTTAAAACTCATCAATCGTTCCTGCGCCGGGACACTGCTCAGATTTGCATTAAGCATGCCGATTTTTGTATGACCAAGCGATAAAAGATGTTCGGTTGCTTTTTTCGTCCCTTCGGTATTATCGACTCTAATAGAATCAAACTGAGGATGAAATGTATCAACTAAAACAAGCGGATTGTTTTTTTCGATGAAGACTTCTGCAAATCGATCGGGCAGTTTTAAGGAAAAGAGCAGTGTTCCATCAACTCTCCCTTTGCGCATCGAATGTTCCAGATATTCTTCTAACTGTAATTGCGTATTAGCGCCATGAATGATGAGATCATAACCGACTGCGGCGAGTGTTTCCTGAACTCCTTGGAGAACCTGAATGAAAAAATAATTGGTAAAGAAAGGAATCACTGCACTTAACGTATTTGAACGTTTACGTGCTAAAGCTTGAGCAAATGCGTGAGGCTGGTAATTAAGTCTTTTTGCTACAGTAACAACACGGTCGCGTGTCTCAGTAGTCACTTTAGGACTATTATTGAGAACTCTGGAAACTGTTCCGATCCCTACTTTGGCTTCCCTTGCTATATCGTAAATTGTGACTGCCAAACTATACCTTTGGTTATTTCGTATTCTATGGAAGGGCTTTCAGGAACTTAGGGCAATAATAGTTCAGAGTCAAGAGTACGATTGAAAAATATACTTCAATCAAGTCATCGGTAACTTAATCAGTTAAGAAGTTGAGAGAAATTCTCTTATCTTGCTATTAAATTCAATATAAATTAAGGCTATGACTACATCTAAAAAAATTATCTTTGCACTATTCACAATAGCATTTACAGGAATACTCTTTTTTGGTTTGGAAAAAAGTATCGAATATCTCTTTCCTGAACTTCATCCAAAATTCTTGTCTGAAGTTACCTACGATCAAATTGAATGGTACCAGATAAATCGAAGTTTCCTCAAACCCTATTTCCCTGCAAATGACCGATTGGTCCCTGAATTCAAGCCTTCATTGGTTAGAAAACAGAAGACTGACAAAACATTTCGAATTTTGTGCCTTGGTGAATCATCGATGTTCGGCGTTCCCTATCAGATGACAGCAAATATTCCGGGAATGGTCCGACGACAACTTCAACATCTTTATCCCGAAAAAGAAATCGAAGTAATCAATCTCGGTGCATCGGCAATCAACACCAATGTTATTCTTCATCTCACCAAAGAATTTCTTCGTCTCGAACCAGATCTTGTTTTGATCTATACCGGTCACAATGAGTTCTATGGACCGGATGGGATCGGCGCATCCTGGCTGGAAAAACAATTCCCTGCGATAACACAACTAAAATATAATATTAGGGATCTTTCTATCATTCGACTTATTCAGTCGCTGGGAAATACATCATCCCAACCACAGTCTCTGGAAGTGAATCTCATGAAACAGGTTTCAAACGGTGCACTAGTTGATCTTAATTCATTTGATGCAAAAAAAGTGTTCCTCAATTTCGAAAGAAACCTCACCGATATTATTCGATCGTATCGGAATCATAACATTCCAGTTATTGTTAGTGATGTTACCTCGAATTTGCGATTCTCACCATTTGAGTATGACTCGTCCCAATCAAAAGAGTATTCTGAAATCCAGCAATTACTCAGCACAAAAAAATATGATCTTGCATCTGCAAAATTTAATTCCTTGTCCCATTTGGATTCATCCAATGCGTATCAACAATATCTGGGTGGAATGATATCGCTAGGTCTTAATGATGTTACCAAAGCACGGTTTTGTTTTGAATCTGCCCGTGATTATGATCTCTTAAAATTCCGAGCTCCCGGAACGATCAATTTTATCATCAAAAATGTCTGCGCAGTAAATTCCATCCCTTTCTTTTCGTCTGATTCAATTTTTCAACTGAACAGCACAAACGGTATTTCAGACACCTCTTTATTTTGGGAACATCTTCACCCGAAAGCCAATGGATATTATTTGATCGCAAATGGGTTCGTTGATAAGATTCAAAAAGAAAATATTCTCCCTCCTGTTCACTCTCGTAAGAATATTCCTTTTACTGATGATAGCTTACACATCAGCTGGCTGGATAGAGCATTTGCGGATGTTTCAATGAAGAATCTTACCTCAAAATGGCCGTTCAGGAATTTTACTGTAGAGCAAAAGTTTTACCCAAAGGCTGATCCAGTTTTGAAAAATGTTGTGGATCAGGTATACTCGATTGGTAAAGTATGGGACGAAGGATGTTATGAAACCGCACAGCGTTTTTGGAGCACAGGTAATATCCACCAAGCAATAACAACATACCGGGCGGTGATCGATGAATATCCGTATAATTTTTATGCGCATTACCTCTTGGCAAATGCATTAAGTCAAACGGGAAATATCGATGAGGCGATCCTTCATTACACAATTTCGATCAATTCAAATCCAAAATATCCGTTTCCAAAACTGGATTTGGGGTTGATAAAAATAAATCAAGGAAAATTTGATGAGGGGATTACGTTTCTCACGGATGCATTACAGATAGCACAAAAAGAACAGATGATTACAATGCAGACAACAATTTATTACGGTTTGGGAACAGCGTACGCAAATAAAAAGGAATTCAAAAAAGCACTGATGTTTGCCGGCCAGGCGTTACAGCTGCAGCCGCACTATCAAGATGCGATTCTTTTAAAGCAAAAAATTCTATCCTTGTCTAACGAATAAAACCGGTCAACCGTTTTCAATAGACACTTTAGCAAAGGTTTTCTGCCTCAAAATATGGTATAGATAAACGGTGCCAATGCACTTCCCTTTGTCAAAACGATCAATAATCCAAACAGTACTAACACAATAACGATCGGAAGAAGCCACCATTTTTTATTGTCTTTGAGAAATGAAAAATATTCTGTCAATATTTTAAGCTTAGCCATACTAATGTACCTTAGGACATTCGTTCGTAATTGATAGGTTTCTGCTGGTCTCGTTGGATCCAATATGTTGATCGTTGATGATCGTTGTGTGCAATATAGAATTTTTTCCCGAAAATTCTTGCGGTAATTGAAATGAATGTGACAACAGAATAGAAGACAAAAAAAAGAATAATCCGCGATACAATGCTTCCAAGAATAACTGCAAAACCCATCCACAGATGATGAATTTCCCGAAGAAGTTTTGGGACTGTTAAACCTGAAACAATTAGAAATAATCCAAATACACCAATTGTAAGAAGAATCGCATTTCCCCACCAATTCCAGTAGAATGCAACACTGCACAACAGTAATAACATCCCGCCAATTGTCAAACCAAACTTTTTTAACTCTTGTGGTGTGGATTGTATCGATGAGATATCATGCCGAACCTCGCTAATCCAACTCATATTCTTTTCTCCAATCTGTCTTCTCTGCAAATTCTGGTTGGTCTTTCTTGAGGAGAAGAAAATTTCCTAACACCAACGCATCCATTTCAGTCCTCATAAAACACCGATAGGCATCGCGGGGGGATTCAACGATCGGTTCTCCGCGAACATTGAACGATGTATTTACAACTACCGGACAACCTGTATTGTCATAAAATGATTTCAGTAATTTATGAAACATTGGATTTGTATCGTTATGAACTGTCTGAATCCTTGCCGAATAATCTATATGAGTTACAGCAGGAATTTCTGAACGGGAAATATTCAGCTTTTCAATCCCCCACAACTTCTGCTGAGTTTCGGTCATTTGATGCTGTTTATTCTTTACAACATCAGCAACAAGGAGCATATAAGGACTATCACAAGGAATATCGAACCATTCAGCAGCATATTCAGCTAATACTGCTGGAGCAAATGGACGGAAACTTTCACGATACTTAATTTTCAAATTCATTTTCTTCTGCATCTCAGAAGACCTGGCATCCCCAAGAATAGAACGATTCCCAAGTGAACGTGGACCAAATTCCATTCTTCCCTGAAACCAGCCAATCACATTTTCATTCGATATCATTCCGGCAATATCATCACATAACAATTGAGTATCACGATAATGAGTGAATGGGATCTTTTCTTCATCAAGAAAAGCTTTGATTTCGTCATCAGAATAATAGGGACCTAAGTACGAACCGTGTTGTGTATCCTTAGTACCTACGATGCGTTCTTTCTTAAAATAGTGATGATACCCTATCATCGCCGCACCCAATGCTCCTCCCGCATCACCAGCTGCTGGTTGGATCCAGATGGAGTCAAATATTTTCTCTCTGAGTATTTTCCCATTTGCTACACAATTCAATGCAACACCGCCGGCAAGACAAAGATTTTTTTTGCCGGTAATTGATTTTGCGTGTCGAACAATCTTCATCATTATTTCTTCTGTAACAACTTGAACCGATGCTGCAAGGTCCATTTCACGCTGCGTCAATGGCGATTCCGGTTTTCGTACCGGTCCTTCAAACAATGCTGCAAATTTATCATTTGTCATTGTCAGACCGACAGCAAAATTGAAATAATCCATATTCAAAGTAAAAGAACCATCATCACGAACATCAACAAGATGATCATAGATCATATTGACATATTTTGGTTCTCCGTAGGGTGCAAGTCCCATCACTTTGTATTCACCTGAATTTACTTTGAATCCTGTGAAATATGTAAAAGCCGAATACAACAGACCCAGTGAATGAGGAAAATGTTGTTCTTCAATGATTCTCACAGAATTCTTATCCCCAACTGCAATAGAGGTTGTTGCATACTCTCCAACACCATCGACGGTTACAATTGCAGCTTGTTCAAACGGTGAAGGAAAGAATGCTGATGCAGCATGGGATTCATGATGCTCTGTGAATAATACTTTCCCTGTATAATTCAATTCCTCTGCAATAACATCAGAAAGCCATAATTTTTCTTTCAACCACACAGGCATAGACATGATGAATGAACGAAATCCTTTTGGAGCATGGGATACGTATGTTTCAAGTAACCGATTGAATTTTAAGAAAGGTTTGTCATAAAATACCACTGCGTCAACGTCAGTGATTGAACATTGTGCGTGGCGTAGACAATATTGAATTGCATGGTGAGGAAATCGCTCATCATGTTTTTTTCGCGAAAAACGTTCTTCCTGAGCAGCGGCAATAATTATTCCGTCCCGAACGATGCAGGCAGCGGCATCATGATAAAATGCTGATAGACCAAGGACTGTCATACTATTTATTGTTTTCCTGCAGATTGCATTGGTAACAATCGATTCAATTCTTGAGCAATGAACGGCGCAATCACTGAAAAAGCTGAATCAGTATAATGGACGTCATCTTTGAAATAGATTAATGATTTAGGAACTGCCGAATCAAGATCAATGGTATGCAAAGAATTCAACTTGGCGATCTCTTTCATTGTTTCGTTATATTGCTTCATTCCATTGACTGCCGTCTGAAGACTCCACACTTTCTGTTTATTGATCGCTTCTACCTTTAACATTCCCAGAACCGCAACCTCTTCCTTCGTCATTATTGTTTTATATAAAGAAGGTTCAGTCATGAGAATAATTTTTGTACTATCGTGTTTCGCCAATTCAATCATTGTTGAAAGATTTCGTTTATATGAAACAATTCCAGGGAAATAATCCGTAGTGATCACTTCTTTTTGTGTAGAATACCATAAACCGGAAATTATACTGTTCATTTTATCGAGTAAACTTCCGTGATGAATAATTCGATTGACCGGTCCATAGAAATGACCGTAGTCTTCTCTGAATATACCATGACTGAAGACTGAAAAATCTGCATTGTGCAGCAGATCATTCACTGACTGCATAATAAGTATGACATCGGGTTTATGAGGTCGCAAATTCGTTTCATAATTGATCAAGGTATGGAGCGTTGTATACCATTCCCTGCCGAGATTGTACACTTTAATGTTTGAACGGCCATATTGAGCATTGAGAATATGTTCAACTCGAGATTCCCAATCTTTCCCTCTACTGTCTGTCAATTCAGTTGTTGAACCGCCGAGGCAAAATATTCTTATTATGTTTGATGAAGAATCAACTGGTTCTTGAAATGGTTGGGGAACAAGCTGAAGATAAGGATGGAATTTAAATCGATTCCGTTCAAACCAATTCTGATACAAAGTATCTGCAATTTGGTATCCTATGAGGATTGCAAAAGACAATGCCGCAACAAATACGACCACGGCTCGAGGGTCGGTCTTTTTTAATCTCAGTCGAATATACAAGAGATATACTCCACATACGATCAGCGGAAGTGATATTCTGAGTACCCACAAAACAATTGACGGGAAAACTCCAATTGCCAACGTGTAGTCATCCGGAGAATAAAATCCTACATAAACATAGATATTGATGACAGCGAATACGACACCAAGACAATATTCAAATATTGTGAAATGATTTTTTTGTTTCTCTTTCATCGTGTAATATTATTCAACCTTCATCACTGCTGATTGAAGAATCTCTCTGGTAGCATCATCCTGAACAAAAGCAACCACTGCAAGTCGTTGAAGATCGATTTGATTCTTTTTTGTTTTTAAACCGGAACCAAGTTCTGCAAAACGCTTATTGGTGAAATCATAGTATTTTCCCAGTTCAGCTATCAACGTCTTCATATTAACCATCTCATTCACGCGAAGTTTTCCATTCTTCGGGAAGGAGAAACCATCTGTGGATTTTACCATTTTACGCACGACAAATTTATGACGTTCAATGCCGTTCGCTCCTTTATAGAATACCTCATCTTCTACTATTGCGATCCTTAATTTTAGATTTTTATTCCCTGATGGTGAAAGGACATTTGCTTTTATCGTCAGGATGTTCTTTTTGAGAGAAGTTGAAAGTGAGATCGCAACGGAAGAGGCTGTTTTCAATTTCTGTTCAATGACATCCGAATACAAAAAGAATTTACTTTTTGCAGCAAGTTTTCCGCCCCCCGAAGTAATGACTGTATTCCCACCAAAGATCGCAGTCGGTGTACTATTCACTCCGTAATACTCTCCCCGCTTTTCTGCATCAAGGTTTGATAATGGGTCTGGCTGCGGTATGTGCAGATGATATTCAAGAATAGCAATCGACGAAGTTTTGAAACGTTCGATCAAATAATCAAAAGCAATATCCGCAGCCTGACACGGCTTGCATTCGGATCCGGTGAACAATTCAGCCATGACGATTTTCGGATATTCATTTGGCCGAAAATTCATTCGTTCACGATGGAATTCTTCCGGGGTATATTGCAGCGCTGCCGCCTGCCGTGCAATAATGAGAGAATCCAATGTCAATGTCGGATAAAGTTCATTCTTCAATTCCAATAACCGATCATAGGAAGAGGTCGGACGTGAAGATCCAATACCGGAAATATATACTTCGAACGCTTCTTTTTTCTTTCCTAATTTTTCCTTTACATCGCCTAAAGAATTAAAAATTTCAGTTTCATTCGGACTGGCAAATTTTGCCGCTTCTGAAAGATATTTTTCGGATTCTTCAAATCGTTTTAAATGATAATACGTCAATCCTAATGCTCCTGCAGCTCCGGACCGTTCTTCAATCGTTCTTTGTTGTGCCACAGTATAAGATTCCGTTGCAAAAGCTAATGCCTTCTCTGTCAGAACATTATTACGTGATAAACTTACTGCAATCAAACTTTTTGTCATCGTTGAATCCGGTGATTGTTTGATATAACCTGCAATAACCAGTGAGTACAAACTATCTCGCACGAAATGCACTTGTTGAGAAGAGATGTTCTTCGCCATAATCAATGAATCAATATTCTGCACCGAAATGCTTTGTTTTGGAAGTACAATGTTTCCTAAAATAACTTTTTTCATTCCTGAAATTGGATCGCTGGATTCCAATTGTATGAACCCGAGTTGGATCGAAAACGGTGCATACCGGGAGTCGTATTCAGAGTTTGGTGGAAGCAATGAGATCACTCTTTGTTGAATTTGTTCCGCCTCTTTATACTTTTGCAATT
The DNA here is from genome assembly GCA_964409765.1 of uncultured Chitinophagaceae bacterium. GTDB lineage: Bacteria > Bacteroidota > Ignavibacteria > UBA10030 > UBA8401 > UBA8401. Next base: position 24,063 of record CAYPEM010000032.1, read on the forward strand.
GATAGAAGACGAATGCTTTTGTATTCAGCAACACAGGCTCTTCTCTCTTATACATTGTGATAGCTTGGTCAATAAAAACTACTGCTGAGTCTAAAAAGAATTTCCGCTGAGCAAATTCATAGGCTACAGCGTTCAGAGCCGGAACAATTTGTGATTGATCGATCAACGATAAATATGTACGAATAGAAGCAAAAGCAGCACTGTCATTTTTGAGATTTGTATATAACTGAAACTTAGCGGCATACGCATTCGGCAGGAGTTTGCTTGTCGGATTCTCAACGATAAATTTATCAAATGCTGCAAGTCGTGCAGAATCTGTGGCAGCAGCCATCGCCTGTTGGAATGCGATCTGATCCCCTGATGTTTGAGCAAAAAGATAGACTGTTGATATAAGAAAAAAGATGAATCGATTCAGCATAATTGCAGCCTTCATTAATTGTTCTTTTGTGAATTCATAAATAGTCGCATTGATATCCCGGTCACTCCGCAGATCATTGCACCCGAAAAAACTGCTCCTCGCACTCCAATACTATTTGCTAACCAACCCATTCCCAATTGACCAAACGGAGCAAGTCCTTGGAAGATCAAAAGATATAATCCCATTACTCTTCCCCGCATTGCATCGGGTGCTCTTCGTTGGATCGATGCATTCGCCGTTGCGATGAACATAATCAATCCCATTCCAACCAGCACTAAACTGTATAATGATACGGCAACATTGGTTGAACATGCAAATAAAGAAATTCCAATGACGAATAAAGATATTCCGCCATAAATGAATTTGCTCGGACGGATCTTGCTCTCTGCACTTGCGACAAAGATCGCACTGATGAATGCACCGATTCCAAAAGACATCATAAGATTCCCCAATCCAACAGCACCGATCTGCAAAACCTTATCTGCATAGATCGGCAGGAGAACGGTGTATGACCATCCAAACACCGTGATCACCGCGACCAATGTTAATAATGCAACCAGTGAAAGATCGGATCTGACATAGCGTATGCTTTCTTTTAAAGATTGCAGAACACTTGTTTTTTCCTTTTGATCTATTACCGTGGAAGGGATCTTCAGTTTTAATAAAACAATGATCACTGAAAGGAACGAAACGGCATTGATGACAAAACACCAGCCAACACCAATGGCGGCGATCAACACTCCTCCGATTGCAGGACCAATAATTCGGGCGGCATTAAATGCCGCAGAGTTCAATGCAATTGCGTTGGGAAGGTTTTCTTTTCCGACCAATTCAAAAATAAATGCTTGACGCGCCGGAACATCGAATGCATTGATCGTTCCGAGAGTAAAAGCCAACAATGCTACAATTTCTACCGTAGCACCATCGAATAAAACAAGCGTGGAAAGAATTATTGCTTGAACAAGTGACAAACTTTGTGTGATCAAAATAATCTTATGCTTCGAAAATCGATCTGCTATTGAACCTCCGTACATTGCAAACATCAACATCGGGATCGTATTTAAAAATCCGATGATTCCAAGCCACACTGAAGAATACGTCAACTGATAGACAAGCCAAGCTTGTGCCATGGTCTGCATCCACGTTCCAACCAGAGACACAATCTGTCCGGAAAAGAACAAACGATAATTTGTTTGCCGGAATGAACGGAAAGTTGATAGGGAAATAATGCTGGTGAAGAGTTTGTTCATTCTAATAGAATCGAAATCGAAGGTAAATGACAATGTATACTAAACCACCAAACGTATCTGCTGCAAGATCCAAGATATCCGCAGACCTGCCGGGTGTATACAATTGATGAAATTCATCCGACATTCCAAACACGACGGTAAATAAAATCGCCGCTAAAAGACTATATTTTTTGAGTGAACCGTTCTGCTGATGATGAAATGAAATATGCGCTAACCAGCATAATGTTCCATATACGCCAAAATGAATCACTTTATCAGTGTATGTACCTAATGCCGGTATATTCGGTGAAGGAATAGAAGATGCAGTATAAACAAAAACACACCAAGCGATCAATGGCAGTTGAAATTGCATGAAAGCAATTATTTTTTTTTCTGTAGTCATTGTTCGATTATCGAAGTAATTGCATGCGGTAAATTTTTAATCAAATCGCCTGCGATCATGCCATGCATGCCGATCTTGGCAGCAGAAATATCGCCGGCTTTTCCATGAACAAACACACTATTGACTGCTGCATCCGTAAGAGAATTTCCTTGACCGATCAACGAAGTGATGATTCCTGCAAGAACATCACCGCTCCCCGCTGTTGACATGCCAGCGTTTCCGGTTGAATTAACGAATATTTTCCCAGAACGAATCGCAGTAATTGTTGGAGCGCCTTTTAACACCAATGTAAGATTATATTCGTTGGCAAAGTTTGCAGCAAGTAAATATTTATTTTTTTCAATTTCTTTAGACGAAATTCCAGTCAATCTTGAAAATTCACCTCGATGAGGGGTCAAAATGATATTTTTTGATCTTCGTTTTTTGAGAAGCTCAAGATTTCCGATCAAGGCGTTCAAACCATCTGCATCAATCACGATAGGTTTTTCTGTTTTTTTTATTATTTCACGGATCAACTGTTGAGTTTCTCCATTTAGAGATAAGCCGCAACCGAGAAGGATAACATCTGCCCATTCGGTTCTTTTTTCAATTTCATCTAATGATTTAGACGATAGAGTACCTTGATTTGTTGCCGGCAAACCTAACGGCATTACTTCAACCGTTCTTTTTGCAATTATTGAATACTCTGAATCAGGAATTCCTAATATCACCTGTCCGGCACCGCACCGCATTGCCGATTGGCTGCATAAGTATGCCGCTCCCATCATTCCTTTTGATCCGGCAATAATAAATATCTTCCCTACAGAGTGCTTGTGGCTGTTACTTGCGCGTTTTGGAAATGATTTTTTAACATCACTCTCTTCAATAAGTGAAATATTTTTATCTTTTGATCTTATTGTATTCTGAATTACTTTTTTAGGTATTCCGATATCAGCAACTATGACTTCTCCGGTAAATTCTTTTGCTCCTTCGCTATAAAATCCAATCTTGGGATTAGACATTGTTACGGTTGCATCGGCTCGAAATGCAGAAGAGAGCACTTCTCCGGTTTCTCCATTCAATCCGGTAGGAATATCAACGGCAAGTTTTATTGAAGATTGTTTATTAGACCATTCAACAGCCGTTAGATATTTTCCTTTTAATTCACCTCGAAATGATGTCCCTAGCATTGCATCCACAACGACATCAAAGTTTTTATTCCTTAGCGTCTGAAATTTTTGAAATCCAAGAATTTGCAATTTTGCAATTTTGTAATTTTGTAATCGTTTGTAATTTTTCTTCGCATCTCCGCTTAATTCTTTTTCATCTTCTATCAACACAACCGTTATATCCAATCCCTGTTCCAGTAATAACCGTGCTGCGACAAATCCATCCCCGCCATTATTTCCTTTGCCGCAAAAAATTAAAACTTTCGTCAGACTGAACGCTTGACCTATTTTACTAGCAATCATATCCGCAACAGCTCTACCGGCATTCTCCATCAAATAGATTGAAGAAACCCGCAATTTTTTGATCGCGTATTCATCAACACGTTTCATTTGATCCGGTGAAAGAATAATCTTCATAAAAACAAAAAACCGCCCTACCTCGATCAGAAGCGGACGGTTTTCTCAGCTAATAATTTCATTAAAAAATAGACTTCATCAGATCGAATATCAATGATGGGAAAATACCAAACAGTACGATTCCAATCCCGCAAATAATTACGGTAATAAATGCCAATCGTGGCAATACAATTTCTGTATGATCCGTTCCTTCTCTAAAATACATATAGACTACAACTCTCAAATAATAATATGTCGAGAAGAGACTGGTGATAACGCCGAGAATTGCCAGCCATGTCAGCTTTGATTGTATAGCGCTCGCAAATAAATAATATTTTCCGATAAACCCGGCAAACGGAGGAATTCCAGTTAATGAAAACATAAACATCGCAAGTAAAGCTGCTAATCCTGGTTTTCGTTTTCCAAGTCCGGCATAATATTCATAATTCAGATTCGATCCCTTCTCTCCTTCCAGCATCGAAATGATTCCAAATGCTCCGAGATTCGTCAATGCATAAGAGACAAGATAGAATGCGATTCCTTGTTGTCCAAGAGGAATTCCCGAAGCAATACCGATGATCATATAACCGGCATGGGCTATACTGGAATAGGCTAACATTCGTTTCAAATTTGTTTGAGCCAATCCAAACCAATTTCCGATGATCATTGAACCTGCAGCCAATACTGCAAGCACCATGGTCAGTCGTTCATCATGCATAGACATTGGAACGGAGAATGTGATGATGAACGATGCAAATGCCGCTGCTTTACCACCGGTGGACATAAACGCAGTAACAGAAGTTGGTGCACCTTCATACACATCCGGCACCCACATATGGAATGGCACTGCAGCCACTTTGAATGAGAATCCAATCAAGATCAATCCCCAACCGATAATATGCAGAGGGTCAAAAAATATCTGTGGATACATAGTCACAATGCGAAGAAGGTTAGTAGTACCAGTCGTTCCATAGATCAATGCAATTCCGTAGAGTAAAAATCCTGTAGCAAATGCACCAAGAAGGAAATATTTCAATGCAGATTCATTTGAGGAATTTTTTGAACGAAAGTATCCGGCAAGCACATAAAATGATACAGACATGATCTCAATTCCCAGAAAGATCGAGATTAGATCTGCTGCCGAACCAAGCACCAACATCCCAATCGTTGCAATAAGGATCAAAACATAATATTCGCCAAAATGATATTGTTCTTTTTCAAGATATGGTTTTGCTATAAATATGGAGAACAATGCGATCATCAAGAACAGAACGCTGAAGAAACTTGAAATCCCGCCAACCAGAAGCATATCAGAAAATGCCGTTTGAGGAAGGCTTGGTTGGTCAAATGTATATATACCGCAGGCGAGCGAAGCAACTATACCTATAACGCTGACAGCAAAGACTGCTTTTGCAGAATTTTTTAACAACGCATTCGCCAACATTGCGATCAACGAAAATATTGAAAGCATGACAATGGGTGAAGCGCCAATTAATTCTAATGTTGAGAAGGAATCCATAAATATTTTTTATCCAATAGCTGAAAAAAAGTCAACCACAAATCACTTTACCATTACATTTACAGGTGTAGTATTGCCGCTTTTCGCATTCTGCATCTGTGTAACTACTTGTTTTGTTGAAGCAGCAGACGATTTTAAAAACGTGGAGGGATATACGCCAATCCACACAATGAACAATATAATCGGAAGGATGATTGCAATTTCACGTTTGGTCAAATCAAGCAGCGATCTATTCTCCTCATGTGTGATTTTTCCAAAGAACACTCGTTGACACATCCACAGCATATACACTGCGGAGAAGATTACTCCGGTTGCTGCGATTGCCGTATAGACGTACGACCCAAGGAACGGTGAATTAAATGAACCAAGTAATATCAAAAATTCACCAACAAACCCATTTAATCCTGGAAGACCGATCGAGGAGAATGTAACGATCATAAACAATGTCGAAAAGACCGGCATCACTTTCGCCAATCCGCCGAACTGAGAAATTTCACGCGTGTGTCGTCGATCGTAAATCATTCCAACAAGAAGGAATAACGCTCCTGTTGAAAGTCCGTGATTGATCATTTGAATGACTGCACCTTGCACTCCCTCTTCAGTCATTGAAAAAATTCCAAGCACAACAAATCCTAAGTGACTGACGGATGAATAGGCGACAAGTTTTTTCACATCGGTCTGCACCAATGCCACAAGTGCTCCGTACACAATTCCAATCACCGAAAGCGTTGCTAGCAATGGCGTGAATTGAAACGATGCCAATGGAAATAATGGAAGACAGAAACGAAGAAGACCGTATGTTCCCATCTTGAGAAGAACTCCAGCCAGAATCACAGATCCTGCAGTAGGAGCTTGTACGTGTGCATCGGGCAGCCAAGTGTGCAGTGGAAATAATGGAACCTTGATTGCAAATGAAAGTGTAAATGCGAGGAACATCCAGATCTGTATTCCCATTGGAATTCCGGGGGCTATCGCATATAATTTTTGAAGATTCGTTGTAAAATATCCATCAGGCAACGATTGTGCATAATACCCAAGCCACAAGATTGCGATCAACATTAAGAGCGAACCTGCCATTGTATAGATGAAGAACTTAACAGCAGCATAGATCCTTTCCTTTCCTCCCCATATTCCGATAATAAAATACATCGGGATAAGCATTGCTTCCCAGAAAACATAGAACAAGAAAAGATCAACCGATAGAAAGACACCAAGCATACCGACTTCAAGCAACAACATAAAAGAGACGTATTCTTTTATTCTATCTTTGATCGAATCCCAAGATGCTATAAGTGCGATTGGAGTTAGAAATGTCGTGAGAACAATTAGAAGTATTGAAAGTCCGTCAACGCCGACAAAATATGAAATATCCAATCCCGCAATCCATGGATATTGTTCGACAAACTGCATCTGTGTATTTGCAGCATCAAAACCAAAATAAACAATCAATGACAAAACAAACGTTACAATTGAAGTGCCAATGCCGATGTATTTTATCAGATTCTGTTTTTCTTTGTTGATAAACAGCAACAGAAGAATCCCGACGAACGGAGAAAAGAGTGTGTATGTGAGAATGTTTTGCATTTAAAAAATCAGATTATAAATTTATAGATGTTAGGTTGTTAGATGATTACATATCCGATATCGAACAATCTAATGATCTGCTTTATCGTACCATTAAATAACCAAGCATAACTAAAATTCCTGCCACAAAAACAACGGCGTAACTTTGCACAACACCGGTTTGAATACGACGGAAGATATTCGCCGTTGCTTCAACTAACTTTGCTGAGTAGTTCAGTGTATTATCAATGACTTTCACATCAAAAATTTTCCACAAGAATTTGTCCGATGTTTGTTTGATTGGATTGACAATCATCGCGTCGTACGTTTCATCGACAAAATATTTATTCCAAAGCAATTTGTGCAGGCCGGAAAATTTCTTTGAAGTTCGATCCGCAACTTCCATCTTCTGTGTATAGATCTTCCACCCTGCAAACATTCCAAGCAGTCCGATCGCAACAGAACCTGCCATCAATCCAAGTTCAAGTGCAGCAGAATCATGTAACGGCAGCATCATCTTGGAATTTGCACCGGCAAAGATCGGCTCCAGGAATTCTTCAAAATAATTATGTCCTCCAAGCACGTGAGGAATACCAATATATCCACCAATAATAGAAAGTAATGCCAGCACCATTAATGGAATGAGCATTGTCTTTGGTGCTTCGTGCGGATGAACGTGATGATGATCGAATCGTTCTTTTCCAAGGAATGTCAATGAGACAAGTCTGAACATATAGAATGCAGTTACTCCTGCAGCAAGCGTAGCAATCACCCACATCCACGGTGCACCATCGGCAAATGCTTTCCACAGAATTTCATCTTTGGAAAAGAATCCTGAAAGTAGCGGAAATCCCGAAATTGCAAATGAACCGATCAAAAATGTTCTGAATGTCCACGGCATATATTTTTGCAAGCCGCCCATCTTTTGAACGTCCTGCTCATCGTGCATTGCATGAATAACTGCACCGGATCCTAAAAAGAGAAGTGCTTTGAAAAATGCATGGGTCATAACGTGGAATAAACCGGCAGCAAATGCACCAACGCCGCATGCAAGAAACATATATCCTAACTGACTGACGGTAGAATATGCGAGGACTTTTTTTATATCATTTTGAACCAATCCGATCGTCCCTGCAAAAAATGCAGTCGCCAATCCAATGACAGCAACAATTTCCATTGTGCCGGGAGCGAGAGCAAATAAAATTGAACTGCGAGCAACCATGTAAATACCAGCTGTCACCATTGTTGCAGCATGGATCAGTGCTGAAACCGGTGTTGGACCCGCCATCGCATCAGGAAGCCAAACATAGAGAGGAATCTGTGCAGATTTTCCGGTTGCACCGACAAACATCAACAAGGTTATCCAAAACATAATGTTATCACCGACCGAAAATCCTTTTGCTTGCGCAAAGACCGATTCGTACGTCAGAGATCCAAATGTGTTGAATATGAGAAACATTGCAAGAAGAAATCCAAAATCGCCGATACGGTTTACGATAAACGCTTTCTTTGCTGCATCCCCCGTTGTTCCCTTTTCAAAATTCCTGTCATACCAAAATCCGATCAACAGGTATGAGCACAAACCCACTCCTTCCCATCCAAGGAACATCAACAGATAATTATCAGCAAGTACAAGATTGAGCATTGCAAAGATAAAGAGATTCAAATAAGTAAAGAATCTCCAGAATCCTGCGTCGCCATGCATATACCCGATCGAATAAAGATGGATCAAACTTCCAACACCGGTAACGATCAATGTCATCAAGATTGAGAGCTGGTCGACTTGGTATGCTACATTCACAGAAAACGTTCCGGCAGATATCCATTGAAATACCGATACAACTTTTGAACGTTCTTCAACAGGAAGAGAAATCATTTCGAAGAAAATTCCAAGAGCAACAAAAAACGAAGACGCAACAGCAAGTGTTCCGATGCTGCCAACGATCGTTTCATTTTTTATTTTTCGTCCAAGCAGACCATTGATCAGAAAACCAATGAGAGGGAACAGAATAATGAGAGGTGCGAATTGATACATATCAGATTATTAGATTCAGAAATTAGATTATTAGACTACTTAGTTTTCCGACAGTCAAACTGTTGAAAAACTAAAGGACACATTGATTTACCATTTCAGGATATTTAGTTCGTCGACATACACCGTTTGCTTGTTGCGGAACAATGAAATAATAATCGCAAGACCAACTGCAGCTTCTGCAGCAGCAACAACCATCACAAAAAAGACCAGCATTTGTCCTGTTGAATCGCCTAGGAATGATGAAAATGCAATCAATGTGAGATTCACTGCATTCAACATCAATTCAATGCTCATAAAAATAACAATGGCATTTCGTCGGACTACGACGCCAAGTACACCGCAGCAGAACATAAACGCTGAAAGTAAGAGATAATGATTTAAAGGTATCATAATTTCAAATTTATTCTCGCAAAGTCGCTAAGACGCAAATAGATATTTAATGAAAAACTTTGCGACTCTGCGTTTTTGCGAGAGATTCATAGCTATTGAACTAATTTTTTCTTAGCCAGCAACACTGCCCCAATGATAGCGGCAAGTAATAAAAAGGATGTAATTTCAAATGGGAAAAGGAATTTTGTGAACAATACTTTTCCGATATATTCAACTGTTCCCATTTCAACTGCCAAAGGCGATTGCTGCGTATAATTATTTGCACTGCTGAATCCAAGAATATAAAGCAGCTCTAACAGTAATCCGACTGAAAATGCAATGCCTAAATACATTCGCAATCCCAAATGCTGTCGAAGACTCTTGTCATCCCCCAGATTCAATAACATAATGACAAATAAAAATAAGACCATTATCGCTCCGGCGTACACCAAAATATGAACCATTGCAATAAATTGTGCATTCAATGTTAAATACAGTCCGCCAAGACAGAAAAAATTGAGGATAAGATAGAGTGCGCTATTAACCGGATTTCGTTGCAGAAGCATCATCACTGCGGAGATCACCGTGACTGTTGCTAGAAAGTAAAACACACCTTGTTCAAATGTCATGCAGCAATCAAATAATTGTGAATAAAAAAAGTTCAAAATTGACGCATAAATATAAGGTTACTTCGCCTTATAAGCAAAAAGTTTTCGTTCTAAAACACGAATTCCTGAATCGCATGCCAATGTTCACTTGCTTCACAAAGAATTGGAGTACGCGACTCAGGAATTCAATTTTTCATTTCAACTGACTATAACTTCGGCATTGCGCCTAAGACATCAGTCGGAACCATATTAATGATCTTTCCCACTTTTGTTTCTTTAAGTCCTTTTTCAATTTTTGCTTTATCTCCGACTATAATGATGGCGAGATCGTCTGTATCGACATATTTTTTGGCGACACGGCGGACATCTTCTTTCTTTACTGCAAGAACCTTTCCAATAAAATCATTGAAATAGCTATCAGGGAGATTATACTGCACCATTTCTGCAAGTTGCCCGGCTATTGAGGCAAGGCTGCTGAAATTATCAGGATAGCCAAGCGCAATGTAATTCTTTGCTTTCTCCAATTCTTCATCGGTTATCGGTTTTGAAATGCCGTTCAATTCCTTCATGAATTCATTTAACGCCTTATCGGTTGCATCGGTTTGAACATCAGACGATGCTGTAAATGGACCGGCACTTTGCCGGAATGAAAATCCGGAGCCGGCACCATACGCATAGCCGTGAACTTCACGCAGATTATTGTTCAACCGAGATGTAAATGATCCGCCAAGAATCGTGTTCATTACCATCAATGGAAAATAATCTTCCGTCATTCTGTCCGTTCCAACACGGCAAATACGGATAACCGACTGTGCCGCTTCCGCTTTGTCGATCAAATAGATTTTTCTATCACTCACTTGTTTTACATTGGAAACAGAAACTGTGGGAACATCTTTGTTCTCCCAGCTTCCGATGACGGTTTCCAGTTTTGCAATAATATCCGTTGCATTCACATCACCGACAACAATCAGGTAAGAATTATTCGGCCGATAATACGTTGTGTAGAAATTCTTTAATACATCGGTCGTGAATGATTTGATCGATTGCTCAGAGCCAATACTGCTTCGTCCATACGGATGTTCTTTCCCAAAAACAATTTGCCCAGTTGCTGCTGCAGCAATTGCCCGCGGTTGATCGTATGCTTGAAGCAGCGATGTAAGATATTGTTTTTGCAGACGTTCCAAATCCTTCTGTGGGAAATCAGGACGGAGCAGAACATCAGCAAACAATTTCAATGATTCATCTAATTTGGAAACAGTCGAACGCATCGAAACTCCCGATGTATGCAACCCACCGCTGACGCCGATCGTGGTTCCGAGAAAATCAATGGCATCGGAAAGTTCAAGCGATGATTTTCCTGCCGCTCCTTCATCCATCATATTTGCAGTCAAGCCAGCAAGTCCTAATTGGTTTGAACTTTCATTGACACTTCCCGCTTTCACAACTAAATTCATCTGCACGATTGGTACTTCATGTTTTTCATAGACAACAACTTGAAGACCATTTTTTAAAGAGAATTTTTGAACTTGATTGATTTTCACCGACGGTGTTGGGCCAAGTGCCGGTGGTTTTGTTCTGTCCGGTGATTGAGCATTGACAAAAACTGAACTAAACAGTACGCAAAATACTAGTGTATGAACTCTCATTAATTTGAAAATTGAAAATGGATAATTGACAATACCGGTGTTCACTGTTAATTGTTCATTGTTCATTGGTAATTGCTTATTGTTCATTGATTTCATTTTCCCTCCGTACTAACAACCGGTGAATTCTGTGCAGCTAGTTCTGTTTTCCCCCTTGGAACAACACTCAATACAACCCTTCCATTATCTTTTAGATATGTATTGGCTATCGTAGAAACATCCTGAGGATCAACAGCATAGTATCGAGCAAGATCCTCATTGAAATAATCCGGATTTCCAGTGGAATAAAAATAATTATTCAGCAGATCAGCTTTGCCATTGATGCTTTCCAACCGATTTAAGAAACTAGCTTCATATTGATTTCGTGCGCGGTCTAATTCCCGAGTCGTTGGTGGTTCACTTTTTACCTTTGCAATTTCTTCCTGGATGGCAGATTCAAGTTCTGCAAGTGTATGTCCGGACCGTGCCGTTGCCACAACCACAAATTCTGAAATAATTCTCTGCGACTGCTGATATGCAGAAACATCCTGAGCGATCTGCAGATCATAGACTAATTTTTTATACAATCGGGAATTTTTCCCGCCGGCGAGAACACTCGATAAAAGATCTAACTCTGCATCACCTGGAGTTAGAGAAGCAGGACTGATCCACGCCATAAACAAACGAGGTAGTTGAACTCGATCCTCAATTGTCATTCTCTTTTCTTCGTTCAGAACAGGAATTGTTCGTTCTTGCGGTTGGACAGGTTTTCCTGATGGAATTTCATTGAACCATTTTTCAACTAATGTTTTTGTTTTTGCAACATCAATATCACCCGCAATAGAAAGGCTGGAATTGTTTGGAACATAATACGTTCTAAAAAATTCTTTTACATCTTCGACTGATGCTGCGGAAAGATCGGCCATACTTCCAATGGTAGGCCAGCTATACGGATGTCCTTTGGGGAACAATGCATCATCAATCATAATATCCGCCATTCCGTACGGACGATTCTCATACGATTGACGCCGTTCATTCTTAACTACATCTCGCTGTCCATTCACAGTTTCTTCAGTCATAGGATCAAGAAGATAGCCGAGACGATCGGAATCAAGGAACAATGCAAGTTCGAGCGCATTGCTTGGAATATCTTCGTAATAATTTGTCCGGTCATTGTTTGTTGAACCGTTATTATTCCCCCCTGCGGCTTCAAGCCACTCATCAAATTTCCCTTCGGGAACATTCTTCGATCCTTCAAACATCAAATGCTCAAACAAATGAGCAAATCCTGTTCGTCCTGGTTTTTCATATCCCGAACCGACATGATACCATGTATTGACAGTAACAGTTGGCGTTGTTCGATCTACGTGAAGAATAACGTTGAGACCGTTCTTCAACGTAAATCGCTCATACGGAACATTGATGCGCACACTTTGCGCAATCATTGCTGTCGAAATTATGAGCACAAGAAAAAAGATTTTCCGCATTGCTGCTCCTATAGATTGTTGAAAATTATTACGTGACAAAAGTAGAATTTTTATTTGGTAAAGTAAAGGAAGGTTCGATAAATATTGATGAATGTAGTTTAAAAAAGATCCATTTGATCTGTTTGTTTTCCAACAAAAAGATCTTTTCGTAATCGATGCGTCTGTTCGTTCATTCCATATTTTTTGCATGTCACTTCAAACAATTGGCTGATCGATTCTGCAATTTCTCCGCTGCCGGTCATGCGTTTACCAAATTCTGCATTGCTCAGCTTTCCTTCTCGTATATCTTTAATCCGGTTAATTACCTTTTCAGATTTTTCGGGATATTCACGCTGCAGCCATTCAACAAAAAGATCTTTCACGGCATAGGGAAGTCTGAGCATAGTATAGAATGCAAATGTAGCACCATGCTCACTTGCACGTTTCAAAATTGCAGGAATTTCAATATCGTTTAATCCGGGAATGATCGGCGAAAGACTTACTCCAACAGGAATTCCTGCTTTTGCAAGCTGTTCTATTGTATCCAATCGAATCTCAGGAGCAGAGGTTCTAGGCTCCAGCTTTCGATGTAATTCTTTATCTAACGTGGTAATGGTAATTGTGGTGTTCACTAGTTGAAGCTTTGCAAGTTCAGAGAGGATATCAATGTCTCTGGTGATAAGAGCATTCTTTGTGATCATCCCGACAGGATTTCGATACTTCAAAAAAACTTCAAGACATTTGCGGGTAAGCTGCAGTTTCCGTTCGATCGGCTGATAACAATCAGTATTCCCGGAAAAAGATATTGTTGATGGCTTCCAGCTTTTCTTCTGGAATTCTTTTTCCAGAAGTTCGTGGATATTTTCCTTCACCATTATTTTCGTTTCAAAATCCAGTCCCGAAGAAAATCCAAGATATTCATGACTCGGACGTGCATAACAATAGATGCATCCATGTTCACATCCTCTGTACGGATTTAGATCGAATGTAAATCCTATATCAGGTGAATCATTTTTGGCAAGTGCGGTTTTAGAAGTATCACGAAAGAATTGTGTGACGAACTTACGAGAGGGATCGATTTCTTCCTCGAGAATTTCATACGAAGTCGTTTCAAACCGATTCGTCGGATTGAATCCCGCACCGCGACCCTTAATGGTTGGATTTGACATGCAAATTTCTCGTCATTCTGATGGAACGTCCGATTTCTTAATTAACACCAGATTTTTTCACCGCAAATGTAAACTTCGTACCAACTCCAACGGTGCTTTCAACATTGATCATTGAATTATGAGCTTCAATAATATGTTTGACAATTGCCAGACCAAGACCTGATCCTCCGACATCACGTGAACGATCTTTATCAACTCTATAAAATCGTTCAAAAATTCTCGGAAGATGCTGTGGTGCAATTCCTATTCCGGTATCTTCAATCGTTATTTCGACTTTGTCGTTCTGTTCCAAAAATCTTATTGTAATTGTATCGTTTGGTTCGGAATATTTTATCGCATTTTCAATTAAATTCACTAATACTTGTCGAAGTCGTTCTCTGTCGCCAAAGACTTCTATTGATTTATCCGATGCACCGGATAGAATCAGTTTAACCTGTTGTTGTTCAGCAAAATCATGCTCAACCTGTACTGCATCGGTAAGAAGTGGAATGATATCAAAAAATCTCAAGCGTAGTTTCATTTCCCCGGACTCAATGCGGGAAATATCGATCAGTTCTTCAAGGAGAATATTCAGGCGCTCAATATTGTTCAAAGCTTTCTGAAGAAAATCCCGATTTACTTTTTTGTCGTCGACCGCTCCATGCAGCAGCGTTTCTATCAAACCTTGTGTGGTAAACAGCGGTGTACGAAGTTCGTGGGAAACATTCCCGAGAAATTCACTTCGTACTCGTTCCAATTTTTCCAACTGAACTATGTCGGCACGGAATGAATCGAGCATCGTATTAAATGAATCGGACATCATCCGCAATTCATCCGATGTGTGAAGATTAACCCGATGGACAGAATTTTTATCCTTCTGCGCATCGATCACTCTCTGAATCAACCGAAGTGGTCTGAATACAAAAAGATACAGTATACCGTACGAAATCAGAAATCCACCGACTGCAATAATGGTCGATATGGAAATTGACGTAGAGAAATAATAATATGAAAGGAACCCGCTGAGAATTGCGATCAAGACTGCAGCAAAAAGTTGTATGCGGAATGAATACATATAATTGAAGATACGAGTTTCAGAAGAAATTGCACATAGATTTTATTGAGTTAAATAAAAAAACCCTTCAACTGTTGTTCTGCCAGTAAGTGAAGGGTGAACGAATAATATCCTCAATGAAATTATAATTCTTTCAAACGATAACCGACTCCTTTAATTGTATCGATATAATCTGCATTATTGCCAAGTTTTTCACGGATCTTACGGATATGAACATCTACCGTTCTATCGATAACGTAGACATCGCTTCCCCAAATTTGAGAAAGGAGTGTTTCTCTGGTAACAACTTTTCCTGCATTTCTCACAAGAAATGAAAGAACTTCAAATTCTTTTTTTGGAAAAAATATCTCTTTTTTACTGACATATACTTTGTAATGAGAACGATTGATCTCGATAATACCATGCTTTAGAATATCGGAATCCGTTCCGTTTTCGTCTTTCGCAGAAGATTTTTTCCGGAGGGTCAGTTTTATCCGCGCCATTAATTTAGGAATGCTGACCGGTTTAATGATATAATCATCTGCACCAAGTTCCAAACCGACGACTTCATCCACTTCAGAACCGCGAGCAGTCAGAAAAATAACCGGAATTTTTGCCGTTGCAGAATTTTTCTTTAACGTACGAACAACTTCAAGTCCATCCATTTCAGGCATCATCACATCAAGTAATATTAAACTTGGATTTTTTTTAGCCTGAGCGACAGCTTCAATTCCATTTTTTGCAGTAAGAACATCAAAGCCTTCTTTCTCAAGATTGTATTTCAGAAAATCAATGATATCACGTTCATCGTCGGCAATAAGTATTTTTTGTTTCATATCTCCCTTTCAATGCAATGGCAATATAGAGAAGATTGTCACGGTGTTCAATGTATAGAGTGTTAAGCGTATGTTAAGTGATTGTTACTAAGATTTAACATACAATGATTTATTAAAATATGGAATCAACGCTAAGACCGCAGCTTGTTCAAATGAATCTTCACGTGTAACCAGATCGTTCGACAACACTCCGAATGTTCCCTGTTTGCTGCGGATGTTAATTTCCTTAGTTAATGAATCGATAGCTGATGCCAGATCCTCCCCGCGTTCCATGACGGCTTCTCGTAGAAGGTCGGGTAACTCTATGCTTCCGGAACATCCAAAATGAAATTGTTCGCCGTCATATACACATACCCAGCTCTGAAGAAATGTTTTCCCCTCAGCACAAAACAATCCTCCTTCAACTCCAATACTTATTGCAGTATTATTTTTGTCCCTCTGGAATGTTGATCGTGCCCGCTGTTTTGCTCCGAGCATCGATTCCTCTATCGATGTTGGAGTATCTGCCACGCCGCTCACTGCTTCAATAGATGTAAATGTGATTGATGATAGATCGATGCCAAAATGCGAAGAAATTTTTTCAACAGCTTTTTTTACGCCGTTGATCTTTGGGAGCCGTTTGCTTGCGATTATAATATTCATGAAGTCCAGATCATTATTAAAACCGCTGTGATTTACTTTTTTAATTTTTCAAGCTTTGGGGGGGTTGGGAATAATTTTTCAAATTGCACTGATTTTGTTTTCCCTTCAGCGGTAATGAGGATGATCTCTGTTTTTCCATCTGCAAATTCCGAGATCACCTGTCTGCACGCTCCGCACGGAGTGATAAATCCTTTTTCATCCGAAGATACTGCAACAGCAATAATTTTCCTTTTTCCGGCATGGGCAGCTTGGAAAACTGCGTTTCGCTCCGCGCAAATGGCAAGTCCATACGAAGCATTTTCTACATTACACCCCGAATATATCATCATATCATCGGTCAAAAGCGCAGCACCGACTCTAAATTTTGAATATGGCGAATAAGAGTGTTCTTTTGCATCGATCGCAGACTGGACTAATGCAGTTCGAAGTTTTTTATTCATGACAATTCCTTATCGGTTGTTATTTTCTAAAATGAAGGTTACGCAAATACTCCCAAGAATACAACCCTGTTGCATGACCATCACCCCAAGTTATCTGAATTGCATAACTTCCAACCGGAATAATCGCTTTAACATCGTAATGCCCGGGAAGTTTTGGTTTCAGAACAGGAAGGATTTGCTGCATCAGAATCGTTTCGCCCTTGCATTCTGCACAAGGGCATTCATCGCGAAGCAGTTGTATCTTTAATGGAGTCGATAAACCATCATCCCACGTGAAAGATAATGTTTCGGTATCTGTTTGCTTAATTGACAGTGGCTTCATGAGTAAAGTTATCCAGTATTAAATGTATCATGTGAAAAATCTGACGATGAATGTACAAAAAGCGAAACGATCTCCAAACTACGGTGATGCAATGTTTAATAAATTTTCCTTCTACGAGGCTCTTCTACGAACTTAAATAAAATGAAAAAAGACAATAGTGCAAGCACTGTTGTCATTATAAATACTGCATTATAACCGATCATCGGAACAAACCATCCAAATAATAACCCGATCAACATTGTAGGAGCTGTAAGGGTATTCGTAATTCCTACAAAGAGTGGACGTTCATTCTCTTTGCACATTTCTGCAATAAATGCCAGACGAGAGATCACCTGCACCTGTAATGAGCACGCCAAAAAGAAAAATACCAATCCATACATTAAGATATTGGTGGAAAGAACTGCCAATAACGCCGCTGCTCCTGTGCAAAAAACAAGTATCAGCAAGTTTACTTTATGTCCGTACGTATCAGCAACAATCCCAAATCCAATGTTCGCAACAACATTAGTGATCATCACAATTGCAGTAAAAGTCCCTGCATAGGAAGCCGGCAGGTCAAATTTTTCTATTGCATATACTGAATAGAATGATGCAACTGAAATAGACATGATTGCAAATGCATCGGAGAGAAGAAAATACCTGAAATTACTATTACCGCTTATGATCCTTTTTGCTTCCGAAAAAATACTTACCGAATTCTCCCTTTCTTGATTATTAGTTGAGGGTTGTTCAGAGATTTGTGTCAGAAAATAAAATGATACCATTGTTATTGCAAAAGCACCGGCAAAAAGCAGAGAAAAATTCAACGGAAAATATATTGTTGCTAATATAATACTGACAATAGATCCGCCGATGATACCTGCAGCCGATCCGATCAGCTGCCGTAAACCCATTAATCGTCCTCGCAATTTCACCGGTACTGTTTTGGTATAGACTTGAAACCATGGAAGCCCCGAAAGACTGCCAAACGCCGCAACTAAAAATATCAACAAGAGAAAAAAGGGAACTGCAACCAATGAGGGTACTCTCCCAATAATAAAAAAAGCAGCGATTCCACAAACAAGCAGCATCGCTCGATGAATGAATCCCCACCCCACCATTGCAGGTTTAAAAAACAATTGGCGCTGCAAATAAAATGCAACAAATGCGGAAGGGATATTAGCTCCGAGAGTCCATAACACTTGAACAGAACTTATTGAAAGCGGGCTCCCTCCCAATTCCTTGATAAAAACAGGAATGATCGTTTGTATTGAAACGAGGCTCATTCCCAAAACATACACCGCACCGTCGAATAAATGGAATTTTAGATTCTTACGAAGAGAAAAAATTTGTTCTTTAGGATAATCTGTCGGAGTAGGAAGAAATTTTGATAACATACTTCATAAAAATACAAAATTCTCAGAAAGAAATCAGGTATTCTCATTAGTGAAACCATCCAGTGCAATATATTCTATGGCAAGACATTCACTTTTTCCGTATCTTTATACTATGACAGAAGAAAAAGAACAGAATATTCCTAAACGCAGGCATATCCGCGAATGTGTGATGCAAGCGTTATACGCCATCGAAATATCTAAAGACCCACCTCAGCATGTTGTCGACACTATCTTAAGTGGATTGAAAGCGGATCCAATTGATTTTGATTTTGCACAATCACTCTTTATTAAGGCAATATCACATCAGGCAGAAATTGATAAACGATTGAAATCGAAAACCGAACATTGGGAATTCCATCGAATTGCAATGATCGACAAAATTATTCTCCGGATGTGTCTATGTGAGCTTCTTTTTTTTCCTGATATTCCACCAAAAGTGACCATCAATGAAGCAATCGAAATAGCAAAAGATTACAGTACAGAAAACAGCGGAACGTTCGTCAACGGTATCATGGATGCTATTCTTACCGATCTGAAAAAAGAAGGTGTCATGAAAAAAACCGGCCGCGGATTGGTCGATACGCAAACCAAAAAATCTCACTCGTAAACTGGTAATGACACCACATTCTCCGAAACAAAACCGATCTCAAATTTTTGTTTGGACATTGTTTGATTTTGCCAACACATCATTCTCCGTCATGATCGTTGCTGTTGGCTATTCCCTCTATTTCAAGGAAATTGTCGCAGGAGGCAGTGGACGAGGAGATTTTTTGTGGGGTATTGCCGTCAGTATCTCAATGCTTCTTACCGCCGTCATAGCGCCAGTCCTTGGCGCAGCGGCAGATTTTTCTTCTCGCAGGAAACGATTCCTTTTTGGATTTACACTTATTAGTATTATTTCTACCGCACTTCTCTTTTTTGTTGATTCGGGTATGATCTTTACAGGAATGCTTCTGTTTATTCTCGCGAATATCGGTTTTGAAGGTGGTCTTGTATTTTACGATTCATTCCTTCCCGGATTGACGACGGAACGAAGCTATGGCAGAGTTTCCGGATATGGTTTTGCAATGGGATATGTCGGTTCACTCGTTACTTTGCTTATAGCAATGCCGTTATATGCAAATGGATTTGAAGCTGGAAATCTTTCAAATGTAAAATTAAGTTTTTTGATTGCTTCTGGAATTTTTATGATATTTTCAGCCCCGTTGTTCTTTTTCCTTCGAGATCATAAAACAAAATTTGAATATAAAGTATCATATGTAAAAGCCGGGATTCAACGCGTACAAGAGACCATCCACCATTTAAAGAATTATTCCAATGTATCACGGTTTCTTCTAGCATTTTTCATCTACAATGACGGAATACTAACGGTTATTTCTTTTGCATCGATTTTTGCGACACAGACACTTCATTTTTCCTTGCAAGAAGTTATCGTTCTTTTTGCGGTGGTTCAAGCTTCGGGAATTGTCGGATCATTATTCTTTGGAGTGATCACAGACAAGATCGGTGCTAAACGAACGATAGCAATAAATCTTGTTTTATGGATCGCCATTGTTGCCGGTGCATACTTTGTTGAAACAAAAGAAATGTTTTACCTCATTGGTGCAATTGCAGGCAGTTCAATGGGTGCTTCGCAGGCGGCGAGCAGAAGTTTGATGGCACAACTGACGCCGGTAGAACGAGAAGCAGAGTTCTTTGGATTTTACGACGGATTGTGCGGAAAAGCATCAGCCGTTGTCGGTACTTTTTTGTTCGGACTGATTTCGTATATTACAGGTGACCAGCGTATCTCAGTTCTAACAATCGGAATATTTTTTATAGTCGGTTTGATATTATTGGAACGAGTCAACGATAAAGAATCTGCACGATAATTTTCAGGTGAGCTAATGAACATCATAGTAACACTATTTTTTGCAATGCTGTTTTTGCATTTCAGTGAGAAGCAGGTGCTGAACGACAACGAGTATATCAAAATAGAATTACGACAGCCGGAAAAAATATCAATTGCAACTTCCGGAGAAATAGCTTTTGTATTTGAACCGGTCACCGGAATCCATATTAATACCACTCCACTGTTTGAATTAAAAGTAGAGAAAGATTCACCCTTCGAAGTTGTCGGGAAAGCACGGTTTCAAAAAAATGAAAAAGAATATCTCGACCTTAAAAAACCGCTCGAATTTTCTATTAAGGCAAAAAAGGGAACGAAAACCGGTTTCCAGAATCTAAAAGGAAAGTTGAATTATTTTTATTGTTCGGATAAAGAGGGCTGGTGCAGTCGTTTCTCTCAGGTCATTGATGTAGCCATAGAAGTTACTCCATGAAAAATATTTTCTTCTTCTCCGACGTACATTTTGGATTACACGATGCAGTGCAGGAAAAAGAGAAAGAACGCCGCGTTCTTACTTTCCTCTCACACGTCGAAGAACATGGTGAACAGCTTTTTATTATGGGTGATCTCTTTGACTATTGGTTTGAATACAAATATGTGATTCCGCGCGGGTACCATAATATTCTTGCAAAGCTTTCGTCGCTTGTTGAAAACGGGATTAAAGTCCATTATATCGCAGGTAATCATGATTTTTGGTTGAAGGATTTCTTTCCGAACGATCTTGGTATTCCGGTCTATAAAGATCCTTTTCAAATAGATCTTCGCGGAAAAAAATTCTTTCTTCACCACGGTGATGGACTCGCATTGAATGATACAGGATATTTGATCCTTAAAAAGATCCTGCGCAATCCTATCAGTATATTTTTATACTCTCTGCTACACCCAGATTGGACTGCACCGTTAGCTCGCGGATCCTCAAAAACCAGTCGCGCATATACCGGAAATAAAGATTTTGGCGAAACAGATGGGATGATAAAATTTGCTGAAGAAAAATTTCAATCGGGTATTGATTTTGTTATTATGGGGCATCGGCACAAACCTCTTGTGCATCCGGTCGGGAATTCATTGTATCTCAATCTTGGCGATTGGATAACTTTTAATACATACGCTGAATTTAACGGCACTACACTTGAACTTAAAACTTGGAAATAAACTCAGATGTATTGTAATATTATTTGATATAGACATTTAAATTGAGAGCCCTCTCTCACAAAAGTTATGGCAGAAAAGAAAAAACCAAAATACAGCTCGGAACAGATGAAACGATATTTTAATGACCCTTCCTATCGTGAAGAACTGTTAAAAAAAGGAAAAGGCTTTTTCCATAAATTCCGTTTTTATTTTTTTGGAGCATTTCTTCTGTTCCTTCTGTTATTGGTTGTATACGGAAACTATATCATATCCGGCCTACCATCTCTTGAAGAACTGGAAAACCCGAGACCGGAATTAGCAACGAAAGTGTATTCAATAGATGGTGAAGTATTAGGTACTTTTTTTCTTACAAAAAATCGGTCCTATGTCAATTATAATCAAATTCCACAAAGTGTCATTGATGCACTCATTTCCACTGAAGATAAAAATTTCTACGAACACTGGGGAGTTACTCCGTGGAGATTTATACGGGCGTTGATCAAAAATATCTTTGTATTGCGCCTTAGAGAAGGAGCAAGCACCATCACTCAACAACTTGCAAAGAATCTTTACGGCTTACAAAGTCCCAATGAAAATCCGTTCGATAAAATGACCAGGAAACTACGGGAATTCATTACATCGGTTCAGATCGAAAAGAACTTCACCAAAAAAGAAATCCTTGAAATGTATCTGAACACGATATTTTTTGGACGCGGGGCATACGGAATTTCTGCAGCATCTGCTGTTTTTTATGACAAAAAAGTTGAAGATCTGACCGTCGGTGAAAGCGCAATGTTAATCGCAATTCTGAACGGACCAAATTACTATGATCCGCTTCGTCATCCAGAACGTGCCCGTTCGCGTCGTGATCTTGTACTTGCATTAATGGTGAATGAAGGACGACTATCTCAAATACAAGCCGATAAAATTAAAACAGAATCATTATCATTCTCAACGAACGAAGTCGAAGGTCCGCTCGGAATTGCTTCACACTTTGTTGAATATATTCGTCAACAGATGCGTGAAAAGGCTGATAAGTACGGTTTTAATATTTACAAGGATGGCTTGTCTGTTTTTACTACACTCGACAGTCGCATGCAAAAATATGCAAACCGTGCTGTGGAGGAACATTTAGCTGAAAAACAACAGCAGTTCGATCTTATTTGGAATTGGAACAAGAAACCTGTTTTGCTGGAAAAAATTTTAGACCGGACAGCACGACAATCTGACCGATACCGAAAAAGTGAAAACAAGGATAGTGTCGTAACCTATTTAAAAAATGATCCGATTTTCATCGATTCTATAAAGAGAGTATTTCAGTCGATCGAAGTTGGTTTTGTTGCAATCGATCCGAAGACCGGCGGGATTCGTGCAATGGTTGGTGGTAGAAACTTCCGCTCCTTCCGCTACGGATTAAATCATGTTACTCAGATCCGCAGACAACCAGGTTCAAGTTTCAAACCATTTGTTTATACGGTTGCAATAGATAATGGTTATCCCCCATCGTATGAATTACTCAATCAACCGATCACCGTGATGATGGAAGATGGAACAGAATGGCGTCCGGGAAATTTTGAAGGTGATGTCGGCGGAAAATCAACTTTGCGGAATGCTCTGACGAATTCACTGAACTTGGTGACTGTCCGTGTTATCATGGATGTCGTAACAAGAGAACAAGTCGTTGAATATGCAAAGCGCATGGGAATTAAATCTCCTGTTCCACCCTATTATTCTATAGCACTTGGAACAGCTCAAGTTACGCCGCTTGAAATGACATCTGCATTTGGAGTATTTGCAAATGAAGGTGTGGCAGTTGAGCCAAATTCAATTTTACGGATCGAAGATAAGGATGGAAATATTGTTGAAGATAATATTCCAGAAAAGAAAGAAGTGCTGAGCAAAGAAACTGCATATATCATGACTGATATGATGCAGGATGTTATCAATTCAGGATCAGGGATGAGAATCAGAAATTATTTTCATTATCCGGCAGCAGGCAAAACCGGAACAACACAAGATTATGCCGATGCCTGGTTTGTTGGATATACTCCCCAACTGGCTGCCGGGATGTGGGTTGGATTTGATGATCAGTCTGTCAATTTTAATTCTGCCGACGGGCAAGGAGGCAGAGCGGCTGCCCCATTATTTGGTCGGTTCATGAAATATGTGTATGAAGATAAAACAATTCCGGTAACACAAGCATATTTTAAAGTGCCGAATGGTGTTGAACGAGATACGATCTGTTTAGAAACAAAGAAACTAGCAACGGAGTTTTGTCCGGTAAAAATCACCGAGATCTTCAACTCAAAATATCTTCCTGCACGGTGTGATGTTCATGTTAGTTCTGATACTTTGGATACAGGTAATTCATCAGAATTTTAACAAAGATTGGTTAGTTTAAATATTGACCAGGCCTTTGACTTTTTCTGCAACTTCATGGGCACCGATGTTTTTCATGCAAATAAATGTTCCAATCGGACATTCATTGCCTCCATGAATTGCACATGGTCGACACGATAAATTTTTTGTTTCAACGAC
>CAYPEM010000032.1:48313-58083 GCA_964409765.1 uncultured Chitinophagaceae bacterium
CGTTTTGTTTTCCAAACAGATCCAGGCGCAATTGCAATTAGTGAATGCTGATGAAGGATTTCCCTGTCAAATAAAAATTTATCGATTGTTTCGCAGTCAGTGGTTGAGGGGTATAGTGAAGGGAGTTCTTTTTTTTCAGTGGAAATATCCAATGACACAATCAATGAAAGATTACGTTCAATTTCGTGCTTTGATTTTTCATATTGGACGATATGATTATAAAAAAAAGCACCTGAAGAAGTTGAAAATGATACTCTTTCTTTAATACCGCTTAATCCTATCACTATTGCCGTTCGTAACGATCGGTGTGGAACAACAGTAAGATCGTATTGTTGATGACGAAGTTGTTTTGCTAATGCAAGAATTCCGCCAATTCCTTTTTGACTTTTTCTTTTGTCATATGGAATAACAGACGAAATGGCGGGATGATTTTCCAGCAATTCTGATGCAATTGGAGTTGTAACAACATCGATCACAGCGTCAGGAAATTTTTCATGGAGTACCTGGATCATTGGCAACGTGAGAATAACATCA
The DNA here is from genome assembly GCA_964409765.1 of uncultured Chitinophagaceae bacterium. Lineage (GTDB taxonomy): Bacteria > Bacteroidota > Ignavibacteria > UBA10030 > UBA8401 > UBA8401. The sequence goes on from CAYPEM010000032.1 coordinate 48,848, forward strand.
CCAAGAAATGCTGTCTGGAAAACAAGGATACGGTTTGGTTTCATCATAAAACAGAACCTTCCCGTTTACGCTTCAGATAGGTCTCCGTATGTTTCCACCGCTTGTGCATCCATAACCATTGGTCCGGATGCAGGCGAATATATTTCTCCAACACTGTCACATGACGCTGTGTCAATTCTTTCATCTTTTCGTCATCTGTCCCTTTGAGATTTGTCGTATCGATCTCTTCAATTTCAATTCTGAATTTCTCAAGTCCTTCACGGATCAACATCATCATAACCATTGGGGCACCGCTGCGCAACTGAAACACTACCGGACCTTGATGTGTGGACGCTGGACGTCCAAAAAAATTTGCGTAAATACCGCTTTCCGGACCGCTTTGATCGGCAATGAGTGCAACTGTTTCATTATTTGCTAATGCCCGCAACGATTCACGCAGCGCCCTTTCCATTACAACCAACTTGGTTCCAAACCGAGAACGCATTGACGACATAAACTCATTGATATACGGATTGCGTTGCTTTTGCACAACAATAGTATATTTCTCCGGCACAAGAACTGGAACTGCAAATGCGCATAATTCCCAATTAGCGTAATGTCCTGTTAGAATTATCAACCCTTTTCCAGAGTGCAAATATTCTTTGAATTTATTTATTTCAGGAAACGAAATGTATTGTCGAATTTGTTCTGCGGTGAGTTTATCCAAATAAAGAATTTCAAAATATGCCGTAAAAAGGTTGCGAAAAGAACCTAATGCAATTGTTCTGATTTCTTCTTCATTTTTTTCCGGAAATGCATTGCGAAGATTATTTAGGACAAGTTTTTTTCTCAGACCGATCACTGAAAAAACAAATGTTCCAAATGCACTGCCGAGTTGCTGTGCATTTTTGAAACTAAACAATCGAACGAAAAGATAAAGAATGCGGAAGAAAAAGTATTCGATGTGATTTTGCATGGTGGAAAATACGAAAACTGCGAGCCGAAATCAAAATGCTGGTTGAAAACTGAATATTAAGTTGCTTTAAAGACGATCAACGTGATATCGTCGGATTGCATCGCACCTGAAGTATATCGTTGAATTTCATTCTTGATTTCCAAAAGCATTTCAGAAGCAGATTTACCGTTCAAGCCTTTGACAAAGATTTCAAGACGTTCTTCCGTATAATCAACTCCGTTGATATCCATTGCTTCGCTGACACCATCAGTGAAAAGTATAACACTATCACCGGGGTTTAGTGAAACACTTCCTTCTTGATATGGACTTATGGTCTTCATGATTCCAAGAATCAGACCACCATCTTCCAAACGTTCAATTGTACCATTTGCTCTCAATACAAACGGTGGATTATGGCCTGCATTAACATAGTGGAATTTCTTCGATGTTGAATCTAACGAACCCCAAAAGAACGTAATGAATTTATCTGAACTTGTATTTCGATAAATCAGATCATTGATCCGGGCAGTGGCAATCGAAAGCGGTAATTGAAATGGAACGAGTGCGTGAACAGTTGCCTGCACATTTGCCATCAATAACGATGCAGGGGTCCCTTTTCCAGAAACATCTGCGATGGTAATAATGAATGAATTATTGTCGGTCGGGATCACATCATAATAATCGCCGCCGACTTGTTTGGATGAAATATTCTCTGCCGCGATTTCAAATCCATCAATTGACGGCAATGTCCGCGGTAACAATCCTTGCTGAATCTCACGGGCGATCAACAGTTCATTCTCCATCTTTTTCTTTTCAAGTTCTTCATTGAACAGTCTGGCATTTTCAAGTGAAACGAAAGCCAGATTGGAAAGGGAGAAAATAAATTCAAGATCGCTCTGCGTATATCCCCCTCCTCTGAGTTTATCACCAAGGCACAGAACACCTTTTACTTCATTTTGCATTTGCAACGGCACTAACGCGGCAATCTTTTCTTTGAGCAAATGTTCATGGAGGACTTTATATCGTTTCTTTCCGGATATTTCGGCTACCAATAAGGGGGTTGACACTAATTGGAACATAGTCTTCTTATCCGTTTCAAGATATTCTCCGGAGATTTTTGAATAGAGACTTTTCCCTTCTTTTAGACAGATTGCATACCTGCTGGTGCCGACTTGCCCCATTAATGTGAGAGAGAACAGTTTCACAACAATTTCCGGATTCAGAATTCCGCCGAATTCTTTCGCAAGTTCAAACAATGTTTTTAACTGCTGGATTTTTTCATCAAGCGTACGGTTGACTTTCTTTACTTCACCATACGATAATCCCTTTTCAATCGCAGTCGCAGAAAGACTGATCAACGTTTCAACGAACGTCTTCTGTGCTTTAGTGATCATTCGCTGCGGATGTTCCTTTATTCCAAAATAACCGATCACTTGTTCCTGAGAAATGATGGGAAATAGAATATTGATCCCACTGGAGAACAGTGTTTCAGAAAACTCTTTATCAACATGAATGATTGTTTTTCCGACTCTTGGAAGATTGATTTCCTTGTTCAATAAATTTTTGTGGAGACCTTTTCCATTAGCAGTAAAAAACGTTTTACGATCTTTTCGAAGCAATACAATCCCTTTAGTTGCGAGCAGTTTTCCCATCAGTGTGAGAAGCATTGTATCGAGGATAAAGGATAGATCAAGAGAAGAATTGACTACTTGACTGAACTCAAAAAGCGCTACAAGTTCATTCTCAGAACGGGATGTTCGGGATGTGTTGGTCACAATGTTAGTGGAGGGTTTTGATCATTCGCAGCACATTCTTATCACTCTGAAGATTAAATTCGACTTTATCCATAATACGTTTCATTAAATACACTCCAAGTCCACCTCGACGGTAATGTGCAAAATAGTCTTTCATATCTGGAGATTGAATTGCGTTCGCATCGAATTGTTTTCCGTTGTCGGAGATAATGATCTCAAAATCATTTCCCTTCCTAATGATATCTACAACGATGCTTTTATCTGGCGCATAAGCGTATCCGTGCTTGATAATGTTAGTACAAGCCTCATCAACTGCAATGGTAATCTTATTGATATCATCTTCAGTAAATCCATGCGTACGTGCCAATTCAGAAACGAATTCTCGCACATCGTTCAGCCGTTCCGTTTGGCTCGGAATCGTCAGCGTGGATTTATATGTTTGTCGATTTGGCATTGAAATAGGAATCAATCAATTGTTTTATGATGCTTCGAATTTTTTTGCAGCTTCATCTTCTGCTTTTACAATATCATATAACATCGGAAATCCGAGCAGGTCGAAAATATTGAACACCTTTGGCGACATATCCGATAGTTTAATGTCGCCGTTCCCCGCGCGAACATCCTCGATGAACGCCATGAATACGCCAAGTCCTGCACTGGAAATATAGGACATCTCTTTACAATTGACGATGAGTCGAAACTTTTTCTCGTTCAACATTTTTTGGAATGCTTCTTCGAGTGTCGGTGTCGTATGGGCATCTAAATATCCCTTCAACTCCAACACGTGTATATTGTTGGCTCGTTCTCGAATATGTACTTTAAAATCACTCATACCTGCTCCTAAAAGGATAAACGGTTTATAATCAACTTAGTTCCATCTCTTTGAAAATTTTAATCTCTCCATAAGAAACACAATCATTTCAGCCACTTAACAACAAAGATCGTAAGGTCATCATGATAACCTTTTGCATCGGTGTAATTCCATACGGTTTGGATGATCGCTTCTTTGATCTCTTCAGAAGTTTTATTTTTATTCTGATTCACTACATCCATCAACCGCTCATAACCGAATTCTTCACCATCGGGTGACCTTGATTCAGTGACTCCATCAGTATAAAATACACAGACATCGCCACTTTTCATCATGATTTTTTTTTCTTTGATATTATCTTCAAAGATCTTCCCAGTCTTCAATCCGAGTCCCAAACCATCCGGCTTTAAGTATTCTTGTTTCGAACCCGAAATAAAAAGAATAGGACAATGCCCGGCACGGGCAATGATCAATTCACCCGTGTGCACATTGAGTGTGGAATAGATTAAACTGATAAACGAACCCTTATCGATACTGGTGACCAGTGACTCATTCGCTTTGATCATAAAATCACGCGGCGACCGGAAAATTTTAGCAAGTGATTGAAAAATTCCTTTCACTTCAGCCATATAGAATGCGGCTCCAACTCCCTTTCCGGAGACATCACCGATCACAATTCCCACAAGCGCATCACTGATCATCACGTAATCATAATAATCACCCCCTACTTCAAGTGCGGGGGAAGAAACTGCTTTCAGATCAACAGTCGTAAATTCCGGAAGTTGCTGCGGCAGCAATCGTTTTTGCATTTCCTGCGCCAGCATCAATTCACGCTGCAAACGTTCCTTCTCAAATGATTTTTCAATCAATCTTGCGTTCTCAATGGCAATCGCAACTTGATCTGCAAATCCTGCGAGAATATCAACATCATCCTGGTCGAAGCCATATTCAATTTCTTTTGTTGCGTACAAAATTCCGATCACATTTTGATGGGAGAGCAACGGAACAACAAGCAGTGAGCCTGCCTTTTTCATTTTCGGAAGATGCTTTGTTCGTTTATCGCTGCTCACATCGTCTATCATCAACACTTTTTTTGTCTGACAGATAATCTTTCTGATCGATTTTTCCTCGCCCGAAAGTATCGTCTCGATCTCTTCAATACTGATATTTCTATAGGACATCAATCCGCTCTTATGAAATGATCCTTCCGTCGGTATGATCTCCAGCCATACGCTCGCAGCTTGAATTACTTCCGTTGTCATCTTTGTGGCAGTTTCTGCAAGATCTTTCAGATCGAACACCTGATTGATAAGCCGGCTAAGGTTGTGAAGCGAACTGATTTCGGTCTGCTTTCTGTCAAACGCTTCTGCCGTAGGAAGATGAAATAATGTGCTGCTGAACGACATTCCGAAATACACCGCACCCAATGTTGATGTCAACTGCAGAAACGTAAAGAGCGCTGAACTATAGTAATGAATTCCTTTCCCGGTCCATCCTCCATCTTCGTTTGAGATGATGATCAGAATTGCAAGAAAACCAAAAAATGAAAGAAGAGAATACAACAGAGAATAAATCTTTTCCCGCCGCGGCAAATATGCAATCCACGCTAAACGGAACGAGTTGACAATTATCATCAGAATAGCAATAACCGTAAATATTTTTGTAACAACCGATTCTTCCAGCGGTTTGCTTACCAACTGCGAGAGAGAGGCAGCCAACAAACTTCCAACGAGAATAAGAAAATTTCGAAGCGTCGTTTTTTTCCGTTTATAAAGAATCAGATCCTTAATGAAGAGTAAAACAACAATGGCAAAGATACCGGAGATCAGACTGATGATGGAAGAAAAAAAGACCGTTTGATAATCCTGTGGGAAGAGTGTTAAATCTCTTGTTTTAAAACCGCTCAATGGCAGGAAACTGATGATAAGGTACGACGCAAGAAAGATTCCGGTGAACAAAGCGACTGCACCGATACTTTGCACTATACCCCGTTGTTTTTCCTTTTTAATAACCGTGATAAAAAGATAGATCGCAAGATAGGATAGTAGAATGCAGACTGTACGCACCTGTTGAAGGAACGATGTCTCAAGATCGACACTTTTTGTAGCTGCATTGATAAAGAAAACTACTGCAGATAATATAAATGCTCCCAGCAGGAGCAGAATTTTTCGAAGTCGCATTGAGTATTGTTCAGTGAATAGCCGTTCAATATTTCGGAAATGCCAGAGAAAAGTTGCAAAAGGCATTTCAAAGTAAAAAAATATCACCTCAGATACAATGAACGATCTTTAGCATTCACAGCAGATTTTCATTGATTTTACAGTCGTTTTGCGTTATATTTTTGTCCTTGAGACATGGACGAAGGCTAAACTTAGATAATGGTTCTACTCTAATTTTGACACATAGTGCTCGTCCAAGTTTCTTGAACTACTTTTATATCTACAATACCTGAAATTCAGCGGAGGTTTATTTGTGAAAAAAAATCGCGGTAAGTTATTTGCAATTGTGTTGACGTTTGGTTTAGCGCTCTATTTCCTCTATCCTACATACCAGTCTTACAATTTTAGCAAAAATATATCACAGCTTGTCGGTGAAGACAGTTTGAAGTATCTCGCCGAAAACGAAGTTTCGATGCGTGATGCGAAAGCAAAACGGATCAAGATTGGTTTAGATCTTCAAGGCGGTATGCGTGTGGTGATGGAAGTGAACGTCTTAGAAATGCTAAAACAAATGGCAAAAAATAAAGACGATCAGTTCAATCTTCTTATGGCAGATATTGCCCGCGAAGCTCAGACAAACAACGAAAGCATTATTACATTGTTTCAACGCGCATTCGAGGCGAAACAAGTTCGCTTGAACCGGTATTACGGTTCACTGCGAGAAGAGAATGAAACCATTTTGAAACGTCTGCAGGACGAATCAGATAAAGCTGTTGACCGCGCTATGGAAATTATCCGTAATCGTGTTGATCAATACGGTGTTTCGGAACCAAGCATTCAAAAACAAGGCGGACGAAGAATCATCGTTGAACTTCCCGGCGTATCGAATGAAAATGAGGTCCGTGGACTGGTAGGAACAACCGCACTGCTTGAATTTAAATTGATGAAAGATGCCGATATCATTTATAAAACGATGGAAGCGATCGATAAATTCCTTGCGGGAAAAAATTATTCTGATACTACTGTTGCAAAAAAAGATTCCACAAGCAAAACAGCAACTACAGGAAGTACAATATCGGCATTGACCAACAAATCCGATACCGGGTCAACGGCAATTTCCGATGCGCAAAAAACTCCGGAACAAATTGCAAAAGAACATCCCTTCTTATTTTTAGCACGTCCGAACCAACAAGGAAGTGGTGAAGCGTATGTTTCAGAAAATGATAAGATCAAAGTTCAGCGCATTCTTGCTCGACAAGATGTTCAGAAATTGATGCCTTCTGATATGGAATTCTATTTTTCTTCAAAGCATTTGTTCATTAGCGAAGGTATTAAGTATTATGCTCTGTTCGGTTTGAAAAAAACACCGGAATTGACCGGAGGAGTGGTTGTCAATGCTCAGGCAACGATAGATCAAAATTATAATCAACCTATCGTTACAATGGAGATGAACAATGAAGGTTCACGAGAATGGGCTCGTATCACCGGCGCTAACGTGAATAAACGGATGGCCATCGTTCTTGATGACGCGGTATTCTCTGCGCCGAATATTCGCGGCAAGATCACCGGCGGACGTTCACAGATTGAAGGAATGGAAAATATTGAAGAAGCACGACTTCTTGAAATTATTCTGAAAGCTGGTGCACTCCCTGCTCCTGTTGAAATTATTGAACATCAAGGTGTCGGACCATCGCTCGGTTCAGATTCGATCGCTGCAGGTAGAAATTCATTCTTAATGGCATTTGGTCTTGTCGCGTTATTTATGATTATGTATTATCGCACCGGCGGTATCGTTGCGAACGTTGCATTGTTCATCAATACCCTCTTTGTATTTGCAATCCTTGCTGCATTCGGAGGAACATTAACTCTTCCCGGTATCGCAGGTATCGTACTCACCGTAGGTATGGCGGTTGATGCTAACGTTCTTATTTTTGAGCGTATTCGTGAAGAACTTGCAACACACAAAACATTGCGTGCTGCAATCGACGCAGGATATGATAAAGCGTTCAGCGCTATCTTCGATTCAAACATTACCACACTCTTTAGCGGTATTGTTCTCTATCAATTCGGCAGCGGACCGGTTCAAGGTTTTGCTCTAACACTGATGATGGGTGTAACGGCAAATCTGTTTACGTCAATTATAATTACACGCGTGGTATTCGATATTATGACCGATCGCGGAACCACTGAAATCAATTTTGGATAAGAACTGGGAGTTATAGTACAATGAGAATTTTACAAGCAACACATATTGATTTTATGAGCACCAGAAAAATCTGGTACTCAATTTCAGCAGCCGTCATTATCATCGGTATAGCGGCGGCATTCATTCGCGGCGTTTCGTTCGGTATCGATTTTCTCGGTGGAAATGAGGTGCTCGTCCGTTTTAATAACCCGCCTGCAATTTCTGAAATTCGAACTGCGGTTCAAAATGCAGGCTTCACCAGCAGCGAAATCAAGACATTCGGCGTGGCAAGTGATATTTTGATCCGCACACTCGATCTCGGAGAAGGAACAAAGACTCTGGATGTTATTACGGCAAGTTTAACAAAATCTTTTCCAAATAACCCGTATACAGTTCTAAAGAGCTATAAGATCAGTGCGAAGATCGGTTCTGAATTACGAACAAATGCGATCTATGCAGTGTTTTCTGCAATGCTTATAATCATGATCTATGTTGGATTTCGCTTTCAGTTCATCTACGGATTAGCAGGCGTTATTGCGTTATTCCATGACGTAATCGCGACGTTTGGTATCATCGTACTTCTTAATGGACTTTCTCCTTACTTAAATTTAGAGATCGATCAGAACATTATGGCTGCTTTCCTCACATTGGTCGGTTTTTCGATCAATGATACAGTGGTCATATTCGATCGTGTCCGTGAGAATTTGAAGATTCATAAATCGGAAGATCTGAAAACGATCATGAATCGTTCGGTCAATGAAACGTTAAGCCGGTCTATCATAACCAACGGAACGGTATTTCTTGTGATCACCGTTCTTGTTATTTTCGGCGGCGAAGTGAATCGCGGATTTGCATTCACCTTCTTCATCGGAACGATCCTGGGAACATATTCCACCATTTACGTTGCAAGCGCTATCGTTCTCGATTTTACTCAGCGTCAGCAAAAGAAATTAGTCAAATAATTATACAGACTTCGACGCAGCGCCGCTCAGTATAGTCATCCAGAGTAAGTCGAGTGTTTTTTACGAGATGCATCGAAGGATGAACGAAATTATCTTTATAAGCGGCGCTTTGCTCAGCCTGACTAAATAAATAATTACAGAGAGAAACGTATGAAGTTCTCGACAAAAGAATTGAATAATGTCACCGTTGTAAAGATGGAAGGCAACATGCTTGGCGGTCCGGAAGCATCGGAATTGAACAGCGCTCTGCACAAACTTCTTGACGCAAAGAAAAAGAACATTATCGTTGATCTTGGTGATGTTACACTAATGAACAGTTCAGGACTCGGATTGATTATTGGTGCTGTAACAACAATGCGTAACGCCGGTGGTAACTTAAAGATTGCAGCAGCGACCGAAAAAGTCACTCAAGTTTTTAAGATCACTAAAGT
>CAYPEM010000033.1:0-29181 GCA_964409765.1 uncultured Chitinophagaceae bacterium
TGAATGATCATCAGGCATTGTATCGTCGATCGTAAAATATATTTTCAGGTCGGACAATTCTTTATCCATCATAAGAATGAGTGTATCATTGCGTAGTGACGTTTTTATTATGGCATCATATACTGCTTTGCTGTAATTGATATCGGCCGCATCTGCACGAGTGAAGTGCGTTTCCATTCTCTGTGAGAAATTCTTCCAATCTTTCTTTTCTTTTGGCGACCAATAGACTTCTGCCAATGCCCACGCACGCGGATAGATCATATATTGTGCAGCGCGGAGATTTGGAATTTGTTCCGTCCAGAGATTTCCCTGACCTCCCAGAATGTGTTTTGCATCGACACCATCGGCAAGCGGTTCGAAGCTGTAACTTCTTTTTACGCGAAGGCTGGAATACACCGGCGGGTCGATGGTTTGGTCTCCCTGATTATAGTCCAAATATGCGAAAGAAGTGGGGGTCACCACCACATCGTGTCCCATGTGTGATGCTTCAACTCCTTTGGTCATGCTTCGCCAGTTCATCACCGTTGCACCGGGGGAGATGCCACCGTCTAAAATTTCATCCCAGCCGAGAAGTTTTTTCCCTTTTGATGTCAGGATTTTTTCGACTCTCTTCATAAAATACCCTTGAAGGTCTTCCACATGCCGGGTGTTCAGTTTTTTCATCAACGCTTTGCATCCCGCGTCCTGCGCCCAATAACCTTTGTAACATTCGTCTCCGCCGACGTGTATGTAAGGGCCTGGGAACAATGCAGCAACTTCTCCGAATACCTTCTCTAAAAATTCATAAACTTTTTCATCGGAAGGATTGAGTGTGTTCTCGATATTCATTTTAAAGGTGCTGTTCCCGTACCATTCCGCAAAGTGCGTTCCGGGATTCACACGAGTGCTCGTATCTTTTTTGGTGCTCAATTCGGGATATGCTGCAATTGCCGCCATACTGTGTCCCGGAAGATCGATCTCCGGAACGATGGTGACGTTGTGCTGCTGAGCAAATTGAACGATCTCTTTAATGTCGTCCTGTGTGTAATATCCGCCGACCGTTGCGGCTTCACCGGGTAACGGATCGGCACGCCAGCCGAATGTACCGGCGCGCTCAACACGCCATGCGCCGACTTCGGTCAATTTCGGATATGCTTTGATCTCGATGCGCCAGCCATGATCGTCTGTTAAATGCCAGTGAAATACATTGTATTTATACCGCGCGATCTGTTCGATATACGTTTTCACATCCTCTTTGGAAAAGAAATGCCTGCTGACATCAAGCATCATTCCGCGCCATCCGAATCGGGGATAATCAATTATTGTTACTGCGGGAATTTTCCATTCAACGGCTGCAACTGCGTTTGCTTCAATTTCTTTTGGGAGCAGTTGAAGAAGTGTCTGCATACCGTACAATAATCCTGCGGCATTGTTTGCAGAAACGATAATACCCAAAGGAGTTGTCTCAAGAATATATCCTTCTTTGCCGATCTGTTGATTCTGTTTTTCCAGCAGTACGAATTGGATGGAACCTGCAGTTCCCTTCTGGAGTGAAAGAGAAAATCCTGTTGGGAGAGTAATTTTCTTCACAAACATTTCTGCGACCGTTCGTGATTCACTTCTATTATAACTGACCGTTGTTGCCGATGTTATTGTGAACGATCCGTTCAATTGCTGCATCTCAACCGGTGTGGGAATGATCTGCAGTGAATTATTTTGAGCAGAAGAAAAAGAAACTGCCAGAATCAGAATAAAAATTGCAGAATAGATTTTTTGAAATGTTGTTTTCATAGTTATTTAAAAATGAGAAATAAATTAATTGTCATTCCCGCACGATCTTAGCGGGAATCCAGCTTGCGCCAGTCATGACATATTTTAGTGTTAGTGAATAGCTACCTTATTGTTTCTTGATGCCTGTTTTATCATTATAGAATTTCTGTAATACATAAAATGCTTTTTTCTTTTTCCCATCGTCGGAGATCAATCCTTTTCGGTTCCAGCCATCCTGAATTCCGGGAAGCGCTCTTCTTGGCGAGCGGAAATCGACCAGGATCCATGGAGAAATTCCACGCAGCTGCGGAATCGTACTGAGCATCGCGAGAGTTTCTTTGTATAGATATTCCTGATATTCTTCCGAGAATCGTGTCAATGTATCGGCATGGAATCCAAATTTTGCATCGGCACCAAACTCGGAAACGATGACCGGTTTATTCTGATCGATCTGCCACCGAATATCTTTACACTTGCTCGGCAGACCGTCATACCATCCGATATATTGATTGAAGCTGAGGATATCCGCGACATGTGCGAATGGATCGTTGATGATCTTCACATTCGGATTTCCTGGCAGACTGCTCTGTTCCAGCGCCGCGCTGATCAACCGCGTTGGATCGATCGAACGTGTCTTCGCCGCCAATTTGCCGAGAAAAATATTCCGCAAATCGCTCGTCGGAGTTTCATTCGCCATTGACCAGATGATGACGGATGCTCTGTTCTTATCCCTGCAGATCATTGACGTTAACTGATCTTCGGCGTTGCGGTATGTTTCTGTGTTGTCCCACGAGATTGTCCAATAGACAGGGATCTCTTCCCACACAAGGATTCCCATCTTGTCAGCCAGACGCGCCATATGTTCATTGTGTGGATAATGCGCAAGGCGGACGTAATTGCATCCTAATTCTTTCGCCCATGTCAGTAATTGCTGAGCATCCTCTGCCGTATTCGCCCTTCCATGCCGCGCCGGACTTTCTTCGTGAATGGATATTCCCCGCAGGAAAATCGGTTTATCATTCAACAGAATATCTTGTCCTTTGGTCTTGATTGTACGGAATCCGATCTGATCGGTCACTTCATCTTTTTCAGTTTTGATTGTCACCGTATAGAGATACGGATTCTCTGTTGACCAGTATTGTATTTTTTTATGCTGAAGATTGATCATTGCTTTTCCTGAACTATCGGTGACGATCTCTTCGTTCAGTTTGAGGTCAGGAATAGTGATACGGATTTTTGTTCCGGCGCTGCCCCTGCCGTTCAGCGCAACATATCCGCTGATCTTATTCTTATCATTCGGATCGAGTTGAATGGAATAATCCTGAATAAAATTATCGGATGTTTCCACAAGTTTTACATCTCTTGTCAAACCGCCGTAGTTCCACCAATCGGTATTGAGAGTAGGGACGGCTTCCTTTTTTCGTTTGTTATCCACCTTCACGACGAGAAAATTATCCTTCTCTTTCAGAAGATGCGTCGCTTCAACATTAAACGGCGTGAATCCCCCGACATGTTTGCCGAGCTTTTTGCCGTTGAGATAGACATCCGCCTGATAGTTTGCCGCTTCAAAATAGACGAAGACCCTGTTTGTCGCTTTTGATTTTTGATAATCGAATGATTTTTTATACCAGACAGTCCCTTCATAATAGAACAGTTTTTCTTTCTGCGTGTTCCAGTCGCCGGGAACGGTAATCGTATCGGACTTATCAAAATCGTATTCTACCAATTCCGTTTTGTCGCTTGGTTTGGCATTGGTGAAGTATGCTCCTTTGCCGGGAGATTGTTGATCTTCGAACGGTTGGTAGCGATAATTGTAGAATCCGTTCTCATACGGATCGACAATATAGTTCCATTGTCCGCTTAAACTGGTAGTGGAACGGTTGTAGATGTTGATGATTAGATCTTGTTGACCAGTTGTAATTTGAATCAAAAAAAGGAAAAGAAGTATTGTCTTCATTAAACGTTGGCATCTTTCTTATTTGGGTTTTTATACATCATCATTGAAAATAGTATTGCAAAAATAGAATACACAATTGCCGCAATCAAAATTACAATCTCACGGTTTTGTGAAAGAACTTTGAGTAATGCGAGTGCTCCAACAACAAAATGGGTTGCGTTGCCTACGACAATCGGTCTGCCATAAATTCCTCCGAGCAGAGAATCTTTTGCCAGCCAATTGAGCATTGCAAAACCAAAATAGAGAGCGCCGAGCAGCTGCAGTATCATGGTAAGCGTGGTTGTTGTATGCGCGTGAAGAAGCGTTGATATCTCTTGAGGTAAAAAGGAGAGAGCAATTCCTGTTGCACCGAGCACGATTGAAGCGGCGGTCATTAAGAATTTAGTGTTCATTAAGTTTTTAATATTCTTTTTGATGGATTCCCGATCGGAGTTCCGTCTTTTGAATCCCGCACTGAACGGAATCCAAAAAACGGGACATTCGGGAATGACATAATTTTTCAATTGAACGGATTCGGATAATTTTGATACAAATGAAACTCCGTCGGTATTGTACTTATGACTCCGGTATCAGGTGTTGCAGTGTTGAATGTATTTTTCACAAATGGTTCAATAATTATTCCTGTTGGATTCCAAATCAATTCAAATTCATTCTTTCCTTTGTTGACTTTTTTTACAACCGATTGAGATTTTTGTGTTGTGGAATCGTAGAGCGTGATCACAACATCCGATGGGAATGTAAACATTCCAACAGGAGTAGGATCTCTTTCTGTTGTGTGTACGATAGGCGGAAGGGTCAGCACATTTGGAAATGAGAGAGAATCGGCCGTTTCAAAAATTCCTTTATCCGAAGTATATCCAAGTACCGAAAGGGAAGGATCGAACTGCCATAATGCTACGTAAATAGAGTCTCTGAATAACTCGATGTTTGAGGTATCATTCTTTGCTGATAATACCGCTTTGTACACTCTTGAACCGGCGGATTTGTTCGCAATATTTATGGTTACAGCATACGATCCGGCGTTCAAGAGTGAATTCTTTATTGGCTGCTGTAGTGTTCTTCCATCAAGTTCAATCAATGATAATGTTACTACACAAGATGTTGGAAGTGCAAAATTGATCATCGAAGAGGCGTTGATCTTTGTTATCATCTGTTTTTTAGGAAAACCGGTATTGGTTGGATCGCTGTATGCACTGACACGTAGTCCTTGAATTGCATCACCCGTCGAATTTTTAACCGATACTTTAAATAAAAAATCGCTGGATGAGTTTTTTGTATTGTCGGTTGAGCTTTCGTTGCAGGAATTAAGCGTGGTCAACATTATGATGATGAGCGCAGCCGCAAAAAAGGAAGAGGGATTAATCGTTTTCATTATGGTTGTGTTTATTCATTGAATTTTATTGTATCTCTTCAAATTCGCCTGCACTTTTATTCTTTCGGACATTATCCCACAAAAAATATCGTCCATTCATGGAAATGTAAATTCCTTTTGGCAGCGTCTGCACGAATGCCAGCGCACTCCCTAAATTGAATAAACCATCCGAGCTTCCGAATTTGTACGGCACCATTGCACCGGTCAACACAATTGTTTTGTCGGTGATCGTTTTGGCAAGATAGCGGGCGGTTTCTACCATGGTATCAGTGCCATGAGTTATTACGATTTTATCGTCGGACGTAGCGACACAATTGTCCGAAATTATTTTACGGTCTGCATCAGTCATGTCAAGACTGTCGATCATCATCAATGTCGCAATATGTACATCAATACGGGAACGACCGAGAGAGAGCATTTCGTTGAGATGGGTCTCTTTGAAAAAAAGCTGACCGTTCAACTCGTTGTATTCTTTATCGAATGTTCCGCCGGTAACGAAGATTTTTATTGGCATAAAGGGAAATATTTTTTACCGCAAAGTCGCTAAGAACGCGAAGAATTATTGTGCTAATGTAATCCGAGTTTGATTGAATATCAACGATTACAATTGTTTCTGTTGTTCCAGCAGTGAACGGATAGCTTTCATCTCTGTCTCAAGTCTATCCATCTGTTCATTATGCTTTGTCCACACCTCACTCCGTTTTATTGACTGACGTTCGCCCATCTGCGCAGCTCGGACAACACGGTCCATAAAATACCCGAACATCCAGACCCCGACAAATCCCAATGGAACAATGACGATCAACAAAGACCGTAACCGAGGGATCCCGAAAAAGATCTGCAGTTTATCGCTTGCGGTGATGATAAGGAGTGTGAAATTGAGAATAACAAGAAACGACTGCCCAAGATCGAAGCGGTATTTTTGAGCAAAAAATATTTCACGCCAACGTGCAAGACGAACGCGAAGTGAATTGTGATCATTAGTAGATTGGTTCATAATGAAACTCCTTTGAAATAATTTAAACGTGTCATTCCCGCGCGTTCTTAGCGGGAATCCATTCTTTGTTTCGTCCCAGACGTCCGACTGAATCATTAGGGCATGACATTTATTTCTTTACGGAACGATCTTCAACTCTTTTCCGTCAATTGAACAGAATTTATTTTGAAATTCGTACGAACGTTTGCATTCAGGGCAATATTTTACCAGTGAAATAAATCGTTCTTGTGATTTTTTCCCCAGCCATGATTCCCGGAATGATTTAATTGAGGGAGTTATTTCTTTTCCAGTTTTTTCAAACGGAACGATCTCCAATTTTGGATTTTCCATCAGCGTAACGGAAAGTTTTTTATCTTCACCCCGCTGATTGCATTCAACAACAATGACATCTCCGACAGTGTGTTTTGCCAGAAGTGAATCAATGTCGGCGTTGGAAGCGATCTTTTTTCCATCGATCGTTTTTATCTTATCGCCGCGGTCAAGACCGGCTTTGTAAACAGGCGTTCCGACAATTGTTCCGCTGGTGATCACCGCTTCGTTATTTTCAAATCGTAACGGGAGTATACCAAGCCATCCTTTTCCTTCATTGGTTTTTTTCAAGAGAAAACCTGCCGATGAAAGAAGTGATTGATAATCAACGAATTCTTTTCCCCTGATGAATCGTTGAAAATACATGTCAGCAAATTTTTGATCGTTTACTGTCGATCCAAGAATAGTCCGCAGATCGTCCATCGTATAGGGTTTTTCCATTATGCCATGAAGTTCCTTGGCTTTCCTCATGACATCATCAAGCGATTTTCCTGGGAATTTAGTCCGTATGGTAAGATCCAGTCCTAATGCAATGGCAGCACCAACAGAATAATAGGAAGTAAAAATATTTGCGGCATTGGTTACATCAACGGATGTTGCGGCATCAGCGAATGGTGCATATTGACTCATTTCAACAGCAGAAAAATATTTAGAGCCGGGAGAGTTCAAAACAAGGTTAAGAGTGCCGGAAATATCCGATGCAAAATCATCGATGGAACTGATCTGAGCTCGTTTGATAATCACTTGCGTATAATAGGTTGTAAAACCTTCCGCAAACCATAGTTCACCGGACATATTTGCCTTTTCAAAATTGAACGGCTCAAGAGATCGTGGTCTGATACGCTCGACATTCCATGAATGGAAAAATTCATGAGTGAATGTGTTGATCAAACGAACCGCATTCTTTTCCAGCGAGAGCGACGATGAAACGACCGATGAGTTGCGATGTTCCATTCCGTCACCGGATGCATAGGGAAGATAGTCGCACAGAAAAACATATTCTCCATAGTCGAACACCGGCAATCCATTCCACAATGCGTCTGTTTCACTGACGACCGCTTTCGCCATTGTTGTATATGCATCCAGATATGAAGCGCTGTCTCCACTGTGCATCGCGATTTTAATTTTGCTTTTTGATCGACTTGAATTTTTTGAATCTGTTGATTCAATAGTCCATTCGCGAAGTTGATGGTCGCTTAATTCAACCGGAGAGTCCATAAAATACTGCAAGTTTGGAGCCGTAAAGGTTGTTCGCTTTGATGTCGGCTGTAATTGTGTGGCGATCTTCCAATGACTTCCTTTCGGAATATTGAATGTCACCGAGATTGGATTTTCATCAAATCCGCGCGCCCAGATAAATGTTGCGGGAATATTCAGATGTGCATGGGAGAGATCGATACCGAGATATGTACCGTCTATCCGATCACCAAAAATAGTGTAAGATAGAATGACAGAACCATCATGACCGGAAATATTCCATTGATAAGGATCGGGGCGTTCGATCGGCAACGGTCTTTTTTTTCCATCGGTTACCCGGACATTATAGACATTTTTTGCGAATTCATGGATCGCATACCGGCCAGGTGAGGATCGGCTCATCCGTGCCTCCAATGTCGGTGTTGAAATGCCTGACCATTGAACTGTAATTTCTGCTTCATGATGAAGAGCATTCTCGAATGAAATTTCGTATTGCACAGTTTGTGGTTGTGTAAGTGCAATGGTTGAAAGGAAAAGAAATAGGGTTAATCGATTCAGCATATTTTTCTCAAACAATTTTAAATATTATCATTTGATATTAACCTACTCAAATTTTTTAAAACAACAAAACTCTTAACGAATCGAGAAAGTAGTGATTGAATTCATACCAAACAGTCTGATTTTACTGTGTTTTGGCGCAACATTCAATTGACTGAATTGTTATCGTGTGGTATATTCCTACACCTTAAAATAAGACAGGACACTCATGAATCGTTTACAACTCTTTTCTTTTTTATCCATCGCTCTTTTGGTTCTTTCCGTTGCTCAACCAAAGAAAAAAAATGTCTTCAATAAAAATGTAACCGCGGTCGGTTTTGTTGTAAACGCACCCGGTAATACCGACGCGTGGGACGATCCCGCGACTGTGGAGGTTGATGAATCAATGGATGGCATTTGCGCTGATGAAGATGGAAACTGTACAATTACTGCAGCTACGCAAGAAGCTCTTAATATGGACTCTCCGGTTACTCTTACTTTTTCTTCATCTATGACGATATCAATTAGTCCCGAGTATAGTTCAATATTTTTGTTAAGCGGTTCCAAAGTGCTTGGCAACGGGAAAAATGTAACAATAGATTTTGGTCTTGGCGGCACACTTGAATTTGAAGACAACAGTGAACTGAACGGCATGACAATAAAAAACGGAGAAGTTCTATTACGGAACAGTAATACAGTTAAAAGTTGTACTTTTGTTGGATCTATGATGACCGGCGTTCCTGTTGTAACCAATGGAACAAACAATATTATTGGAGGGCTTAATCCATCTGACCGAAATATTTTTATTGGCGGTGCAGCGGCAGGAATTTCTATTGCTATGGATGAAACAATGCCAGGTGGATATAATCAGATACTCGGAAATTATATCGGTATTGATGAAACAGGTGCAGCAGCGAACGGCAATGTTGCCGGGATTATGATTCAAGGTGAAAGCGGGCAAGGAGAGAATGTCATTGATGGAAATGTCATATCGGGAAATACCTCTCATGGTATTTTAATTATACAATCTGACAAGAATATTATCCGAAACAATAAGATCGGAACGGATGCAGCAGGTTTTGTTGCGGTAGGAAATAAAAACAACGGCGTTCATTTATTTAATTCGCAGCAGAATCTTATCGAAAAAAATGTCATCGCAGGAAACAGCTGGAGCGGTATTTCATTCAACGGTTCATCGGAAATAGCAGGAGAATCATCTTTCAATACGGTCAAATTCAATTTTATCGGTGTGAACAAAGATGCTCTTCCCATTCCCAATCAGAAACATGGTATTGAGCTCATCGGAAAAAGTCATAACAATATTATCGGCTCTACACTGGCGAGTGATATTGATACGAATGTGATTGCACACAACGGGATGTACGGGATCATCACTATTCCCGATACCTTATTAGCGTTGGATTATCCTCACAACAATATATTCCGTCGTAACAGAATGTACAACAACAGTAATCCGGGAATTTTTTTGAATTCGAAAACACAAGAAGATATTGCGCGGCCGGTGATCGATAGTATTCAATTAAATAATGCTCAAGAATTGATCGTTCATGGTTCGGCCAAGGCACAATCAATTGTTGATGTATATATGGCATCGTCCCCCGATCCGAATACGTACGGCGAAGGAAGGGATTGGCTGGAGAAAGGAATAACAGATGCCAATGGACGGTTTGCCGTCAATATCGGTGCTTTGCAATTGAATTGCGATCTGATCACTGCTCTTCAAACCGATGAACAAAAAAACACTTCAGGGAATGCAAAAAATTTCGGTTTAGCGCCATTGATTACTTCTCTCACCCAGCACTGCGAACCTCCTTTATTTGGAGGAATTGCATATGCCAACAATAAATATACGGTCCACATAAATTGGAAAAACCTGCCGAAAACAGGTGAGATTGAGTTTGATCTGAATGGTTTAAAAAAACCGGGAATAATCAGCGGAGATATAGCAGAAGTTGAATACAATATGAGCCAAACAGTTGTTGGAACGAATTTGCTGAACTGGAAACTGACAACGTGTGACAATCGTCTGGCTAACGGACTTACTACGTATCAATTTTGCGGGAATGCTGTTCCAAGTTGGCTTGAGCCCGTTACGGCAATGTGCAGTAGCGGTCATTTTAAATACACGCACGAAGAGACATTCCCTGATGTGCTTGGAATAGCAGCAGGATTGGGAATTCCTCCGTCAATTGCATTTGTCGGTGGGTTGATCCTTTCGTTTACAGAGGCGCCGACATTCACCACTACATTGAACATCCCCGGAGAGTCAACACCAATAGCGGCAAATACATCATTCCAAATCGGTGACTATAGTACCAGCTTGTCCATCTCCGGCACTGCTTCTACTACTTTTGCAAGTTGCAGTAATATCGATCTGACCGGTACAATTACAATGGCTGCCGGAGTATCAAAAGATTTTAGCTATGGATTAACGTTGGGTAATTTTCCAAACGCCCCAAATCCGATGCTTCAACCATTGGTTGATTTAGCAAATGCTGTATCACATTCACTTCGTGTTGGAGCAACACTGTCCGGTGAGATCAGCGGAACAGCAACTCTTGCGGAAGGGATAGAAATAACCGGAGGAAGCGGCGGTGCTACGCTAGCACTTACGCCATTCCTGGATGTGTTAACAATTCACGCAAGAGGGACTGGACAAGTTAAATTTACTTTTGAAGTACCATCATTTTCCGTGACCAATGTTGATGCAACCGTTTCCTTTACTGTATCGGAATCTATATCCGAGTTCTCCAAAACATGGAAATTTCCTCCGGGTTTACTGCTTGCACAAGGCGAAGATATCAAATTGGAAAAGAAAAATATCGCTCATCCGGATATGTTCTATAAACCATTTATCAGAAAAAGCGTTGGAGTTGATACGACAATAGAACAAGGAATTTCTTGGAATGCAAAACCTGCATTTGCTGTCGGACCGAACGATACAAAAGCATTTGCATGGGTTTCGTATCGGATGAATGGTGCAAATAAAGTGAGTGACATTGCAATAAAATTTTTTAATGGTATAGAATGGAGTTCAGTCATTGCTGTAACGAACGATGACAATGTGGATAGAAACCCTGCGATTGATTTTGATAACTTGGGAAATATTGTTGTCAGTTGGGAACGCAATACATCAGCACAAGTAATACCTGATTCATTACAATATTCATCTGCCGTCCTGAAGAATTTTAATATTATGTATTCCGTTCGTATGTCCATCACCGGTTCACAGATCGGTTCGGGAATTTTGGGAAATGCTGATATCTATGATGCAATGCCGAAACTTGCAAAAGGAAAAGACGGTAGTATTATGATGGCGTGGCAAGTTGGTAACGGAGAAAATCTTTTTGGTACCGATGGAGCACCGGTGCGTTTAGTCGTTGCTCATCAATGGAACGGTACTCAATGGAATTCATTCGATACGATTCCCGCTTTACAATCTAAAATGTTCCAGTGGGATTTTGCAGTGCATGACGGACAAAATGCAATGCTTGCAATGACAAAAGATATGCAAGGCGACTTGTCAACAGGAAGTGATTGGGAAGTATTCACGATCAAAAAAACGAATGGTGCGTGGGGTGTAATGAACCAACTAACAACAAATACGGTGATGGAATATGGTGTTAACGCAGCATTTGCATTTGATGGAACACCTTTTGTAACGTGGATGCGTGATACTTCAATTATTGGCAGTTATGGTGCTGTATCAGCATCTCAAGAAATATGGATTCCCAACGCAGGAATGGGATTTTTCAACAATACATTTGCCGTTGGAAAAGATACGATGGTGTTGATGTGGAACGAAGGAACATCCGCAGTGATGTCAATGTCATCCGTAACGCAGCGGAAATGGAGCGTGCCGAAATTTGCACATTTCACAACCGATATACAACGCTCACTTTCTGCACAATTTGCGACGAACGGTTCGCTGCATATCGGATATCAACAATCACCGTACAACTCATTGCCGAATCAATTCTCCGACTCCGGTTCATTACAATTGATCTCGATCGAAAAGGTTTCATCACCGCTTGGTGTAAATGCTCTGAAGGAGCAAGCGCCGAAACAGTTTGCACTGCTGAATGCGTATCCGAATCCTTTCAACGCATCGGCAACGATCAAATTCGTTCTTCCAAAACAGGCATACAGCGTGTTGACCGTAACAAATATTTTAGGAAGGGAAGTTGCACGGCTAGTTGACGGTGTAACTGCAGAAGGAGAGCATACTGTAATATTCAACGCAGATCGATTGGCAAGCGGTGTGTACTTCTATACACTGCGATCCGGAAATATTGTACAAACGAAAAAAGTAATGTTGGTTAAATAAAAAATAAAAATGCGCGGATTCTTTTCCGCGCATTTATCTAACATCTAATAGTCTGCTGTCTAACAATCTCTTTTAATACTTCACGTCTCCTTGACGTTCTTTTGCTTTTGCATCCCACGTCGGCAGGACAGTCTTTTTCCAATCGGATTTCTCCGTTTCCAATTTTTTCATATCCAATCCAATGTATGCCTGCGCTTTTGCTTTGGTAGAGAGATCTGGCATTTGAACGATAGGCGATGCATTATGTTTAATCAGCACTTGTGTAATAAACCGGCGGGCTTCTTCCGCCCGTTGAATGGAAGTTCCGAGTACTCTTGCTCCTTCAAGCGGAGAGTGGAATCCAACGGCATTTGCAGCAGACACCCAGTCCCACCGCCATTGTGCCGAACGGATGAGCTTTAATGCAGGAACAAGTTCCGAAGAATCTGCTCCTGCTTTGTACGCAGCAGCCGCTTCAATATGTGCAGCAACAAGCGCTTTTTCAGCGAGTTGTTTCAATTCATTGATCTTATCCTGTCTGTCGTTCACATTCTTCGTTAAGGTTTGTTCGCTTTCACGGTGGCAAACCTGACAAGAGCCGGAAATATTTTCCAACGGTGATGCGATCTTATGGTTTGTGAATTTTACGCCTCCTTCATTTTTATACGGCATGTGACAATCAGCGCAGGAGACTCCACGTTCTGCGTGGATTCCCGTTCGGTATAATTCATAATCAGGATGTTGTGCTTTTAGAATTGGCGTTTTGCTGAGTTTATGTACAAAGTCAACATGACCGACCTGTTCATAATAGGCTTCCATTGAATCGGCAGAAAATCCTTTATCCCACGGGAAGGTGAGATATTTTTCTGTCTTTCCCTTAAAATAATATTCAACATGGCATTGTGCACACACGAGTGAACGCATTTCTTGCCGCGTTGCATTGTTAATATCTTTTCCCTGTCGCTGCCATGCTTCAGCAAGAGCGGGGCGTGTGATGCGTAAATTCATTGTTTTTGGATCATGACAATCCTGGCAGCCGATGTTGTTGACAATTTCATGACCGAGCGAATCCCAATGACTTTTATAGAAATTTGCCGGACCCATGATGTTCATAATTCTCGGAACATCTGGACTTTTACATGACCAGCATGTTGCCGGCTGCGGAACAGCAGTGCGAAGCGTATTGCGTATATCACTGATGGCATAATAATGTCCTCGAGCCTGGTTATATTGACGGGAAAAGGCATATCCCGCCCAGAGCACAATATTCAAAGGATCCTCCTCAAGAAGATCGCGTTTTTTGTTTCCTCCGTATTTGCTTAGATATGCCGTATCCTTTGTACTTTTATAGGTTTCATATTCACGCGGATAATTTTCTCCCCACACCTCATTGCGCGGCTCCCAATCTGCAATCGGTTTTGCTATTTGATACTGCATCATCGCTTCACTGCGGCGTTCCATAATTGACGCCCCGAGCCAGCCGACGAGAAAAACGATAACGATCGTCCCGCTGAACAACATCCAGGCGGTCCATGGTTTTTTTTCAATAAGTTCAGTGATCTTCATGATGTACCTCGCAATAAATAAAAGATATTTCTAAATAATATTTTATTAATCGTTAAGTATATAAGATATGAGTAATTTATATCTCAATGACTTCAATACTCAACGACGCCACTACTTCTCAAGATACTTTTTCATCCACGCCGGTGTCACTTCGGATGGAATTGGAACCCGTGCGAATGGAACCGATGCCAAACTGTTCACGCGGCCATGCGGTGTTTCTCGGTGACATTCCCAGCACAATTTCCCCGCGCCATGCTGTTGTGCAGCAAGCGTGACAAATCGTTCCTGTACATTTTGAGTAAGGGATGAATGACAACGGATACAATTCTCCTGAACGACCGCTGTTCCTGCATCATGTATATGGATCACCTGCGGTTCCAATCTGAACGTGAACATGAATGAATGCCGTGTTCCATCCATTGCTTTAAAAAGATATTTGCTAAAAACATTATTATGGGGAACATGACAATCGTTGCACACCGTAACACGCGCATGACTGCTCCGTTCCCATGTTGCAAATTGCGGGGCCATCACATGGCAATTCATGCATGCTTTCGGGTCATCCGATAGATAGGAGGTTGCATTACCGACATAGAGTGTAAGAAATCCGAGGCCAAACAAGGTTCCGACAGCGATCAGAACAGGAACCTTCCATTGTGCCGGAGGCATGAACAATGAAAAAAATGCTTGAACATCGGTTAGAAATGTCTTCATAACACCATTGCCGTGTATATTCTTTGGGTGAAGGTGGAATTTCGTACCGCTAATGTACTATCAAAAAATATGAAATCAAGCTCTTTTTCCATCGATCATTTTACGAATAATGTTCACAACATCTGCAGAGTCGTATGGTTTTGCAATGAACCGAATCCTTTGTATTTTTTCGATCTCCTGATGGACGGGTGGTTCAAGATAACCGCTGGCAAGGAGGATTTTTATCGAGGGATGATGTGATAGGATTTTTTTTGCAAGTTCTAATCCATCTATCCCCGGAACACCATAATCAGTGAAGACTGCCGAAATAGAATCCTTATATTCAGTGAAAAATTTATATCCCTCGTTGCCATCGCTTGCGGAAATGATGTGATAGCCCTTGGATTCCATGAATGAAATCATGAGATCCTTCAGCATTGGTTCATCCTCAATGAGTAAAACAGTTTCGGATCCTTCGCTATTTTCATTGTGAGTTCCTTTTGTGTGGGATAATTTTTTCACAGTAGATTCCGGAACAGGGAGAAAAATTGTGAAGGCCGTTCCTGCTCCCAACTCGCTGTCGACAAAAATTGTTCCGTTATGCCTTTCGATAATTCCGAAAACCACAGATAATCCTAGTCCTGTACCCTTTCCGATCTCTTTTGTAGTAAAAAATGGTTCAAAAATCCGTTCGCGGATTTCTTCGGGAATTCCCGATCCGGTATCTTCAATGCACAATTTGACATAGTGTGACGAAATTATTTTGGGCATTGGCCGGTCGATCGCATTCGAATCGATCAATGCTGTTGTTATAGCTACTGTGCCTCCTTTGGGCATCGCATCACGGGCATTGACACACAGATTTAAAATCACCTGGTGGATTTGTGATGCATCAGCGTTGATGAACGGCATCTCCTTCAGTAACGATGTTTTAATTGTAATATTTTTTGGGAAGGTTTCATTGAGCAATTTCATCAACTCATTGATCGTTTCGTTGATATTAATCGACGATATATTCACGGTAGTTTTTCGTGCAAACGTGAGAAGCTGTCGAACCAACGATGCGCCGCGCTCTCCGGCTTTCAGCATATTTTGGATCGAATGATCGAACTTTTCCGTGTTATTCCGGAGGGAGGAAAGCAAGGATGCATATCCGAGCATGATTCCCAGGATATTATTGAAGTCGTGAGCAATTCCTGCAGCAAGGGTTCCCAACCCTTCCATTTTTTGAGCTTGAATCAGTTGTTTCTGGAGCAACTTTTGCTGAGAGATATCCAAATACATAAAATAATAGTTCACAATCGATCCGTGGACAATAACAGGAAGACCGGAGATAAGTACATCGATCTCTATTCCCGACTTGTTCTTACGAATTGATTCAATCAGATGAACACCGTGGTCCATAGCAAGTTCGTTATCAAGAAACTCTGCTTCTTCCATCTTTGTGTCCGGAACGATGAGCGTATTGATGTTCCTACCATTAAGCTCATCACGATTATACCCGAAGAGTGAGATAAAAGCATCGTTGACATTAATGATATTCTTTGATGCATCCATCAATACGGTAGCGGTCGGTGATCCATCGAACAATTGTTTCATCATCAATGACTGTTCAACGATCTTCTTTTCCGATTTTTGAATTCCGGTGATATCTTCTTTCACTGCAATGAAATGCGTTATGTTTCCCTGATCATTCTTTATTGGTGAGATCGTTGCTCGTTCTTTGTAAATTTCCCCGTTCTTTTTCTTGTTGTCGAATTCACCCTTCCATGCAGAGCCGGAGAGGATCGTTTCCCACATATCAGTGTACAGCTCTTTCGGAGTGGTTGAAGTGCTGAGCATGTTCACATTTTTCCCAAATACTTCGCTGAAAGTATAACCGGAGATTTCGGTGAATATCGGATTGACATATTCTATCGTTCCTTCGATATCCGTTACCATGATCGTGACAGGACTCTGTTCCACCGCCATCGAAAGTTTTTGCAGCTCTCGTTCAAAATGTTTCCGGATCGTGGTATCCTGACAAAATCCAAGAAAACTATTGTCATCTAATTTTACCGCTTGAACAAACACCCAAATTGTTTTTCCGTCTTTATTGATCATTTGGTATTCATCATAGGAGAATTGTTCAACCTCAAGGCGTTGAAAATTATGAAGACCCAATGCCAACGATTGTGGTGCCAGGAGATCGCTGATGGACTTACCGATCAATTCAATTTCAGTGTACCCGAATATTTGAGCGGCTGCAGGATTGGCCTCCTTGTATATTCCATTTTTATCAGCGATCATTACCCCCAATGGCGCATGCTCAATATATGAACGGAATCTGGATTCACTTGAACGAAGCGCATCTTCTGCTTGTTTACGTTTGCCGATTTCTCGTGAAGCACCATACACTTCATGGTGACCGGTTTTGTTGTTCATCACAAACCGTGTTGTCGTTTCGGTGATGATCATTCGGCCGTCTTTGTGCGGTTGTTCAATTTCATCGGTGTAGCTTTTCACGATGCCGTTGGAAAACTCAGCAAGACGTTCGGGGATGACGCTTAATAAATGTTTCTGTGATTCCGGGGAGATTGCTTCTGTCATTGTTTGGGATAATGCTTCAACAACAGTGAATCCGCGTAATTTTTCAACGGATGGGCTGATGTAGAGAAACTCTGACGTTGTCAGATCCAAAACCCAAATAACGTCGGAAACATTTTCAGTGATAAGTTTATACTGGATTTCCTTTTCAGCAAGTTCAGATTCGATGAACTGACGACGCTTGGATTCGATATTCCATCGATACAATTGCGCGCGTAAGGCGTAATACAGAAGCAGTGCCGTAATACCAACGAATGCCCATCCTTTGTAAATAGAAATAGTGCGAACGACACTGATATCGGTGAACAGTATAGCA
Source organism: uncultured Chitinophagaceae bacterium (assembly GCA_964409765.1). Taxonomy (GTDB): domain Bacteria; phylum Bacteroidota; class Ignavibacteria; order UBA10030; family UBA8401; genus UBA8401. Next base: position 17,607 of record CAYPEM010000033.1, read on the forward strand.
ACAATGCTGTCGGAAACCGCGATCCATAGAGCTCCGAATAATCCGTAGATCAACGACGCGCGCATTGCAATTTTGGAAATATTGTTGTTCATAAAAAAATCTGTCGTAGAAATATCGCGCCGAAATTCTTAGTGAATATCACTACCGGGCCATTCAGAAAAATCAAGCCGCCGCCACGAGTTGGATAATCGAATTCAAAACGCGCTGCATTTAATAAATAATTTGAAAATAAGTTATATCACTGCTCATTAAAAAGTAATTGACCGGAGATGGCAAGTAATTATTCAAACGTGCGGATAGAAAATCATGCAAGCAAGGAATTGACACTACGCTATTTTTTTTGCTTCTCTTAACCACAGTGTTATCAAACCGTACTTGATCAAATCAAAACCATAGTAAGATAGTAACAGAATAAAGGAGATATATCAATGAGTATTTAACTTTTCTTAAAATATTGTTCAGTCTTGAGGTCCGTACTTCGGAACCGAGCCTCGCGCATGATTGTATAAGGGTGAGTCCATATTTTGAAAGCGGGTTTGATACTCATCTTTCGAAATAGAATTCTTCCAATGCCCTGTCAATATCCCTAGTCCTGTAATTGCGATGAAAACTCCCGCGACGAGAGAACCAAAAACAAATGGCGAAACCGTGACAGATTTTTTCGAGGAACGAAGGATCAACGTCTCTTTTATCGGACATTCTTCGACGCAACGCAAGCAGCTTGTACATTCATCGCTCCATACTTGTCCAATAGGGCTGCGCGGGGTGTTTTGTCCGATCAGGTGAACCTTAATATTAGAAGGGCACACCTTGGTGCAAAGTTCGCAGTCGATGCATGATTCTTTAACGCGAGTTATTCGAAATGGTGAAAGCAGACCGGCAATGCCGAGCAAAGCACCGTAGGGACAGAGGAATCTGCACCAGAAATTTTTAATGACAACCGACGCCAGCATGAGAATAATGATTGTCCATAATGCAAACGATGAGATCTCTGCAAAGAAGAGGTACATTTTTATATCGGCAACTTTATTATATGGACTGTTGATAAAGATATTCAAGTCATCAACGCTCATTAATGCTATAGAGTACGTGAAAAAGAACAGTAAGAGATATTTTAGCGATCGAAGCGGATAATCAAGCCATTTCCATACCGTGATATTTTTTTTGAAGAGTTGTTGACCGAGCATCCATAATGATTCGCTCAGTGTTCCGATCGGACACATCCAGCTGCAAAATGATTTTTTCATGACAATGCTGATTGCAATGATCGCAATAAGGATAACCGTTGCAGCAGGATGGATAGTATTCAATGATCCGCTAAAGATCCAATGAAGCAATCCCATCAACGCACTGATAGGCAAGAAACCTTCAGCTCCCGGCGGACGTTCAAAATACGATGCAGCTCCATCCGACATTCCCCATTTCACGAAAAGAAAGAATTCGATTCCGATCCAAAGACAGAGAAGTACAAATGCCAACTGCACAGCGGAACGGAAGAATTGCGAATCATTCTTCAATCGATCGATCAGCCGTTTGTACCATGGGAAGGATAGATCCGTTTTGAATTTTTTCCTTCTCATTTCTTTGGGGATTTTTTTTACCGGAACAGCGGAGGGAAATGCATCAGAGCTATTTGTCCGATTTTCTTCTGCACGTTTAATAATGGTAAATTCGTTATTCATATCTATAAATGCTGATCGGTAAAGGTTATTCTGTGAACATTGAACGGTAGCACAATCGTCTGCACTTCGAAGCGTACTGTGACGACACCTGACACTGTGGTCAAGTGTCGTCAGTTATTACGCTACGCTGTAGCCTTCTTTTTTAATATCTTTGCCGATATCAAGAATGTTCTTTTTGCTTAACGACGCAAAGAATGTCTCTTTGGTCTGTTTCCATTCATTGTGCATTGGACATGGTTCGGTGGTGCTGCATTCTCTGTATCCAAGAACGCACAAATTCATCACATCCGGTCCATCCACCGCTAAAATGATATCCAGCAGCACGATCTCTTCCGCCGGTTTTGCAAGCCAGAATCCGCCGGAAACACCTTTCATTGAGTGCAGCAATCCTTTGTGCGATAATTTTTGGAAGATCTTTCCAAGAAAGTGGAACGGGATATTCAGATGGGACGAAATTTCTTTAATGGTCGTCATCTGTCCTTCTTTTTTCTGGGCAAGATAGATCACTGATTGTATCGCGTATTCACACTGTCTGCTAAAAAAAACTGACATAAAACCCTCACTTCTAACGTTGATAAACTATGACGATGATCATCGGCCAGACGTCAATCGTCTGACCGATGAAATTGAGTTACATATACGACTGCAAAGCCTTCATATAATTTGCTCGTTCAAAAGACGACGGATCTGCCACCGATTGGTGACTCATGCTTCCGCGCATATCATTCAACGATGCGTATTCGTGTTCGACCATCCATTGCTGAACGCCCGTAAGTACTTCACGGATCTTTCTTGGACCATGTCGGAGCAATGCCGAACACATCATTGTTACATTGGCACCGGCCATTGTCAATTTCAAAACATCTTCGGCAGTATGAACTCCCGTTGTTGCCGCTAGATCTGCATTGATTTTTTTATACAGGATAGCGATCCATCGCAGCGGCAGACGGAGCGAATCCGAACTGCTGAGTACAACACCCGGTTCAACACTCAAAGTATCGAGATTGATATCGGGCTGATAAAAACGATTGAACAATACTAATCCGTTCACTCCGATCTTATCAAGTCGTGTTGCAACATTTGACAACGAGGAGAAGTATGGCGATAATTTTACTGCGATTGGAATGGTTACCTGATTCCGAACATCTTTTACAATGTCCAAATACGATTGTTCGATATCATCGCTGCTCATGTTCGGATCGGTGGGGATATAATAGATGTTCAATTCCAGCGCATCAGCACCCGCTTGCTGGATCAGTTTTGCATATTCTACCCAGCCGCCGTCCGTTACACCATTGATGCTGCCGATGATCGGAATCGTAACTGCTTCTTTCAATTTTCGGATGTGGTTCAGATATTCTTCCGGTCCGCTGTGGTATTCATGCGCTTCAGGAAAATACGATGTTGCTTCTGCATAACTTTCTGCATGATGCGTCAGGTGATGGAACATTTCTTTTGTTTCGTGACGGATCTGTTCTTCAAAAATAGAGTATAATACAACCGCAGATGCGCCGTAATCTTCCATCAAACGAACACTGCCGACGGTGCGGGACATTGGTGATGCTGATGGAACGATCGGATTCTTAAGATTTAGTCCGAGATAACTGGTTGATAGATCCATAAAATTCTCCGTAATATTTATTCTTTCTGCTGTTCTGCATCGTGCTGATGCAGAACAGGGAATGAGTCAAGTTAATGTCCGTTAGTTGCGGCAGCAGGTGTTGCATAGTTCATTGCTGCGAGTTGTTCGTAGAATCTCCATTTCTTCATTGCATCTTCCTGTGCTTCACGCAAGAGGAGTTTTGCTTTCTCTGGATCCATCTTTGTCAGCATCTTGAAACGGATCTCATTGTATTCGAAATCTTCCAATTTGATCTTTGGGATCTTCGAATCGAGCTGGAATGGATTCTTTCCTTCTTTTGTCAACGCAGGATTGTACCGGAACAACGGCCAGTGACCTGAATCGACCGCCATTTTTTGTGCATTCATTCCTTTGGTCATGTTGATGCCGTGTGCAATACAGTGACTGTATGCAATGACAAGAGACGGACCGTCGTATGCTTCCGCTTCCTGAATTGCTTTCACTGTTTGAAGATCGTTCGCACCCATTGCGATCTGCGCGACATACACATTGCCATAACTCATGGCGATCAAACCGAGATCTTTTTTACCGGTTGGTTTTCCGCCTGCTGCGAATTTTGCAACTGCGCCGCGCGGTGTCGCTTTGGACATCTGTCCGCCGGTGTTGGAATACACTTCCGTATCGAGAACAAGAATATTGACATTCCGTCCCGATGCGATCACGTGATCCAATCCGCCGAAACCGATATCGTATGCCCAGCCGTCGCCGCCCATGATCCAGACGCTCTTTTTGACAAGTGCATCGGCTAGCTGCGCCAGTTGTTTCGATTCGGGTGAGTTTATAGCCGGCAGTAATTTTTTCAATTCCACAACACGTTCACGCTGTGCGTAGATTTCCATTTCATCAAGTTGAGTGGAGGATAGGATCGAATTGACAAGTCCTTCGCCTAATTGCGGAATCAATTGAATCAGAAGTTCCCGTGCATATTCTACCTGTTTGTCCAACGATAAACGCATTCCGTAACCGAACTCTGCATTATCTTCGAACAGTGAGTTCGACCATGCCGGTCCGCGTCCGTCATTATTCTTTGTCCATGGTGTTGTTGGAAGATTTCCGCCGTAGATGGATGAACATCCTGTCGCATTTGCAACAATTGTTCTGTCACCGAATAATTGACTGACCAGTTTTACATACGGAGTTTCACCGCATCCCGTGCAGGCACCGGAGAATTCGAACAGCGGCTGCAGGAACTGCGTTCCTTTGATCGTCTTTACATCAACAGTGCGGCGGTCAACTTCAGGGATGCTGAGGAAATAATCCCAGTTTTTCTTTTCCTGTTCGCGTACTGCAGGTTGTGGAACCATGTTCAATGCTTTGTACTTCGTTTCTTTTTTGTTCTTTGCAGGACAAATCTCAACGCAGATTCCGCAGCCGGTGCAATCTTCCGGAGCGATCTGAATAGTGTATGCCTGTCCTTTATAATCATTCCCTTTATATTCCATGTGCTTGAATGAATCCGGCGCACCAGCAACAAGAGCATTGTCATATACTTTAATGCGGATGGTTGCGTGCGGACAGACCAAAGCGCATTTTCCGCACTGGATACACCATTCGGCATCCCACGAAGGAATTTCCGTCGCGATGTTTCGTTTTTCCCACGACGTCGTGCCGACAGGGTACGTACCATCAATAGGCAGTCGGCTGACAGGAATTGAATCTCCCTGACCGGCGATCATTTTCGCCGTGACATTTTTAATGAAATCTGGAGCATAGTCAGGCACAACGGGGGGAAGAGTTATTGTACTTGTAAGTTCGTTTGGATAATCGACTTTGAAAAGATTCTCGATCGTAGCATCGACCGCAGCATAATTCATCTTCACTATGTCTTCACCTTTTTTGCTGTAGGTCTTTTTGATCGAATATTTGATCGCTTTGATCGCTTCATCTTTCGGCAGAACACCGGAGATTGCGAAGAAGCAGGTCTGCATGATCGTGTTGACGCGCGATCCCATTCCGGTTTTCACCGCAACCGCATTTCCGTCGATCACATAGAAGTTCAGTTTCTTTTTAATGATCTGTTCCTGAACGACCAATGGAAGATTTCCCCAGACACGTTCTTTCGGGAATGGAGAATTGAGAAGGAATGTTCCGCCGTCGATGATGGAGGAGAGCATATCGAACTTCTCTAAGAACTGCCATTGATGGCACGCAACGAAGTTTGCACGCGATATCAAATAGGTCGAGCGGATCGGACGTGGACCGAAACGCAGATGCGATACGGTTGTTGAGCCGGATTTTTTCGAATCATACACGAAATATCCCTGTCCGAAGAAGTTTGTTTCTTCGCCGATGATCTTGATAGAGTTCTTATTTGCTCCGACCGTTCCGTCTGCACCGAGACCGTAGAACAATGAGCGGATCACGTCATTCTTTTCAGTGGTGTAGTTCGGATCGTATTCCAAACTGGTATGACTAAGGTCATCATTGATACCGATGGTGAAATGATTTTTCTGTTTCTCTTTGGAAAGTTCGTCGAAGATTCCTTTTACCATTGCCGGTGTGAATTCTTTCGAGGACAATCCATATCGTCCGCCGATCACTTTGGGATAGGTTTTGAATTTCGATTCACCTGCTGCCTGCATTTCGTGCAATGCGGTGATAACATCTTGATAGAGCGGTTCCCCTGCACCGCCCGGTTCTTTTGTTCTATCAAGTACTGCAATTGATTTTGTCGTTACAGGAAACGCTTCGATAAAATGTTTCATGGAGAAAGGACGATACAGCCGGATCTTGACGACGCCGACTTTTTCTCCTTTTTCCATCAATGCTTCAACAGTTTCGTGAACACTTTCCGAACCGGAACCCATCAACACAATAACGCGCTCAGCATCCGGTGCACCGTAATAATCGAACAGATGATATTGCCTTCCGACGATCTTTGCAAATTGATCCATTGCTTTTTGTACAATTTCAGGGCAGCGTTCATAGAATGGATTCACCGTTTCACGAGCCTGGAAGTACACATCAGGATTTTGTGCTGTTCCGCGCATCACCGGTTTTTCGGGAGTTAGTCCGCGTAAACGATGCTGGGTGATCAATTCATCATTCATCATTGCTTTGATATCGGAGACTGCTAATTCTTCTATCTTCATCACTTCGTGCGATGTTCGGAACCCGTCAAAGAAATGAATGAATGGAATTCGTGATTCCAATGTTGCAGCTTGTGAGATCAACGCAAAGTCCATCACTTCCTGAACATTGTGTGAGCATAACATTGCCCAGCCGGTGGATCTTGTGGACATAACGTCGCTGTGATCGCCGAAGATGGAAAGACCTTGTGCTGCGATCGAGCGTGCTGAAACGTGAAATACTGTTGAAGTCAATTCGCCGGCGATCTTGAACATGTTCGGGATCATCAACAACAGACCTTGCGATGCAGTGAATGTTGTAGTGAGCGAACCGGTCTGTAATGCTCCGTGTACCGCTCCAGATGCTCCCCCTTCACTCTGCATCTCTGCAACGATCGGAACTGTTCCCCAGATATTCTTCTTTCCTTCGGCGGACCATTGATCGCACCATTCTCCCATGTTGGATGACGGAGTGATAGGATAGATCGCAATGACTTCGTTTGTTTTATGTGCTACAAATGCGGCGGCTTCATTACCGTCTATATTGACCATTTCTCGTTTTATTTCGGACATATTAATAAGCTCCAGACTATATCAAAAAAAATTGTGCTGCTGATGAGTGTGTTATTCCCAAGTACTTCACCCGGGAATCCTGTCTTTCGTTGTGTTGCGAATTAAACTGACCATCTATCCTGCAAATACATTGCCAGATTGATTTTGATGGATTTAAAGGTATTTATGCGGAATTCAGCGATTTTCAGCAGGTTTTTATTAGCCAATTTTCAGTTGTAGGAAAGGCGGAATTCGGAGTCTTATTTATAAGAAATGAAAATAGGGAGATGTTTGATCGATTAAAGGAAACCAGGATAAAATTATCTTTTTATCGAAAGTAAAGGGGTGGACGGGAATATATTCCTATAAAATTCATTTTGCATATAGTTTTATAAACAATGATTCTTTGCGGATATACTTTTAATAGATTTCACCATCCAAAATTTTTCGAGCGATCAGTTTGGTGTATTCGGAGAAATCTTTATCAAGCATCCATTTCACCATTCCAAGATTATCGGCAACAGGAAGCCCTTTATTCTTGCCGAAGGTGAAGATGATCTCGCCATTCTTATCACGGGAAAATTTCCTATCGTAATCCAGGTATTCACTTTCCTGAAAGGAATATTCGTGCAATGCATCGGTGGTGGGAGTGATATCGGAATATTTTTCCAATTGTCCGTTCAATACTTTGATCGTTGCTTCAACATCCGCTTCCGCAGAGTGTGCATTGACGATCTCTTCATTGGCGTAGAACTTCAATGCTGCTGCGAGATTGCGCGGTTCTCTTTTGAAATAGATGGAAACTGAATCGATCACTTTTACTTTTTCGAACGGATTTCTTCCAAGTCCGGCGCGGAGCAATTCTTCTACAAGAAGAGGAATATCGAATTTTGCAATGTTATATCCTGCAAGGTCACAATTGTCAAAGAATGCCGCTACCTCTTTTACCCGTTCGCGAAAGGTTGGTTCATTCACCAGCATATCATCAGTAATTCCATGAACAGCAGTTGCTCCGGCCGGGATCGGCATTTCAGGATAGAATCGCTGCAAGTACATTGTGCGAGATTTATCAGGAAAAATTTTAATGGCGCACAGTTCTATAATACGGTCTTTAGTAAGACTGATACCGGTCGTTTCAAGATCAAAAAAGATGAGCGGGCGCTGAAGAACAAGTGTTTCAAGCATAAAAATGTTGATGAACAGATAATGTGTAAAAAAAATCAGTCATGGTGAGCAAGGCGCAGATTGCTGCAGTTATGTCACCCTTCGACGCATCCGCCAAAGGCGGATTTGCTCAGGGTGACTGCTAATTCTACGCCGCATCGAACCATTATATTTTACTATGATTCTTTGCAAGCCGTCGGCGTCAAAAGTTTTATCCCACGAATGATAAACGAATTGTTGCAATTCTCAAAAATGAGTGTTTTGTCTTGTTTCGTCTACGAAATCAATCAAATTTCATAGAACAATCAGTATATTGAAATACTCTCTCACGGTACGATTCTTGAGTATTCTATGGATAACATAGAGAAAAAAAAATCATTTTTCTATCAAATTGTGATCCATCTATAATAAAGGAATTGATATATGCTTCTGCTCGGAACATTTGGAATCTATCTTTCACTCTTTGCCGGACTGTTGTCGATCCTCGGATATATCCAGACGGCAAACGGAAACAAGAAAAAATTATTCATCGGACGAATTGGATTGAATATCAGTGCGCTTGGAATATTTATCGCATCCGTCGCACTGATGACGGATATTCTTCAGCATAATTTTGAGAACAGCTATGTATGGAGTTATAGTTCGCGAGATCTTTCTACCGCGCTGCTGTTTTCCACATTCTGGGCGGGTCAGGAAGGAAGCTTTTTATTCTGGACACTCTGTTCTGCACTGCTGAGTGTTTTTCTTTTGTCCTATACTCGAAAACGAAAACTTGAAGCACACGTGCTCCCGGTCTTTCTTGCCATACAATCATTTTTAGTGATCCTGCTGATCGCAAAGTCACCGTTCAAATCCATCTACGAACAATTCCCCGGAGAATTGACCGCCGGTCAATTGCCGCTTGACGGACGCGGATTGAATCCGCTGCTGCAGAATTTCTGGATGGTGATCCATCCGCCGATCTTATTTCTCGGATTCGCTGCCGCTGCCGTTCCGTTCAGTTTTGCGATCTCGGCGTTATGGAGAAAAGAATATTCTTCGTGGCTGACCAATGCATTTCCGTGGGTGTTGTTCTCCGGCCTCACACTCGGTGCAGGATTGATGCTCGGCGCTTATTGGGCATACGGAGTATTAGGATGGGGAGGATATTGGGGATGGGATCCGGTTGAGAATTCTTCATTGATCCCATGGATCATCTCAATGGCGCTGCTTCATACAATGCTTGCACAATCACGGACAGGAAATCTTGTCCGGACGAATTTTATTTTTGCCATTCTTCAGTTCGTTCTGGTCATCTATTCAACATTCTTAACGCGAAGCGGAATTCTGAGCGAATCATCGGTCCACTCGTTCACCGATCCCGGTACGATCGTCTACACGTTGTTATTGGTATTCCTTCTCGGAGCGGTCATTCTAGGCGCAGGATTTTTATTTGTTCGTCGTGCAGAATTGAAAGCAATTGCAAAACCGATGCATTTTATGACGCGCGAGTTTGCGTTATCGCTCGGTTCATTCGTTCTGCTTGCCAGCGCGGCGATCGTATTCTTTGGAACCAGTCTGCCGATCGTTTCTACAACACAGGTCGATCCTTCATTCTATAACAAGATGCATGTACCGATCGCAATATTGATGACGCTGCTGATCGGTTACAGTCTGTTGGTGCGCTGGGATTTTGAAGATGGAAAAGATCTAATGGCAAAAGCATGGAAATCACTGACCGCATCGCTGGCGGGAACATTAGCCATTGCCTATTTCAGTATCTGGGAAGTTTCCTATCTTCTCTTCATCTTTGCATCGCTCTTTACACTCTTCGTTAACATTGAACAGATGATCCTGATCATCCGCGGAGACATCCGCATGATGGGTGGAAAGATCGCGCATATTGGTATGGGAGTGTTCCTGATCGGCGTGATCGTCTCCGCTTTGTTCGATAAGAAAGAAACGGCAATGCTGGAATTGGGAACGACACAAAACGTCCTCGGTTATTCCGTGACCTACACCGGTAAGAACATCATCGAACGGAAAAAAACAGGATTTTCAATTTCCGTACAAAACAATGGAAGCAGTGCAGTGCTGATACCAACCATGGAAGAGACAGAAAATCAGGGAACCATGCGGAGTCCCGATCTTCAATCGTTCTTCACTCACGATTTTTATATTTCCCCTTCGGGAATTGAAGAACAGAAAATGGACGAACATGGACATATTACACTGGTGAAAGAGGAAATGGTTCGTATCGGATCTGCAACGGTGACATTCTCCGCATTTGATATGGCTGGACACAACCCGAACACTATGGATGGCGGAACGCGCATCGGCGTGAAACTCGATATCGTTTCCGGATATGAAAAAGAAACGGTGATCCCGTATGTGGTGAACAACGGAAAAGATCAGAAATATTTCGGAGTACACTCCAAACTGCTCGGCGGAGAGATCGAACTGCTTGCCATGAGCATCGGCGGAATGGCGGACGGAAAATCGGCGATCCAGATCCAATTGAAAAAAGAGGGAGAAGCAATGCCCCCCATGCAGCACAAAGAAGTTTTGGTCGTTGAAGCGAGCATCAAGCCCTTCATCAATCTCGTCTGGGCCGGCACGGTGCTGGTATTGCTCGGATTCTTCATTGCAATCTTACGACGGAAACTTGCGGATAGTATTTAGAAAATAATGTTGTTGATGTAAACAGAAAGCCTTGCAGAGAAAATTATCTGCAAGGCTTTTTTGTGCTGTATTCCTTACAGTATATACTTTAATAAATTATGGATATATTCACCTTATAACAACGCAGAGTTTGGAGTGAGAAATTAATGTATCTCAACTGCCGCCGTCATTAGATCTGGTTTGTTAGGAAGAGAATTATTCAACAAGATTTATGAAAAAAACACTCATAATATTTTTGCTTTGTATTTTTGGATTCAGCAACGGAATATCACAAGGGTATTTTCCATTACAGAAAGGGAACCAATGGGATTTTGGAATTCTAGATTATCCAAAAATAGGCTTCCAATATCAATTTTCCATTAGAGTGCTAGGTGATACTGTAATGCCTAATTCTAAAAAATACGCGATAGTTAAAGATCAAAATCAGTTAACCTATAAACGACAAGAAGGCAATGTATTGTTAAACTATCGAAGTGATGGAGATGTAGTGGAGCATGATTTTTCTTGGGAGACAGGCGATACGGTTGCCCGGCATTATTTTATTGATGACACGATAATTACTTATGTTTATGTGGAAGAAGGAGAAAAGTTCGGAAGACAATTAAAATCTTGGGCATTTACTACGATTGCATTGCACAATATTGGTTATGAACCATCGTGGAGTACAATTACCGATAGTTTGGGTTATACTTATTTTGGATTTTCTCCAGGGGTGTATTACTATTGTATGGGAATAATCGCTGATGGGAAAACATATGGTGTGGTTACAAATATAATTGACGATAGAAATAATCAACCTACTCAAT
>CAYPEM010000033.1:29281-53986 GCA_964409765.1 uncultured Chitinophagaceae bacterium
TGCATACTTCACGAAGTTGATTTTACACAGGCCGATTTGAGCAGCTCGCTGTTTGATAATTGTGATTTTGCCAAGTCGAAATTTGATCTAACGAATTTGATAAAAGCGGATCTTCGCACATCGTATAATTATTCCATCGATCCTGAAAAAAACAAAATAAAGAAGGCAAAATTCTCTTCGTTAGGAATTATTGGATTGCTGGATAAGTATGATATTGAAGTGGAGTAGAAAGAATAGCGGTCATTGCGAGGCGTTTTTTGTCGAAGCAATCTTTCTTTATGGTTGAAAAACGAGATCGCCACGTCGTCCCGATAAAAACATCGGGACTCCTCGCGATGACGCTATGAAGGGGTTTTTGAGACGATTTCTAACTATTTCTCAACTCTTTTTAATTCTATCGTAAAAATACTTCCCATCGGAGGTGTGCTATTTACATAAACTTTTCCATGGTGGGCGTCGATGATATCTTTTACGATCGCAAGACCAAGACCTGTTGCAATTTCACCGCCGGTCGGTTTTGCAGAGAGGACATGGAACTTTTTGAATAACTGATGCTGATCGTCTTCCGTAATTCCCGGTCCCTGATCCTGTACGGTAAACAACACCATTTCTCCCTGAAGCGAAACATTGACGGCTATATGAGCATGGCGCGGAGAATATTTGATGGCATTATTGATCAGATTCTCCATTGCTTCCTGCAGTTTCACCGAATCTGCCAAGACCACGCATTGTTCTTCGGATTCAACGGTAAAACGTAGTTCCTGTTCTTTCCGCATCGCCTGAACCTGATATCCATCCACAACGATCCCGGCGATCTCTGCAATATTGATCGGCTCGAACTTGAATTGGAATTTTCCGCTTTCGATCGCGGAGATGTTCAGGATCTCAGAGATCAGTTTTACCACCCGTTTTGAATTCTGTTCTACCAGATCGATATATCCACGGAAGTGGCGGTCAATGTTATCAAACGCTTTGATCTCCTGGGCAATACTGTGAATGGTGATGAGAGGAGTTTTTAGATCGTGCGCAACAAAACTGAGGAGCTGCGATTTTGCATTATTTGCCTCGACCAGATTCTTTGTTCGTTCATCAACAATACGTTCCAGTTCTCGCTGCCGGCTGTTGATCTGCCGTATACGCAGCCGGTATGTCCCGATCGTTCCTATTACAGTGAGGACGATAACGGTGATATAAAAGATCGTTGTCTGATAGTAATGTGCCTGTACAACAAACGGAATTGATGCGCCGGTCTCGTTCCATACACCGTCGCTGTTTCCTGCGATCACTTTGAATGTATATTCACCTGGAGGAAGATGAGTATAATAGGCGGCACGTCGGGTGCCGACATCATCCCACTCTTTATCATAGCCTTCAAGTTTTACTTTGAACCGTATTTTTTTCGGAGCGGCAAAGTTGATTCCGGTGAAACGAAATTCAAACCGTTCTTTACCCGGAAGAACGAATGAATCTCTCCACACCTGATTTTCTACGCGCATCTCTTCAAGAATGACACGGGGAGGATTTTGATTCACGGCGATCTTTTTTGGATCGATCATCGCAACGCCGCCGCTGGTAGGAAACCATAATGTTCCGTCATGGGCTTTCCATCCCGCTGGCTGGACGCCGCCGTTGCATTCCATACTTCGTAATCCGTCTTCTTTACTGTACGCAACGGAGGAGATAGAACTTATTTTTCCATCCGCAAACGAGGTGAGTTCAGACTTGGCGACATGAAAAATTCCTTTATTTGAAGTCATCCACAATCGTCCGAAATTATCTTCGAGTATTTGAAAGATCAGATCGTCGTGTAATCCATCGCGTACAGTATAGGAAACGATCGATTTTTTGGAGATCCGATTCAATCCACCGCCCGATGTTCCCGCCCACACAACACTATCGCTATCAACATACAGCGCATGAATAAAATTATTTGATAGTCCCTCTTTTTTAGAGATGATTGTCTGTTGTTCACCGGCAATGACCACAATACCTTCACCATCCGTTCCGACAAGGATATTTCCATTCTTATCTTCTGCAACACATCCCACATAGTTTGTAATGAATCCGTTTGTTACGTCGTATCTTTTCGCAGACCCTTTATCGAACATGTATAATCCTTCGCCGGAGGTAGCAACCCAGATACGATTTTTGGAATCTCGAAATACATGGCTGATGATCAATCCTTTAGTCTTCAGCGTGGATTTCACCTGTTCAACTTTTCCCTTCACGATCTTATTGATGCCATTCACCGTTCCAATCCAAACGGCACCGGAATGATCCATCATGAGGGAATAGATTTCATTATCGATGATCCCGTTTCGTTCGTTGAAATATTTATACGATGATTTATCAGTTCCGGACATTTTTACCAGACCGTTATCTGTCCCGATCCACATCGTATGAGCGGGATCTTCAAAGATCGTCCAAATGATATTGGAAGGCATCCCCTCTTTTTTTGTGAAGGAGGTGAAGATCCCTTTTTTTAGCACATCCAATCCGCCGCCGTCTGTACCGATCCAAATATTCTCTTCGAAATCGATCAGCATCGCACTGACATGTTCATACGAAAGTCCGTCGGCAATGGTAAAGGTTGAGATCTTTCCATTGGCAAGCTGAGCAACACCGCCACGGGTGCCGATCCACAGCGTACCATCAGAACTCTGTTCTATTTTATAACAGATATTATCAGGAAGTCCGTCATTGATCCCATAGCTCTTAAAACTTTTTGAATTTGAAATATCTTCCGAAATGTTTTGTATTCCCCGATTGGTTGCCAGCCATATGGTATTGTTCGATCCTTTGGTGATAGAATTGACCACCGTATAGAGCAATCCGTCTTCCATTGTAAACGAACTGAATTTTTTGCCGTCATAGATCGAAATTCCTTGTTCGGTTGCAATCCATACCCTTCCTCTCGAATCCTGAAAAAAATATCTCGCTTCATTGTGGATCAATCCACTACTGGTATCGAACGTTTGATGTGATGTGCTGTCTATCCGCATGACACCGCGTCCCCGGATCGCTATCCAAATCCCGTTTGTTTTATCCTCAAAGATTGCGCGGATGTAGGAGTTTTCAAGAATTTTCAGATGCTTCGTTTCAAAAAAAGTCTTGTTCTTATAGGTGATCAAACCGCCGTCATAGGTGCCGATCCATAACGTTCCTTCATGATCAACATACAAGGTAGAAATGAAGTTATTCTTGATCTGAGGTGTGTTGTGTTTGTCAAAGATGGTGAATTGCACACCATCGAACCGTGCAAGTCCTTCCTCGGTTCCTATCCACAAATATCCATCAGGGGTTTGAGCCAATTTATTGATGGAGTTCTGCGGCAATCCATCATCGGTCGTCCACACTTCGTGGGAATACTGGGACAATGATTTTTGAGCACCCAGTTTTTCAATCTGAGCATTGCTCACATTGATGACTACGAAACATAGAACAGTGAATAATCTTGAACCGGTATATTTCATGCGCAATGATTGTACAATGAATGAAAAAGTAAGTTAGTCTGCAAAATTATAACTTCCTTAGAAATGAAAAATATGATCACAACGGTTCTTCTTCACAGTGTAGCTTCGATCCACGATTTGAATAGTGATGCATTTTCTTTACTGACCAATACTTCTTCAGCGATGGAAGGGGTCAATTCGACCAGGATCTTTCCGTTGTCAACCGATCTGAATTTAACGATCGACTCAATATTCGCGATATACTTTCTGTTGATTCGAAAAAATTTTTTTTCGTCAAGTTCCTCCACAAGCTCGTTTAACGGCTTGTCGACAATATATCGTTTATTCTCCTTGTCGACAAGAAAGGATATCTTGTGTTCCGTATAAAAATAGGCAATGTGTTCCATCTTTAATGCGATAAAATCCGCTCCTTTTTTAACGACGATTCTGTTCTTATTCTGAGAAACAGACTGAAGTTGTTCAAGAAGCGGTGTGAGATTTCCGCTGAAATGATGTTTCAACGTTTGGTATTTTTTTAAAGAATGAAACAATTTGTTCTTATCGACCGGTTTCAGCAAATAATCGATACTATTGAATTCAAATGCCTTCAGAATATATTCATCAAACGCCGTTGTGAAGATCAGCGGTGCGGTAACAGGATGTTGTTTGAATATTTCAAGTGAAATGCCGTCGTTGAGCTGGATATCCGCGATGATCACATCGGGTGAAGGATGAGATCTCAGCCATGCGACCGATTCCTGCACACTTTTAAGTGAACCAAGAATAGTGATCGACGGATCGAATTCGTGGAGCATCGCGATGATCCGTTCGCCTGCAGGTTGTTCGTCTTCGATGATAAGAATGTTCATCTCTTCAATATATTATTTCCTAAGCACATTTACATTCAAAGAAAATAATTATCCGGCTTTCAATAATGGAATGCAGACTGTATACATATCGTTCTTTGTTTCGGTAACGATCTCTTTCTCCATCGTCAATTTATACCGTTCATTCAGATTTTGCAACCCAATATGTGAGGATTGTTTTTTCTGCTTTTTTTCACGGATCTCATTTTCAACGATAATCGCCTGGTCATTGATGGTTACCTCAATGATCAACGGAGTTCCATCGGAAAATTCATTATGCTTGATCGCATTTTCCAGAAGTATCTGCAATGAGATCGGCGGAAGAAGATAGTGATCGGTCTGTTCGATGGTGCGGGTGACCTTCATGACAACAGAATTTCCGAAGCGAATTTTGATGAGGGAAAAATATTGTTCGGTAAAGGCAAGTTCATCGGTTAAGAGAACAAGATTCCGTTCCTTGTTATAGAGTATATACCGGAAGACATCTGCAAGATTATCGTTGAACAATTTTGCTTTTACCGGATCCTGTTCGATCAAATATGAAAGGGTATTCAATGAGTTGAACATGAAATGCGGATCGATCTGGTTCTTCAACGCTTCAAGCTGTGCCTGTGCATTGGCTTTTTCCAGCTGCTCACTTTTTGTCTTGTCCGTTTCCCAGGATTTGATGAGAAACACTGTTTCGTAGGTGTGTGTAATGAATACAACGCTCACAACGCATAACGCAGTTGCTTTGAAAATCACATCCCAATCTGCAGTCGAATGTTGTGCAAAGACATACCACATCGTCATCAATCCGACGGAGACAGGGATCGTATAAAAAATATTGGAGACAATGAGAGCAACAACTTTGTAGATCGGCTGACTGAGCCAGGAAAAACGGGAGCGTAACCGAAAAAGCAGATACCGATTTCCATGCCAGATGGAAAAGGCAATAAATGTGAAATACATGTAACTCCACAAAAGCTGCCATCCGGTGAAAGAGCTATTGTCGATCATCCCCGTAACGTTCGGAATTACTACTCCGAAGAAAGGGATAAAGATCAATCGAATGGTTACGTCATTCAATTCCGCATCAATATGTTCATCGTACGACATAGTTGAATGTAAAAAAAATATGACGGTAAGCCAAGATGTTGTGCGTCATTTCGGTCAGTAAAAACTCAGTCTCATCCTTAGTTTCGGCTGTTTTAGTATTTCAGTTCTTGACTGTTGTAGTGAGTTGCTATACATTGCCACAGATTTTGTTAGGCTATCATCTATTCATTCACTACAAAAGGAGAAATATTATGGATATGGCAGTATCGTTTAACAGTTTGAACTGGTGGGCAATTCTTACCGCATCGGTGTCGGCATTTATGCTCGGCGGAGTCTGGTATTCTCCGTTGATGTTCGGTAATGCATGGATGAAAGTTGCCGGAATGACCGAAGAATCCGTAAAACAAGGGAATCCTGCTAAAATTTACGGAGGGGGATTTCTCTTAACGTTGATCGCGTCGATCAATCTCGGCTTGTTTCTCGGTCCTCAATCCGATCTTTCATTCGGAATAGCTGCTGGTGCTGCGACCGGTATCGGCTGGGTTGCACCTGCGTTCGGCGTTGTGTATTTTTTTGAACAGCGACCGACATTGCACTGGTTCATCAACGGTGCATACTGGGTGGTCACATTCATTATCATGGGTGCGATCATCGGAGCGTGGAAATAAATTTTATCAATGACGGCAGATTCTCAGATCAAGTGATCCGGGAATCTGCCGTATCAAATATTTTATCGATATGAAAAAAATATGTTTGTTGTTCTTCGTTGTCGTTTCAACGCTGCTCGGGCAATCTTATCCTCCAAAAGAACTTCTCGATTTTAAAATTGCGTATAATGTTCTTGTTGACAAGGAAAAAGATAATTATGAAATATTTGTCATGAATCCGGACGGGAGCGGAAAAAAGAATATTTCAAATTGGAAAGGGGTCGATTGGGTTTACACATCATTCGGAACGAAGATCTATTTTGTCTCCGACCGCGATACATCCCACCGCAAATATTTTTTGTACGAGATGGATGCCGATGGAAACAATGTCCGGCGCATCAGCAAATTTTTGGTCGCCGATTCGTGGCAGGGTGTACGAAAGAACGGAAAGGAATTCGTGGTTTCTTCGAGTAAGGATCACCGGCGAAACGAATTGTATCGTATCGATCGGGACGGAAACGAACTTCTGAGGTTGACGAATGATACTCTGAATGACAACGATCCGATCTTTTCACCCGATGGAAAACAGATCGTCTTTCGTTCCAAACGAGGCACACGATACGACGAACTGTGGATGATGAACTCCGATGGAACAAATCTTCATCGGCTTACTCATTATCCGGAAGAGGATACAACGGCATTTATCCATAGTTATCATGCCGGCCCTCCGTTCTGGGAACCGAATGGAAATTTCATTTCATATATTTCCAACCAACAGGGAAAATCGAGCATTTTTCTCATCGATCCCGATGGGAAAAACTCTCGGAGATTAACAAACGATTCATTATTGAATGAAGGGTGGCACAGCTGGTCAGCGGATGGAAAATATCTTGCTGCAGAATGTTCGGACAAAGAGAATAAAAAATTCAGTATTTATTTGTTTGATGCAAAAGGAACAATGGTGCGACAATTGACCAGCGAATATCAATACGAACAGGGACCGGTATTCGTTCAAACTCCATAGATTAATTCATTTACAATTGTTGTAAAACAATCCTTCCGCGCTTGCGTTTCCGGCTCATATTGGCGTTATTATGACGAATTCTTCATACTCATACTACATTCTATATGACAAAAATTTTCCCCGCTCTGTTTCTCTTTCTTTTCATTTCATTTCTTGCCGCACAACCAAAATCATTGAAAGCAGCACGCACGGCAACTCCGCCAGTGATCGACGGATATGGAAATGACGAGGTGTGGAAAGAGGCGAACACGGCATACGATTTTGTACAACGCGAACCGATCGAAGGAAGACAGGAATCCGAGAGAACAGAATTCAAGATTCTGTATGATGATCATAATCTCTACGTATATGCAATGATGTATGATTCACATCCCGACAGTATTGTTTCACGGCTTGCACGGCGCGATGATATTCCTGAATCGGATTGGTTCGGCATTGGATTCGACAGTTACAATGATAAACAGACCGCCTTTATCTTTATCGTACTCCCCTCCGGCAGTAAATCCGATGAGTTGATGTATAATGATGGAAGGGATGAGGATTATTCCTGGGATCCAGTCTGGGAATCCGAAACAAAAATATTGCCGAACGGGTGGAGTACAGAATTCAAGATCCCTCTTTCTCAGATCCGGTTTACGGAAGGGAATGATACGTGGGGAATGAATGTCGCCCGGAGAATTTCACGAAAACAGGAAGAGACCAATTGGAATTTAATGAGCAAGAACAAAGACGGATTTGTATCGCAATTCGGAATAATGACCGGAATGTCTGATGCGAAATTGCCGAAATTATTGGAAGTCCTTCCGTACGCCGTCGGTTCATCGGAACATTATCCGCAAACATCCGAAAGAGAAAAAGTTGAAAAAATTCGCCCGAATGCAGGAGTTGATATAAAGTATGGAGTGTCATCGAACTTTACACTCGACGCAACATTCAATCCGGATTTTGCTCAGGTGGAAGCTGATCCCGCCGTGTTGAACCTTACAACATTTGAAACCTTTTATCCAGAAAAGAGACCATTCTTTATTGAAGGAACTCAGATCATCCGCTTTGTAACGTTTGGCGGAGATTTCGGTCCAGGGTTATTTTATTCACGAAGAATTGGAAGACCGATAGGTGTTCGTCTGCCTGGTGATGGAGAGATCATCACGGATGAACCTCGCACCGGAACGATCCTTGGTGCGGCAAAATTTTCCGGAAAAACAGATGGGGGAACTTCAATCGGAATTCTTACAGGATTGACCGATGAAGAAGAGTTCTCCTATCGTGATACGCTTGGCAGTATAAAAACACTCCGCGCAGAACCAAGTGCATCATACAATTTATTTCGGATAAAACAGGATTTTTGGGGCAATTCAAATATCGGTGTAATTGTTACAGGAACATCACGCGATGGAAGTGTTCCCGCATACACCGGCGGCACCGATTGGGACATCAAATTTGACAGCAGTAAATATCGTGTGAATGGTTTTCTCGCAGTCTCCCATGGAACTAAGTTCATCAATAAATTTGGGAGAGTGACCGCACAACCGTATATGCAGCAGGGTTCGGCCGGGAAAATAAATATTGGGCGTGTCAGCGGCGATTGGCTGTACAGTATCGGTTATGATTTTACATCACGAAAATATTTCATTAATGATATTGGATTTTTTCGAAGTCCGAATGATCATGGTGTAGGAGCTAATCTTACTTACCGAAATTTTACACCGGGAGAATATTTCCGTTCATATAATCTCAATCTCAATCCCCATCTACGGTGGAATTATGACAACCTTACACTCTTTAAAGAAGTGAATGCATCGGTCAGTGCACAATTCCTAAATTATTGGTCGGTGAGCGGAAGAATAAATTATTCGCTGGCTGTGCAGGATCCGTATGAACCGCGTGGATACGGAGTCTTTAATAAACCAGCGAGTTTCTTTGTCCGCGGCGAGATCGAAAGTGACAGTCGAAATATGATCATTGTGAATGCTGAAGAAAATTACCGCACCTATGAGAACAATGGAATTGAATCGAATACAGAAGCATCGGTGGTTATCCGTCCTACCTCGTCAATGGAATACACCGTGTCACTCGGTTATGCGATCGAGCGGGATCTTGACAAATTTGTCACCTCCACAGTTGATTCATTGATACCATTTGCAGCAGTTAATCCAGTTGCGGTATATGGAAAGCGTGATGTTGATGGAATAGATTTTACGTTGCGCAGTTCGATATTGTTTACGCACGATCTTTCACTGCAGATCTATAATCAATTCTTCTGGGCTAAAGGAAATTTTGATACAGCCACCTTTGCATTATTGAATCCGAGCAGGAATTTGACGCCATATACGTATTCCGTGAACAAAGATTTCAATCAGACATCACTGCAGACGAATGTTGTGCTTCGCTGGGAATACCGTGAAGGAAGCACCTTCTATTTCGTCTGGTCGCATGGACGTTCGTTCTTCCAGAATGGCGGATATAATACCGGTCTGTCGACAAATCTTGACAATACATTCTTGCGGACTTCACCCGACAACGCTTATGTCGTAAAAGTGAGTTACTGGATGAGCTTGTAGGACAATGAACAATCACCAATGCACAATTAACAATTGATTTGTCAAAGTAGAAAGGATAAACCTCTTTAGGGTGAAGGTAAACTCAAGAAACTACTTCAGATAGATAGGTTTAGGATTCTTTTCGGGTAATTGATTCAATTGAGTTGCAACGAAAAAATAGGAAAATAGGGTAGATACTTCTTCCGTTTCGATCCTTCTGTTGTTGTCGACATAACTATCCTCAAGTTTCAGCACATATGTTGGTCCTGCTTGAAAAGAGAAATGTTTGTAATCGTATTCCACTTCGCGTCCAATTCCCAGATCGATTCCCTGCATTCTTCGCTGAAGATATAACATTTCCGCATTGCTCGTGTCATGCACTGCTCCCGGATTGTATGCAGTGATGTGCGAATATCCAATGGAAATGAATGTGTGCGGCAGTGATCGTTCAACATGAATATTCGCCCTCGCTCCAAAATTAAAGATATACCAAAACGCACTCGTGTATACTTCTATACCGAACTTATCGGCTGGATAGTACCGTACCGAAAGATATCCGCCGCTTGGAAATTCAAAGCCATAGCCGATAAAGAAGTCTCCTTTGGTTTGAGCGGTAAGATTGGATGACAGTAATGATAAGAGCAGAAGGATATTTGTGAAGAGAATTTTCAACGAGATGTTGTCACTATTTATTCACCATCTATTGGATAGTTTTAGTGAAGCTTTAGTTTAATGCATTGTTGAGGTTTTTTCATCGCACATCATTCTTCCTTCATCCATCGAATCACCCTTTTCCTATAACGACTCTTCTCACAACCCCCAGTTTTTTTCCGAAAAATAATTCTCCAACAGACGTGAATTTTTCCGGAGCATCACTCACAAAAAATTGTACATTCGGTTTTTCATTGCTGGTGTTTCGAAGACCGTGAAGTTCAAGCATTGATTCTACCGTAGCAGCAGCGGCTTCACCGGAGTCGATCAAGGTCACGGCACCTTTGGTAACTTTTGAAATAGTTCTTTTTAAGAGAGGATAATGAGTACAACCGAGGATCAGCGTATCAATTTTTTCGGATATCAGAGGGAAGAGATATTCATTGGCGATCAATTCCGTTGCTTTATTCTCCAGCCAGCCTTCTTCAACAATTGGGACAAAAAGAGGACACGCTTTACTGAAGACATTCACCGAATTGTTCAGGCGCTTCAATTCATGAGCATAGGCGTTGCTGTTCACCGTTCCTGCTGTCCCAATCACGCCGATCCGTTTATTCTTTGAAGAATTCATCGCCGCTTCGGCTCCGGGAATGATCACACCGGTGACAGGTAGATTTGCACGCTTTTGGACAACATCCAACGCAACAGCCGAAACCGTGTTGCATGCAACAACGATCATTTTAACATCTTTGGAAAGAAGAAAGTCGGTATCATCCTGGGTATATTCACGCACAACCTGTGCCGACTTTGATCCGTAGGGAACACGCGCCGTGTCGCCGAAGTAAACGATATTCTCATTCGGCAGTTTTTCCAGCAGAGCGCGCACCACGGTCAAACCGCCGATGCCGGAATCGAACACGCCGATTGATTTTTGATTTTTATTTGCCACAGAGTTCACAGAGGATAAATTGTAAATTTTTTAAAGAGAAATTCTACGTATGCCATCAACCAATCGCTTCTCACCAAAGTTTATAAGCAATGCCCGTTTTAATCCCGTTGCTTTTAAATACGATAATACTTGAGCAAGAGCAACATCAGGCAGAGAAGTTACTGATTTTAATTCAACCACAACTTGTTTATCAATTAAAAGATCTAATCGTTGTCCTTTTATAACGGCACCTTTGTAGACAACATCTATAGGAATTTGCCGATCAAACAAGATACCTTGATTTATAAGTTCGAGGCATAATGCTTCTTCATAAATTGATTCCAATAAACCACAGCCGAGAACTTTGTGTACTTCTATTGCCGCGCCAATAATTTTATCAGTAAGGATATCCATATAATCCTCTGTGTTCTCTGTGGCTATACCTCTAATTGTACGTTCATCAACTGCTGTATAGTATGCAATATTTTCTCACGAAGAAACACCTTCTCTTCATCAGAAGAGATTTTCTTCCCTTCTTTTGTTCTGACGTAGAAGGAATCGACGATGCCGTCGCCTCTGGTTGCAAGTTTAGCAAAATCGATCTGTAATTTCGCCTTCGATAACGTTTGAGTGATCTTATAGAGAAAGCCGGTCATATCCGGTGCATAAATATCAACGATGGTATGCTGTGACCCTTCCTGAAATTCGACATCAATGCGGATATTTGCATGCATGAGCGGTTTTGCCCGCCGTTTCCATCGGCGATGATGTCGATCGAATAATTTTTCAAGCGTTTCTTTCTGTGTAAGAACGTTTTCCATGTCGCGCACAATCATTGTTTGCAGTTCCGGAGTGATCATTTTTTTCGTCGCTGCATCCACGACACGGAATGAATCCATCACAATACCATCATCCCGCGTATAGATCTGTGCATCGAAAATGTTCACATCATTGGCGGAAAGAACTCCGCAGATGGTTGAGAGAAGGAACGGAGCGTCGCGAGTGATAATATTGACCTTTGTGTGTGCTTCCTCATCCTTAAAGAGCATAGAAACCGTATTCAATGTCTTGATCTTCGATTCAAACTCGTCCATCTCTTTCGGAGAATATGGAGTAGTGAAAGTCTGCTCAGCAGGATCTGATTTTTGCGTCAGATATTTTCGGGTTTTTATGTATAATTCCTGCAGCAGCATCTCTTTCCAGCTTGTCCACACATTCTTATTCACCGCTGAAAGATCGGAATATGTGAGAATGAACAGCATATCAAGCTGCTCCGGACGAGAGAAGTTCTTTGCAAAGTCCTCAATGGTTGCCCGATCTTTTGTATTGCGGCGGAAAGCGACCTGCTCCATGATCAAATGATTCCTGATGAGGAATGCAACATCGTCGTGTTCGTCAGGGAACCCGAATCGCGTCTGAATTTTTTTCCATACTTCAACACCGGTAATCTCGTGCCCCTGGATTCCCTGCGGTTTCGCAATATCATGAAAGAGAATGGATAAATAGAGCGTCTCTTTATTAGACAATGAACGAAACGTTTTTCCAAGAACATTATCTTCCTTGTTGAGTTTCTCTGCGTGTTCCAGAGCGATCAATGTATGTGCGTCGGTCGTATAATAGTGATACATGCTGTGTTGGAAGAATGCGACGAGATTTCCCCACTCTTCCATGATCTTTCCAAGAACATCAGCATCATTCATCATCTGCAGTGTTGCAGCAACATTTTCCGGAAGACGCAGGATCTCCAAAAAGACTTGAGCCACCCTTGCCGTATCCGATGCGAAGAATTTTTGATTTCTGAGGAATGCAGAACATAATGTATGGAGGGAGGAACTCATTTCAACAGAATGCACTCCGCACCAGTAATACGCACGCACAATGTCCGCCGGTGATGAGAATTCTTTTGAAACCGTTCGAATATACAATTGTCCATTCCGGATCAGATACAATTCATCAAGAATCTGTTCACGCATCTTTGACCAGACCGACGATTTGCTGATTCGGAATTGATTAACCAGCAGTTTATTCAATCGATAGATGATGCGTCCGTGCAGAAAATATTCCCGCATGCAACGTTCAACGGATTCAACCGGCGTTGTCAATCGATAACCGATTCCCTGTGCGATCTCCAATTGCTTTGAGAATTCAAGGATATCCTGCTGCGAACCGGAATAATAATGCAATTCATTCCTCATTCGAAGTATTCCATCGAACGCCCGTATCGCTTCGTGCATTTCTTCATGCGAGATGATCCCGTCATCCGCCAATTGGTGGAACAACGTCACGCATCCGGACTCGTTGCAGCGAAATGGATTGAGAGAAAAATATTTGATATTGGTCGACCGGTAGATCCATACCAGCGAATGAAGGTCGCGGACACCTCCGGCACTGTTCTTCAGATTCGGCTCAAGTAATTTTACCGAATGTTCATATTTTTTATGCCGTTCGTCAACACCGGTGATTACCGAGGAGATGAATTTGAGGTCCTGATGTTTTTCGATATGAGAAAGGAACGCATGGGTATAGTGATCCATCAATTCAGAGTTTCCGCAGACATATCGGCTTTCCAATACGGAAGCCCACACATCAACATCGGTTTGATAGAGATTCAAACAATCTTTGATCGTACGTACACTGTGTCCTACATCGAAACCGAGATTCCATAGTGAGTGAAGAAACTGCTGTGCAGTATCAGCATTGGCAAGTTTTATCTGTTCATCATGGAACAGGATCATCACATCAACATCGCTGTGCGGAGCCATTTCGAATCGTCCATACCCTCCGAGCGCAACAACGGCAAATGAACTTCGCGATTCTTCGGGAAGATCTTCCCACAATTTCGTTAGCGTGGAATCAACTAATTGAGAAAGCTCCGATGCCACTTCCAAACCGCTGGCACCACATCGGTGAAAACGGAAGATGTTATCGTATTCTTGAATAAAATATTCTTTGATCGTCATTACAATAATATAGTACAACTAGGGACATTTCCAATATTGCAGAGGTAAAATTATTGTAATGATAAACGGTAGAAGAACAGTATCGAGGTTTGTTATTCACTATCGAGGCAATCATAACTTCCGTCCGACAACGGCAACATCTTTCATTGTTTTTGCCGTTCCGCCGAAATTATCTAATGCCTCAAACAGAATGATATACATCCCGATCCGGACGCGATGTCCGTCATCATCCATTCCATTCCAGATGATGGATCCCGTTGAGGGGGAGGGTTCGTTTTGGGCGAGACGACGGATCAATCTTCCGGAAACATCATACAGTCGCACTCGAATCATTGCACTGTTGGCAGGAAGAGAATAAGTGATCGTTAGAAAATCCTCAAACCCGTCATTGTCCGGTGAAAACGGATTCGGAGAAAGCTGTAATGATGAGTGCTGAACTGTTGATCTCGTGAAAATACTATTTGCACCCGCGGGGGTTGAACCTTTTGGCGAAACAGAAGAACTCCAATTTCTCGCATCATTGCTTGATATAGAAGGATTGATTCTCTCCAGTGATCTTCCCGAAAGAGATATGTTTTTCAAATGCCACAGCGGAGAATATCGAACGCTGTCAATTGGCGTATCGGTCAAATCAACAAGGACAAAATCTTCGCCGCTATTGTTTAAGCTTAATGAACTGTTGACGACAATATTGTTTGCTCCAAGCATTTGGAATTGAGAAAAAATTGAAGAGTCTGAAGCGATGAGAATAAAACCATTCGGAGGAACAAAGGAAGTTTGTGTTAATAAGGGAATGATGGTCCTGCTTCCGGATGCACTTGGTTGATCCATCAATTTCCACTCAGCAATATCGATCGTATCGGTCGTGCGGTTGAACAGTTCAACAAATTCCGACTTTCCCGAAAGCGGTTCATACATGATCTCGTTGATAACAAGTGTCTGAGGTGAAAAATTATTTTTTGTAATCCCAATTTGGGAATTATTTGCAAGCCGCAAATCGTTTGCAGCTTCAATAATACCAATGATCAATTGCATTCCCTGAATCTGAACATTCCAATTGTACTGTAGTGTTACCGAATCCAACGGTTGTACTGTTGATGCAATTGACGAATCGATCAATTCAGTTTCTTGTGCACTACTGTCCCGATTTTTGTCGTGATAAAATTTTACAGTCAACCCATTGAGTATTTGTCTTCCTTGATTGTATATCGTTGCCGATATTTGAATTCCGTTTGTCATTTTTGTGGTAGAAATATTTTTCAATTCTGCGTCGATCTCTTTTCTTGCGGAAGGATTCTCCATTCCAGGGTTTGGTGCAGCAGTTCTCCAGTTAATGGAATCGGATGATGTTCCAAAAATATCAAATCGCTGTAACGAATTTCCATTAAGCCCGCCCCACGATTGTCGGTAATAAATGCTGTCCATTACTGATCCCCGTTCATCGGTGATCACGACCGCATCAGGTGTTGTATTGTTCAATGCTGAAAATGGAGCGATAAATATCGGAACTGTTACCGGAAAAAAATTGATGATGGAGGAATCGGATGCAATCACGCAGTACGAATGCGGTGTTATCGAAGATGAAGAATTTGTGATCACTGTTTTTGTTGAACCGTTGTCAGAGATTTTCCATTGAGAAATAGAAATTGGTTCCGCGGTGTTGTTATACAATTCGACCCATTCAGGCATATCACCGAGCGGAGCATACATCACTTCATTTATGACAACGCTTTTCGGTGGAATTCCAACGGTCACAGACAAATACAAAGTATTGTTTGTCGTATCTTCATCGGGTAATGATGAAATTTTAATTCCCAATAGATGTTTTCCTTGAACAAGAGGGGAAAGTATTGTTAGAACGGTTGTTGAATCACCGGAGGAAAGCGTAGAAATATTCTGTTGAAATTGTAATTCATTCGTGGTCAATATCGAATCGTTATTTGCGTCAATGAACAGTTGAAATTGAATGGATGGGAGATCGTGTCTCCCGATATTTTTAACGACTGAAGAGATATTGATTGAATTTCCCGTTACAGGGAACTGCGGCGAGATCATCGCTCTGCTGACGGCAGCATCAAATGTTTTTTGTGTTACCGAATTGATCGAACCGGGTGTTGCACCAAGCGGATGAACAGATGTTTTCCAATTTGATTGCAGTGTTGAATTGACCAAAGTATCAATTCGCTCCAACGATCTTCCTCCTGAACCACCCCACGATGGACTATATAGTACACTGTCGATCATTGTGTTTATCGGATCAAAAATAACGACAGCATCTGCGGTTGTATTATTGAGTGCAGAGAATGATGCATGCAGCAGGGGAACAGAAAACGAGAAAAAATTCTTCAGCAGCAGTGTATCCGTTGTAACGACAACAAACGAATATGGCGCGATCTTTTGCGTTGTCGGAAGAATTGATGCTTTTGTCGATCCTGCATCAGAGATTTTCCAACCTGAGATAGAGATCGTATCACTGCTGTTGTTTACCAATTCGATCCATTCCGGCATTCCGCCCAACGGAGCATACATGAATTCGTTGACGAGCAGTGTGCGTGATCGAAATCCGACGTTAATAACACCGGAAACAGTGTTGTTTGTCGAGTCTTCATCGCCGTTCAATAGTAGCTTAGCGGTTAATGGATGTCTGCCTGTTTTGATGTTTGGATAATTCAGGATGACGGCAAGTGATTCATTGACGACGAATGATTGATTAAAATTTTGTGATGACACGAACGTGATGGAATCAAACAGTTGAACCGTTCCCGAAAAATTTCCTGCAAGTGCACGATTTTTTATTTTTATCGTTGCAGTTATTTGATCTCCTTGTTTCGGCATACTTGGTGAGATGGTCATTGCAGTCAATGCCAGGTCAACCGCTTTTTTTACTGTTACCGTGATGTCGTCAATACGAAGAACACCGGTTGTTCCGCTTCCATTTCCGACAACACGCCACCGAAAGCGGAC
This sequence comes from uncultured Chitinophagaceae bacterium, assembly GCA_964409765.1. Lineage (GTDB taxonomy): Bacteria > Bacteroidota > Ignavibacteria > UBA10030 > UBA8401 > UBA8401. Next base: position 46,352 of record CAYPEM010000033.1, read on the forward strand.
TGAATCTTTATCATTCAATAATACTGGAAGTGGAAGCATCCGACGAACATAGGAAGTTCCGTTGATAAACTTAAGAGTGTCCGCAATAATGATGGGAAAAGTTGTATCGCTTCCGACAGAGGCTTCAATCAATAATCCTGATGTGTGGGTGGATGTTCGTCGTTCATAAAATTCCAGCGAATCAACGATCTTTCCTTTAAAATTGAAATACGAAGTAGAAACCGATTGAGACTTTGTTGCGTCTGTTGAGCTGAGTACATTTGGTGCCGAACGAACGGTGGTTGTTGATGTGGTGAAATCTCCGTTAATATTCTTGTTGGTTGTTGTCGTCCATCCATTTGGCAGAGAGGGTTGAGTGAGGAGATCGAAATTTTCTTTGTACGGAAAAACAGAAATTTGAGAAAACACGATATCAGTGTTCAGCAGCAAAAAGATAAATATGGCAAATGAGATTCTTTGCATAGATAAAAAAAGGCTGTGCACGTAGTATGCACAGCCTGAATCAAAAAATCAAGAACTTGTTCGCGTTCTTATATTATCTATTCATCTGCATTGACCACGATCATTACCGCGCAGTAGATAGCAAGCATTTCTGCACTGTTGAGTGAAATCGATTCCCGGTTATTTAACCGTGAATCGTTTTTATTGCTTCACGCGCACAGTATATTTACCGACTTCAAAAGAGTGACTCTTTGCTGCAATCAGGAAAGGTCGAATCGGTCAAGGTTCATAACTTTGTTCCACACCGCTATAAAGTCATGCAGGAACTTTTCATTCGAATCTTCACAAGCATAGACTTCCGCCAAAGCTCTGAGTTGAGAATCAGAACCGAAGATGAGGTCTACACGGGTAGCAGTCCACTTGAGTTTACCCGTTTTGCGATCATGTCCTTCAAACAGATCCTTTGTCTCTGTGACAGCTTTCCACTCCGTGCCCATGTCGAGCAGATTCACGAAGAAATCATTCGTGAGTGTCTCCGGCCGCAGAGTGAAGACGCCGTGCTGGGACTTGCCGAAGTTCGTATTCAAGACTCTCATTCCGCCAAGGAGAACCGTCATTTCGGGCGCGGTGAGTGTCAGCAATTGCGCTTTGTCAATCAGTAGCTCCTCAGCTGATACAGAGAACTTGGTCTTCAGGTAATTACGGAAACCATCTGCGTACGGTTCGAGTACCGAGAAGGAGGCAGCATCAGTTTGTTCCTGCGATGCGTCCATGCGTCCCGGAATGAATGGAACCTTCATTTTGTATCCAGCATTTTTTGAAGCCTTTTCGATTCCCGCGCAACCACCAAGAACAATCAGATCTGCCAGTGATACTTTCTTGCCGCGGGATTGCGTGCGGTTAAATTTACTTTGAATGTCTTCTAAAATCTGGAAGACATTCATCAGTTGGGCAGGCTGGTTGACTTCCCAATCCTTTTGTGGTGCAAGACGAATGCGGGCACCGTTGGCTCCACCGCGCTTGTCGGAACCACGAAAAGTGGATGCCGATGCCCATGCGGTTGAAACCAGATCCGACACAGAAAGACCAGAAGCCAATATCTTGCGCTTAAGCGTAGTGATGTCCTTTTCATCGATCAATTTGTGTTTGACGGCTGGGATGGGATCTTGCCAGATGAGTTCTTCTTTTGGAACTTCCGGTCCGAGGTAGCGTGCACGCGGACCCATGTCGCGATGCGTCAACTTGAACCATGCCCGGGCAAACGCATCTGCAAACTGATCAGGATGCTCGTAGAAGCGCCGTGCTATTTTTTCATACGCAGGATCAAAACGCAGCGACAGATCTGCCGTGGTCATCATCGGAGGGGATTTTTTATTTGGGTCGTGTGCATCAGGAATCATGTGTTCAGGTTTGACATTTTTTGCCACCCATTGTTGTGCACCAGCGGGACTTTTTATCAATTCCCACTCGTAGCGAAACAGCATATCCAGATACCCATTATCCCAGCGGGTAGGGTTCGGTTTCCAAGCTCCTTCAATACCGCTGCTGGTAGTGTGTACTCCCTTGCCGGTACCAAAACGGTTCTTCCAGCCTAAGCCTTGCTCTTCGATAGGTGCACCTTCGGGCTCTGGTCCGATCAAAGTTGGGCTCCCCGCACCATGAGCCTTACCGAATGTATGTCCTCCAGCGATCAGAGCGACAGTCTCTTCATCGTTCATTGCCATGCGGGCGAACGTCTCGCGGACATCGCGGCCCGAAGCAACCGAGTCCGGTTTGCCGTTTGGTCCTTCCGGGTTCACATAAATGAGTCCCATCTGCACGGCAGCGAGCGGATTTTCTAGATCACGATTGCCTGAGTAGCGTTTGTCTCCTAACCACTTGTCCTCAGATCCCCAGTAGATATCCTTTTCAGATTCCCAGATATCCTTACGACCACCCGCAAACCCAAAGGTTTTAAATCCCATTGATTCCAGTGCGACGTTACCGGCAAGGATCATCAGATCAGCCCAAGAAATTTTGCGACCATACTTTTTCTTGATCGGCCAGAGCAGCCGGCGTGCTTTGTCGAGGTTAACATTGTCAGGCCAGCTATTAAGAGGTGCAAAACGCTGGCTGCCGTTGCCGGCACCGCCGCGGCCATCACCGGTGCGATAGGTGCCCGCACTGTGCCATGCCATCCTAATGAAAAGTCCGCCATAGTGACCCCAGTCTGCGGGCCACCAACTCTGAGAGGTTGTCATCAGTGTACGGAGGTCCTTCTTCACAGCCGCCAACTTGAGTTTCTTAAACTCTTTTGCATAGTCGAAGTCCTCATCCATCGGATTGGATTTGGTGGATTGTTGATGCAGGATATCAAGTTTCAACTGGTTGGGCCACCAATCTCGGTTTGTTGTGCCGCTGCCAGGACTGTGTTTGTGAGATTCTTTTTCATTCATAGAAATCGTACCTTTCGTTGAGTAATTAAAGTTTTCTTCTGACATTTTTGCAAATCCCGGAAAAATCTATCCTGCGTTGCAAGATTTTGTAAGAGCGTAACTTTTCGCTTTTTAGATTCCGCGCGTTGCGGGATTCAAAAGGAGGAACATCCTTCGAGGCATTCGCTTCGCTCATTTGCTTAGGATTACTACGCGACATATTTTTAAGATAGATTCAAATATCAGTAACCTGTGGCATCTCAATATCTTCTACCAGAAAATACTGAGAATAAACAAGATGATGAAGTAATGGTATTTTTTTCCATCATTCTGGAATGAATGACAAAATTGTTCCGAATTATTTTTCGGTCCGTGCACCCAATTGGCGGTCAAACATCATCAAACTTACCGGAGAATCGCCGACTTTTTTCAATAGATCGACAATTTCATGTGCATTCTTTTCTTCTTCCACCTGTTCGGTGATGAACCACTGGAGCATGATTTGTGTCGGATAATCATTTGCTTTCAATGCAGTTTCATAGAGTGCAGTAATCGACGCACTGACTTTTTGTTCATGTTCCAATACTTGTGTAAATAATTGCGAAAGATTTTTGAAATCCGCTTTTGGCTTATCGATCGCTTCCAGTTCAACGCGTCCGCCGCGCTCATGAATGAAATGGTAGATCTTCATTCCGTGGTCATTTTCTTCTTCGCTCTGCACTTTCAGCCATTTTGCACAGCCGGGAAAACCTTCCGATTCGCAATAGGCGGACATGGAGAGATACAAATACGACGAGAACAACTCCTTGTTGATCTGTTCATTCATTGCTTTGAGAACGTTTTTCTCGAGTTTCATGCGTTGTTCCTTTCGATATTAGTGTTGGGACTATTTTAAAAACATCATTTTTTTCGTCTGAACAAAATCTTTTGAGCGTAATTGATAGATATAGAGACCGCTGGAGAGTGTTGATGCATTGAAGGATACGGAATAATATCCTGATTCCTGTATGTCGTTCACGAGCGTTTCGACCTCTCTTCCTAAGATATCATATACTTTTATCGTAACCAAATTAGCGGCCGGTATTTGATACCTGATCACTGTAGCAGGATTGAACGGATTCGGATAGTTTTGAGAAAGTGAAAATGCTGTTGGAATAGTATGATGTTCATCGTCAACCGAGAGAGGATTGAATCCATACTCAATTCCATTGATCATTGCATAGACGATGTTGTATGTGCTGCTACTATAAAGCGAGTAAGGGTATTCATCATAATATGCATTTTCGATTCTTTGAGTAATTCCAATACCGTGCGAATATTGTACTATCGACTCAAACGGCGGCATTGGGAATTTGATTGCTCTAAAAGCTCTAGTGCCCCCGAAAATATTACTCATGCCGTTGTCGGCATAGATTGATTTAAATGAGCTCGTATCTCCTTTGCGGCTTAACAAACTATCTCTCTGCATTTCATCAATCGTGAAAAAATTGAATACCTGAAGCGTGTTCGTATCGATCCGTTCATAGAAGAGTCCCAGACTGAGCAATTCTCCAGATGAAAGATTTTTTCTCTCTTTAACGCGCAAAAAATACTTTTTACCATTGCTCATGACCGTATCTTTTTGAATTGTCTCGATCACATACAGGTGTGTCGTATCGATTTTATAGATCCATGTATCCCGGACATGAAGCGGATAGAATTGTAATAAAGAATCCCGCTGTTGTTTCTGTGGGTCGATGCCGAACTCTTTTCCGTTGATCTTAACATACACCAATTCTGTTTTCCAAGGAGTGATTGGTGAGGGCGATAATTCGGAAATATATTCCCCGATCAAACCAAAACCATACGCATAATTCCATCCTTGTTCATTCTCTGCAACACTATTGATTCGTCTTATATTTCGAACCGTTGTCAACATTCCAAGAACGGAATCCTGCCAGATCTTTTGTATCCGTCTATTGGGAAAGATATTTCCGAATGAAGAGTACGGTGTTGACGTAAATGTTGAATCTTCAATAAACCCTTTTTGATTTTCCCGTCGGATAAAATTTCCGGTCGCAGCATCAAAACGAAGATAATCGTATGACACTGAAGAAGAACCGATCGTTTGTGACCGTATTTTTTTGTAGTAATATCCACGGGAATTTTCGAACATCAATGTATCAGCGATTATTTCTTTTTTGATATATGAGATGAACGAAGGATTAGGATGATGAAACAGTGTTGACTTGTACATCCAGACGTTTCCGTTGTGAAGCGGATGGTATTGCGAAAGTGAATCGGCATAGAGCATTGCTTTGTTGCCGTATTCTTTTCCATTGATCTTTGCATAGGTGATGGTATTGGTCACACCGGATCCGCCAAAAAAATCCACATCCGAATTGATCTCTTTTGTCAAGCCAATGCCGTGGGAGAATATCCACTGCTGAATTACCCCGGTGACATTTGCCTGTAGTACTCTGCTAATGGTTGGTTTGCTTAAAATAGTATCCGGGATCAAGCCGACGAAATTCATCCGATGTTCATTGAAGGTTTGGTTTGGTGTTGTGATATAAACACTATCTAACACATCACCAATATTTGAATGGTGCCGGTATAATGTTCCGGATAGTGTGTCATACCGTTCCAGGAAATTGGAAGTTAGTTTGGTGCCAAGGTTAGTTTCTTTGATAATAACGTATCGAATATCATCTTTTATTGTATCGCCGATAACGATTCGCGATAAAGTTGAAACTGTAGTTTTGGCTGGATTAGGGTATTGCCATGAAGAATGAACGCTTTCATAAATCCATTCATTCCCCATATGGAGCGGATGGTACATTGTGACCGAATCATTTTGTGAGAATGCAGCGGTTACTGCAATAAACGATAGGATACATAAATAATTTTTCATGGCTTTATCTTTGGATAGTACTTCTTCCTTGAAAAATGATTGGCAAAAAAAGAAGAAGTATTTCAGTCAATCTTTTGTATAGATTGAAAGACAGGCTGTATCATTGAGAAAAGTTTCCGATTGATGACTTTACAGTGGTAAAGACAATTTAAACGTACAAAGGGGTTGTTTGAAAAGCAATAATGCAACATTGAACTTTCTTTTCTATATTTCGTCTAATACAATCATACCCATTCAACAATTGAAAGCTGCTATGAAGAAAAGAACGATCATCATTTCCATCTCACTATTTGCCCTGTTTGCAGTCGGTTTTACCGCTTATGACAATGTCTATCTCAAGATCGGTCAGAACATTGACGTTTTTGGGAGAGTCTATAAGGAGATCGTCAGCAATTATGTTGACGAGGTCGATCCGGAAAAATTCATGCGTTCCGGAATTGATGGAATGCTGGAAACACTCGATCCATACACTGTTTATCTTGCGGAAAAAGACGAGGATGATATCGATCTTCTCACACACGGTCAGTACGGAGGAGTCGGAATTTCTATCGGAGTCCGTGACGGTTCGTTGACGGTGCTTTCGCCAACCGAAGGGTATTCTGCATATAAACAGGGAATCAAAGCGGGTGATAAAATTATCGAAGTTGACGGATTAAAGATCACAGGAACAAATCCTGACAGTGTTCGTTCGAAAGTTCGCGGCGAGCCGGGAACAACAGTAAAGATGAAGATCGAACGAGAGGGAGAGAAAAATCCGATTGAGTTCACTCTGGTGCGAGAAGAGATTCAGGTGAACAATGTTTCATATACGGGATTTGTACAAAATGGAATCGGATACATTCATCTTGACCGGTTCTCGCGCAGAGCAGGAGAGGAGATCCGTCAGTCGATCAAAGAATTAAAAGCAAAGAGCGATCTGAAGGGAATTGTGCTGGACCTTCGCGATAATCCGGGAGGACTGCTTGAAGCCGCAGTAGAGATCGTCAGTAAATTTGCACCGAGAGGAAGCACTATTGTTACGACGCGCGGACGAAAAGGAGCCGAAGAACGAACATTCACCGTTGAAGAAGAACCGGTTGCGGCGGATATTCCAATCGCGGTGCTGATGAACAAGAACAGCGCAAGCGCAAGCGAGATCGTTGCAGGAGCGATCCAGGATCTAGACAGAGGGATCATTGTCGGAACGCGTTCATTTGGGAAAGGACTTGTGCAGACGATCATTCCGCTCAACTATAATTCTTCCATGAAAATCACCACGGCACGGTATTACACACCGAGCGGACGATGCATTCAAGAGATCGATTATCTTCACAGGAATAAGGATGGTGTGTTTGCAACTACGCCGGATAGTTTGAAACGGGAATTCAAAACGATCAAAGGCCGGACGGTAAAAGAACTGGGCGGAATTTTTCCTGACTCAACGGTCAACGACATTGACCACACCCCGTACTATTTTGAGCTCTTGCGCAAAGCGATGTTCTTTAAATTCGCCACGTCGTATGTTGTGAAGCATCCGGTGAACGACGGAGAATTTGTGATGAGCAGCGACGTGATGAAAGAGTTCGAACAATATCTGATCGATCAAAAGTTTGAGTTTGTTGAACCGGCGGAAAAAAAGCTGACCGAATTGAAGGATCAGATGGTGAAAGAGAACTACAGTTCCACATCCATCTCGTCGATCTGCGCATTGGTGAAACAGATCCATTCCGAAAAGATCAACACCTTCACCCGATGTTATGACGAATTAAAGAATGAACTGACCGATGAATTGAATTCCCGCTACAACGGTGAAAAAGGACGCTTACGGGCATCACTGGCATACGACGTTCAAGCACAGACTGCTGCGACACTGCTGCTGAATAAAAAAGTGTATGACGGATTGTTGAA
>CAYPEM010000034.1:0-30075 GCA_964409765.1 uncultured Chitinophagaceae bacterium
GAATGTATCTGGTGCGGCTGGAATACGGAGGACGAAGCGCCACGCAAAAAATAGTGTTGATGAAATAAATCGGATGCGTTGGTCAGCAATTACAACCCGAAGAATGATCGCTTCGGGTTTTTTGCGTTTAAAGCACGTTGCTTTTCTGGTTAACAATTAAGACATTTTTGAGAAAATTAGATACTAATTAGGCTGCTACTAATATATAGTTAATGTAAAAAGGAGATAAATTTATGTCTCAACATTCAAACTATACCACATTACTGTGTATCCTATTATTATGTTCGAACGTTGTTATTGCTCAGCAATCGAAACAATGGTCGTTTTCCGGCACTGTCGGTTCATCAACCCAATTATCGCTGTCATACAATTTAAATAATCGGTGGCAATTATCTTTTGTTTTTGGTCCCTATGGTAATATTACCACGTCGGGTACTGACAGAATTGGATTGTCTGCCATCTATTTCCTTGATGCTTCCGATACTCCGTTATTTATTGGTTACTTACATGGTAAAACAAGTCGTATACCTCATAAGATCATTAATGTTATTCCAATCGGCATACAGCACAAAATATCCGATGAATTTGGAGTGCGTATAGCGGCAGAATTAACCAGTACAAAAAATGAGTTCAACAGAACAATTGGAGGTGTCGGTGTTTCGATTGGTGGTTCCATTTATCTTTAAGGACTCAGGCTAAAGGGTGGCTCAAACCTATATTGTGACAACTCTCGCGGGGTATTTGAAAGTGTTGATTTCTCAAATAACCATTTACGATAGAAATAATTATCAAATCCTGCCAAAAACGGCGGGACGCAAAAAACGCGAATTAAAAACAATCGCGGCGCGCTAAAATGTTACAACGCGGCTTAGCTCCAGTCCGTTAGGGCACAACATCTACATACACAATAATTTTAGGAGAAGGATCTATGAATAAAGCAATGTCAACACGCTATATTGTGTTAATCCTAATAGCATTTACTGTGAAGGCAATTTCTCAAGAAATACAGAAAGAGTTTACTAAAAAACACACAACTTATCAGAAGTTTGAACGAAGTTATATGTTCCAACAAGGTTGGATTGTAACTTCTCAGTTTGATAATCGATCATTTGTCGATACACAGGTACATTTCCCGTTGATGTTGAAGGAAATGGATCATAATAATAAGGGAAGCGTCTTAGCGTGTAACATAAATATTTATGTTGTTGATACTACAGTTGTTTTTCGAACAAGAGATACTTCAAGATATATATATACCTATGATAATAAAGGGGTACTAATTGGGGAGTTAAATCAAGAATGGAAGAACAATCAATGGGTGAATAATTACCGCAACACCCGTTATTACAATTCGAATGGAAATGTGCTTTCAATGCAGGGTGAACGTTGGACAAATGGTCCGAGTTGGATAATCGAATATCGTTTAGTCTATACCTACAATGTTAATGGAAATATATTATCCATTTCAAATCAACAATGGACAAATGATGAGTGGGTGATTGTTTCTCGCATAACGTATTTATTTGATAATTCTGGAAATATGCTTTCATTGCTTCGCGAATCATCATCATCTGGTCAATTAGAGAACTCCACTCGAGAATCATATACGTATGATACAAAAGGAAATCGGCTATCTCTGATACATGAAAGCTGGCAAAACAATTTATGGATCAATACATATCGTAATAATTATACCTATGATACACAAGGAAACCAGATGTCGGATTTGTATGAATTTTGGAATAATAATATCTGGGTGATCGACAGTCGTAAGACTTACAATTATGATGTAAAAGGAAACCAATTATCAATACTATTTGAATTATGGTCAGGTAGTTCGTGGGTAAATAATTCTCGTAAAAGTTACACTTATGATGCTAACAATAAAATACTATCGTATTTATTAGAAGATTGGTCGTTTACTCGTTGGTTAAATGCCTTTTTCTGGAAATATTCCTACAATGACCAAGGGAAACCAGCGTCAATATTACAACAAAATTGGTCGGTTGATAATTCTGAATGGAGAAACTTAGGACGCAAGATTTACAATTATGAATTAAACGGAAATTATTTATCGGTACTGTCTGAAGGTTGGGTAAATAATCAGTGGGCGCCAACAGATGGAGAATTTATTATGCATGACCTAGCAGGAAATATATTTTCTTGTAATGGTTACCAAATAAACTTCACACATAAATTTATTCCAACAAACGTGATAAAAGAGGAAAACAAGTTAGTTTCTATGTTTTCATTATCACAAAATTATCCTAATCCGTTCAATCCAACAACCATTATAGATTACGGAATACAAAAAGAATCTCGAATTAAAATTATTGTCACCGATATTCTTGGCAGGGTAATAAAAACACTTGTTGACGAAAATAAAACAGTTGGAAGTTATAAGGTTCTGTTTAATGCACAAGGTTTATCGAGTGGAATTTATTTTTATCATCTACAAACAAACGAATTTAGTTTATCTAAAAAGCTCATTTTAACAAAATAGTTGCGTCCTAACCAGTCATTCAAGCTGACCTTGCAACCGCGGCGCGCATTTTACTCAAGTATCGTGAATTCTAAACACAACATACGTTACGAAACAGCATTTATAATTTAAAGACATAATCCACACGCTGGAACGCCCGCCTGACTGACGTCAGTCGGGCAGGTTACAATGCGGCTTAGCTCCAGTCCGTTAACAGCCAAATCTATCAGAAAGGAGATTAAACTATGAAATCAAAGAGTAGTTTATTTTTAACTTCTGTGATATTCTGTTTATTTTTAATTGGATGTTCAGATTCTTCAACTGATTCACAAAATAAGACTGACCTTATTACTCGTTCTTGGCGTGGAGAGGAGTTTTTTTTGATACCACGTAATGATTCTACTTTTCGAGGAAAGGATTTAGTTGAAACATTGGAATTCAGGAAAGATGGAAGTTATTTTCTATATCAATATACAATGAGCAGTATGGGTGAAGTTGGACAGTGGAAATTAGAAGAAAATGATAATCAATTAAGACTGACGCGAAAAGGGACAGTATCTGAAGTTTTTTCGATAACGCAATTAAACTCAACATCATTTGTTCTTGGAGATACAAATTCGCGTGGGTACAAACTTTTTCCAAAATAATAGCGGTGACTGGCTAATCACTCGCTCAAACCAGTGTTGTATTCGCGCCCGCGCTTGAGTTGCGAGTATTGAGTTCTCAAATAACAACTTACACTAGAAATTATTATCGATAATTTAATAAACAATCGCGGTGTGCTACAACGTTACAACACGACATAGCTCTGGTCCGCAAGGTTGCTCATCCAATGAAACAATATAAGTGCAGAAAATCCGAATCAATATCCCTTGCTTTTTTTAGTCTTTTGTTTTTTGGAATGGTATTTCTTTTTTATAATAATCCAACAAGAACATTGATCGGTGATTTGTTTTTTATTGGAATGGGGCTTTTTGGTCTTTATGCATTATTTGAATCACTTGTTGTAATAACCCTTACAGATTATTCAATAATCATAAAATATCCATTGTTATCAGAAAAGAAAATCAACTATAGCGATATTTATTCACTGGGGGATTCAAATGCAGCTCGACAATTAATCTTAAGAGATTACTATGGTAAGAAACTCGTTACGATTGGAAAAAGTGTCGTTGGAATCATGGAATTGAAAGAAGAATTAAAAAAGAAAATTACGCCGAAAATGAAAATACAACCGAGAGAATATTTTGTAAGAGCGAATAGCTATTTTGTTTCAATTATTTCTCTGTGCTTTATGGCGGCCGGCACTATTATTCTTTCTATCTTTACGAAAACATTTTCTGTCTATCCAGTCTCTATGTTAACGCTGTCGTTCTTATATGTGCTTTACACTTTTGGAAAACAATCAATCTTTGTGCGGCTTGACAATACTTCTATCGTTGTGGAAAGCCTTTTTAAGAAAAGGATTATTTTAATGATGGAGATACATGATATTGTTCAGGTTGTAAATGATAAATCGAATAATGGTATACTTACCACGGTTTCAATAGAAATGAAAAAGGGGAAAGCAATATCGTTGTCCGGATTTAAACCGGATGACGAACTGTTATTCCAATCGTGTAAATATTATTTTGATAATAGAAGAAGGGCAACCTGACTGGATAACTACGATACACAAGATGACTAAAAAACAGATGAACAATCAACAACATTGAAAGGAGATATCGAAATGATTCAAGAAATATTGTTAATCCTTGATGTCATCGGTCTAGGAATGCTTCTTGGAGGTGGTGTTTATGAATCAGTCATTATAAATCCTAATTGCCGTGCAAACATCCCGCACTCACTTAATCATCTGCGATCATTCATGAGTGTAACAAGCCCCGCATATTTGTTTCGCGTCTTGTCACCGTTTACAATGATAATACTTTTACTAACGGTATTTATTTGTTGGGATGTAATTTCGATCCGATGGTGGGTTGTGACCTCTTTTGCTTTGCTCATTGTTGCGGATACAATAACCTATAGTATACATTATCCGCGTAACAGGATTTTATTTGTCGACCCTTTAATTCCTGATATCGATCTATTAAAAAAATTAGCTCATGAATGGCAGTTGTGGAATTTTGTTAGGATTCTGCTTATGGCAAGTGCAGTAGTAACTTTGGCCTGCGGCATATTTTCGACAGCAAAACCTTAAATTGTCTCACGGTCGGTTAATCAATGTGCTAAACAGGGTAATCCTTGTTAGGTTGCGAAAAACCTATTTACAAATAAAAATAAATTGCAGCCAAATCAGCCGCTCAATTCGATGTTGCAATCTGCTGATGCACAAAAGTGTTAATATTTCTAAATGCAACTTACATTACGAAACAGCATCTTGCTAAAAACGACGGAATGTCCCTCTTTTCAGGATTCCTTCAAGACGGAATTCGAAAGGCAGAACAAAAATCACACTGGAAGATTATACTATAACCTATCTCCATTCCGTTTGCTTGCAATGACGAATATTCAAAATATATTAATAACACTTTTTGGATTGCTGCTTATCGGCTTTACTGGATGCTCTTTTTCATCTTTAGGAACAAGGGCGTCGTACGAAAATAAGTTAAATCCAAAATTGAATATTGTCGATACCACATTCTTCCTTCAGATTTATGGATTGCCGAAAGAAAGAATTGGACGAAATTGGCAATACTATTTTGAAAAAATCGATAATACTTATGAAAATAAAAGTACGATGCCTGCTAATTTCTATGAAAAAGATTTCGAAATACTAACTTTGACATTTAACGAAAAAGGTATTTTTATCGATTGGGATTTACTGATTTATCATTAAGGTGTGTTGTAAACAAATGTATTGCGGGCGAACCCGTCAGACGGTTGTAACGAAGCTTAGATCCAGTCTATTACTCAGCATTGTTCACTTAATCATTAAATGAAGGAGATAGTTATGAACGTTCGACAATTGATAGTTTTTTTTAGTTTGTTATTGATCACTTCGCTTTGTTTATCGCAAGAATCGGATTCCAAAATTGGAGTGGGTGTAAGCCTTAATCCCACCGCTTTGTTCAGCAGTTCTTCTTCTTCAACAATGTTTCTCCCTATTGGATTGACGAACATTTATATTCCGATTACCATGGGTCAAAGATTTCGAATAGAACCTGAAGTAGGGATCTATTCGCAATCGTCAGAAATAAAGTCAGGGCCTTCAACAAGTAAAAGTTCATCCACAATATTCCGGCTGGGATTCGGATTATTGAAGATTCATCCATACGAAGATGCCGTTAACACCTATTTTGGTTCACGCGTTGGGATATTATCACTCTCATCAACTTCCAGTTCAACCGGTTCTCCAGATGCATCCACAACAGAAACAGATTTCTATATAGGATTCGTGGTTGGGGGAGAGCATATGTTATCGTCACATTTTGGAATTGGAGGAGAAGTGCAATTAAACTATGTTAGTTTTGGCCAGCCGGAAAGAACGCCGGCTTCAACAACGACGAGCGAAAGGAGCCAAAGTATGATTACCAATAATGCATTAATGTTTTTTAGGTGGTACTACTAAATTCTGTTAACACAGACCGGGACAGGAATCATGCGACACGATAAAAATAATTCAGATTGATTATGAAAAACTATTTCATGTATTGCGTTCTGTTTTGTTGTCTGGTATTTCTGCCGAAGACTATTTTTTCACAAGAGCGTTTTTCAAATACTTCCGGATGGGTAGAATATTATCATCGGGAAGCAAAGATATCGCTGAAACATCCACCGTTATGGAAATGCTACAGCTGGTCAAAAAACAATTTCTATATTGATATGGATGGAAGTGTTCTTAATAATTATTTGGATGAGAATGGCAGACCTGTGTGGACCTATTTAACCGTTACTATTTTTAACGGTTCTCTGAAAGCAATTCCATTGTTCCCGAAATTACAACGAACCGACATCAGTCACTATGAGAGTTATGAATACCTTGTTAAAGGTGATAGATACACTTCTCTGGTGACATATTTGGATATCAGCGAAAAAAAACATGTCCAATTTACATTGTATCGGTATCTACCGGATAATCCGGGAAATATTCAAACCGGGAAATTAGTGCGAACAGTGATGAATAGCTTTTCAATCGATTAAATGGCTAAGGTACACTCTCCACCGCTACACCGCTGTGTGTAACTAAAAAAAGTCTTTAAAAACAAAAACGCCGTTCCCCCGAACGGCGTTTTGTTTCCCCCAATGTAACAGACAGTTATCATCAGCGGAAGGGTACTGCACTAACAGTTATGATTGAATGATCGAAAGCTTTTTTTCCAATTTTGCAAGACGTGCACGGAGCTGTTCATTCTCTTTCGTCAGCAGTTCAATCATCGTATTCTTTTCCGACAATTCTTTTTCTATCGAAAGTGAAGAAGCATATTTCGATTTGTTTTGAGGTAATTTTTGAGTTATCGTCTTCACCGGAGCAAAATATTTTTTATTCGATTTCATTGCAACCGGCGTGCTTGAGCATCCGGCAAGAATGACTATGAACGACAAAAACATGATCATTTTTTTCATTGTGTGTTCTCCGTAGTTACTTGAACTATTATAAATATAGGTGAACCGATTGTTCAGGTCAATCAACTTACCATTAGACTTTTCTCATACTGTCATTATGTGTGCTTCATCAACAGACTCCCGCATCAGACAAACAGGAATGCAGGTGTTTTTATCGAATCAGCCTTATCATTTCTTATAAATCTGCAGATGGTGTTTTTTTCTGTGAGAGAAGATAAATTGCAACAGCAAAGATCCCTCCGGCAATCAAGATTGGGACAAGATCGCTTCCTGCCCCGGCTTCCTGCAACATAGTTTTTGGAACAGGGGGTCGAACCTTTGCCGGTGGAAGAACGTTTGACGGCAAAGGAGATATGTTGTTCACTTTAAAAACAAACGGATAGTCAACAACAATCTCACCGATCTTGATCGGAATTGTCAATGTAACTTCGCTTCCAACCATTCCCGTAATAGCTTTTTTATATTTTTGAGATCCTCGATCGTTCATCAGGAAAAAATCTTTTTCGATCCATTTTTCATCTTTGATCAAGACATTTTCACGCGGTATTACGATCTCTCGGATATAACCAAGCGGGGGAATTACTAACGGCTGGGGAGTAATGTTTCCGGCAGTATAAAACGTGCTGCTGTTCCTCACTGCAAATGTGCGTTTGTTCACTCCTAACGATACTTTTTCCCACACAATAGAGATGGACGCACCTGAAATATTCTGCAATTGAAAGCTGATCGCCGATGCATCAACCATGAACTGAATATAAATATAGTTGTCCCGAAAGATCATGTGATCGTTCTTTTGCGGTTGAGCCATTGTATACGAATAGAGATAATTCACACCCGAGGGAGTGCGCATCAATCCGGAACAGCTTGAGAAAAGGAGTGAAAATATCAATGTATAGATCAGCATCGGTGAGAAACGAAATACTGTTTTACTCTTTGCCGAATTGCCGCGCTGAATATGATGACGGAGATTATTTAACATAGATCATCTTCTTGGTTGTTAGGAAATTCTTTGTGATCAGGCGATAGAAATAGACACCTGTTGATACCCGTTCGCCGTTATCGTTGGTGCCGTCCCACAGTACTTGGTGCGGACCCGGATCGTGCGGCGCGTTGATTAAGGTTTTAATTCTTTGACCAAGGATATTGAATACCTGGATCGCCGTCTTTGTTTCCGTCGCTTTACCATCCGGTATGTCATACCGGATGATCGTTGAACCATTGAACGGATTGGGATAATTTTGTTCCAACCTATACGTCACCGGATACGCTGATGACGGAGCAGTTTCGACCTTCACATCCGGTCTCACGGCAATGTTCGATGCAACCGCAAGTATGACCTGACTTGTATCGATCTGCGAAAGCGAGGTGAGCTTCGGCAGTCGAAGAATACTTCCTTCGCCGGGTTGAATTTCAGAATTCAACAGACTGTACACGAGTATCGTTATTTCGGTATTCTCCGATCGAACGATCACATCCATATTCTCTGCGCGGGAGAAGAGATAGTTGATCTTATCAACCGCCGTTGAATCGTTTGTGCGAATGCGTAATTCAATTCCACGTACCGGGACTTGATTGTTCATATTCAACCGGAGACCTTGTGATGTCACTTCCAATTGCGCCGATGCATCGCTGAACGATTGCTGTTTCGTCGGTGCCGAATTTGTGTTCGGTTGAACTCCCGCTTTGTTCACTGCAACCATCGGAGCGACCATATTCGTGAAGATCAGCGGCCGCGATAAAATATTTTCGCGAAGCATACTGACATCAGCGGTATCAATCTTTCCATCCTTATTAAGATCAGATTTGATTGAATCACCAATGGAGAAAATATTCTTCTGATAGATATGATCGACAAGCATTGTCATATCGGCGATATTCACATCAATATCGTTATTCGGATCGCCGTAGATATAGAACGCATTCGACGTGAAGAGCGGAGAAGTAATTCCCGACGATGCTGCTGAAACATTATACGAACCTTCAATATCTCCAAGTGTTAGGAGTGTAGATGCAACACCCAATGAATCAGCTGTCACGAGGGTGTCTGCCAATCGTTGGCCGGTTGCATTTAAGGGATGAGAGGTGATTGCAAATGAAACTTTCGCTAGCGGAATTGCATTTCCTCCTACGTCTCTCACTGTTACGACAAAAGCAGTATCAAGAGTCGTCGATGTCGGTCGTGTTTGAGCGTTGCCGGACAATTGAGCAAGCTGAGCTGTTGCACCGTGGGTTGCCGTTGCACTAAATACAATCTCTACATTTTTAGCTGATGATGATGTCTTTTGTTTTTTAAGATCGATTGAAAGAGCTTCTGTTGTTGCAACAGTAGAGATCACAGCAGTAACTTCATACAGACCTATTTTGCTCCCAAGTTTCAATCGGGCTGATGCTGAACCAAATGAATCTGTCACTGCAATATTTGGAATGGAAGCGCTGGTGTCACCATTTGGTGATTTGGTGATTGCAAATTGAACGCTCGAAACTGGAACATCGTTTCCGCCGACATCGGTGACATGAACTGTAAACGGAATATCAAGATCGCTCAGGATCGGTTTTGATTGATCGAATCCAGCGGTTGCTTTCATCGCACTTGCAGCACCGTGTGTTGCCGTTGCAACGAAGAATGTATCACGAACACCGGTTCCTGTTGCCCTCACTCGATAGGATCCGACTTTGTCTCCAACCGTGAATGACGTTCGAGCAATACCGTTAGCATCAGAAACAGCAGATGGTGACGCGATCAATTGTCCAACAGCATTTGCAGGAATTGAATCGATTGCAAAGTTCACTTGTGCGCCGGCAACATTATTTCCACCGGCATCAACAACCCGTACAGTAAGTTCGTTCGTCAATACCGTGATAATCTGGGTCGATTGATTATTGCCGGATAACGCAGCAAATGCCGCCGCCGCTCCGGGCAATGCTGTCGAATTGAATGAAACGATCGGAACACCGTTCACTTCTGCGTTCACAACATAGAGACCAACTTTATTTCCAAGTGTCAATCGTGTTGACGCATTTCCTGATGCATCGGTTATTGTATCAACAACACTCAACATTCCAACACCGCCGACCGGAGCCGATGCGAATGTAAATTTCACCGGAGTATTCGGTACCGGATTTCCATTGGAGTCATTCACACGAACAACAAAACTGTCCGTAAGAACTCTGCTGATGGGCAATGATTGATTGTTGCCCGAAAGGATATTGGTGATAAATGCTGCGCCCGGAAGTGCGGTTGCATTGTACGTCAACGCACCACCAACAGTTGCCGATTGTGCCTGAACGATATACGGTACATTGGTCCTTGTGCCAAGCGTTAGAATTGTTGTGGCAATGCCGAGACTATTTGTCGGGACTTTTGTTTGACTTAATACTGCACCGAATTCTCCGCCGCTTTGAATTCCAAATATGACGGTATCGTTCTGAACCGGATTTCCCCCCGCATCACTGACGAACGCAACAAATGGATCGGCAAGCGGTTGCCCATTTACGCCGGATTGATTGCTTCCTCCATTGTTCGCAATATTCGTCGGATTGCCCGGAATTGCTGTTGCAGTAAATATCACCGAATCTGTTATACTGTTCACTGTTGCTTTTACTGAATACACAGCAGCTTTACTGCCAAGAGTCAATCGGGTTGATGCATGTCCGAGTGAATCGGTTTGAACATTTGTTGCACTCAGCGAATGTCCAACGGAACCCAAAGGAAGATTGGTAATTGCAAACTGAACTACTGCACTGTCAACCGGATTTCCGCCGATATCTAAAACAGTAATGGTGAACAAACTGTCTAGCGGAGTTAGGATCGGTTTGGTTTGAACAACACTGCTGACCTTCATCAACGAATCAGGTGCGCCATATTTTGCAACCGTTGAAATAACGATTGGAGTCAACGACGATGAAGTTGCTGTTACTGTATATGTTCCAACTTTATTGCCAAGTGTCAACACCGTTGTTGCAAATCCAAGCGAATCGGTATTGTCTTGAGTGTTACTCAATTGATGTCCAACAGCGGTTGATGGAGTATCACTTATCGCAAATGTCACCGGAATATTCTTAAGAGGCGTACCAAAAACATCGGTGATCTGTACTTTAAAAGCGTTCACCGTTGTTAAAATTCTCGGCTGAATGTTCGGAGCACTTGCGTTTGTAAATGCGAATGGAATTCCTGCCGCAGAATTCAGCGGACCAAGCGCACGAACAGTATCGGCAATTGCCCATCGTCCATCGAGCGCCACATTGGTTTTTGTGATTGTTTTCAACAGTGTATCAACAACAGGAATATGACGCTGCCATGTTGTTCCGTTATCGGCGGAGCGCCACAATTGCAGATCGTTGATGTTGTGTCCGTTCAATTCATTGTCGGAGAATTTAAGTGTAATTGTTCCGGTTGCCGTAGCATCGGTCGGTTGAATTTGATAATATCTCTTCACGGATTGATTTCCGTTTCCTATCTGCACAGAATCAGATGCACGGATAACGTTCGTAATTCCCGGAGCGGTGGAGGACCAGCTGATGGTGGCTCCAATATTCCCGAAATTAGAGGACGTAGTACTCCCCGTAAGATTTACTGATTTCTGAATTGCACCTTTCAACGAACCTGTTTCGAACAATGTGTCGCCAAGCGTGATGATTTCGCCTTTGGGTATCTGTAATGTTATTGCTGCAGCAATGGTAAGATTTTTCTGTACCGATAGATTTCCTCCCGAAGTTGTTTTCGTTCCGGATCCGGACAACCGTACGCTTTGATATTGCTTTGCAGGCAATGTCTGATCTGCACCTTTCAATTCGAACTCTCCGCCGACATTCGGCTGAGCGATCGTCGTCTGGTTCTTTACCCGAATTGTTCCGGTGTTGTTCACCGTTCCGTTCACAATAAGATCCTGCGCTGATCCAACACTCAGCATGAGGAGCATCATTGTCCACGAAACAGATATCCAGTGTCGTCGAGTAAACCCCGGCGGCCAACAAGCATATCGTCTCTGTTCTGTTTTCATAAATGTACCTGTTCGTACGTTTTGTGTACTAACAAATGTTTTTTTATTCGTTGAAGTATTGCCCCGGCATTCAACGAATACATATTGAATTACTTTCACCAATGGAAAACACAATAATCAGATTAAAAACCCGTCGCCGGAATCCCGATTCACCGGGATTCCGATCGACAGATCCATCATTATTATTGTATCAAAGGTCATCACCCTTTGATATTCTATTAAAGGAATGAATACAACACTGTCTATAAACAGACAGGGGAGTCATTCCACGCTTATTTGGAGCTATTCTATGTCATTTTTATTTTGAGTTTAGATCATACTTTGAACCGGTGAAAAAATTTCTGTCAATCAACACCATGATCATTCTTCGTTTCACAAACGTAAAACGAATGACGAACAGTGTGAATTGTCCATGTATTTGATTGATGTACTTTTACATCACATCATTTGTTCACTATGTATGCTCGTTATTCTATTATGGGCCAACTTCGATTGTACCGGAGTTATCCAACGTTGCACCTGTTGCAACAGTAAGATCAGATGTTCCGAGTAGATTCAATGTTGATCCGCCGGCTAATGCAAGAGTTACGCCGGATGGAACTGTAAGACTGCTGTTTGTTCCGACTGTTACACCGCCAAGAATATTTTTGGTGCTGGTAGTAGTGGTGGTCAACAACAGATTGTTGTAGTTTCCGCCGCCTGCGATCGTTTGTGTAAGATCACCATTGTATTGGATCGTTCCGGTCGTGAAGAGAAGTCCGTTCGCCGCACCGCCAAATTGAATTGTTGCACCGTCGTTAACACTTGTTCCTGCACCAAGCGTCAAAGTTTGTGTTCCCATTGCAAGTGTCACAGCATCGTTCGCTGTTCCGCCGTTATCAAAGTTGTTACCGATGGTGATCGTTCCAGCGGCTGTTTTTACACCGCTGCCGCTCGTCAACAAGTTGTTAAATGCAAATGTTGGAATGGATTGCGCTGCACCGTTGAAATCAACCGTGCTTCCTGTAACGGTATGTGTTCCTGCAAGGACTGTGAAATTACCTGCGATACCAACTGTGCCGACTGCCGGCAATGTTTTGTTACCCAAAGTGAATGTTAAGTTACCATAGTTAGAGGCAATAACGTTCTGTGCACCAGCAGCATAATTAACAGTACCTGTTGCATTGCTTGTCAACAAACCTGCAGGGGCAGAAACAGCACCGCTTAATGTTAAGGTGTTCGTACCTACTGCAAGTGTACCAGCGGTAAGCGTGAATGCGCCGACAACATCAAGATTGCTGCTCATTGTTACAACATCTCCGGTACGATTAAGCGTGAAATTCTGCAAACCGTTGGTTACTGCAAATGCTGCGAGACTTCCTGCACCATTCAATGTTAGATTTGAAGTCGCTCCGCCTGTTACTGTTCCTGTAATATCATATGAACCATTGACCGTCAATGTATTTGCACCAATACTCAAATCTCCAGCGGTGACATTAAGATCGCTCGTTGCAGTAACTGCACCGCCGAGTGATTTTGTTCCGCCAACACTTGCCGTTAATACATCATAGGTTGTTGCAAACACTGTTTGTGCACCGTTCAATGCATAATCAACCGTCGCACCGCTCGCAGTGAAATCATATGGTGAAGTTGCACCGCCGGTATTGGTGATTGTTCCCGTCAATGTCAATGTCTGACCGCCAGCAACGACAAATTGTGCGGCTCCGCCGTTAACGTGGTTGATGGTTGTGGAAACCGTTGATGCTACATTGAATGTTTTTACCGATGCAGCAGTCGATCGGAGAGTTGAGAAATTGATAGCTCCAAAAGTTGCTGAACCGATCGCCTGTGCTCCCGTTCCTTTTAATTCGACGGTACCGCCAATGGTTGTTGCTCCTGCAACTCCTGCATTAGTGATATTACCGCCGACTCGAATGGTTCCGGAGTTTGTTACAGTTCCTCCGCCAAGCACCAAATTATTTTGGCCCAGCACCATGCCAACCATAAGAACGAGTGCGATAACCGCGCTCACTCCGCGACGAAAAATTGAATTGTGTTTCATAGTATAGCTCCTTGTATTAAGTGTGAATAATAATGATGATGAGTTGCTTGCTGCTTTTACTTTTCCTGTTGTATCCATTGGTATATACTTAAATAGTTGTGTAATAATAATGATTGATGATTGTGAATCTGTTTCGGTTGACTGTCATCGTGAAGATGACTGTCAGCTTAGTTATTACGGTGGTGCTTTATTCTTCATTGTAACCTCCTTTCGATATTGAAAATATATGTTCATAGCATTATGGTCCTATCGTTAAAATTCCTGCGTTCGTTAAATTTCCATTGAGATTAAAATTACCGCCGACCGTTACATCTCCTGCACCGGTGATATTTAAAATATTGTTGATGTTCACCGTGATATCGCCATTGGCCGTCAAAGTTGATGATATCGTTTTTGTAACACTTACTGTCGATGTTAAAGTCAGATGTCCGTACGTCGGCACGACAGAGATTGTCTGCGTTTGATCGGAATTATACACCACCGTGCTTGTCGAATTGAGGGTGATATTAGCAGTAATAAAATTTGTCGGGAACAATGTTGCTGTTGCTGCGCTCCCTAGTTTTAAAATCGTTCCGGCTGCAAGCGATAGAGCACCGCTTGCATTTCCAATGATCTGGAATCCATTATCATCTAAGGTATTGTTTGTATTGACAGTGAGATTTCCGTTGATGGTTGTCGACGCACTCAACGTTTTTGTTACCGCTGCAGTCGCGTTCAATGTAAGATGTTGATATGTTGGCGTACCAGAAATTGTTTGTGTTTGGTCCGAATTGTAGATGATCGTGCTTCCGGCAGTCAATGCAATGTTTGCATTGATAAAATTCGTCGGGAAGAGTGTTGCAACACCCGAAGTCCCCAGGGTTAGTGTTGTTCCTGCAGCCATTGATACGTTCCCGGATCCGTTTCCGACAATTTGGAATCCACCGTCGCTCAATGAAACTGTTCCGGATAGTGTAAAATTGCCCGCTATACCCACTGCAG
Source organism: uncultured Chitinophagaceae bacterium (assembly GCA_964409765.1). Lineage (GTDB taxonomy): Bacteria > Bacteroidota > Ignavibacteria > UBA10030 > UBA8401 > UBA8401. Next base: position 15,071 of record CAYPEM010000034.1, read on the forward strand.
CAGAAAGTGTTTTTGTTCCGCTCGTGCTGAGTGTGAGATGATGATAATTTAATCCTGCAACATTCTGTGAACCAGAACCATTATAATCTACTGTTCCTGATGTTGAAGAATATGTGCCGCCATTCGTCCAGTTGCCGGTTAGGTTGATCGTTCCGTCATTGGTTATCGTTCCGCTCGTGTTTTCAACATCGGCAACGTTGTCGATGATCGCTCCCGAAGAAACGGTAATGAATGCCCCTGTGTTCTGAATGACCTGAGCAGAAATATTTTCACCATTCATCATCAACAGAGTAACGCATAGGAATGCGATACTCTTCAAAAGAGAAATGCTCTTTGTTGTGTTCAAGGGTGATATGTTATTTCTATAGGTCACTATTATTTTTTAAAAAATCACTTTTAGATTTATTACAAAATATATATTTGAGTTTATTTGAATTCGTAAATGATTATTACGCCGGCTGTTCCTGCGCCGCCTGCAAAACTTGTCGCACCTAAGGCGCCGCCGCCGCCGGCACCAAAACCTGTCGCAGTTCCACCAACACCAGATGAACCGGTTCTACCGGCACCACCGCTGCCAAAAATAGATGATCCTCCGGTACCCGCAAGACCAAAAAATGTATTATTAACTATTTTCACTCCATGGCCTCCCACCATTCCGGGAATATTAATTGCTCCACCCGAAGCAGTTCCTCCGGCACCACCGGCACGCACGCTGCCAATTGTTGCAAGACCAACCGTACCGCCGGCGCCACCATTTGCTGTAATTCCACCAAACGTAGAATTGCCGCCGGCATTTCCGCTTGCACCGGCTGCTGCTCCTGAACCTGCAGCACCAACAGAAAAAACATATGTCCCTCCCAAATGATCTATTGTATCAATTACAACTCCTCCTCCACCTCCGCCGCCTCCTGCATTTCCATTCGAAGCAATACTCCCTCCGCCTTGACCGCCACCGCCAACAATATAAACTACCATCTTTCTGGTACCGGTTGTTGGGGAATATGGACTAACACTTAGAGTAGTTAGAGTTCGTATTCCAATTAATACACCGGTATTTACCAATGTCCCGGAAGTCGGAAGAGTAACAGCAGTAAGTGCTGTTGATGTGATGGTTGTAGAAAAAGCACCTGATGTTGCAAATGTTGAACCGTCTGCCAAAGTAAGTGTTGCCGATGTCGTCGGCGCTGTTACTGCGACTTTATTGACACTCGTCGCGGTTGCAACACCTATATTCGGAGTAGTAAGTGTCGGACTCGTAGAAAATACAATGTTAGAGGAAGCAGTTCCCGTCGTTCCAGTTGCAGCACTTAAATAATTCAATTGTGTTCCGGTAGATGTTACCGATGTTGCTCCGAGTGTAAAAGGAGTTGGTATCGTAACAGTTCCGGAAAATGTGGGTGATGCACTAAAAACAAGATTTGTCGATGTTGTTCCAGTCGTGCCCGTTGCAGCATTCAAATAATTTAATTGTGTGCCTGTTGATGTTACCGATGTTGCACCGAGTGTGAACGGAGTTGGAAATGTAACTGTGCCTGTGAACGAAGGAGAGGTCAATGGAGCCAGCGTGATCCAAGAACCATTATAGAAGCTTAAAAAATTTCCATCGGTTGTTCCATTATAGATCAACAATCCTCGAACCGGAGATGCAATGCTTCCGGTTGCCAGTCGCGGCAAAATAAATCCTCTCGATGCCGAACGAAGCTCCAGTATAGAAGATGCATCAGGAGTAATCGATGATTCACTGATACCGACTCCTTGAGAGAACGATTGTTGAACTCCAATCGTCAAGAGAAATACTGATAGGAATGAAATGAAAGCGACGGAATTTAATTTCCATTTTTTAATTGTATTCATACATATCTCCTGATGAAATAACACTTTATTGCTCTTTCTTGAATAATCAACTTTCAAACAAATGGTTATACTTCTAAATTTATGCAACTTCCATCATTTGATCTTCGGGTGAGCCGACAAATACTGTATTATCAGAAAAACTGTTTTGAATCATTTTAGAAAATCCGGATAACGATACATCGAAATGATATGTTTTAATGAATTCTTCAACATTTGTTGCTTTGAATTTTCTATGTCCCCCTGGTGTTCGAAAACATTTTAATTTTCCTTCATCGGTCCATCGTTTGATCGTTGATTTTCCGACGTGAAGTACTTTTGCTACATCATCGGTGGAAAGAAATTGTTCGTTCATAGAACCTCCTTTTAGATTATTGATAATTTAGTATTGTGTTTAAATTTTCATTTTTCCGAAACCCATGTCTCGGCCTTTTTTGACCGATTGGGCTTTATGGACGTTTTGGGCTATTCAATTTAGCTATAAATAACCATAATTCAAGCCTTCAGGATTTAATTGTGATAGTTGACACTTACAAAAACCGCTTTTTTTGCCAATAAAAACGGATATTTCATTGTAATGGAAACGTCTTATAAAAGTCTAATATTAAAAAGGTATTTAAGTTATCCTTTTGTGAGAATTTTAACGAAGAAAATGATGTTATTGGTTCAGGTCCAAACAACCAAGGAGGCGGCAAATGAAGTTTTTCATGGTAAACTTGCTCATTGCAAGTTGTATATTGACAGCACAACAAAAAAGTAACACGAAAGGAAAAGCGATGGAGCAAAAATCAGAAGTAGTAACTCTTGGTGCAGGCTGTTTTTGGTGTGTCGAAGCAATTTATCAACGCTTAGATGGTGTTGAAAAAGTTGAATCAGGATATTCCGGCGGTTCGGTAAAAAATCCAACCTATGAACAGGTCTGCACCGGAAGGACGGGACATGCCGAAGTTATTCAGGTAACATTCGATCCGAAGAAATTATCATTTAAAGAATTATTGGAAGTTTTTTTCAAAACGCACGATCCAACAACATTGAACAAACAAGGAGCGGATGTTGGGACGCAATATCGTTCCGCCATTTTTTATCACAGTGATGAGCAGAAAAAAACCGCCGAGCAGGTAAAGAAAGAAACCGATGCTGCAAAAATCTGGGACGATCCGATCGTGACCGAAATTTCTCCGTTCACTCTATTCTATAAAGCTGAAGAGTATCATCAGGATTATTACAATCAAAATTCGTATCAGCCGTATTGTATGATGGTAATCAATCCAAAATTGAGTAAATTCAAAAAGGAGTTCAGCAATAAACTAAAAAAATGATCTGATGAGAAACCTCTTTCATAACGGTGCACGCATAAAGACTTCGTCCAATGTGTTTGCACCGTTTTTTATTGTTTCATTGTTCACTATTCATTGTTCATTGTTTTTTTCAGGTTGTTTTATCCTTCGTCCTGTAACGGGCGCCAATGTTGATATTGCACAATTACAAAAAGCACGCGAAGCAAAAGTTCTGGAGATTCGCTTTGCGGGTGCTCAACGGCTTTCGCAACGGCTGGCAAACGGTGACTCGATCAGTAATGCCGATCTGACATTTTATTTCAGTGAGGTATTATTGAACAAAGCGTCGTCGCAATTGGACGGTGCAACTGGTTGGATCGATTCGCTTACATCATACAATATTCACAGTATCCGAGTAAAATTATACAACGGATCTTCCATTGCAACGATCTCGCTCTCCGCGTACAATCATGACTATGATGTTGATGTGAACCTGCTGATGGATTGCGTACTCAGTTTTAAAATAGACAGCGGAAAGTTCTACGCCTTGCTTGAACCGTTCAATGTTGTGCCGAATGTAAAAGCAGGTGGAATGATCGGACAGTTCGACGGCATCATCAGGGATATTGTTACCTTGAAACTCTCCACGCTCAGCGATAATCTTCCCCCGATCCAGTTTCCTGTTGACTTTAACAATCAATTCCCCGTTCAGGCAAACGCGGTTCAGATCCGTTCGGGATTGAACATGAATATTTCTACGCCATCACATATGCTGAAATATTCTCTGGCGTTAAAAGAGGTTCTTATCTTCAAAGAGAAACTATTCCTTGCGATGAACGTGAAGAAAGTGGGGGTAGGAAAATGATGAGATGTATTATTTTTTGCTCATTGATTGCGTTCGCCGGATGCGGTTCTTCCATTACGATTCCTTCACAAGAAGAATCTCAAGAAAAAATTACAGTCATAAAACCACAGCTTGATTCACTTGTTGCTATCATCGATCAACAGATCGCCATACTGCCCGGCGGACATGATCTTATTTCCCGTACAAAAGTTTCCGCGATCAACATGTTGTTAACACGGATTGCAAATCGTACGCTTTCCGATATTCATATCGATTTTCTTCCTTCCCGCCCCCTTTGGAAAGAAGATAAAGCCGTGTTCGGCATCGGGTATACAAATTTTGTGGATGTTGATACCGGTGCATTCAATATCGATCTGAAAAGATTTCTGTTCACTTCCTTTTCCAAGAATATCATCAATGCTCAGATCGAGATCGAAGGTACAGGGTCGATCGGCGTCTCCGGACAATATACCGGGGTCTCAGCATCGTCAACCCCGCAAGTTCATTTTTATCTTGATGAAGAGATCCAGTTCTCTGTTTCCGCTGCCGATTCGGATTATATCAAGTTAGTTCCGATTCCAAAAACAGTGATGCTTAAATCAAAAATAACCATCTCGCTGCTTGGATGGAATATCCCGTATTACAAAGAGATACCGCTGCAAGCAACCGACCTGATCAAACCCGTTCTCATTCCTTCGGCGCTACGGTCTGAAATCGTGTTCCCGCTTCCTGCGGCACAATATGGCAGCGAACGGCTGGAATTTGTGAAGCGATATTTACGATTCAGCAGATCTTCGGTTCGGGCTAATGATAATGGTTTGGAATATCGCAGTAATATCGATTTCGATAAAGAATAAAAACTCGTAAAGGAAGTATCATGGTTCCAATTTCAATTGTATATCAGGGTGAACTGCGCTGTATTGCGACCCACGACAAAAGCGGAGTTCAATTTATTACTGACGCTCCGACAGATAATCAGGGCAAAGGAGAGAGTTTTTCTCCAACCGACCTTGTTGCAACTGCGCTCGGCGCATGTATGATCACAACAATGGGAATCGCTGCTCAAAAGGAGGGCGTACAACTTGGCGGGACTTCAATTGCAATCGAAAAGCATATGTCTGTCACACCTCCACGGAAGATCGCTAAACTTGTCGCCAGACTAGAAATGGCAAAAAATATTCCAAAAGAATACCGGGCAAAGACCGAATCTATAGGACACAATTGTCCTGTGATAAAAAGTTTGCATCCCGATGTTGAACTTGACATTCAGTTTCATTATCCTGATTAACATTAAGCACACAAAATTGTTTAAGGAAACGACAATGAAAAACATTTACGTATTGGGATTCATGTTGACAGCTTCTTCAATACTGTTCAACGGTTGCGGGACCGGTGCTCCGGAATCCTTTATGGTAATGACTAAACAGTATTGGGAAGTCGTTGATGTGAAACAATCCATTAAGTATGATGATGCGTGGCAGCGCGTTATCTATATCGTCACGAAAAAGTTTGAATTGGAAATGATCTCAAAAGAAGATGGATATGTACGCTCAGCATTTGGACCATCATATTTTACCGAAGATATGGCCAATGATAAATATCAGATTCGAATTGTCGCAAAGTTCACTCCCGATCGAAAAAAAGTCGAGTTCAAGATCGAATCAAGGATCTGGAATGGAAAGATCTGGGAGAATGGTTCGGACGTGCGTGTTGCGGCAAATATGAGAAAAGATTTTATCAACTCATTGGTTGAGCCTGTAAAAAAGAGTACGCTTGCACCGTCAACTCCGGCTGATACGCTTCAACAGCAGACACAACAAAAATAGGCAAAGAATTTTTTTTATGATGTTGACCCTGTTGAATTCCACGAGAAGTTTGTTTTTTCCTCGCGGTTTTTTTCCCTTCTCAATTATTATTTTTTAGGAGCACTATGAAATACGTAAAACATTTTATTTTCACTTTATTTCTGCTTCAAGTAGTTTCAGCACAGGAAAAAGTTGACAGTACCATGATGGCGAAGATCAGAGATGAAGGGTGGAACAGATCGCAGGCAAAGGAAATCTTATCTTGGATCGCCGATGTTTATGGTCCACGACTGACCGGATCACAGGAATATAATAATGCTGCGAATTGGGCGAAGAATAAGTTCATGGAAATGGGAATGGAGAATGCACATTTGGAATCGTGGGGTCCGTTCGGAAAGAGCTGGAAGTTGAAAGAATTTTCGGCAACGCTGGTCGGCAGACAAACGCAGCCGCTCATTTCATATCCCAAAGCATGGTCCCCCGGATTAAAAGGAGAAGTTGTCAGCGAAGTGATATACTTTGATGCAGATTCTCTTGATCAGATAGACGTTTATAAAGGTAAACTGAAAGGAAAATTTATTCTTTTCACTAAACCGAATAAATTGAATGCCTATTTCACTCCTCCGGCGGCACGTACTTCGGATTCGTCGTTGCTGGTGATGGCGAATGCAGAACCACCCGTTCCGAGTAGAGGGGGCAGAGGAAATTTTCAACTATCACAACAGCAAAAGCAAGCAGCATTGATCAATTTCAAAAAGTGGGAATTGTTGATGAAAGAAAATCCGGCTGCTGTACTGACGAGCGCTGCTGCACAACGGAATGAAGGGGGAAGTGTGTTTGTCATGGGGGCAACCGTTCCTGTTCATCCCGATTCCTCGCGTGTGTCGATCTTTAGCGCAAAATCTCCAAAGGTTCCAGTGCAAATCGAAGTCGGTGCAGAACATTATAATAGATTGGTTCGAATGGTTCAAAAAGGTGAGAAAGTGAAACTCGCCGTTGAACTTGACGTGGAAATGTCTGCAAAGGATGATTCAAGTTATAATGTTATCGCAGAAATTCCGGGAAGCGATTTGAAAGATGAAGTGGTAATGATCGGCGGACATTTGGATTCTTGGCATGGCGGGACCGGGGCAACCGACGATGGAACAGGTTCAACGGCAGTGATGGAAGCGATGCGAATATTAAAAACAATTGGAGCACAGCCGCGCAGAACGATTCGCGCAGCATTGTGGGGTGGCGAAGAGCAGGGGCTGCTCGGTTCGCGCGGATATGTGAACAGACATTTTGGTGTAAAGGATACTCTGAAACCGGAAGCGGGGAAATTCGCCGCATATTTCAATAATGATAACGGAACAGGAAAAGTCCGTGGAATTTATCTGCAGGGGAACGAACAACTTCGTCCGATCTTCCGCGCATGGCTGGCGCCGTTCAAAGACCTCGGCGCGACAACAGTAACGCCAATGAACACCGGTGGAACTGATCATCAATCGTTTGACGGCGTCGGGCTTCCCGGATTCCAGTTCATTCAGGATCCGATCGAATACGGAACACGCACCTGGCATTCAACAATGGATGTATGGGACCGCGCATTGGAAGATGACATGAAACAAGCCGCAATCCTGATGGCAGCATTTGCATACAATGCAGCAATGCGGGACGAAAAACTTCCGCGCAAACCTTCAATGCCACCGACACCGCAAGGAACAATACGCGGATTTGAAGATGAACACGGTGATGATCACGGGCATTAAACATTAATTTCACCTTGAAGTTGTCCGAGAGTTTAACTCTCGGACAGAAAGTTCTTCGACAGTTAAACTGTCGAAGAACAGAGAAATAGAGACAGATAAGAATTGCACAATGACATAAAAATATTTCCCGCCGCAACCGCAGAACAGATAGAGATTACTCGTTCGTTGTTTCTTGAATATCAACACTGGTTGAATTTCTCTCTCTGCTTTCAGGGGTTCGATCAAGAACTCGCGTCGCTCCCCGGAAAATATGCTCTACCGAAAGGAAGAATATATCTTGCCGACGTTGACGATGCCATTGCAGGATGCATCGCCTTGCGTCCGATGAACGAAGATGGGGTGTGTGAAATGAAGCGTTTGTTTGTCCGCGAGGAATTTCGCGGAAAAGGAATCGGCAGAGTTCTTACAGAAAAAATAATTACCGATGCAAAAGAGATCGGTTATCATACCATGCGGTTAGATACGCTTCAACGGATGGAGACGGCGCGTTCGTTATATAAAAAAATTGGTTTCACTGTTATTCCTGCATATTACAATAATCCAATGGATGAAGTGGTGTATATGGAATTGAAGCTCTAAAGTTAAAAAACATAAAACCCTAAACTTGTTTTCGAGTGTGATGATATTAGATTTATTATGATATTGTTGGTTCTTTCGTTACTTCTCTTTCTCTGTTCCATCCTCATTTTTTTCGATCTCTCGATCGTTTTGTTATGGAAAATTTCCATTGTTACAACAGAGTTTGGGCATTGGGTGTTCCTTGTACCGTTGATGATTGCATTATACTGTCAGTTCCATAATTCATTGTACGGAACAGCAACTGTCATTTCGCTTTTGACCATTGCGATCCTCTTGTTTCCAAGTTTTTCTGCAATGACCATTTCCCATTCACTCCCCGAACGATTAAAAAAATCTTTTCGCGCTGATAGTAAAATAATTATTTCGGATTCTCCTTTTGAATGGAAACGGTTGTGGTTTGGTTCTTCGGTTCAAATAGTTCAAAAAGAAAAGATTAACTTCGCTCATCATGGCGGCGAAGAGTTATATTTCAATTTTTTTCGTCCACGGTCGGAAAAATCTTCTCCATGTATTATTGCCATTCATACCGGAGGATGGGACAGCGGAAGCCCCGACGAATTTGAAACGATGAATCATTATCTCGCAACGCGCGGATATGCTGTTGCGGCGATCTCGTACCGATTCGCCCCGAAATGGAAATGGCCCGCACAAAAGGACGATGCGTTTGCTGCAATTTCATTCTTAAAAAAGAATGCGGAGAAATTAGGGATCGATTCATCCCGCTTTATTCTCTTCGGCCGCTCTGCCGGCGGACAGATCGCAGAAGCAGTTGCCTATTCCGCAAACGATCCGTCGATCAAAGGATGTATCGCATTCTATACTCCTGCCGATCTCAATTTTGCGTATGAACATCTTTCTCCGGAACTTGATATCCTTGATTCAAAAACATTGCTGGAAAATTATCTCGGCGGCTCGCAGCAATCCGCCCGTCAAAATTATGATAATGCATCATCGTACAATCATGTTTCATCTTCAACACCGCCTACGCTGCTCATTCATGGTGCAAAAGACCCGCTCACTTGGTACAGACAAAGCGAACGGCTTTCAAAGAAATTGACAGACCATTCAGTTCCTAATCTCTATATTGAACTCCCCTGGGCAACCCATGCGTTCGATTACAATTTCAATGGACCAGCGGGGCAATTGAGCAGGTTTTCAATAGAACAATTCTTAAGAATCGTTACCAAATACGATTCTTTATAACTTCTTTATACTTTTTACCCCTTCTTTTATACCTGTTTTATTCTTCTTCGAGCAAACATTCGACACATTAACACCACTTTTTTATTGTGTATCGAATCCTAATGTTCTCTCAGCAATTCTATCTTACTCTGTTTCTTAATTTTCTGGTCATCGGCACGTTTGCATATCTGCTGACCAAAAAAAATCTCCTTTCCTATTTTTCCGGAGGGAAGTGGTGGTTAACGTGGCTTTCCATCGGCATTATCACCTTGATGGATGAACTCACGTCGATCTTTTATGCACCGAGTGAAGCGTTTCGGGTGATCGGTTTAAATGCAATTGCATTCCTCATTCTAACTTCCATTCTCATTCGTTTTCTCTCCCTCCGAATGATCGAGATCGCGGAAATTTTGGAATTGAACGGGATACGTGGCGGAGGGGTCTATTCTTTTTCATATCTCGTTCTTGGACCATCGGTATCCTTCATCGCAGTCTCTTCTATTACAGTGGATTATGTATTAACCGCATGTCTTTCAACAGTCAGTGCCATTGAAAATGGAATGGCATTCTTTCCCGTTTCTGATACTGCAAAATTTATTCTTGAAGTCGGAGTGGTGTGGTTGATCGCAGGATTGAATATTCTCGGAATCAAAGAGAATGCAAAATTCACCTTTGGTATTTTTATTGTCGCTGCGATCATCCTTCTCAATCTTATCTTTGCCGGAACATACCACGCCGATATTCATTCATGGAAAACGATCGGAGAAAGTTTTTCGGATGTCGCCGATTCGATGACAAGCGGAAACTGGTTCAACGGATATTTTTTGGTCGTTGTCGGTGTATCAAGCTGTATTCTTGCCTATTCCGGAATTGAATCGGTCGTGCAGACGGCAAGTCTTGTAAAATCGTGGAAAGAAATCCGGAAGGCATACACATTTCTTGCGTGGACGGTCGGCATTTTCACACCCTTGCTTGCGGCAATCGTGCTGTCATCGAAGATCAATATTTCCCATCATGAAACCGATCTCATTACGCAGTTTGCAAAGATGGTCGGCGGAATTCCGTTCGGATACATTGTCGGAATTCTTGCAAGCATTCTATTAATGATGGCGGTGAACACGGCTTATGTTGCTTCCAGCGAGTTGATGGAACGGGTAGCGCATCATTACGGATTTCATTGGATCATCAAAACGAACAATCGTCAATCTCTGTATCGCATCCACATTGGAAACGCAATCTTCTACACTGTTATCATTTATCTTACCAATGGAAATCAGATGATGCTTGCAGAGATGTACGCTATTGGTTTGCTTGCAAGTTTCACCATCAACATGGGAAGTTTGTTGTTGTACCGATACAAGATCGGCACAAAAGAATCACTGGAATACAACACTTCGCGAATTGGTACACTGATCATTTTCCTTCTCATGCTGAGTTGTTTTCTCTATCTCGGTTATCATAAACCGTACGGTACATTCATGTGGACATCGGTTACCGCGGTCTTTCTCTTTGTCGGGTTACGGTATGCAGAAAAACGGGCACCGGAAAAGAAAGTGATCATTCAAACAGATTCACCGCTGCAGATGATCTTTCATCTGAACGAGATCGAATCAGAGCGGATCCATATTTATTTCCGCAGACCAAAAGAGGGAGGATTCCAAACGGCGGAAGAATCTTCGGTCTTTATCAGCCTATATCATCCACGACAAGGAATTCCTCCAAAACTTGCGGAAAATCATTTCCGGTTCGTGTATCAAAGCCAATCGCTCATCCAGGGTATCCGCGAAATTCTGTATGCGTTGGAATATGAGCTGCCGCATAAAAAGATCACTGTGCATCTCGGATGGCCGACATCGTCGTGGCTGGATCGGTTGTCAACCGGCGTAAAAGTGTTCAGCCTGACGCATCTTCCCAAGTATCATAAGCGGTTCAGTTTTGTTCTCGAACATTTTCCCGAAGAATAACATGTATTAGTGCCGCAGTGTTTAGAATTCAGATGTAGATTTTTATAAAACTTTTATACTTATCGACACTATTCTTACAACCCTTTCATTTACTTTTCTTTTAAAAATATCGAAGTTGCTGCCGTCATTAACGAAAGGAAGTCAACATGATCATCGGATTAATTGTCGCTGTTCTTCTCCTGGCATATTTAACCTACACATTAATCAAACCGGAGAAATTTTAATATGATCACTTCATCGGAAATATTTCAAATTATCCTCTACGCCGTTGCATTATTCCTTCTTACGCCGCCGTTGGGAAAACTGATGGCTACGATTTTTGAAGGGAAGAAAACATTCCTTTCACCTGTTCTGGGTTGGTTGGAACGGCTTACGTACAAACTGTCCGGAGTCGATTCTGCGGAAGAGATGAATTGGAAAAAATACACATTTGCACTGCTTGCTTTCAATATTCTTGGCTTTGCAATCGTTTTTCTGTTGCAATTTTTCCAATCGTCGTTACCCCTTAATCCACAGCAGCTGCCCGATGTGTCGTGGCATCTCGCATTCAACACTGCGGTCAGTTTTATGACGAATACAAACTGGCAGTCGTATGCCGGCGAAGTAACGTTGAGTTACTTTGTGCAGATGATGGGATTAACCGTGCAGAATTTCGTCAGTGCTGCTACAGGAATTGCCGTTCTGCTTGCGTTGATCCGAGGCATTGCACGAAAAACAACAGCCGGTATTGGTAATTTCTGGGTTGATCTTGTTCGCTCAACTGTCTATGTGCTTCTGCCGTTGTCCATTCTTTTGACGATTGTTCTTGTCAGTGAAGGGACTGTTCAAACGTTCTCCTCATATCAGACAGTAACAACGCTTGAAGGTGCTCAGCAGACAATTCCTCTTGGACCCGCAGCATCGCAGATTGCGATCAAACAACTTGGTACTAATGGCGGCGGATTCTTTAATATGAATAGCTCGTATCCGCATGAAAATCCGACTCCGTTAACAAACTTTTTAGAAATGCTTTCTATCCTTCTTCTTGCATCCGCACTTGTCTATACGTTCGGCGTGATGACAAAATCAAAACGCCATGCGTGGGTTGTGTGGGGAGTAATGTTTTTTATGTTTACGAGTGGTCTTGCGGTTTCACTGTGGTCGGAATATTCGGTGAATCCGGTAACAGGAATTGCCGGAGGAATGGAAGGAAAAGAAACTCGCTTTGGAGTTGCAAACAGTATTCTCTGGTCGGTTGTCACAACAGCAGCATCAAACGGTTCGGTCAATTCAATGCACGACAGTATGTCTCCGCTTTCGGGCGCCGTCGCAATGATCAATATGAAACTGGGCGAAATTATTTTCGGCGGAGTCGGTGCGGGAATGTACGGGATGATGATCTTCATACTGCTGACGGTATTCATCGCCGGATTGATGGTTGGACGAACGCCGGAATATCTGGGAAAGAAAATAGAATCGTTTGAAGTGCGAATGGCTGCAGTTGCGATGCTTCTGCCGAGTGTGGGCATTCTCATCTTTTCTGCAATCGCTTCCATCTCTGAAGCAGGTTTGGCGGGATTGAATAATCAAGGTCCGCATGGTTTCTCCGAAATATTATACGCGTTTGCATCAACGGCGGGAAATAATGGAAGTGCATTTGCAGGACTTACAGCAAACACTCCGTTCTATAATGTGCTGTTGGGAATCAACATGCTGATCGGACGATTCGGCGTAATCATTCCGATGCTTGCCATTGCAGGAAGTCTTGCACAAAAGAAAATCACTCCGCCATCATCGGGAACATTCCCGACCGATACATTTTTATTTGGCCTCTTGCTGTTCGGTACTATTTTGATCGTCGGTGCATTAACATTTTTCCCGACACAGGTGCTCGGACCGATCGTGGAACATTTTCTGATGTTGAACGGACAGGTATTTTAATTTTCACTAAACACTATGCGGCGTAATTACAGAAAATTCCATTACTTGCAAAATATTTCTGAATTTTCACCGCGGAGAGAAAAAAACATGGATTCGAATTCTTTATCATCAACACTGTCGTTTTTATCGAGTGACATCGTTCTACAGGCATTGAAAGATTCCTTCAAGAAATTTCACCCGAAACTTATGGTTAAAAATCCGGTGATGTTCGTTGTTGCTGTCGGTTCAGTGATGACAACATTCATTACGCTGCAGGAAATTTTCAGCGGACATCCATCGGGATTCAATATTCAGGTAACAATCTGGTTATGGTTCACGGTGCTGTTTGCAAATTTTGCGGAGGCAGTTGCCGAAGGAAGAGGCAAAGCGCAGGCGGAAGCATTGAAGAAGAATCGTTCACAGTTAACTGCCCGTCTTCAAACAGCCAACGGGGGAGAAAAACCTGTTCCGGCAACCAGTTTGAAGAAAGGAGACAATGTCATTTGCGAAACAGGAAATATCATTCCTTGCGATGGGGTCATTATTGAAGGAATTGCAAGCGTCGATGAATCCGCTATTACAGGTGAATCTGCTCCGGTCATCCGCGAAAGCGGCGACGATCGCAGCTCCGTCACCGGCGGAACAAAAGTTCTGAGCGACAGGATCATTATCCGCGTCACATCTGAGCCGGGAAATACATTTCTTGATAGAATTATTTCTTTGGTTGAAGGATCAAAACGGCAGAAAACGCCGAATGAAATTGCTCTGACGATCTTGCTTTCCGCGTTAACGATTATTTTTCTGCTTGTCGTAGCAACGCTCCCTGCATTCGTTCTGTATGCAGAAAAATCAACCGGATTGACCGGCGGTGCTTTGACAACTCTTCCCGTACTAATCTCATTATTGGTTTGCTTGATCCCTACAACGATCGGCGGATTGTTAAGTGCTATTGGTATCAGCGGAATGGATAGACTCATCCGCAAGAATGTCATCGCAACAAGCGGACGCGCAGCTGAAGCCGCAGGTGATGTTGATGTTCTTCTTCTCGATAAAACAGGTACGATAACGTTAGGAAACAGAATGGCAACAGAGTTCATTCATGCAAACGGAGTTACCAGTGAACGTCTTGCAGATGCGGCACAGTTGTCATCGTTGGCGGATGAAACACCGGAAGGGCGATCGATCGTTGTGTTGGCAAAGGAAAAATATCAGTTGCGGGGAAGAGATGTCTCCGAAGTTGCGGGACATTTTGTTCCATTTTCCGCGCAGACACGTATGAGCGGTGTGGATATCCCAAAAGATGGAAGCAAAAATATTGACCGCTCAATCCGCAAAGGCTCTGCCGATGCAATAAAAAAATTCGTGGCAGATCAAGGTGGTGTATTCCCGAAAGATGTTCAAACTGCTGTTGATGAAATTGCACGGAAAGGATCAACACCGTTGGTCGTTGCTGAAAATAGTATTGTCCTTGGCGCAATTGAATTGAAAGATATCGTAAAAGGTGGAATTAAGGAACGCTTTGCTCAACTCCGTCAGATGGGAATAAAAACAGTGATGATCACCGGTGATAATCCGTTGACTGCTGCGGCAATCGCAGCAGAAGCCGGTGTTGATGATTTCATCGCCGAAGCACGACCGGAAGATAAACTCAAACGTATCCGCGATGAACAGGCGAACGGAAAACTTGTCGGAATGATCGGCGACGGAACGAACGATGCACCCGCGCTTGCGCAGGCGGATGTCGGCATTGCGATGAACAGCGGAACGCAGGCTGCACGTGAAGCAGGAAATATGGTCGATCTCGATTCCAATCCGACAAAATTGATTGAAGTGGTCGAAACCGGAAAACAATT
>CAYPEM010000034.1:30175-41043 GCA_964409765.1 uncultured Chitinophagaceae bacterium
ATCTCGATTCCAATCCGACAAAATTGATTGAAGTGGTCGAAACCGGAAAACAATTATTGATGACACGCGGCGCGCTCACGACATTCAGTATTGCGAATGATGTTGCAAAATATTTCGCGATCATTCCTGCAATGGCGGGAACATTGTATGCAGCATCGGCAATCTCCGAAGGACCGCTTTCGGTGCTGAACATTATGCATCTTGCTTCGCCGCAAAGTGCAATCTTAAGTGCAGTGATTTTTAACGCTCTTATTATTGTTGCGCTTATTCCTCTTGCGTTACGCGGTGTAAAGTATCGTGCAATTGGCGCCAGTGCAGTACTCTGGAGAAATCTGTGGGTGTATGGAATCGGCGGAATCATCATTCCATTCATCGGTATAAAATTAATTGATATCACTATTGTAGCATTGAGGTTAATATGAAAACGACTATTCTTCCGGCAATTCGAATGCTTCTTGTCATGACAATTCTGACCGGCATTTTTTATCCGGTTGCAATGACATTACTTTCCACTGTCGTCTTCCCGTATCAATCGCAAGGGAGTTTGGTTGAAAAGAACGGAACGGTGATCGGTTCGGAATTGATCGGACAAGGCTTCGTGAGCGATAGATATTTTAATTCGCGCCCGTCGGCGATCGGTTACAATCCTGCGCCATCCTGCGGAACGAATTGGGGTCCGACAGACAAACGAATGCAGGATTCAGCAAAGGCTCGTGCTGTTCAATTTAAATTGCAAAATAATCTTTCGGCGGCGACTATCGTTCCTAAAGATATGCTCTTTGCATCCGCTAGCGGAGTTGATCCCGATATTTCACCGGAAGCCGCACAACTACAGATTGAACGCATTGTAAAAGCACGTGGATTTAATGAGGAAAAAAGGAAGTCGTTACAACAGTTGGTTGATATATTTACGCAAGGTCCGCAATTGAAATTATTCGGTGATCCGAGGGTGAATGTATTGAAATTGAATCTTGCTTTGGATCAACTATAAATCAAAAAAAGTAAACAGAATAATTTGATAACATCAATAGGAATAAAAATGAAAAGTAGTGTAGTAATGATATTCGTATCAGTTTTAGCCATTACCATGCTGTTCGGTCAACAAACTCAATCACCATTATCAGTTTCAGGATTTGTGGATACATATTTCAGTAAAAATTTCAATCAGCCGGGAAGCCGAACAAACAAACTGCGCAATTTCGATATTTCAGAAAATCAATTTGTGCTCGGTTTGACGGAAATAGCGATGCAAAAAAAAGCGGAGCCAGTCGGATTTCGCTTAGATGCAAATTTCGGAAACACGAATGATGTTGTTCAAACGGGTAGTGGGAGTGCAACACTTCCATTTCTTCAACAAGCATATCTTACTGCGGTTCTTCCCATCGGCGACGGCGTAACGGTTGACGCAGGAAAATTTGTGACTCATATGGGATACGAAGTCATTGAATCCAAAGACAACTGGAATTACAGTCGTTCATTATTGTTTGCGTGGGCTGTTCCGTATTATCATACCGGAATTCGGCTGGCATATCCCGTAGCAAGCAATCTTGTTGCCACTCTTCATGTTGTTAACGGTTGGAATTCCGTCATTGAAAACAATAATTTCAAATCTCTCGGAGTTACATTGAATTATACTCCGGTAAGTTCAACAAATCTTATCCTCAACGTCATTGACGGTGTTGAGCAGCCGGATCTTTCCATCTCCGGAAAGAAAAAAGTCTTCGATCTTATTGCGATTCACCAACTCACCGAATCATTTTCACTTGCGCTCAATGTTGATTACGGCGATGAACGAACCGCCGGAGGACTGGCTATTTGGAGGGGAGCGGCTATTTATGGACGTTTTCGTATTGATGCACAGAGTGCGATTGCACTTCGCGGAGAAATTCTCGACGACCCGATGGGATACGCAACCGGAACCGGTATTGGAAAGCTTGATGTAAAGGAAATTACCGGAACAATTGAACATAAATTTTCCGATGTGTTGCTCATTCGTGGTGAAGCACGATATGATTTTTCAAACGCATCTGTTTTTGACGGGGAGGTACTTGCCAATTCAACAAATAATCAGGCAACCGTACTGATTGGAATTGTCGCAACTTTTTAATTGATCAGATAATTATTTTAAAATCCGTGAGCCTTACGTGGAGCGATCTATGCAAACCGATACCACAACACCAAACATCAACTCATCTGCAGAATATTTTGGCAGCCTGATTCGAAAACCCCGTCAGGGAAGTTTGAAAGTCTATGTCGGCTGCATCCCATCGGGACAACTTTTTGATACGATCGTACGGGAAGGAAAAGCATTGATCTCATCCAACCTGAATGTTGTCGTTGCACTTGATGAGAAACATTCTACAGTGGAATTTCCACAATCCAATATTATACCGGCAAAAGATGCGGAGTTCAAGACGATGAAATACAGAGAGATCGACATTGAAGAGATTTATCGGCGATCGCCCGATGTTGTTATTATAGACGATCTGCTCCACCGTGGTTTTGCCGAACAGCAATCCGAACTGAGGTACAAGAATGTAAAGAAGATGTTATCTCAAGGCATCAGTGTTATTTCTTCGGTATATTCACCATGGGATAACAATCTTAAAAATATGTTTGCGTATCTCGGAAACGGTGTTTCCGTTCCTGTCGAAAAGTGGACTGAACTTCCGAACAATGAGATCGTTGCACTTGTCTTTACTCCTAAAGAAACATTCAGTCATGCAGAATTACTTTCCTCCAATTAAATACTATTCAGAACAATCATGGAAGCTCACGAAAGACCAAACAAAGAAGTATACAACCAGTGGCACAATGATCCCGGGAACTGGAAGATGGGAGTTTTTTATTACAACAAACTTGATAAACGACTTTTCCCTCCGAAAAGAATGAAATGGGGAGGATGGACGGTTAATTTTGCAAATCCGTATTCACTTCTCTGTTTAGCGGGGATTGTTCTTGTCATTATTGCATTCAATCATTTTTTACGATAAGAGAGAATACTATTTCAGGAGAAAAAATATACACGATCAATTCTAAAATTTCTTCCTTCGGATTCATTCCGTATATTGGTTTTGCATGAACACTCAAAGTGAACATCGGCCTGATCCCGATGCATTATTGAATGCATTAAAACGGCATGAAGAAAATTCTCACCGCGGAAAATTGAAGATCTTCTTCGGTATGTGCGCCGGTGTGGGAAAAACGTACGACATGTTGAAGTCCGCGCATGATGCCAAGGCAAAAAAGATCGATGTTGTTATCGGATATATTGAAACGCACAAACGGGAAGAGACCGAAGCGTTGGTCGGCGGATTGGAAATTATTCCCCGGAAACAATTTGAATACCGCGGTGTTTCGCTTGAAGAAATGGATATTGACGCCATCCTTGCCCGTAAACCGAAGCTAGTTCTCGTCGATGAACTTGCCCACTCCAACAATCCCGGAAGCCGTCACACCAAACGATATCAGGATGTTCTTGAACTGCTGGATAACGGAATAGATGTCTATACTACTATTAACGTTCAGCACCTGGAAAGCCGCGCCGATACCGTAGCGCAGATATCCGGAACCATCGTCCGCGAAACGGTTCCCGACTCCATTTTTGAGCAGGCGGATGAAGTGGAAGTGATCGATATTCCCCCCGATGAATTGTTGAAACGTCTTGCTGAAGGAAAGGTGTACACGCCGGATCGTTCACAGCGAGCCGTGGAGAATTTTTTCAAAAAAGGGAATCTTACCGCGCTGCGCGAAATGTCTTTGCGGCTGACGGCGGAACGAGTCGATCATCAGCTTCGCGATTTCATGCAGTCCGAACATATCACGGAAACGTGGAAATCGGGTCAGCGTCTTCTTGTCGGAATCAGTCCAAGCCCGTCCACGATTTCTTTGATCCGTTCAGCACGAAGAATGGCGTACACGACCAATGCAACATGGATAGTGGTCTATGTTGAATCGTCACGTCAGCTCTCCGATGCGGCAAAAGTGCAACTGAATGCAAATATTAAACTTGCACGGGAACTTGGTGCAGAAATTATCACTACTGCCGATGAAGATGTTGCACAAGCGCTCGTTCGAACAGCCCGGCGAAACAATGCAACTCAGATCCTCATCGGAAAAACGACGCACCATTCGCTCTTTTCCTCTTCATTGATCGACACGATCGTTGACTTGAGCGGAAATCTGGATGTTTATGTCGTAGGAGATCCAGACGAATCTGTCGCTCGGAAGCGCAAATTCAAAATTCCAGAACTTTCATCCGGCATCAATCAATACGCTATTGCTTCCTTGGTGATCGTGATTGTCGCTTTAGCATGTTATCCCTTCGTATCGATTATTGGTTATCAAACCGTTGCATTGATCCTTCTCTTATTTGTGGCGCTGCTTCCCCTGAAACTTGGAGTCGGTCCCGTATTGCTCGCCGCGACAGAAAGTGCCTTGGTGTGGGATTTCTTTTTTATACCGCCTCATTTTACATTCGAAGTTGCTCTTGTTCAGGATGTGTTGATGCTGGCAACCTATTTTGCCATTGCAACCGTTACCAGCGTTCTTACTGCACGAATTCGTGCACGCGAACGGTCCGTGCGTCTGCGCGAAGAACATTCAACGGCATTATTTGCATTGACAAGAGAACTCACTTCTGCCAAAACCCAGGATGAAGTTGCGGAAATTGCGGTGAGGAATATTGGAACATTTTTCGCCGCCGATGTTGCAATCCTGCTGAGCCAGCCTGACGGAGATATCTTCACCAAAGCACATGAAAAAAGTACGATCGTTGTCAACGATAAGGAATTTGGGGTCGCTGCATGGGTCTATTGGAACGAAAAAAAAGCGGGGAGGTTTACCGATACGCTTCCTTCCTCTGAGGCAACATATTATCCGATCTCAGGTCCGCGGTATCCTCTCGGAGTGATCGGAGTAAAAGCAAAAAATGAAAAACAATTCAGCATCGATCAGGATTCACTGCTGCAGAATTTTATTGCACAGATCGCATCGACATTGGAGCGGGAACAGTTGAACGAGCACGCTAAACAAACAGTCGTCTACGCAGAATCCGAAAAATTATACCGAACACTCTTCAATTCCATTTCTCATGAACTTCGTACGCCGATCGCCGCGATCATCAGTGCATCGGAATCATTATCGCAGCAGAATCAACAGGAATTTATTGAAGAGATACACACCGCGGCTGACCGGCTGAACCGTCTGGTGGAAAATCTTCTGGATATGACCCGGCTTGAATCGGGACAGCTTGCGCCAAAACTCGACTGGTGCGATGTGAACGATCTTTTCCGCGCTTCGTTACAAAAATTAAAGAAAGAACTTGAGCATCATACTGTATCGATCACTGTTCCTGAAACAATGCCTTTCGTCAAACTTGATTTCGGTCTTATGGAACAGACATTCACCAATCTTCTATACAATGCATCATTATATACTCCAACGGGAACGTTGATCGATCTTTCAGCGAAGATGGAAGAAAAGAATTGTATCTTTACCGTATCTGATAATGGTCCCGGTTTTCCTGCCGATGCATTGAAACATCTCTTTGAAAAATTTTACAGGGTGCCCGGTTCGCGGACGGGAGGAACGGGGCTGGGACTTTCGATCGTTAAAGGATTTATTGAAGCACACAAGGGAACGATCAGAGCAGCGAATAGAACTTCCGGCGGCGCGGAATTTATTATTTCCATCCCAACCGAAACACATTCACTGACAATGTAACAACCATATGAGCTCTGCAATATCAATACTGATCGTTGATGACGAAGCGCAAATGCGCCGTTTGCTCCGCACTTCGCTTGAGAACGAAGGATTCAAGATCACCCTTGCCGAAAATGGAACGGAAGCAATTCGTGTGGTAGAATCGACCCGTTTCGATCTGATCATTCTTGATCTTGGGTTACCTGATATCGATGGAATAGAGGTATTAAAAAAATTCCGAACATGGGTGCGGTATCCCATCATCATTCTCTCCGCACGAACGAACGAACAGGATATTGTTTCCGCACTCGATGCCGGCGCGAACGATTATCTTACAAAACCATTCCGGGGGGGAGAACTGATTGCGCGTGTCCGGTCTGCGTTACGAATCTTTAATTCCGCATTGCAGAAAGATGAAAAATTCACTTTCAGCACATTCGTAGTTGATCTGGATGGACACACCGTTTCAAAAAATAATGAACTGTTAAAACTTACTCCTACGGAATTTTCACTTCTCGCATTGTTCATTCGTAACGCCGGAAAAGTGTTAACGCATAATTATATTCTTCAGCAAGTGTGGGGACCGAAGTTCGACGGAGAATCGCAATACACACGGGTCTATGTGGGACAATTGCGAAAGAAACTAGAAGACGATCCGAACAATCCAAAATATTTTATTACTGAATCCGGTATCGGTTACCGTTTGTCCGTTGAAGAATAATATTTTTTATATCTTTCGGGTTTTGACGACCTTGGATGTTGGTCGCTTTTATTGTTTGCAATCTAGTGCGCTGTGGTATACACTGCGCCCTATCTTTATTACATTTTACGGTGTACCTTGTGCTACAACATACACCTGTGAAGATATTTCCAATGGGAAAAATATCTTTCCGGAAGATGTTTTCCTCATTCTTCGATAACTCGGTGCATCATCTTTGTCAGGAATCCCCAAAATAGTCATTGGCTGAAAATCTGTTCCGTTCCAATGGTAGAAAGTGTATCGCACTCCGCAAACCCAAATGTCATTCAAATTAAATCCGAAGATTCTTAACGCTGTTCTTCCAAGAGAATTCAAATAAAGCCCATAATCTGTAAGGTTTGTTTTTTTGAATTGGAGTGATGATCCTTTTGTTTCAAAAAGATTTGATTCCCAGCCGATAATGTATAATCGTAATGAATCTGTAATTCCGCACCGTTCAGCATAAAGATCGCCAATTCTATGACCTGCTTCCGGAATTTTAATCGCAGTTCCTACGGTATCAAGATCATCTAATAATTTATCCCAGGTGGATCCATTATATTTCCAGATTTGCGGATACGTCGTTCCACTCACCGATTTATAACCTAAAACGTAAATTTCATTTTTTGAAACCCCCGAAATTTTATAAAAACTAAAATTAGTTTGAACCTTTTGGTAAATCCAATTTGATGAATAGCCATCTTTTGTATACACCATCCCGCTATCTCCCACCGTAATAAAATATCCTTTACCGTCTGTCCAAACGGAGCGTAACTCGCCGAGCGTCTGGAACTCATAACTCTTCCACTTTTTTACGGTATTATCAAACTCCACTATCCCAGCAGATATAAATCCAGTTTTCGCGCCATATCCCACAGCTACCATAAAATGATTATCTCCAGTCACATCATTTCGAGGAGCGATCGTGATATCTCCCCAAATTCCGGTAGCATTGTTATAGCCCCACGTACCATTGATACTGTCTTCCCATATTTTTCCATTCCAATGCCTCCCAAACCTAGAAGAATACGGTGGCTTACCATCAACAATACTTCCCATTACATACGCATCGGTATCAGAGAATGCCCACACTCCAGCAACAGTTGAAGGAAACCATGCAACAGTATCAAGTCGCCAAGTAAAGCTGCGGTTTCCAGAGGGGTATGCACAAGTTGACGGTGGGATAACGACTACTGGTGATTCGTCTTTAGGACACCCGAAGAAACAAACTGAGATTATAGTCACAAAAACAATTATTAAATGTTTTGCCATAGTTTGAATTTACAAATTTAGAGTGCCGTTAAATTAATAAATGGTATAATTATTCTATTTCGTTATTCAATCGCTCTACTGCTTCGACTTCCAATCTGAGATTCAAGATTAACACATTTTAATCTCACAATAAGGAAAATATTCTCAGATCATATCGCTCCTGCGAATGATAATAGTGCAACTATCGTACCTTGCAATACATAGTATTATATTGAACTTTTACCATTTGGATTGTTCACTACTACGAAGTTATTTTTATCTCGGTCATATGTGGGAATTGAGATGACTAAATAATTTATCCGAAATTATCACGCGATTTATTGTTGTAGCGAAAGAAGTGATGTGTGATACTCTTTGTTGGTTTTAGTGTATTAAGATATTTTTCAGAATAATCTTTTCTTGCACGCCAACAAAGCCTGTCGTAGATTTGTATCAATCTATGGACTCAATACAATTAATTCTTGCGGATACAAATGATATTTCTCACCTGCTCATTTTTATGGAGCGGTTTTACGCAATCGATGGGTATCCCTTTACAAAAGAACAAACACGAACATCATTACTTGAATTTATCTCGGAACCAAAGTTCGGATTGATCTGGTTGATCAAGGAGAATACTCTTCCCATAGGATATATTGTTCTTGCAATCGTATACAGTTTTGAGTTTGGAGGAAAGAATGCATTTGTGGATGAGTTTTATCTTTAAGAAGCATACCGCGGAAAAGGGATCGGCAAAAAAGTGATGGAATATATCACGGTAGAAGCAAAAAGGATGGAAATTAAAGGACTGCATTTGGAAGTGGAGCAGCATAACGAAAAGGCATTGAAATTATACCGGGCGTTTCAATTTACCGATCATCATCGTATCTTGATGACACGAATGATCAACGAATAACTATTTTGGAGAAATTATGTTCATCGGACATTTTGCTGTAGCATTAGCGGCAAAAAAAGCGGCGCCGAAAACAAATCTTGCAACATTATTTGCAGCATCTCAATTGGTCGATCTTCTGTGGCCAATATTTCTTCTGTTTGGACTGGAGCACGCACGGATTGAAGTCGGCAACACCGTCGTTACACCGCTCGATTTTTACGATTACCCTATCACGCATAGCTTGGTCGGTGCGCTTGGGTGGTCCTTGCTGTTTGGCGCACTATATTATTTCAGAAGAAAATTACCGAAAGAATCTTTCATTGTCGGCGCGGTTGTGTTCAGTCATTGGTTGCTCGATCTTATTACACATCGTCCCGATCTTCCGCTGTTCAATAACGAATCGATGAAATTAGGATTAGGATTGTGGAACAGTTTTTCCGGAACAATGATCGTTGAATTCGGCTTGTTCGGACTTGGGTCATATTTATATTTTACATCTACGACGACAAAGAACAAAACAGGAACATATTCTCTGATAGGATTGCTTCTGTTTCTCGTTCTTATGCATCTAGGAAATCTTTTCGGTCCTCCTCCGCCTAATGTTGATATGATCGCTGTCGCAGGAAATGCGATGTGGCTCTTTGTACTCTGGGCGTGGTGGATCGATAAGAATAGAAATATTCGATAGTAATTTTATCCTAATAAAATTCTTCCGTAATTGCGGTTTAATCTAATGTGAACTGCATTTACTCTTGTTGCTTTTCACCTTACCTCACGGTACATTTCACCCCAGCCCACCATACAATCGAATTTTTAAAGGATGTTATATGACCTTTTTCAAATACTTCCGACCGATACTTTCACTTTTATTGTTCATTACTGCAACACTATCGCTTACCGCGGGTGATATCAAAACAAAGTCAGCTATTACAGCGGTGACAGTCTATACTGATCAAGCTCTGGTAACGAGAGTTGCTAAAGAAAATGTTCCTGCCGGCATTCACAACATCATTATCACCGATCTTCCGGCACAGATGGTCGATCAATCATTGAAAGTGACCGGAATATCCGATAACGAAACGAAGATTTCGGATATCAAGATCGAACAATTGTTTCTTGATACAATACCGGCTTCACGGATCGGCGAATTGTATCAACGATTGAATGTTCTGCGGAATGAAAAAAATACGTTGGAACGAACCTCTGTTCTCTATAACTCTCAGATCGATGCCGTTGAAGCGCTGCGCGATAATTATACCAAAGGACTCTCGACTCCTAATGCAGGACAAAAAACATCGGTTGAAGAATGGGAAAAGCTGCTTCAATTCATCGAAAAGAAGAAAATCGACTTCTCCGGTAAAATGGAAGCACTACGGCACGAGGTGGAAGCAAAAGAAACGAAGATCAAGGCAATTGAAAACGAGATACGCGCCAACGGCTCTGTCGCAAAAAAAGAAGAAAAGCGGGTTGTTGTTACGATCAATTCATCAAAAGCAGGCTCCATCACTCTTGAAATCTCGTATCTGACCTACAATGCTTCGTGGCAGCCGATCTATGAAGCACGTGTTACTTCTTTGGAAAAATCATTACAGCTTGTCTATTCCGGATATGTAAAACAATCGTCATCGGAAGATTGGAATTCGATCGATCTTACTCTTTCTACTGCGCGTCCTTCAAGGAACAGCGGCACTCCAAAACTGAACCGATGGACGGTTGATGTTGCAAGCATCCCAAGAAGTTCTAGTCTTTACGTACGAGGAGGAAGGTCTTCTGAACAACCTCTGCCTCGACCATCGAAATCCGAAATAACCTTCAATGGTCACACGTTATCCGGACGTGTTATTGATAATCAAACGGGTGAACCGCTTGTTGGCGTTTCTGTGGTTGTGCTTGGAACAACATTTGGCGGGGTTACCAATCTCAGCGGTGAGTTTACTATTTATAATATTCGAGATGGTAAATATAATGTGAGAGCATCGATGATCGGTTATCAATCAGTTCTCATTACGGATGTTATTATCTCCGGTTCGAGAGGCGCACAACAGACAATTTATTTATCCCCCTCGAATGTTGAACTCAATGAAGTCGTTATCACATCAGAACGACCGATGGTAAATAAAAGCATGACGAGTTCGTCTGCGTATAGTATAGATGGTGCAACCGCGGTAAAGATCGAAGAATCTTCATCATCGTCGCAAATGACCTCATCGATCTTTGCAATACCGTCGAAACAAACCATACCGAGCGATAACAAAGACCATAAGGTTGGGATCTCTATCG
>CAYPEM010000034.1:41143-53583 GCA_964409765.1 uncultured Chitinophagaceae bacterium
TCGAAACAAACCATACCGAGCGATAACAAAGACCATAAGGTTGGGATCTCTATCGAGAATATTCCCATCGATTTCCTATATGATATAGCTCCAAAATTGATGCAGTCTGCGTTCTTAACGGGAAAAGGAAAGAATGTTCGTGATTATCCGCTGCTGGCAGGTAATGCAAATGTCTTTTTGGATAACTCGTTCATCACAACAATTCCCCTTAACACCATTATGCCGAATGACTCGTTCTCCGTCAATCTGGGAGTCGACGAAGGAATTCGCGTTGAACGTAAAATGATCAACCGATTCAAAGAAACGGTCGGCACATTCACATCCAAAACACGCATTACGTTCGAATTTGAAAACACCGTAACCAATCACAAAAAATACCCGGTTGAAATAGTTCTTTCCGATCAGGTCCCTGTCGTGCGCGATGAACAGATCACGGTAGAGGTGATCGAACCGTCGCCAAAATCACAGAGTCCAAATACCGATGGAATATTCATTTGGAAAACAGTATTACAGGCAGGAGAAAAGAAAATTGTGAAATTAAAGTTCGCTGTAGAATTTCCACCCGGACTCTATCCCTACGGGCTCGAATAGTATTCATTAAAATCATTGAACACTTCTGTTCAACAGATTGCTAGACACCGTTTTATTTGAATTTATCTTGGGGATGGTGGAAATGAGTGCTACATTGCATTGAAATTATTTTTAAACAATCATATTCATTTAAACTAAAAACATTATGCCGCCACAACAACCATCATGCGTTGCATGCCAGCGAACACAAGAAGAGATCCCGTTGATCGCTCTGTTATTCCAGAATAAAATGTACCATATCTGTCCTCAGCATTTACCGGTACTCATCCATAATCCGCAAATGCTTGTCGGAAAACTTCCCGGCGCGGAAGGATTGACAGCGGCGGAACATCACGATTAGCGTGGTCATAAAAACTAATTTCAACGATGTTCAAATATTGTCTTATGTCAAATTATCTAAGACCTGTGGTAATAACGGCAATTGGTTGGACAAGTATTGCGCTTGGAGTATTACAATTATCTTCTCCGATATATTTTGCACTACGACCCAATCCCCCTTTTGAAAGTATCACATCAGCAAATAAGTTCTTGATTTCAATCGGTGCTCTATTTCTAATTATCGCCGGAGCCGGGTTGTTAAAGGGAAAAAACTGGGCTCGAATAGCGTTTCTCTTTTTTATTCCTCTCAGTATCCTTTTGCCGTATCTTTTTAATGGAAGGCTCCAACTATCAGAACTTTTAACGGGAATCATTAGTTGGTTGGTACTTTTTTATTATTTGTCCCGCCCGTATGCAACGCAGTTTTTCGGTCCTCATACAACAGAAGATAACGAGGATGAATTTCAAACTGAGAAACCAAACAAATTGTTCCACTACACCAAAAGAGCAGTCAGTATTGTTTGTCTCATTGCATCAGGTTTAACAATACTTACGTTTGCGGTAATGCTGTATATCGATCCGTTAACCGTAAATGAAATGATATTGAAGGGATTAATGTTTGGAATTTCCGCAATTCTGCTTTCTGTTATTGCTATATATTTGTGGGGATGGGATAAGTGGGCTATCCTTCTCGGATATTTTTTTGTGTATACGGGCTTGTTAATGACTCTAATAGCTTGGAAATGGAAGGAAGTTGCACTCTCACCCGCAATGATTGATCATACGCCAACAATAGATAAAATTCAATTAGGTTCACGCTTCACCGAACTCTCCATAATCTTTTTTGGAATCGGTCTTTTGCTGGTATACGTTCAAAGACTTACCGATCAAAAGAAACTTTCTCAACTAATGACCGATATTTCTGATGGTGATGATCATTCACAATGACATTTATTTAACTGAACCAAATTCTTATTTCACAAATCATGATAACAACTATTCATTCTTATGAAATCAATCTTTGAAAAAGAGGCGCTGGAAGAAATTCTCACCCGCATCGGACAATTACAGCCGAACGCTGAACGTCAATGGGGAAAAATGAGCGTTGAACAAATGCTTGCTCATTGTAACCAGTCTCTGCTCGTCGTAACCGATCAGGTGGTCACTAAGCGGCGAATGATCGGGAGAATCCTCGGACCGTTCTTTAAAAAGGACTATCTGAGCGATGCACCAATGCGAAAGAACAGTCCAACCAATCCGTTGTTTATCGTTGCCGATGAACGTGTCTTTGCAAAAGAAAAAGAAATCCTAATGAAGTTGGTCAAACAATTCTCTGAAGGAGGCGAAGAGAAATGTACGAAACAAGAACACTCGTTCTTTGGTCCGTTTTCCCCGAAAGAATGGGGGATTTCCACGTACAAACATCTTGATCACCATCTTCAGCAATTTGGCGGGTAAATTCATTTTGCTAAAAATTATTTACTATTCCTTGATGATTATGAGCTCCGCGATTTGTAAATTCCCACCATTATGTCTTCTATCAAGGGAGGAAATTTATGCCGCAGTTTTTAGTTGTTTCACCGCACACCAAAGAAGATTGTACAAAAGTTGTAAAACTGACCCTTGCTATCGGATACTTGACCCATTTTCACTGGGGTTGCAAGGCCGGCGATCATACGGCATATGCTATAATCGAAGCAGAAAATGAACAAGAAGCACTTCTTTCGATTCCCACTGTTGTCCGAAACAAAGCCAAAGCAATTCGAGTCGTTCAGTTCGACCCTAATGAGGTCAAAGGTTGGTAGAATACTGTTCATACAAATAATCTACAACCTGTCATATATTTTTCAATTATCGAATGGAGAAGATCATGGCTGAAAAATTAACGGCAAAAGTTTCCATCAAGATCAATGCGGACAACGCAGCGGTCTGGAAATGGCTGACCGATCCGGAATTGATCAAACAATATTTTTTCGGCACACAGACCGATACCGACTGGAAAAAGGGAAGCCCGATCTATTTCCGCGGAGAATGGGAAGGAAAAAAATACGAAGACAAAGGAACAATTCTCGACATCCAGCCCGGAAAATTCATAAAGTATAATTATTGGAGTTCAATGTCCGGAACCCCGGATATTCCGGAGAATTACTCATCCGTCACCTACGAGTTGAGCACTAGCGGAAATGCAACGATTCTCTCAATCATTCAGGATGGTATTGAAACGGAAGAAAAAAAGATCCACAGTGAACAAAACTGGATTGCAGTGATGGGCAGTATGAAAAAAATGATAGAACAATAAATTTTCTATGCCGACACCGACAAATGTTACATTCTTCAAAACCCGTGCTTTGTTAAGGAAATGGTTTGAAAAAAATCATGATACAGCGGAAGAACTGTGGATTGGATTTTACAAAAAGGATTCCGGGAAACCATGCGCAACATACGAAGAAGCCGTTTACGAAGCACTGTGTTTCGGATGGATCGACGGCATTCGCAAGGGAATTGATGCGATCAGTTATACGAATCGATTTACCCCTCGTAAAAAGACAAGCACATGGAGTGCGATCAACATCAACCGTGTTGATGAGCTGAAGAAACTCGGATTGATGAAACCTTCTGGATCGAAGGCCTTCGACGAGCGAGATAGCAAGCGAACAAATCTCTACTCATTTGAACAGCAGAAGAATCCAAAACTTCCTGCGATATTAGAAAAAAAATTCAAGGCCAACAAAAAAGCATGGAAATATTTTTCTTCACTGGCTCCATGGTATCAACGAACATGCATCTGGCTGGTCATCAGTGCTAAGCAGGAAGAAACAAAACTGAAGAGACTGAATGAATTGATCGGTCATTCCGAACATGAACGAACGATTCCCCAATTGACAAGGAAACAGACCAATGGGAAAAAACGATAAACGAATTGATGCTTACATTGCAAAATCGCAGCAATTTGCGCAGCCTATTCTTGATCATATCAGAGAACTTGTTCATACCGCTTGTCCCGACGTAGAAGAAACGATCAAATGGGGCTTTCCTCATTTTGATTATCGTGGAGAAATGATGTGCAGTATGGCAGCGTTCAAACAGCATTGCGCATTCGGTTTCTGGAAAGCATCGTTGATGAAAGATATGAATCTTGTCTTAAATGCCCGCGCTGAAACTGCGATGGGGCATGTCGGAAAAATAATGTCGATGGACGATCTTCCCTCCGATAAAACAATGATCGCCTATATCAAAGAAGCGGCAAAATTAAATGCTGATGGAATCAAAATAAAGAAAGCACCGGTTTCAAAGACAAAGAAAGAGTTGATCGTTCCCGATGACTTTCTCTCGCTATTGAAAAAAAACAAGAAAGCATTTACGGTATTCACAGGGTTCAGTTATTCCAATAAAAAGGAATATGTTGAATGGATTACTGAAGCAAAGTCAGAAGAAACTCGAATTTCTAGAATGAAAACAGCAGTGGAATGGATGTCGGAGGGAAAAGTCCGCAATTGGAAATACCTTAAAAAATAAAGACATCCCTTTTAATTGACTTTTCATGTCTCAAATAGTACACTATTCAAAGATAAAGGGTCGTCATTTTCGATTAAGTGTATAATTCTCTTCGTTCATACACACT
This sequence comes from uncultured Chitinophagaceae bacterium, assembly GCA_964409765.1. Classification (GTDB taxonomy): domain Bacteria; phylum Bacteroidota; class Ignavibacteria; order UBA10030; family UBA8401; genus UBA8401. Next base: position 45,675 of record CAYPEM010000034.1, read on the forward strand.
TCGCCTCGTTCACATTGCGATCCCAATTTCAACAGAATTGTAGCCGTCTCTCTATTGCAAAAAGGAGGGTCTGTGCAAGACAACACATCGAGATTCAACGCAGTTCATCCGCATTCGGATCATCGATGGGGGGTAATACTTGCCGGGGGAGATGGAACTCGGCTTCAACGGTTCATAAAAGAACGGTTTGGCGAATATCGTCCTAAGCAATATTGTGCGCTCACCGGGAAACGAACAATGCTTCGTCATACCATCGACCGCGTCTCATCCCTTTTTTCTCCTGAACATCTGATCACATCCATCAATGCCGAACATAAAAAATGGGCATCACTGGATATTTACGACCGATCACCGCACACCATCGTCATACAGCCGCATAACCGCGAAACAGGACCCGGAATTCTTCTTCCGCTCCTTCATGTTCATCATGCAGATCCAAAAGCAATTGTTGCTTTGTTTCCCGCCGATCATTTTATCTTACAGGAAGAACGATATCGTGCATTTATTTTGAAGGCATTTGATTTTGTTTCTAAAAACAGCAACTATATTGTTGCTCTGGGAATTTCTCCAAGCACCGTACAGTATGGATATGGGTGGATTGAAAAGGGAGAATCCGTTTTTTCTGACGGCATTTGGCCTGTAAAAAGATTTTGGGAAAAACCTGAGGAACATTTGATCCCTCATCTTCTTCAAAAGAAATGTTTATGGAATACAATGACCTTGATCGGCACTTCGTCGAATTTTTTGGATCTGTGTAGAATTCACATGAATGAAGTGTTTGTGCCGTTGAACAGAATGGTTCCTTATTTTGGTACTCCATCGGAATCCGATCTGGCAAATACTGTATTTCAAAAGATCCTCTCGGTGAATTTCTCACGTAAAGTGCTGGAACAAATTCCCGAATCACTCTGCGTTCTGCAGATGAATGGAATATACTGGAATGACTGGGGTGATGAATCTCGTATTCTGAGCGATCTTGATTTCCTCGAACGACACAATCATGTAAAAAATAAATCGGAAATTAATTTTAGCGCGGAATAACAACGGATAAGAATCGCTGGCATCTCTCGATCTCATTCCCTAACTTTACTACATTAACCGCAGAAAAGGAATTACTCAATGCCGACAATGGAAGAACGAAAACAAATGATCCAAAAAATAAAGGACCTTCCGGTAAAATTGGATTCAGTAATTAAGGGGTTGAATGATATACAATTGGATACTCCCTATCGAGACGGCGGATGGACTGTTCGGCAAGTAGTGCATCATTTGGCGGACTCACACATGAATGCGTTTTTGCGCTTCAAATTCATGTTGATGGAAGATTTTCCGAAAATCAAGACATACGATCAGGACACATGGGCAACCTCAACGGAATATGCAATGCCGCTTGATGCATCGTTGACACTTCTTCGCGGCTTGCATGCGCGATGGGGAACGATGCTGGATGCGGTGTCCGAACAGGATTGGTCAACCCGTAAAGCCGATCATCCCGAGAATGGAATTGTGACCTTGGATAAAATGCTGCAGATCTATTCCGGACATGGAGAAAAACATTGCGGACATATTAAAGGTCTGCGCGATAAAATGAATTGGTAAACAGGAGAATAATGAGTTATAAAATCATTTCAATCTTAATATTTATTTTGATCTCGGGCTGTTCAACGCAGGAATCAGCGAAACACTCTGCCAAACGGGTTATTTTTTTCGGAGATTCCATTACCGAACTTGGTGTTAAACCGAATGGGTATGTCACCATTCTTCGCGACACGATGAACACGTTTAACCTGCCGTTTGAGGTAATGGGTGCCGGAATTGGCGGAAATAAGGTAAGTGATCTTCAACGCCGACTGGAAAACGATGTGCTCAAAAAGAATCCATCCATCGTTGTTATCTATATTGGCATTAACGATGTGTGGCATTACGAGTTTGCAAGCAGAGGATTAACCGGAACACCAAAACCGGAATTTGAAAAAGGACTGAAAGACATTATAACGAAAATTCAATCAGCGGGCGCAACTGTAATTCTCTGTACGCCAAGTGTCATCGGAGAAAAATATGATGGCACGAATAAATATGACAGTATGCTGGATGACTACAGCGCCATCAGTAAAACTGTAGCACTACAAACATCAACCCCTTTATGCGATCTCCGCGCTGCATTCATTGGATCCCTTAAAAAGAATAATCCGACGAATGCAGAAAAAAATATCCTGACCTATGATGGTGTTCATCTCAACGATGCGGGGAATAAACTTGTTGCTGGTGAGATTCTAGCTGTTCTTGACGGATTAGGATTGTTTTTTCCGCAAAAATAAAAAACTATAACCTTTTACCGTTACATTTCCTCTTTTCACCGAATATTCTGTCTTTTTATCGTCTGTTGATTCTATATTTGCATCGCTGCAACGTAAACTCGCACCGTTCAAATCGTTGCCTTTTGCGGTTATTTTTGGGATATTATCGCATAATTCTACCGCGTTTATCCCTTGTTGTTATAAACACTATTTAGAAATTAATAATCAGTCAATTATTATGTCCGAAACTCAAAATACCGATCTTTCATTTTTAAAGATTAACCGAAACGAACCACGCCAAACTGATGGTACTTCACGAAACAAGATAATTTTATCCGTTGTCATTGTTGTTATTATTGCAATTGGTTCTTTTTTTGCCGTGAGTTCCGGTTCTTCTTCTCAAAAAGTGGAACTTGGAACTGTAGCACTCACCACCTCTGGCCAAGAAAGTGCTATTCTTTCCGCCAGCGGATATATCGTTGCTCAGCGAAAAGCTGCGGTAGCTTCCAAGGGGACTGGGCGGTTGGAATTTCTTGGCGTCATTGAAGGAGATCGCGTCAAAACTGGTGAGATCATCGGTCGATTGGAGCGAAGAGATGTTGAGGCGGCCTTAGGACAGGTAAAAGCAAATCTTTCAGTTGCAAAAGCGACGCTGGAAAGTATGAAAGCGGAACTGGAAGATGCATCGGCAAGTTTCGAAAGACAAAAAACGTTGTTTGCACAAAATTCAATTTCACGCGCAGAGTATGATGGTGCAAACGCACGATACAAACGAGCAGTAGCGGGAGTCACTTCGGCCGAAGCGTCTATTAAATTTGCCGAAGCGAATGTCAATGCTTCTGAAGTTCAGTTGGAATACACACTGATCCGTGCTCCGTTCGACGGCGTTGTGCTGACAAAGAATGCAAATGTCGGCGAGGTAATTTCTCCATTTGGTGCCGCGGCAGGATCGCGCGGAGCAATTGTGACGATTGCCGATATGTCTTCGCTAGAAGTTGAAGCTGATGTTTCAGAGTCGAACATAGAAAAGATCAAAGAAGGTATGCCTTGCGAGATCACCCTCGATGCATATCCGGAAAAACGATATTCCGGGTTTGTGAATAAGGTCGTTCCAACCGCAGACCGCGCAAAAGCAACGGTGCTAACTAAAGTACGATTTAAAGACCGCGATGAACGGGTTCTTCCCGAAATGCGCGCAAAGGTAAATTTTCTTAAAGAAGGAAAACAACAGACACAAAATTCCGTACCGAAACTTTCTGTTCCTGCATCGGCAATCACCACCAGGGGAGGACAGAAGGTTGTTTTTGTTGTAAAGGATGAAATCGTTGTTGAAACAGTTGTAACACTCGGCGAAGTGATGGGAAATCGAATTGAAGTAAAACAGGGTGTTACTGCGGGACAAAAAGTTGTACTGCGCCCCGCAGAAAACTTATCCACCGGTACACGGTTTACAACAGATAAATAGTATATGAAGCTGACCGTCACTTTGAAAATGACGGTCAACAAATTAAAATAAATGATTATGAGAATAATTCTGATATTCATCGCGTTCTGTTCGTCCGTTATGTTTGCTGAAAAACAAACATTGCAGGAAGAATTTCTCTCTTCTCCAAAATCTTCTTCGAACGGAATAATTTTTTCAGATCATCTCACCGGGGGATTATTTCACGCAATTGATAATTCTATAATCAAGATTTCTGAACGACCGGGCAGCGATATGTATTTTACACTCTCTCCGGACAAAGGGTTTGTCGGATTCAAAGAGATCGACGAACAGGGAATTCAGCACCCGGTTATTTATAATGTAAATGATAAATCCAAAACAATTCTTCATTCCGGCTCTACACGAGTCGGACAGGTGAGTTTTTCCGATGATGGAACAACGGCATTTACGGTTGAACAGGAACTTGTTGTACGTAATGGAGAATTAACCCGAACATTCAATCTTGGAACATATTCCAATCTTGCACCGATCTCTCCGGATGGAAATTTTGCCGCGTTCAACGATGACGCTGACCAATTATGGATTATCGAACTCAATAGCGGTAAAAAGACAAAGATTACTGATTCCAAGGCATCGTATTTCTTTCCTCAATGGTCTCCCGATGGATCGCAATTGTTGTTTTCAAGTCTGAGCGGAAATCTTTTTACCTTTTCCGTTTCAACAACGAGGATCGTTTCGCTGGGTGAAGGTTTTTCACCATCCTGGATCGACGATGAAACCGTATTGTTCTATCAAAAAGTATCGAATCAGGATCAATTGATCTCTTCCGATCTCTTCACGATGAATATCAACAATCAAAAAAAACAACAGATCACATTTGGCAATGATCGTTTTGAAGTTGATCCAACATTCGACGCAACGACACAAACGGTCTATTTTGCAGATGTAAAAAGAAAAGGAATTTATTCACGGCAATTCTCTTTGCTTGAAAACAGAATTGAAAACGAGCTCTCGCTCATTTCATTTGAGAACATTCCAAAAGAAATGAAACACATGAACGCTAAAAAATCGATCACAACACCAGAACAATCAGCAGCGGCATATTTTGAGATGCCGTATGTTCATCAGGTGTGGGATACACCGGATTGGTACAATGGACATTCTGCATGCGGTGCGACATCGTCTATTATGGTCATAGCGCATTTCAACATCGTTCCAAAATGGAATGTTTGGTGTTCCACTTCCGGGTCGTCACCCGGCCACTATAGTCCGTATGGTAATTATGTATGCGAACAATACACCTATCGGGAATATCCCTATTCAGCAATGGCAGCCGATCCAAACGGTAAACCATCGTACGGCGGTTATGGTTTTATGTGGACCGGAAATTACAGCCCGTATTCACGCACGGTAAGTTATTATGCCGGACACGGCATGTTTGCGGCACGGTATGATTCCAACGGTACGTTCCATCAAATGGTTGTTGCAGAGGTTGACTCAGGATATCCATTTACTTTCTGCAACGGATTGACAACGGCGGGACATATCGTTGTCATCAACGGCTATGATGCAAACAATAGGACATTGATTGTCAATGATCCATACGGAAATAAAAACTCCGGAGTCTATCCAAGTTTAAATGGCAAAGGTGTGAAATACGACTGGCCCGGATATAACAATGGATATAAAAATTTCAATCGTGTTTATTGGGGGATAAGCGTTCGCGCGACAAAAGTACAGCAAGCTGACTCGCTAGTAGACGATTCTCAGATCGACAAGGGATTCTTCATGAGCACGTCGGCGCCATCATCATTCGTGCGATGGTCAGACAAAAAGAGCGGCGGCTACAATAATCATTATTGGTGGACAAGAACAAAATTGAGCGATACTTGTTTTGCAACGTGGACTGCAAACTTGAATAATGATGGACAGTATGAAGTATTCGCATATATTCCAATGAGCGAAGCAGCCGCGGCTAAATATAAAATTACAACAGCAGAGGGAATTAAAGAAGTAGTCGTCAATCAAAAAAATGTCAAGAATGATTGGTTGTCACTGGGAACATTTCCATTTGTTAAAGGAGCTTCTGCATCGGTCCGTCTTGGAGATGGTAGCGATACGGTAAAACAAGCGATCGTATTTGATGCGGTCAAATGGAGTTACCGCGGTTCTGAGCCGACTGTCGTTGCTGATGTACAAACCTTTTCTCAATCGTTTGTGCTGGAACAAAACTATCCGAACCCGTTCAATCCTTCGACGGTAATCAGTTATCAATTACCAATGACCAATCACGTATCGTTGAAAGTGTATGATGTCATTGGAAAAGAGGTTGCAACACTTGTAAACGAACAACAGGAAGCCGGAACACATCAAACACGCTTTGTTGCAAATGGTTTAGCGAGCGGATTATATTTCTATAGAATCAATGCCGGCACATTCTCTGAATCAAAAAAGATGTCTTTTCAGAAATAAGAACTCAAATTTTAACTTTTCATCAACAATAATCATAAAACCATATGGCACAACTTGTTCAGGTAAAAAATGTCACCAAGGTGTACAAACGAGACACATTGGAGATTCCGGTTCTCCAAAATATTTCGCTCGATGTTCCGGAAGGTGAGTTCCTTGCATTGATGGGACCCTCTGGTTCCGGGAAAACAACACTGCTCAATCTCATTTCGGGTATCGATCTGCCGACCAGCGGATCCATTGAGATAGCAGGAACCGATATTGCAAAGTTGAACGAATCCGCATTAGCGAAGTGGCGTTCACACAATATTGGTTTCGTATTCCAGTTCTACAATTTAATGCCCGTATTAACAGCCTATGAGAATGTGGAGCTTCCACTTCTTCTCACTAATCTTTCTAAAAAAGAAAAGAAAGAACGGGTCGAGAACGTATTGAAAGTTGTCGGGCTGGGAGATCGTATGGAACATTATCCTAAACAACTTTCCGGCGGACAGCAGCAGCGTGTCGCCATCGCCCGTGCGATCGTTTCCGATCCGACACTGATCATCGGCGACGAGCCGACGGGAGATCTCGACCGGAAATCTGCAGAAGAAATTCTTATGCTGCTCAGCAGATTGAACAGCGAATTCAAAAAGACGATCATCATGGTTACGCACGATCCGCATGCGGCGGAAAGCGCGCATAAAATCCAGCATCTCGACAAAGGTGAATTGAAGAACAATTAATTTTCACAACCATTATGAAAATACTAAAACTCGTTTACAGAAATATCCTGCGGCATAAACTCCGCAATCTTTTAACGATTCTCGGAGTTGCTGTAGCCTTGTTCATGTTCGGAACAGTTCGAACAGTGGTTACCGCATGGTCGTTCGGCGTGGAAGCCGCATCGGTGGACCGGCTGATAACGCGTCATGCCGTTGCATTCATTTTTCCGCTTCCGTATTCCTACCGCAGCCAGATACAAGAAATTTCCGGCGTAAAAACAGTGTCGTATGCAAGCTGGTTTCAGGGAACATATAAGGACCAGAGTTTTGAAAATTTCTTTCCGCGGCTTGCGGTAGATCCGGAGACGATCTTCGATGTCTATCCGGAATACCTGATTCCTAAAGAACAATTGGAAACATTCAAAAAACAGCGGAACGGCTGCGTGATCGGTCAAAAATTGGTGGATCAGCATGGATTCAAGATCGGCGACATCATACCGGTAAAGGGTGATATTTATCCCGGTGACTGGGAATTTACGGTTGTCGGTATCTATAAAGGGAAAGATAAGACGGCTGATGAAACGCAAATGTTCTTCAGTTGGGAATATTTGAATGAACGGAACCGTCAGACGAGCTCGTTTGCAACCGACCAAGTCGGATGGTATATCATTCAAATAAAAAATCCTAATGAAGCGGGTTCGGTTTCCGAATCGATCGATGCACTTTATGTAAACTCTGCGGCAAAGACAAAAACAGAGACCGAAAAAGCGTTCCAACAGAGTTTCGTTTCGTTGTCCGGAGCCATCCTGACTTCACTAGAATTCGTTTCCTACGTCATCATCGGCATTATCCTGATTGTCCTTGCTAATACGATCATCATGTCCGCCCGTGAGCGGATACGGGAATATGCAGTATTACGAACGCTCGGATTTAAAAATTTCCATGTCGTCGGGTTGATCGTGGGAGAATCAATTTTTATATCAATGATCGGAGGT
>CAYPEM010000035.1:0-42066 GCA_964409765.1 uncultured Chitinophagaceae bacterium
TAATATTGTCGGACTTGATATCACGATGGACAATACTTTTTTCGTGTGCAGCGGCCAACCCTTCACAGATTTGAATCGCAATTTCAAGGACTTTTTTGTTGGAAAATCGTTCACCATGTTCAACAATCTTCTTCAACGTCTGTCCTTCAATACATTCCATTGCAAGATAGAATCGTCCTTCGTATTCGCTAATCTCGTGGATAACGGCAACATTTGGATGGTTGAGCGCTGCAGCAGCGCGTGCCTCTTGAAAAAAGCGTTCTTTTTTATTTGTATCTGATGATACGTACTGAGGTAAAAATTTCAATGCGACGAATCGGTCAAGCTTGGTGTCTTGGGCTTTGTAGACAACGCCCATTCCCCCTTCGCCGAGTTTTTCAACAATCTTATAGTGTGAAATTGTTTGTCCGATCATAAAATTTTTTCATTTGCTGAATGAATTATTGACACATCGAAAAACGTTGTGCATTTCAATGTGTCAATCAAGAATTGATTCAATGAATCAATTCTTTTGTTCTGCATCAACCAAACCTTTCCAATTCACAAGCAAGGAAATGTTGCTACCAACTCCGGCGTTTGCCGGACGGAATCCAAGAAAACGATTTCCATCATTGGATACACCGTAGAGATATGCATTCTGCGACCGCCCGCTCTCAAAAAGAGATGATGGCTGCCCAAAGACAGGACTGCCGTTCGGGAACGAAACATCGCATCCTTCGTAGCTGTCATTCGCATTGGAATAGTAAATGATCCTATTCTTCACCCAGTACGGGTTCGCTCCGCCTTCGGTCGGAAGCAGCCATTTTCCCTCGATCCCTCTGAATGATGCAACATACATCTTTGCGGTCCCAGACTCAGTGATGTGGTAAGCGATCCACTTTCCGTCCGGAGAAAAACAGGCAGTCGAACCATTGATATGTAATTTCTGTATCGTCCTTTGTTTCACAGTATCACTCAGATCGACGACACCCAACTCCTTCCCGGATTCATTTCCGACGGTCACTAAAAGATATCGGCCGTCCGGAGAGACATCCTGACAGACATAACCCACCGTGTTATCTTCGCCGGAAAGAAACAGTTTCACTTCACCGGAACCGTCCGATCGTTTTACAAAGATATTTGCCTTGCTTCCATTGCGATCTGCATTATAATAGATCATCGATCCATCGCGGGACCACACCGGAGTACTTCCTCCATCAACATCGAATGTCAGGCGGGTCCTTACAGAACTGGCAAGATCAAAAATCCAGACGGTCGGTTGTTCCCCTTTTGCATCGATCTGATCGTAGGCGATCTTGGTATTATCCGGAGAAAGCCGAATAGATAAGAATGGATCGAAATTTCCGATCGGTGTGGTTGTGCTCTGCCTATTAATCCAAAAAAGTTCACTGGAACGGGCAGCACCGCCAAGCGTATAGACTAGCAGTCCATTCTCGCTGACCGAAAAATCCGCCTTGCCCCGCGGAGTCCACGAATTGACATTTCCCTGGATCGCTACCGGTTTTCCTGTTATAGCGAACGTTTGAGGATCGAACCTCTGTGCGATGATGGTTCCCTGACGGAATGAGAAAAGGAATCCCGATGCGTAAATGCCGAATGAACTTTCATCGAGGATTTTCTTTGTCGTTCCTTCTTTGAGGGAACCAATATAGAGATCAGAATGGGTTGCATTGTTCCCCAGCGTTATCATGGAAAAAAGGAAATGATCCCCATCCGGGAACATGAAAGGAAATCGCGGAACTGCTTTAGTTGTGGAATCGAATTGAGTGACTACCCTGGGATTTCCTCCTGTTGAAGCAACAACAAAAAGATTGAAATCGACCACTGAAGGACAATAGACGATCTCTCCTGATTTGCTCCATGCCGCACCCCGACCGAACGGAGCAGATGCAAGAGACATGACTGGTCCCCCATTCGCATCGATGGTCTTCAGTTTTCCGTCCGCGAAGAAACCAATCGAGCGGCTGTCGTATGACCAGAAAGGGTATTGTGCATTTTCCGTTCCGATAAGCATTTTCGCTTCCGGTGAATTAAGCGGACGGACCCACAAACCAAGACGAAGCAATGAATCGGTTCCCGTAAAGACAAACTTCGAACCGTCGGGTGAGATGGCGGAGTGACCTCCCAATCCATCGTTATACTTTAGTCCTGTTGGAAGCGTGATGTTTGCACTTATTACTGGTGCAGATGTTTCGACCTTGGCAGGTACAAACAATGTTGAAATGCCAAATCCCATCGCAAGCATAACTACTGCCTCAACAGCAATGATAAGCCAAGGAAAATTTTTCTTATTGACAATATTTTCAGCTGTCTGTTCCACATCATTGGATGTAAAGTTTATCCGTGATGAAGAAATATTCGGACGTGCTGCCATCGTACGGCTTGCTCGCGACCGGCTTGATTCACGTCTGCTTCGTTTCAGATCGAGCGCGATCTGACTTGCAGACTGTGCACGTTCTTTCGGATCTTTTTCCAAACATTCCAAAATGACGGAATCGAGTTCTGATGAGATTTCCGGTTTTACGGAGGACATCGGAGGCGAGTCCACATTCACGATCTCGTACGCGATCGCCGTTTCATGGACTCCTTTGAATGGGATCTGTCCTGCGAGCATTTCATACAATAATACTCCAAGTGAAAAGATGTCGGAACGATGATCCGTATCCAATCCTTGAACTTGTTCTGGAGACATATACCCTGCGGTCCCGACAGTACTTCCTTCTTTGGTCAGACGAGACGCACCTCGTAGTTTTGCCAGTCCAAAATCCATCACTTGCACGATACCGTCTTTGCGGATCATGATATTTTCCGGCTTGATATCGCGGTGGACGATCCCTTTTTCGTGCGCAGCAGAAAGTCCTTCGGCAATCTGAATGCCGATGTCGAGTGCCTGTTTTTGCGACAGTGTTCTTTTTCTTTCCTGCAGCGTTTGTCCATCGACGAATTCCATGGCAATAAAATGTTTCCCTTCGGACTCTTCGATGCCATAGATAGTACAAATATTCGGATGGTTCAACGATGCGGCAGCTTTTGCTTCCTGCATGAAACGTTCCAATTCATTCGAACCGTTCTTCACATGATCGGGAAGGAATTTTAATGCAACATGGCGGTCGAGTTTTGTATCCTGGGCTTTATAAACAACTCCCATTCCACCTTCGCCAAGTTTTTCTAGAATTTTGTAATGTGAAATCGTTTGACCGATCATCTCTTTTACTTTCTTTTATATTCGCGTAATAATTATTGCTTAAACAAATTATCTATCTTTACAATGCTTGTTTTCCTTCTTTGTTTTGTATAGGTCAAGACCTTATTAGAATATTCCGATTTATAAAATCTGAGATTATCACCCGGTGAAACATTCATCACCTTCGTTTTTTTTCGTGTCTGTAAATCGATTTTCCATAAAGCAGTCCTGTTCGCAGAGACATAATATCCTGTTGAAGGAGATGGATTCATCCAAGAGTAATCTTCAGCCTTTAACAACAAGTTTCCTTTTGCATTCGGATTTTTCGATAGCTCCTGACGGGTAACGATGTACCAATCAGATTTCTCATCGATATAACCAATTGCCGAATTCTGTAATAAAGGAAAAGCATACACGGTGTCTTTGAAAAATATCTTCTCATCTCCCGTGCGGATATTGAGCAGATGTGTCTCATTATACTTTGGGAATTTTTTATCCTTGGAAGAATTGCGAACAATGGTCACAAGTGAATCGGAAAGCCAATAATCAACAACTCCCTCTCCGAGATCTTGAATCCGACGCCCGCCGGCAATATCGATAATCTTAGCTCCTAAATAATCAACTCCTTCATTCCGGCTGTATTCCAGAAATGCGAGCAACTTTCCTGAAGGGGACCATACTGGTTCTTCTCTTGATATAGCCGGATGGAACGGGAATAAGATTTCCTGTCGTCCGCCGGAAAATTCCCGGATCATCAGTCCATCCCACATTACTGGATTCAATATTTGAAGTGCAATCGTTTTACCATCGGGAGAAATATGCGCACGTGCGATATTTTCATCCGGATAGACCTGATGATTTTCCGTTCCATCAGTATTGACCATCCACAATGTGGCAGATTCTGTGCGTTGCGAAAAGATCAGTCGATTTGCACTGTTGGAAAATGAAATTCCATAATCGGGACCTGCACCTCTGGTGATTTGAATTGCATCACCTCCATGTTCTGGCATAGCCCAAATATTGAAATTGCCACTTCTATTAGAGGAATAAAGAATATATCCATTGTCAGTCCATGCTGCCTCGTCGATGATCTTTTTGTCGAAGGTCATCTGTGTTTCATCTCCTGAAGCAAGGTCACGAATGAATATCTCATTGAAATCTCCTTTCATCGGTCTTGTAAAGATAATTTTTTTACCATCCGGAGAAACTTTGAATGTAAAATAATTTAACCCGCCTTCCATGAGAGAATCGATAAATTCGATTCGAGCGTCAGAACCCTGAGGAGTAACACTCCAATATTCTCTCCAACCGGAACGGCTTGGTGCACGATTGCCCACGCTGCCGCGAAAGAAGAATATCCGATCACCCGCCGCATTCCAACTTGGCGCAAGTCCGGTGTCAACAATAACCCGTGATGAACCGGTAAGAACCGATACAATGCAAATCTCTGAAATATTTTTTCCGTTTCGTCTTCGGCCATAGGTTATTGTGCTCCCATCCGGGGAGAATTTTGCTGTTGCCGCATTTCCCAGATCTGCTGAAGAATCATTTGTCAATCGTCTGCTTTCACCGGTTTCGATGAACATCATATAAATATCCCAATTGCCCTTAACGTCAGAACCTGGAAATGCCAGCCATTTTCCATCAGGAGACATGTCCGGATACTGATATTCTGTCGCCGGAATTTGAAGGATCGAAGTCGACATTTCCGAATTGATCTTTGGGTGTGAGGTTCCAAACATCATCCAAATGACCGATGCAAATATCATAACGGCGGCTACGATCGCTCCTATTCGTACAGAATTGTTCGCAAAGATACCGGATGATATCGAAGTTTGAATTCCGGATTGATTACTAATTGGTGTTTGATCTATTTGGCTCTGTTGAATGTTCGGAGAGCTTCTCATCACTTTCGATGTTTTTCGCATCGCTCTCTTTAAATCGGCAGTGATATCGTCAAAATGCTGATATCGTTCTGCAGGATCTTTTTCCAAACATCGCTGAATTAAATTGACAACGATTGGAGAAAGATCCGATACATATTGTGTTATGTTCTGCGGCTCTTCATTAACGATAGAATATAACATCGCCGCTTCATGTTCACCACGGAACGGAAGTCTTCCGGCTAACATTTCAAACAATAACACTCCAAATGAAAAGATATCGCTGCGATGATCAACTTCTCCGCCTTGGATCTGTTCCGGTGCCATATAACCGAGTGTTCCAACTGTACTTGAAGTGCGGGTCAGTTTCATCGCACCTTTTAATTTTGCAAGACCGAAATCCATCACTTTCGCCTGCCCCTTGGATGAAAGCATGATATTATCGGCTTTGATGTCTCTGTGTACTATCCCCTTAGTGTGTGCTTCCTGAAGTGCATCCGCAATCTGTGCTGCAATCGATAATGCATCATCAATTTTTTTAAAAGGAATTTTTTCGGAAAGTGTTCCTCCTTCTACATATTCCATTGCCATGTATAATTGACTATCATGCTCTTCAACTCCAAAGATGGTGCAGATATTCGGATGATTCAATCCCGCAGCTGCTTTGGCTTCCTGAAGGAAACGTGCTTTTGCCGTTTCATCTCTATTCACCCTTTCGGGAAGGAATTTAAGTGCGACCGTACGATCAAGTGTGGTATCCTGGGCTTTGTAAACAATACCCATTCCTCCTTCACCTAACTTCTCAACTATTTTGTAATGAGATATTATAGTACCGATCATAAATTTTATTATAGTAGGTTGAAATAATTACCCGGTTGCGATTGTCTTTCGAACCGGGATTCCCGATCAGGATTCATTTTACATCTGACAAAAAATTCCCGACAAAAAAAACGACTGATCTTTTTAATCAACAATGATCTTTGGCGGTGAACCACCTTCGGCAAATTCCATCGGTCCGAGACAGAATGCTGAATATGTATAAATTCCTTTTGCAACTTTTCCCACGCCAAGTGTTAGCTTCTTACCGTTTTTAATAAATTTTTTATGCCCGCCGAACAGTGAGTCTCTATCAAACTGAAAATAGACATCTGTTCCTTCTGCATGAAAAACAATCTTCTGTCCTGGAACCACATGAACTGATGTGTTGGTTGTTCCGGTCAATACGACTTTCCAAACGCTATCGATTTTAGTTATTGAAACATTAACTACCTTCGGCACTGTAGTTGGATCTTGTATCGGTTTGAATCCGCTGATAAAGAGAAATACAAGAGACAAAAGCGGAAGTGCGGTGATACGTATGATTAATCTCATACAGAACTCCTTATATTATGAAAGGTGAATATTGTTGAATTTATTTTATTAGTGCTTCTTTGTACGAGATATGAGAGCTTTATATCTCGTGTCTTTATACAAATTCTTCAATTCGGGCTGGTTTGATATCTCACTGATCGAATATCCTGCATCGAGAGATTTACCGATCCATTCAAGTGCGCGCGTTCTATCACCAATCCGTTCGTAGGTTGTACCTGCGTGAAAAAGAATAGCAGCATCCTTACTATTCAATTGAAGTGATCGTTCAGTGCAGAGCCTGCTGCTGTCGGTATTCCCTATCATTGCATAATATCCCCCGAGAGAAGCCATGATTTCGGCGTCAGAAGGATTTACAGTTAACTGATGCTGCGCTAATCTGATTGCCTGACGAAAGAACGCAAGACCTTTTTCCTCTCCTCCTTTGCTCCAATAGTATGCAGAAGCAAGATTTCCGGTGACGATATGGTCATTCGCATTGTATTGCAGAGCTCGTTCATACCATTGTGCCGCTTCGCTAAATAGTCCCTCAACGTAATACAACGTACCAAGATTAGACGCAGTGCGATATGTTGGTCTGATCTTATACGATTGTTCAAACATCTCTCTGGCATCGGACCAGCGTTCAAGAAAATAATACATCCCCCCTAGATTATTATATCCCCGATAATTATCCGGTGTTAAGCTAATCACTTTGTTGAACGTTACGATTGCATCATCATATCGATTATTCTTAGAATAAAATACTCCAAGATCATTATACCCGCCCCAATAATCAGGCCGCAGTTCGATCGATCGACGATATGTTTTCTCTGCATCCGATAGATTACCAAGTGCTTCATATGCTTTTGCAAGTCCTCGATAGGCTTCAGCACTCGATGGATCATTTCGAAGCGCGGTCTCAAATAATGTTATCGCTTCGTTTGGTTTACCGGTTCCGGCATATACGATCCCCAAAGTAATATTCACCGGAGAAAAATTCGCATTCAATTCTTGCGCTTTTTTGCATTCTGCAATTGCTTCCTTTACCCATCGTATGTTTTTGTCTGCCAGATATTTCCGCCAGAATGTTTCACCCAGGGCTGAATGGGCTAAGGCATACAGAGAATCTTTTTGAATTGCCTGCCGGAACGAAAGCATTGCATTATCGATATTTTCTTCGTTTTCATACCGCAACAGTTGACCTCGACCTTTAAGATAAAATTCAAATGCTTCGGGGACCGAAGTTCCACCGGATTGAAGTACATCTTTTGTTTCAGGATGTAATTCTAAGTGAAGCATCTCCAATACTTTTAAAACTGACTCGTTTTGCAAGGAAGCCAATCGTTCTTTTGGAAAATCGATTGAAGAGGAACTGATCTGCCGGACAGAAACAGGATCGATCAGATTAATCGTAAGACGATAACCATCTCCAAGAGGCTGCAATGAACCATCAACAACCAACGTAACGCCAAATAGCTTTCGTACTCCTTCCGCACTCTTGATGTCTGCATGTCTTACTTCGTTAGCAGGTACTACCCAGAGAGATCCGTGAAAATGTTCCAGTTGAGTAAGTTGACTGGTCATTGTTTCTGTTAATCCATCGCACAATATTTGAAGCTCCGCGTTGCTTCCAATATTTGTAATGGGAAGAACAGCAAGATGTTTTTGTGTCGGGACTGTTTTAACCCCGATTTCATATGCAAATCGATCTCTGATATCTGCTGGAACAAAAATGACTACCAATACTCCGACAATAGCTATCAGCATCAATGATATCAACCAGCGATGGGAAGCAGCATGGTTCAGTAAATTTCTGAAATTGAACCGCCTCGGCACAACCACATTCCCACCCGAAAGAACAGCATCAATGTCATCACATATTTCTGTAACGATCTGATATCGATCATCTACATTCTTTGCAAGACAATGTTTAACTATTGCATCTACGGATGATGAGACATTCTTTTTTCGTAACGAAGGAGCAGGTGCTTCTTCGTTGAGAATCTGATAGAGCATTGCAGTATTGTAAAGAGCGGAAAATGGTTGCTCTTTCGTCAATAGTTCAAACAACACAACTCCAAGTGAATAGATATCTGCTCTTTGATCGACTTGTTCGCCTCTCGCTTGTTCCGGAGATAGATATGCCATAGTACCCACGGTTGAACCAACCGTGGTTAAGTCCGGCCTTCCGGAAAATTTTGCAAGACCGAAATCCATGATTTTCACTCGACCATCAGCCGTGAGCATTATATTACTGCTCTTGACATCACGATGGATGATCTGATTCGCATGGGCGGCTGCTAATCCTTCTGCAACCTGCCGAATAATGCGCAGACAAGATTTTTCATCCAACGTTCCTGCAATCTCCAGCAACGTACTCCCATCGACAAATTCCATCACAAAATATAACTGATCCTCGTGAGTACCAATATCGTGTACGGTACAAATAGACGGATGATTAAGAGATGAAGCGGCACGAGCTTCTTGAATAAATCGTTCCTGTTCTGTAACGGAACTGGAAAGTGCCGTCGATAAAAACTTGATCGCAACATAACGATCTAACCGGGAATCGCGGGCCTTATAGACCACACCCATTCCACCTTCTCCGAGCTTTTCGAGAATCGTATAATGGGAAATCGACTGACCGATCATAAGATTACTTCCCTTTTATCAATTCCTTAAATTCCGGTTCTTCACGAAGTGAGTCAAGATCTGTATCGCGCTTCAGCCATTCATAATTTCCGTAGCCGACAGCAATCGCATCTTTTAATGATTGAATTGCAGCCCCTTTCTCACCCATTTGGGAATAAAAACATGCTGCATTATAGAGCATCAGCGGATCATCCGGTGAAAGCTCGATCGCTTTTGCTGCCTGGAGTTTTGCCTCCTCTTTTCGTCCGACTTGAGCAAGATCGGTGGCATAATACATATGACCGCGAGAATCATCCGGATGGTGGGATAGATATCGTTTATAGGTTTCAAGTCCTTCCAATAAGATCTTCTGATATTTTTCTTTTTCTCCCATCCTACCGTACACTATTTGAAGATCTCCATACACGGAATAGAAATCGGGATTGAGTTCCAATACTTTATGGAACAATTGAACAGATTCTGAATACCGATCGGTATTATTATAGATCCTGCCTAAGATCCAATATCCAATAAAATTATTGGGATCGAGTTCGATCGCTTTCCTACTGGCTGTAACGGCTTCATCAAACATCCGTTTGCTGTAGTAACCAAGTCCAAGCGCTGCATATGCTTCCGGTAATGTTGAATCGTACATCAATGCTTTCAAACTCGATTCAATTGATTTATCCAGCCAATGTTCCACCCGTTCTACATCCTGATATAACGAAGAATAGGTTTCTCCAAGTCCTGCATAGGCATCGGCGTATCGCGGATCAAGTTCAATCGCTTTTTGAAATAATTGGATCGCAAAGTTCATGCTCTTCTTTGTCCGTTGATATAGAAAATTCCGCGCTCGAAGGTTGCAGTCGAATGCTTCCGGATTCAATGTCGATCGCTTGGTGAGCACAACTTTTTCCGTTGGGGATAATTTCACCATCAATGCTTCAACGATCTGTTTTGAAACCTGTTCCTGAATGTCGAACACGTCGTCAAGTTTTCCTTTATATGTTTCCGCCCATAGCTGTGTATCCAATTCCACATCGATCAGTTCAACGGTGATCCGAAGATTTTCCTGGAATTTTCGCACGCTCCCCGAAAGGATATACCGCGTTCCCAATTCCCGTGCGATCGTTTTGACATCTTTTGATGATCCCTTATAGTGCATTGAAGTCGCTCTCGGAACGACTCGGATATCTTTTAATTTTGCTAAGTTGGCAATCAATTCTTCGGTCAAACCATCGCTGAAATAATCGCTCTCTTTATCGGGACTGATGTTGCCGAACGGCAGAACAGCGATTGCTTTTGTTTTCGACTGGGTACCAGCCGCTTCGATTGCAGTATTCACTTCTGTAATTGCATGTAACACCTCATCCATCGACTTAAATCGATGATCTCTGTTTTTTTCAATGAATTTTTTCATCAGTTGATCGACCTGCCGTGGAATCTTTTTATCCATTTCACTCGGCACTGGAGGATCTTCATTGGAGATGAGATATAATAATCCGGCGTCGTGTTCAGCTTTGAACGGCAATTCACCGGTTAACATTTCGTACAAAACAATACCTAATGACCATATATCAGAACGATGGTCTGTTGCGATACCCTGAACTTGTTCCGGTGACATATAGGACAACGTTCCTAAGGATGTCCCGGTTTTTGTTAATCCTGCACCGCTCTTTAATTTTGCCAAACCAAAATCCATGATCTTGATCTGGGTGCCGTTCGTCAGCATAATATTATGCGGCTTGATATCCCTATGAACAATATTCTTATCATGCGCGGCTTTTAATCCCTGAGCGATCAACGATGCCCAATCCAAAGCTTGCCTGAATGGAACTCCGGGACCTGTCTTCAAATTGGTGAGATAATCTTTGAGTGTTTCTCCTTCAAGATATTCCATCACAAGAAACATCATTCCGTCTTTTTCATCGATCTCGTACACATTAAGAATGTTTGGATGATTAAGAGCCGCTGCCGCTTTTGCTTCCTGTAAAAAACGAGATTTATTCTCACCCATCGTGGAAAGATGTGCCGGTAAAAACTTTACGGCGACATATCGATCGAGCGTTGTATCCTGGGCTTTATAGACAATGCCCATTCCCCCTTCACCAAGTTTATCGATAATTTTGTAGCGGGAAATTGTTTGTCCGATCATTATATTACTTTCCTTTCATTAATTCTTTATATCCTGCATCGTCACGAATACTGTCTAGATCCGGATCACGTTTAAACCATTCATAATCCGGATACCCTGCAGCAATTGCACTCCGCAGCATTTCAACTGCTTTTGATGTGTCAGCCATTTGTGCATAAAAACACGCGGCGTTATACAGCATTAATGGATCACTTGGGCTTAGGTCCAAAGCCCGTGCCGCTTCTGCTCTTGCTTCATCTTTTCTTCCTGCCTGAGCAAGGTCTACTGCATAGAACATATGACAACGAGCATCATCGGGATGCTGGGAAAGATATCGGTGGTACGCAACCAGTGATACCTGCAATATTTCATTGAATTTATCCTTTAAGCCTAATCTACTGTAAACGATCTGTAGATCGCTGTATACGGAATAGAAATCAGGATTGATCAATATTACTTTGTTGAACAGATCAACTGCTTCACTGTCACGATCAGATGTATGATAAATTCTTCCAAGAATCCAAAATGCTAGATAATTGTTCGGATCCAATTCGATCGCTTTTCTCCCCGCTGCCGTTGCTTCTTCCAGGGAGTTCTTGTGAAAGTGCGAAAGAGAAAGTGCCGAGTGTGCTTCAGAAAGTGTCGGGTCATACATCAACGCTTTCATACTAGCATCGATCGCTTTATCAAGCCATTCATCGCGGCGGTCGAAGAGCTGATAAAAGATAGCGTTTGCTTCTCCAAGTCCGGCATAGGCATCGGCATATCGCGGATCGAGTTCGTTTGCTTTTTGAAACAGCTGCATTGCAAACTGCACGCTGTTCTTGGAATACTGATACAAAAACTTTCGCGCCCGTAAATAACAATCAAACGCTTCTGTGCTGAGCGTCGAGCGTTTGGTCAAAACAACTTTTTCCGTCGGTGAGATCTTCACCAACATCGTATCAACGATCTGTTTGGAAACCTGTTCCTGAATATCGAATACATCGGCAAGTTTTCCTTTATATGTTTCAGCCCACAACTGTTCATCGATTTCAATATCGATCAATTCCACACTGATACGAAGATTGTCTTGATACTTCCGTACATTGCCGGAGAGAACGTAGCGGGTACCCAGCTCTCTTCCGATCACTTTCACTTCCTTAGTTGTACCTTTGTATTGCATCGCTTTTGACCGGGGAACGACACGAATATCTTTGATCTTTGAAAGATTAACAATGAGTTCTTCCGTCAGACCGTCGCAGAAATAATCGCTCTCTTTGTCAGGACTCATATTGCCAAACGGAAGAACCGTTATTCCTTTTGTTTTAGCCGGACCGGCTGCAGCATCAATTTCATTTTTAAGATTTGACAGCGAAGCCAATACTTCACCCATTGATTCATATCGATGCTCTGCTTTTTTTGCAAGCATTTTCATTACCAGCGGATCAATATTACGCGGAATTTTTTTATCCATGGAACTGGTCAACGGTGGATCGTCATTCACCACTAGATAAAGGAGTGCTGCTTCGTGTTCAGCTTTGAAAGGGAGATCGGTCGTCAGCATTTCATACAGAACAACGCCAAGCGACCATATATCCGATCGTTGGTCGACCGGCATACTTTGTATTTGTTCGGGAGACATATACGAGAGTGTGCCAAGTGAAGTACCGGTCCTTGTCATTCCGGATCCGCTTTTCAGCTTGGCAATTCCAAAATCCATGATCTTCAACTGTCCGCTGCTTGTTACCATAATATTCTCGGGTTTGATATCCCGATGAACAATGTTCTTCTGGTGTGCTGATTGGAGTCCGTTGGCGATCTGAATCACCCATTCAATTGCCTGCGTATATGGAATTCCGGTACTCGACTTTAAACTGGAAATATGAGACCGTAATGTCCGCCCTTCCAGATATTCCATCACAAAGAACATTCCGTTTGCATCTTCATCGATCTCGTACACATTCAAAATATTTGGATGATTCAACGCTGCGGTCGCTTTCGCTTCCTGCAAAAGCCGCGCTTTATTATCGGGAGAATCAGACAGATGAGACGGAAGGAATTTGATCGCAACAAATCGATCGAGTTTTGTATCCTGGGCTTTATAAACAACACCCATTCCACCTTCACCCAATTTTTCGAGAATGTTGTAATGAGAAACTGTTTGACCGATCATGCATCTATCCCGTAATTAATTTTTGAAACCGTTTGTTATTCTTGAGCGGTATCCATGAAGGGTCGTACCGGAGCGACTGAACCGATAATTCACAAGGAATTGAAAGAAGTTTTTCCAACAGGTCGATCGATTTATCCTCCTCACCAATCATTGCGTAGATTTGTGCTAGATCAATAAGTCTAAACGAACCGCGCCACGCTTCTTTTTCAATAGGAAGCAGTTCTACCGCTTTTAATCCTGCACGGAGTGCATCCTCTCTACGGCCAACTCCCGCCAAAGCAATGCCGAGCGCACTGTATAATCGTTCATCATTCGGAGCTGTTCGAATTTTCTGCTCTAGCTGGATGACTGCTTTCTGATAGGATTTTTTTGCACTTTCCGAATTTCCTCGAACTCGTTCTAATTCTGCACGGTACAATGTTGTGGTTCCGAAATTGAACTGACTATTATTGATCTCTTCCGACGGTGTTTTTTCGAGAATGTGCAATGCCGCATCCAAATTTTTGTCGTACATTTCCAGGCTAAACTCGATGAATTCGAGCAGGTATTTCATATCAACGATCTTTCCAAACTGCTTCGCATCTTCAAACATCCGTTTGGCACTTTTCACATCCCCTTTCCACAACAGTTCATTTCTGATCCGATCCCAGTAGATCGTTACGACATCCGGAGACATTGCGATTGAACGAACGAGATTCTTGTCAGCACCTTCATAATCCCGCAATAGTGTCTGTGTCTCCCCCAACTGCCTTATAAGGTCAGTCGCACGAGGGTTCCCTTCGATGGAGTTTTTGAATGACTCTACTGAACCAAGCATGTCTCCTTGCCGGCGTTTGACCGCCGCAATACCATAGTGGACATTAGAATTGCTTGGACGGAATTTCAAGGCTAGAGCAAATTCTTTCAACGCGTTTACATAGTCAAGCTGTGTATGGTAATAATACCATCCCATTGCTTCATGAGATTCAGACAGGTCCGGGGCAAGATCGATTGCTTTTCGAGCAGCGCGATATGATTTTTGAATACGTAATTCTGAACGATCATAAAAGAACCAATAATAGGCTGCATGAACCTTTGCAAGCCTGGCATAAGCAGCTGCAAAATTCGGATCGCTGCTAACTGCCTGATCCAATAATCGGATCGCAATATCATTGTCCTGCTGCGACATACTTCTCGTAGAATATTCGCCGGCCTGTAAATAGAGATCGTACGCTTCGGAATTCTCCGTCAGCGATGTTTTTAGTGATTTCTGTTCTGTCGTTGCCAATGCAACATCCATTGCAGTCGCAACTCTGCTGGCAATATCGGATTGTAATTTGAATGCGCTTGAAAGAACAGATTCCATCGATTCAGACCATGCTTGTGTTTCATCTTCTACTCTAATAAGCGTAGGATTCACACGTACGTGCGTTTGTCCGTCAACCGTTTCCCAACGAACTGTCCCTTGAAGAATATAATTAGCACTTAATTCTTCCCCAATCTGCTTAAGTGATTTGGTCGTTTTTTTATATTGAACTGCACTCGATCGTGCGATGACTTTCAATCCGGACAACCCCGATAATCTGCTCGTCACTTCATCCGTCATACCATCCACAAAATAATCTTTATCGGTCATTCCAAGATTTTCAAACGGAAGAACAACGATCACTTTTTTATCATTGGAACTGCCTATTTGTGTAAGAATTGAATCTTTAAAGAAGAATATTGTAAGAATAAGCAGTACCGCAATTCCAACTCCCGAAATATTTTTTTGGGATAGCCATTTGTTCTTCAGTTTCACAGGTTTCGATGGAGAAAGAGGTGATTGGTCTTGCTCCGGTCTCTGAAATTCTTGAATCCTTACTACTCTTGTCGATTCTTTCTTTAATCGCCGAAGATCAACAATTATTTCTCCCATTGATTGATAACGATCTTCCGGATCCTTCTCCAAAGATTTTTTTATGATATGCAGCAACTCCGAAGGGACATCTTCCCGATACTTTGCAGCATTTTCAGGTTCTTCATTAACTATGGAATACATCACTGCCGCTTCATGCTCACCACGGAACGGCATCTTCCCTGTTGTCATTTCGAATAACACCACGCCGTACGAGAATATATCAGACCGGGTATCCGCTTCAATTCCCTGGATCTGTTCGGGTGACATATACGCAAGTGTTCCGATCGTGCTGGATGTCCTCGTCAGCTTCAATGAACCTTTCAACTTCGCCAATCCAAAATCCATCACTTTGATCTGATTCTTTGAATTGACCATGATATTCTCTGCTTTGATATCACGATGAATGATCCCTTTGCTGTGAGCTTCCTGTAATGCTTCTCCTATTTGAATAGCGTATTCTACTACTTGTTTGAAGTTCAATGGATTTGACGAAGCTACTTTTTCGCGTAACGTAACACCATCCACTAATTCCATTTCGATGAACTGCATCTCATCCGCTTCGTCGATACCATAGATTGTACAGACATTCGGATGATTCAACGCTGAAGCGGACTTTGCTTCCTGGAAGAACCGTGATTTTTCCTGTTCGGATTTTGCAATATGAGTTGGAAGGAATTTCAGCGCTACAAAACGGTCAAGTTTGATATCCTGAGCTTTATAGACAACACCCATTCCCCCCTCGCCGAGTTTTTCAATAATTGTGTAATGTAATATTCGTTGTCCAACCACTGTTCTATTTCCCTTTCATTAATTCGATATACCCGGGCTCATTCCGTATCCCGTCAAAATCGACATCAGTTTTTATCCATTCATAATCTTCCAAACCGGCAACGATCGATTTCCGTAATGTTTCAACTGCCAGTGACTTTTGGTTCAGTCGAGCATAGACACACGCAGCATTATAGAACATCAACGGATCATCCGGACTCAATTCAATGGCTTTGTTGGTCTGTTGTAATGCCTCATCACTTCGGCCATCTGTTGCAAGCTGAATGGCATAATGAATATGTGATCGTGCATCATCCGGATGTTTCGAGAGATACACCGGAAAGATCTCCAGCATCTCTTTAACAATTGCCTGCATATTTTCATTGTCCCCGAGCCGTTCATACGCCATCCTCAATTCACCGTATGCTGTGTGAAAATCCGGATTGAGCTCAACGGTTTTCTTCAGCAATCCAACCGCTTCAGCATCCCTGTTCATTACGTGACAGATTCTGGCAAGCACCCAGTATCCTGTAAAAATGTTTGGACCGAGTTCGATTGCTTTTCGAGCTGCTGTTTCAGCTTCCTGGATAGATTTTTTACTGAAGTATGCCATCGCAAGAGCAGCGTACGCTTCAGCAACTGTGGAATCATACATCAATGCTTTAAGACTTGATTCGATCGCTTTTTCAACCCATGTATCTTTCGTATCGTAGTCATAATGCAGCGTTGCATACGATTCTCCCAGTCCGGCGTAAGCAGCTGCATACCGCGTGTCGAGTTCGATCGCTTTTTGAAAAAGATGAATGGCAAACTGCAAACTGCTTTTGGTTCGGCGATAGAGAAATTCCCGCGCACGGAGATAACAATCAAACGCCTCAGCATTCACCGTTGAACGCTTTGTGAGAATGATCTTTTCACTCGGTGATAATTTGACCATTAACGCTTCAACAACCTGTTTTGAAACCTTCTCCTGGATATCAAAGACATCTTCCATTTTTCCTTTGAATGACTCCGCCCACAGCTGTCTGCCGTTGTCAACATCGATAAACTGAACGGTGATACGCAAATTATCCTGGAACTTCCGAACACTCCCTTCCAGCAGATACCGGATCCCAAGTTCCTTTCCGATCGTTTTGATATCTTTGGATGTATTCTTGTACTGCATTGAGTTCGTCCGCGAAATGACATCAAAATCTTTTAATTGTGAAAGACTGACAATCAGTTCATCCGTTAAACCATCTCCAAAATATTCATTCTCCTTGTCGCCGCCGATCGTTGAGAACGGCATGACGGCGATTGCTAATTTTTTAGAGCTTTCTTGTTTCGTTTCGATCTTTGTTTTCAGAACGGAGAGAGCTTCCACAAGTTCTTCAACATTTTGAAATCGCTTCTCACGTTCTTTTTCAAGCATCTTCATTACAATCGAATCGATCGACTCAGGAAGTCTTCTATCCAATTCACTTGGCAATGGCGGATCTTGATTGACAACTAAATACATCAATCCTGCTTCGTGTTCAGATTTAAATGGAAGATCGCCTGTCAGCAATTCAAAGAAGAGAATCCCTAAAGACCAGAGATCGGAGCGATGATCGGCATTCAAACCCTGCGCCTGTTCCGGTGACATATACGATAATGTGCCAAGGGATGATCCCGCTCTTGTCAATGAACTTTGACTTCTCAGTTTCGCCAATCCAAAATCCATGATCTTCAATTGTCCGGATTTGGTCAGCATGATATTTTCGGCTTTGATATCACGATGAATGATATTCTTGTCGTGGGCAACTTTCAATCCTTGAGCAATTTTTTCTGTCCATTCAATCGCTTGTTTAACAGGAACTCCCGAACCGGTTGTAATAGCTGATAAATAATCTTTTAATGTTTGTCCATCAATAAATTCCAAAACGATGAATGCGTTCTTTTCATGTTCATCGATCTCATAGATAGAAAGGATATTCGGATGGTTCAGTGCTGCAGTCGCTTTTGCTTCCTGTATAAATCGAGCCTTCGTTTCAGCGGTCACCGACGAATTTGATGGAAGAAATTTGATGGCGACAAAACGATCAAGTTTAGTGTCTTGTGCTTTGTACACAACACCCATTCCGCCTTCACCAAGTTTTTCTACGATTTTATAATGAGAGATATTTTGACCGATCATAAACTGCTTTCAAAAAAATATTGTCAACTGTTAATTGTTCATTGATCATTGATTTCTGTGTCGAACTATTTCTTTTCCACAATATTTTGCCAATTGAAAATCACCGATGCACTCTTGAGCGTCTGCGTATTCAGCGTCCGGGTTATGATCACCCTTTTCCCATCCCTCGCAATATCCCTAAAGGTAGATTGAGACCCGGGTTCAACTTTGAACAGCAGTTTGGATTGTCCGACCATCACCTGTCCTCCTGAAATTGATACGGGAACAGAGAAGAGCTGCTGGTCACCAATACTGTACATGATTTCTTTGCCGCTGTTGATCCATTTCGGCTGTTCGCCTCCATTCACAGAGACCTGCCACTTGCTGGATGAACCATCGGTCGGACGGATATAAATCTCGTATTTACCAGTTTCATTGGATTGATACGCATACCATTTTCCATCCGGTGAAAACGTTCCGAGCCATTCATTGAACTCCGATGTCAGCAACGGTGTAGTTTTTTTTGACACCAGATCCAAAAGTTCCATATTCCATTTCTGCAGACCGTTCGTATTGATCGAAAGAATAAGATATTTTCCGTCACGGGTGATATCAGTGGCATAGGACTGCTGCTGAGATGAGTACACCAACTGTTCATCACCGGTTCCGTTGCTGTTCTTCACGTAAATACAAAATCTTCCTGAGCGATTTGAACTGAAGTAGATCTTACTGTCATCAAACGACCAAACGGGAACGATATCGACTGCTTTATCAAACGTCAACCGAGTATCGTTGTTCCGTTGGATATCGTGGATCCACATATCGGTATTCTTCGACAATTCATCGTACGCATCGGTAGCAATATATCGGTTGTCATTGGAAAAGACTGCCCAAGTTGTGGCAATCTTCGATTTGATCACATTCTGAATCTGTCCCTGAGTCGAGAATACCGCCATTTCCTGGTTTGTTCTTGAGGTGGCAAGGAATAATAGCCTTCCGTTCAACGAAACGGAGAATGATCCTTTGCTCCGGACAGGTTCATGCAACAGATTCTCGACTACCGGGATCGGTTCACCTGTCAATTTCAATGAGCCGTCATCAAATTTTTGAGCAAGGAGTGAGTTCTGTTTATAGTACAGTATCCATCCACCGGAAAAGACAACATTGCTCGTTGCATGAAAAAGTACAGGACCGGTTCCTTCAGAGATCGAACCGATATGAATGTTCTCTGATTCTTCATCCATTGATGATTTGCTCGTTTGTGCAGAATAGAGAAAATGTTCACCGTCCGGTAAAAAAAAGGGCCATCGATGATTTACTTCAGATTCCGTCGTATCGAGTTTCGTCAACTGTTTCGAAGTGCCTCCGGCAGATGGAACAACATGCAGCGGACCTCCACTGAGCGGCGCAAAAACAATCATCCCTTTTTCGTTCCAAGTGCCGCCGCGACCGCTTCCTGCATCACAAATAGTAAATGAAGGTCCCCCCTTCGCATCGATCTTTTTCAGTTTTCCGTCTGCAAAATATGCGATCATTCTGCTGTCAAACGACCAGAACGGATAGATCGCATCGTTCGTCCCTGGTAATTGCATAGGAATGGATGAAGAGAGTGGACGGACCCAGAGTGAATTATTTCCCAACGAATCGACCGCAACATATGTGACCATCGTGCCGTCCGGTGAAATCTCAATATGGCCTCCATTGTCCGAACGGAAGATCGTACCGGGAACCACTTCAATTGAAACCTGCAGCAGTTCGGGTGATGTACGTAATGCGAACAGATAATATCCGATTAATGCTATCACAACAACACTGGATATTATAGTACCAATCATCCATACATTAAAAGTGCTGTTATTCTTTTTCATCGGAACAGTTTCATACTCCGTTGTTACCGGAGAGAGCCGTGTACCCGATGATATCTGACTTTTTCGTACGGCAAGGATTCTGCTTGCTGTCTGCCGGCTCGATTCACGTTTCAGTTTGCGAAGATCCTTCACGATTTCTTTTGCGGACTGATAACGCTCATCCGGTTCTTTAGCAAGACATTCCAAGATAATAGCATCAAGGTCCGGTGGTAATTCTGGCTTAACTATAGATATTGGTTCTGCATCAACATTCACAATTTCGTAAATGATCGCAGTTTCGTGCATTCCTTTGAACGGTGATTGTCCCGAGATCAGTTCATACAACAGCACTCCAAACGAGAAGATATCGGTTCGATGATCGACATTGAATCCTTGTACCTGCTCCGGCGACATATAACCCATCGTTCCAACAGTATTGCCTTCTCTGGTTAATCGGGAGACACCCTGCAATTTTGCAAGCCCGAAATCCATGATCTGAACCAGACCATCCTTCCGTATCATCACATTTTCCGGCTTGATATCTCTATGCACGATCCCTTTTTCGTGCGCTGCAGACAATGCTTCAGCGATCTGAATACCGATATCGATTGATTGTTTGAATGAGATATTGTTTTTTCTGTCCCGTAGTGTTTCCCCATCAATGAATTCCATTGCAATGAACAATTGCCCTTCATGTTCGGCAACATCGTAGATCGTACAAATATTCGGGTGATTGAGCGTTGCGGCTGCTTTTGCTTCCTGCATAAATCGCAGCCGGTCTGAATCCGATGAAGACACATTCTTTGTGAGAAATTTTAACGCAACAAAACGATCCAGTTTTGTATCTTTTGCTTTATAAACGACACCCATTCCCCCTTCGCCGAGCTGCTCTAGTATTTCATACTGCAGTATAGTAGAACCGATCATACAATCTCCTGATGTTACAAAATTGACATTATTTTGAGAACCACTCACCCGTCAAACAACGATAGACCGACGCAGAAATCTCTTCAGTCGTTGCAAAATTAGCGC
Source organism: uncultured Chitinophagaceae bacterium (assembly GCA_964409765.1). Classification (GTDB taxonomy): domain Bacteria; phylum Bacteroidota; class Ignavibacteria; order UBA10030; family UBA8401; genus UBA8401. Next base: position 20,998 of record CAYPEM010000035.1, read on the forward strand.
GAGATGCCTTATGAGAAACCTGCCATTGCACAGATGATGGAAGCAAATTGAAAATGCTTCTTGTTAAAGAAGAAAGAGATTGAGCACCTGAGACATCGGATAGATCGATCGTCTCATCCCAAAATGAGATGATGTTGAATTCATTTTTTTTCCGGAGAAGGATGATGTGAATCAGTCCTTTTTGTTCTTTGAATTTTGGTATCACTTTTTCAGCGAAAATATCCTGAAATTCCTGGATCTTTTCTGGTTGAACCGTAAGCGTAATGATCTTGGCAACGTATGGAGTAACATTGAACTTCTTGATGTATTGTTCTCCCGTATCATTATCATCGTATTGTTTTAAAGATGGATCGGTTTGAATCGGTGTATATTCGATGGAAAGATCGTCTGTGAGCTTCAGTTCAAACTCATTCGATTCTTCATAAAATGATCGGAGCGATTCAACGAGAGTTTTGAATAGTCCGCTCTTCTCATACTCTTCTGTCGCATCCTTCGATTCCCATATAGTGACTGATATACAATCTTTAGAATCGTGGATATTCTGTAAAAGCGATGCAAAACTACATCCCGGCTGACGACGAAGTGCGGAGATGACATTATCATTGTACGCTTTTGCAAAAAGATCAGAATCCTTTGTCTGAACCCCCATCGAAACCATTCGAAGAAACATAGCAGCTTCCTTCCTTTCTCTGTTCAGAGAAGTCCTTGATTGGAGAGGTAGTGAATAAAGTTGAGTAAAATAATTTTGTTAGCCTTGCAATATTATAATACCGATCAGACAATTATTCATGAAACAGATGATTGTCTTGTTATATTAATATTGTGTTGTGAGTTAATTTCCGTTCGTTTTGTTAAACCCCAATTACTGAATCCGCTTGATGACCATAATGGTAATATCATCCGATTGCGGATGTGCGCCGGCATGTTTACGGACTTCCTTAACAACAATGTCGATGATCTCTTCAGCAGTTTTTTCTTTATGTTCAAGCAGAAGTTTCTGCAATCGATCCTCTCCAAATTGTTCGTTGCTGCTGTTCATCGCTTCACTGACACCATCAGACTGGATGACTAAAATATCACCCACTTGAATTGCAACTTCTTCATCCTCATAACTCGATTGAGGAATAAGTCCAATCATAAGTCCGCCGGTTTTCAATCGTTGAATTGAATTCTCATGGCCGATCAAAAATGGCCAGTCGTGGCCGGCATTGGAATAATGAACAATATGTTTATTAATATCGATGACACCGTAAAATAATGTTGCAAATTTTTCCGGACTGGTGCTTTCATACAATAATTTATTGGAACGTAAGAGACATTCGGAGGGCTGATGTGATACCAAAGTCTGTCCGCGCAATGTCGCCTGCAGATTAGCCATGAGTAAGGATGCCGGCAGACCTTTTCCTGAAACATCGCCGAGGCATAATGCGGTTCGCCCGTCATTCATCGGAATGAAATCAAAATAATCACCGCCAATGGATTGCGCAGCGATCGTTCGTGCGAAAATGTCGTACCCTCGAAGACCCGGATTACTTCTCGGCAAAAGATCCGTTTGAATTTTTGCAGCGAGACCAACTTCTTGCTGCATTTTGATATATAGTTTTTCTTCTTCGATCAATCGCGCATTTTCAACGACTTGAGCAGACTGTGCAGAAATGATCGCCAGCAATCGTTGGTCTTCGGTATTGAATGGATGTCCATCCTTTTTATTATAGACTGTAAGAACTCCGCGTAATTCAGATTTTACGATCAACGGAACGCACAATAATGTTTTGATATTGCTGTCCCACTGAACGCCTCTGAACCGTGCATCATTTCCGGGATCTTCAACACTCAATGGCTTTTTGTTCAGATGCATCCATCCAATCAATGCTTGATGCATATGGAATGCAGGTGCACCGGCTGAGCTCACCATTGTGCGGATCAACGTCTTCATCGTTTTTTGTTCTTCTTCCACCAACGTGATGACACCTTGTTCTGCATTCACTGCGCGAATAGATTTTCTGATCAGTGTTTGCATGATCTCTTCTGCATTCAGTGATGCGCTGATTGCTCGAGCAATATCATTAAGGATAGAAAGTTCTTCAACTGCACGACGCAGTCTTTTCACTTCATCTTGAAGTGCATCCGCGGATTGCGGTGCTAAGGGCTTTTCGGTCATAGGATTATTAAAGGAAAATGATGTGCAAAAGTAATGTTTATACAATTATAATCAAAGACATATTTGTCTTTTAAATATATTTGCTTTCTCAAAATGTTTGAATATCTTAGACCACAGGAGTGTAGAATAATTAAACAAAACGGAGGATCAATGAGCATCAAATCATCGACAATGGACGACGGAAATGTAGTAATTTTGGAACCAAAAGGATCATTGATAGGAGGAAATGAAACTGATGAGCTGAAAAGTACGATCAATGCCTTATTGGAAAAAGGAAATCGAAAACTCATCGTTGATTTGGCCGACGTCTCGTACCTTAATTCATCAGCAATTGGTATACTGACGATTGCCCATACATCATATCAGAAACAGAATGGTAAATTGATTTTATGCAATCTCAATAAGAATATTTCAAATATATTTCTCGTGACAAAACTCTCTACAATTTTCTTATCCGAAGATAAACGGGAAGATGCGATTTTTGCAATTGGGAAGTAATTCTGAGGCTTTTTAGCGCGGATGATGTTTAAACCATAGCTAAAACATTTTGCACCACCGACAATAATTCATCAGGTTTATTTGGTTTTTGAATGAATGCATTTATAGGAACACCGCTCATTAAATGATCAATTTCATCTTTTGAATACCCTGAATTAATGACCACTTTTACAATCGGATTAATTTTTCTCAACTCGATCAGCACATCTCTCCCGTTTAAGAGAGGCATCGCATAATCTAGAATTACCAGATCGATTGAACTCCATAGTTTTTTATAGACAGATATTCCTTCTTTAGGATCAGTATAACTAAAATGCTGATAATTCACAGTTTCAAGGATCTCATTGACAACTTCTACAATGTAATCCTCATCATCAATTAAAAGAATATTTTTCATGGCGACACATAGAATTAAATGTAAAGATTAAACATTTTTTGCTTTTGGCAATGATATTTTGACCGTAGTTCCCTGATTCACAACACTTTCCAGTACTACAGTTCCACCTAAAAGTTCTGTAAGAGTCTTAACAATAATCAGACCCAAACCAGATTCCGTCTGACGATGTACGAGTTGTTCTTCATGCAGTAATGAACGTATATCGTCAATTTCTTCGTTCGTCATTCCCCGGCCTTCGTCTCGAATCGTAATGATCACTTCTCGCGGAGTTTCTTCTGAGGAGAGATAGATTTTCGTATCCGGTTCGGAGAATTTGCATGCATTGTCAACAACTTCGTCAATAATCTTGCCAAAATCTGCAGGGGATATTTGAAGAGCGGCATCCGAACAAGAAATCACAAACGATTCTTTTCTGCCGTTTGCACGTTCGTTTTCAGCTACAATTGAATGAAGTACTGTCAGATATGTGGATGTTGACTCCTGACGTAGTGTTGATACTTTTTCTTGATCTTTTACCCATACCTGCAGCATTGAATAGAAGAGTATATTTTCATGCAGCCGGCTTAATCGTTTTCCTGAAATCGTAATTTTTTCCGCTGCTTTATGAACTGTTTCTATAGGTATATCCTTCACCGTTAACAGTGATTGGGCATTTTCAAGAATATCCATCACCAGTATTTGAAGCTCGTTTGAAAGCAACAGAATAAAACCTGTTTGCGTCTTTTCTACAGTAGAATCGTAGAACGTTTGCCACAATTGTTTTTTCCTCAATCGTGCTTCCACGGCATGCACAAGATCTTCAGTTGAAAAAGGTTTAGTGAGGTAATCATCTGCACCAAGATTCATCCCTTTTCGAAGATCATACTGCCCCACATTCACACCGGTCATAAAGACAAACGGGATCTTGCTTAATTCCGGTTCCATTTTTACGACATGTAAAAACTCAAATCCATTCATCAAAGGCATTTGAATATCGCAGAGGATCAAATCGGGCTGCACAGTTTTTGCAAGCTCTAAAGCTTGTTTTCCATTCTCTGCCAAAAATGATATATAACCGCATTCTGTGAGAATAACATTGATCACATTCCTCAAATCTTTTTCATCATCAACGATCAATATTTTTTTCTTCTGACTCTCCTTCATATCGATCTCCTTTGTTCTTGATTCTTTTGCAGTGTATAATACTGGTGTCGCACCATACACCGTTCGATGCCCATGCTATTTTTTGGGAATAGCCATTGCGCCCATCGTTGTGCCGATCTGTTCCGATACGTAGTTCTGAGTTTCACTGAAATCCTTCAATGCTTGAGTGATACGCTTCGATTCTTCAGCAATCGAATTGATCTGCACTTTCATTTCTTCAGGGAGCGTCATTGACCTTTTGATCTTTTGGATCCGGAGCATAATTATTGCAAGCGGATTATTGATCTGATGCTGAACACCTAACACCATTTCCCGCATTGTATTGACTTGTGTTTCCTTTATTTCCAATTCTTGCTCGTTCAAGATCCGTTTTGTTTCACTTTCGTGAAGCTGTGTATTAATCTGTATCACTTTCACCAGCATCATTGCTAACATCCACATAAATGGGAGAGCATCGAACATTTCAACCACAGTATAAAAATCAATCGTTGTTTCTTTTGCTGTGAGAAAGAATCTGATCATCACTATGAATAGATATAGATAGATGATATATCCGGAAAGGACGGCTGGATATTTTGCCGGCAATTCCTTAAGGGAACGAAGAAGTGAAAGGATTGTTGTCTTCATACTATGGTCGCTTTCCAATACAGTGAAAGTCATTAGAGGTTATCAATCGTATATTAGTAAAGAAACAATTCGAGACCGGTACCTTCTTATAGTTCGGAACAATCTTCATACGAAGATTTTCTCTTTCATTGATTTGTTACTTTAGGTAATGATATCGTAATTATCGTTCCTTTCTGTTCAACACTTTCTATCGAAAAACTCCCAAGATGAAGCTCAACTAAAGTCCGTACAAGCACTAACCCTAGACCGGCTCCTTGTTGTTCATAATAACTGCGTTGGAACTGTTGAAAAGCAGAGATTCTGTGAAGTTGTTCATTCGACATCCCTCTCCCGCCATCCTGCACTGTAATGATGGCACTGGAATCATTTTCCTCAACTGAAATAGACACAATCGTTCCTTTGGTCGAGAATTTAAATGCATTATCCACGATCTCTTCGATGATCTTCGTAAGATAAATAGATGAGATCTGCACCGTCGCATCATTGACGGTATGAATGTTCGCATCAGTTCGTTCATAAATGACCTTGAGTTTATCAGTGACTGACCGGATAATTTCCAGCACCATGGTCTCAGATTCTCTGCGAATATTTTCCATCTTCTCTCGATCATTCATTAAAAACTGCAGCTGACCGAATAACACGACATTCTCTAACAAATGATGAAGACGTTGTCCTGATTTATGGATTAATGCCCCCATCTCTTTCACTTCTTCGGGTGGAAGATCATCCTCTTCATTAAGCATTTGCGAGAAACCTAGGATAGAATTTAAAGGGGTCCGAAATTCATGGGGAAGCGACTGAAGGATGTTCGATTTAATATCATCGAATTGCGATTCATAATATTTTTGCAGCGATTTCTTTTTGGTCAGCCGGGTGTGCACCGCTGTAAGCAGTTCTTCTGTTGTGAAAGGTTTTGTCAGATAATCATCCGCTCCAAGCTGCATACCTTTTCTCATATCGCTGTGTCCGGCATTGCCGGTCAAAAAGATAAATGGTATTTCAGCGTATTCAGGTTCTTGTTTTAATGCCGTAAGGAGCGCAAGACCATCCATCCTTGGCATATTGACATCGCAGAGTATGAGATCGGGTCTATGATTTTTGACCGATGTTAATCCTTCAAAACCATTACTGGCTTCAAATACTTCGTAGTTTGATAATTGAAGCGTCGATGAAATAATTTCGCGATAATTTTCTTCATCATCGATCACAAGAATTTTTTGAGGCGATGCTGGAAATTCAGTAGTGTTATGTTCTGTATTCATGATCTATAATTCATCGATGGTGGTATGTTTAGTAGACACATTTATTTTCGTATTCAATTATCAAAACAAACCGGTAGGAGAGAGACGTTATTTACCATTCCAATCCTGCATTGAGAATTCCACGATAGTTGCATAAGCGATGATGATATTCAGTTCATTCAAATGAATCATCGAATAACATAAAAGTAATAAATAAATATAAGTAAAAACAGTGATTCCGGTATTAATATATTGATGACTTTATAGAAGTGTCGGTTATAGAATGCTATAGAACTGATTGTTCACAGTAACCTACCCCATTTAACACTGCTTTTTTTACAACTAACGCAAGATGGTGCTCTTTGTTTTGCTACTATAATTGAGAGAAGAATAATTCAGATGTAACAAATGACCAAAGGGATGGACACCAACGGAGAGATTTGAATTATGTATAAAACAAAATGGCGATCATTAATGATCGTTTTTGCATTCTATTTTTGCAGCAGTTCCATAAGTTCTTTCTGATCAATCTTCAATCCATTTGCAGCTTTTTCCATCGCCTCTTCCTCAGATTTTCCGACCCCTTTTGCTGAAAATTTACAAGAGCCGACAATTGAATTGGATGCATTCTTCAGGTTAATCGTCGCATCGAGCGTAAGATTAAATAATGTTCCCGCCATTCCGTCGATCTTATTTAAACCGCTGGAACTGATATCCGCAATAATTGAATTGTTGGACATTGTAACAACTTTGTAGCCGATCTGAGAAACAGAAGTTGAAAGTTTTGATTGGATATGTTCCGAAATATTTTTGTTCTTTGAATTGACCGTGATCGAAAAGGCTTTATCCGAAACTTGTGCTGTCCAAGAGAATGTTACCGATGATTGATTTAGATTTTCTTCGAATTCTCTTCCGATACCGGCAACGGATACTTTTGCCTTCAAACCTTTACCGTTTCTTATATAGGATGTGAAGGAAGCCAATCCGTTTTCATCAGTAAGCACTTCATCAAGTTTATTCCGATCATCAAGCAGAAATACAACAGTCACACCCGAACAAGGCACTCCATTGACAGAAACAGAAACAGTAAATGGCTGGGAAAATTTCTCGCCGATCTTACCTTTTTGATTGTCTCCGCTTTTTTTAACCATCTTGATCTGCGAAAGAATCGTTCGGATATCTTGCTGCAATGCTGCCGGATTGAAGATAGACGGAAATGAGAATGGCGAACGAGCCGCTGCATTATGGAGCACCTGTTTGGCAAACAACGGTGTAATGACCTGCTTGATCTGATTGATGCTTTGAACAGCTTCATTCAGTTTTCCTTTTGATGCAAAATCTTTAGCACCTGATCGCAGGTCTGCAGCTTGTTTCCAACCGCTTTCAAGTTCTGTTCGTAATCCTTCACTGTATTTATCCCGATTCAGCACCACCAACGCGTATGTTGTAGAAGATAATTCGTCAACAACCGTTTCAATGACATCCGCACCGGTGATTTCATCGCTCACTACACTCCGCGATTGACGTTTGAAATCGGAGTAGATCTGTTCATCGTCATTCACTGAAAAATTCTGTGTTACCGAACGGACCTCCGATTGTATCTGTACTCGAAGCTGTGAAACAATATCTGCCAGAGCGGCTTTTTTTGCTGATTCAGCACCGGTTGCCCCTCCCCCGGTTCCTACGCCAATAATATATTCAGTGGTAGGATATTTTGGATGATTATGCGTTGAGAACCATGTTGGGATTTGAGAGAATGAATATGTTGCTGCAATCAATAATATCAAAACACTTAATGAAATATTTTTCATGATCTATCCTGCCTGCTTAAAAGTCGAAGATTATTCTACGCCAACAACGATCAGTTTGCGATTCAGCGTTATCTGTTTTAATTTCCCTTGTGAAAAATTCGCATTGAACTCACGGCGTAGTTCCCTGAACAACGCCGATGGACTTTGCATATCTTTATCTTGTATCCATGCAAGATAGTCGATCGTATTATCGGCAACAACATTTTCCTTCACTCGTCCGGCGATCTTCTTCAATGTTTTTGCAGCCGCATCGGCTATATCATATTTTGTATCCTGGTCGAACTGACCAACGATCGTGAAAATGATCTTATACTGAGCGCCATTTTTTAGATCATCCTGCCAATAGGAATTGATCCTTGAGATAACGTTATTCAGCGCGTTCGTCATCGCCCCTTCAACAAGTGCACTAGCAGGAGCTGCAGATTCTTCGCTGTACCCCGTTTCAACACCAAGAAGACGAGCCGTCGTCGTTTCATATGCTCGGATCGAAACGGAGGCTTTGCGCACTTCGGATGAGCCAACTTTCCGTGTATCGACGGTTATGGTATAGGAGACATAAATGTCACTGCCGACTGAAAGTGCGATCATATAGGAAAGATCCTCTTCATGCCCTTTCACACTTAACTGCGCTTTTTGCTGTTCATACAACTGCTGTGCTTGTTCCGGCGCAACAACATTATATTTCTTTTGGGTGAGATATGATTCGATGACCGATGCCCCTTGTTTAAGCACGCTATTCGAGCGCAACTCATCCAGCGGATTTTGTCCCGGTTTTACTTCCGGCAATGCCATTAAAGTCGGCAGTCCGATCTCTTCGGTCACATCCTCAATTTTCGCAATCACTCGCCGATCAATAAGAAAGTTGATGACTGCGGCACGGTTGATGCGAAACTGTTTTTCAATCCGAATCTTTTCACCGCCGGCAAGTTTTACACGGCTTTCAAAACTATTTGCCTCCCAAGCGATAAATTTTAGGACATTATCAGTTGCAAATAATTCTTGTTCTACCGGAGCAAATTTTCGTTTTTCTTCATCGCTTCGTACCAAACCATCAAGACCTGCGCCGCCATATACAACAAGGTAGACCGCCGCTTTTCGCGCATCGATCTCTGCCAGTTTCACTGACTCTTCCTCTTTGAATCCAAACATTCCGGATTTTCCCCCAATGCCTTTGGACTTGATCAACACTTCATCGGCAGTAACTGCTTCGATGAATGTCGCCTGACGTGATTCAGGGAGATTTCCTTGTGAAAAAAGTTGTGTCGAAATTAGTAATAACAAAACAATGAAGTGCTTCATAATAATCTCTTTTGAGTTGAACTATTTTAAGGAAGGCAAAGCATAATTGATATAAAGATAAAAACCCAATCCTGAATATTTTGTGTCTGGACCCACAGCATCGGAATTCTTTGTTTCATTCTTGTCTTTATCTGTTACCGTTGCAGTCCACACGTTGTTCTGAGGAAAAAGATTATATTCTGCTCCCCCGCCGATCAACAATGTCGGTGAAATATACATTTCAACGCCAACCCGGCCATCCATTCCGATCATATCGTGGGAAAGAGAATAACTGAGATCGTCATTGTTTTTATCTTTTCCGGTTGCAGAAAGATAGGTCATCCAATATTTAAGATCAGCCTGGAATAGTAATCCGAAACGTCTAAAATAGAATTTTTTCACCAGACCAAAATTTGCATACCCGGAAAGTGATGCGCCGATATCAATAGAACTGTCTATGCCATTTTGTACTCCAAGCAAGTTATATGTTGGCAGATAGAATTTTCCATCAATGCTCATAAAACCGAGTGTCGCCCCCATGTGGAACCACAGCTCTGATATTTTTGTACTGTTGGCAATATTACCTTGCAGCCAAAAGAACGGGCCGATTGCAGATTTTGTCTCGTTCGTTACGTTTACAGCAAAATCATATTTTGAGAGATCGAATTTTTTTATACTTTTACTGTTATCAAATGGTTTGATATTCACAGGAATTGCTCCCAAACCAATAACGGCATTTATGCCGATCATCGGAATTTCTGTTACTGAAAGTCCTGGTGAATAATTCGATCCAGTAATGGTTTGAGCGTACGATGTTGCAGATTCATTTTTTTTGTTGTTCCCAACTTCTCTGATCTTGATAAACCCTCTTCTGTTTTTGATGATATTTCCCGCTTCATTTTCCTCTAACTCTTCAACCCAATACGTATCATCCAATCCGATCCCTTCACGGTTACCAAGGTTCAATTGAACTCCAAACGTGGTTGTTTCATACACTGTACCGGTCAACCGAAATGCTTCTAATTTTTTGGTCTCAGTCGAAATATTGAATGAGGAAACAGTGACCGCTTCCGCGAATGCTTTCCAATCTGAATCTTCATCACTGTCCGCATCTTTTGTTTCGGAACGTTCAATTCCTCCTCCATCCCATCCATTGGCAGCACCGACAAACACAACTGCAGGTTTATTCGATTGATCGATCTTTAATTGATACCATAACAGACCGAGTTTGATCTCATGCGAATAAGTTATCGTCGGAATCTTCCGCACAACTTTTCCTTTATCATTCTTTTCGATCCGTTCATCGTGAGTCACAGATCGTTGATAATACTCTATATACGGCACATAAAAAAATCCTGAATTAAGGATAGATTCTAATTGCGCGGCGGTAAGTCCTGCAGACTGCGCTTTCGTAGCAAGGAAAGTATTTCGCTCTGATTCTGTGAGACTTTGTTTGCTTAGTAATTCTTTATTGAAGTCGAGAAGCTCTAAAAATTTTGGAGCAAGCGTTTTTTCGATCAAGGGTCGGACCGTGGATGCTGTGAAAGATTTCATCTGGGATGCTTCGCTGCTGAAATCCGCAATAACATTTTCCGGCAGTATGGAATAGTTAAATCGTTCCATCACGACGCTCTTTGATACTGAGGATGAAATGAAACCGGTTTGACTTCCCGATAGTTCAAATCCCGATGGAACAAGGACTTTATTTACGTACGAAACAACTTTTTTCTTGTATTGGGCCGTTAAAGAGAATGAAGCGATGCAAAACAGAATCACAATGAGCGAAATGTGCTTTTTCATATTGATCTTTTGCTTAATTGAATAGGATTATGTCTGTTCGAGGCGGGGATTGTTGTGGGCGTTCACGGGATCGAACCGCGGACCTCCTGCTTGTAAGGCAGGCGCTCTAAACCAGCTGAGCTAAACGCCCTTGAAGTGCTTTAATATAGAAAAATTTTCAAAAAAAACAAAGAAGATTAATTACTCTCTTTATATTATCCCAAAGGATATTCTTTAATGAACCTATCTACTGCATCTCGCCAATCAGGGATTGAATACCCAAGGTCATTTTGGAGATGAAGATTCGACATTGCAGAAAATAACGGACGAAGCGCAGGACTTGGAAACATACTCATCGGCACAGGAATGATCGTTGACTGTAGTGATAGCTTTTTTGCGATGTATCTTCCCCATTCATACCGGGATGCATAATCGCTATTGGTAAGATGATACAATCCGGTCAATCCTTTATCGATTGATTTCAAGGTGATATCAACAAGGTCGATCGTACTAGTCGGGACTGATACTTCATCAGCGGTTAATTTCAAGACAGGATTTTTTTGCGACCATTGCAGCATCTTGTGAATGAAATTTTGCGTTCCGTTTCCGAAAACCCAGCTAGTACGAAACAGTAAGTATTTTCCTCCGGAAGAAATAACTGATTCTTCTCCCGATCGTTTACTCTTTCCGTATTCATTCAATGGATTTGGAGTATCACTCTCTGTGTAGAGATTTGCTTTGTTGCCGTCAAACACATAATCAGTGCCATAATGGACAAGGAAAATATTCTTTTCGCTGCATAATGTTACAATGTTTTTAACGGAGGTGGAATTGATCAGGTACGCTGTATTTGATTGCTGTTCAGCAAGATCAACCGCATTGTATGCGGCGCAGTTTATAATAATACTAGGTTTTACTGAATCGATGAACTTGGACAAGGTATCGATCGATGTGATATCACAATCTTTTTCATCAGGTGCTATCACTTGCTGATTGCGAACTATTAGATCTTTGGCAAATTGTTTGCCGAGTTGACCGTTTGCACCGAGGATGAGATATTTGTGTGTTGCGATCAAAGAATATTGAGGAGGTATAAAATGTCTTAAATTGATTATTTGTTTCTGATTTTAATGGAGAACGATCCTTAAATTATTGGTCTATATACTTGAAGCTTTAATATGCTCCACGACCCATAAATACAACGGGAATAGTCTCCACGAGTATCTCAAGATCAAATAGTAATGTTTGATTCTCAACATAATAGAGATCAAGTAATATCATATCCTTAAATTTTATATCGCTGCGTCCTGATATCTGCCACAATCCAGTCATTCCCGGTTTAACTGTTCCACGTTCTTTAATTGCATCCCAAAATTCATCAGGTTCATTTACATTTTCAAAATCGATGAGTGGCAATGGACGGGGACCAACAAGGCTCATTTCTCCAATCAGAACATTGAACAATTGTGGAAGTTCATCAATACTTAGTTTTCGTATGATTCTTCCAACTCTTGTCACTCTTGGATCATTTTTCATTTTGAAGAGTGCGCCGTCTGATTCATTCTTATGCATCAATTCCTGCTTGATCTGATCTGCATTGGTGACCATGCTGCGAAATTTTATAAAATCGAACTCACCACCGCCTTTTATAGACCCTCTCCGTTGAAGGAAGAAAATAGGACGTCCGCTTTCAATGAAAATTGCAACGATGGTCAGAAGAAATATTGGTGACAAAAATAAAATAATAATGGATGAAGCGATAAGGTCGAATGTCCTTTTTATCAATGCTTTTGATAACCGTATTCTTGTTCTTACCGGTTTTGAGATAGTGATTCCAGCAATATCATAGATTCGAGAAATCTTTAAAAGATCTTCAGCATGCGGCGAAACAATTTTGAGCTTTAGGTTACTTTTTTGGACGAATGATTTTAGATAGGAATACCCATTCAGCGAAAATTCTGTTGAAGGTATAAATATCCGATCGATTTTATCGGATACAATAATTTGTGCAATGTCATTTCGAGTGTACTGCGGTAAAACTGTTTCTTCAATACCTTTTTCTTTTACAATGAATCCTTTTGTCTTGTAGCCAAGTTCAGGAAAAGTTGTAAATCGATAGAACAATTTTTCAGCATCCCTGTCAACTCCAACTATCAGGGTATTATGCACTCCAAACCCTAACGTTTGGAAGTAAAGATTAAATTGTTTTAGGATATACCGGGTTACCATCAAAAAAATGGGGAGAGTAACAACAAATGTTGTAACGGATTTTTTACCCACAAAAGATGGAAAAAAAGTATTGAGCGTTAGGGAGATCAATATACTGATGACAAATGCACGGGCACTGAGTAGATTTTGTAATCGAAGGCTAAGATGAAATGAGCCGCGATACAATCCTAACATTGAAGCAATCGTTAAATAAATCACTGTGAAAACAGTAAATCCAATAATAAGATTTTGATCAGGTGTGACATATTGAATTGTATCAGTCCATTTTAAGGAGAATATTATACAGCCGACAGCCCAAATCGCTGCAATATCCATCAGCTGGGAAACAAATATAAAAACTATTCTCCAATTTCGTTTAATCACCGGTAAATCCTATTTTAGATTTCTGAGTTCCTTGAGTCGAAGACGTAGATCTATTATTTGTTTAGAATAGAGCTGATTGACTATAATATATCCTATTGACAATAATAATGAAAGCAAAAACATCATGATGACAATGACACTTCTTTTTGGACTGTCTTTGATCGTAGTTTGCCGAGCTGCATCAAGGACATTGATGATCGGCATTGTGTTGATCTCATCGATCTTTGCCAATTCCAATTGTTTTTTTAATTCAATAAATACTGTTGAATTAATTTCAACTTCACGGATCAACCGCTGCTGTTCCAATAATAATTGAGGCGATCCCATAATTACTCTATTTCGCTCGCGGAAATCTTTTAACGAATTCTCTCCTTTTGCAAGATCACTTTTCACATCAGATAAACGCTGATCGATCCATTTTCGACGTTCAGAAGCGCTGGAGATCCTTTTGTTACGGATAAAATCGTCCAATCGAAATAAAATTGTATTGATAATATCTGCTGCAAGTTGTGATTCATCCAATACCATTGACAAAGTCAAAACCCTTGTTTTTTTATCTGCGTTAATTTCTAATAATTTTGCCAATGCTTCGAATGTTTTATCATAATTTTTTTTAGGGTCTTTGTTGTCAAACTCGAAGTATTCTATTAAATTAACCGAATCCTTGAATTCTTCTGATTTATATTTTTTATAAATAACACTTTTTAGAACAGCTTCGCTAACAATAATTTGGGGATAAAGTTCATTCCACGATTTACCTCCTCCAACCGATACACCTGCCATTGAAGCAAGATCAGCAAGTCCTCCTAATCCACCTAGCTTAGAACCCTCGCTATCCGGCAGTACTATTGCTGTTGACCGATATTTGTTGGAGATGAGTAATGTAATACCACTGGTAATAATGGAGACTATTAATACAATTTTTATAATTGTATTTTTTTTGATCCATAAGACTTTTGCAATACTCCAATAATCGAATGTTTTTTCCTGGGGTGCTATTGATTCTTCAGATGATTCCATAAACACTAGTAAGTTAATGATAGACTGTGAAATATAAGAAGTAATAAAAGGAGTAACAAGGAGATATATTCCGGCAATGATGATTTTACAATCACCATATTTTTAAAGATGATGATTCAACCATAATTTTTATTGTAAGAATTATTTTATAAGGATAAGTTTTTTAAGGAATCTGTGCTCTTTCTTTTTATCATCCATCTCTTTCATACGGATCACTGCAAAATATACTCCTGATGAAAAACGACCTGCATTCCAAACGATCTCATTGTAACGTGCTTCCATTTGTTGGTCAAAGATCGTGGCAATTCGTTGTCCAACAACATTATAGATCTCAATGGAAACTTCACTTCTTTTTGGTACACCAAACCGTATTGTGGTGGTTGGGTTAAATGGATTTGGATAATTTTGATACACTGTGTAATCTGTTGGAACGCCATTTTTCCAATCTGCAACACTCAAGATCTTATCAGATGTTAAGAATGATATTGTATCCAGTGAAGAAACCGTAAATCGTCCATCCGTGGCAAATACTGTCCAATAATATCTCGTTGATGTTTGAAAACGGTTCATGATCTTGCCGGAAAACGATGTATCAGTCAATGTACTAATCGTGGTATCAAATGAATTACCCCATAGGTGAAGTGCATATCGTAATGTATCTTCATAATCTTCATCGGTAGATCTATTCCATGATAATTCAATATTCTTATTCCAATCTAAACCAATGGTATCAGGATGAGAACTTTTGTTCAATGTAAATATTGTTGGTTCGTGGAAAACTGGTGTAATCTTTAAATTCCATTGCTGTGTAACGGAAATCCCTTTTGAATCAGTGACTGTTAATGATACAATTGTATCTCCGACATTATAGTAAAGAGGAACACCACGTAATGTGTCATTGATAAACTTCAACCAACTTGGCATTGCAGTGAATTCAATTTTTAGAGAATCTCTACCATACTCTGCGTCACTATCATAGGGAAGCAATGCATAACGATATTCATGTTCTTCCAATGATGTTGTATCCGCAGTTGAAAGAATAATGGGTGCATGATTGACATTAGTGATATTCAATTCAAATGTTTGCATCGACTCACCCAAATGATTGTCGACAACCTTTAGTTTGACGATGGTATCGACTGCGAATTCACCTTGAGGTATTCCATATAACACATTACTATCAGCATTGAAATGCATCCACGATGGCAATATTAAGGGACTTATAGTTAATGAGTCGCCAAAATTTTTGGAATCCATATCAAACACTTTTATAGAATATGTATAGTTAGAATCTTCCTTTGCAAAAGCATTTGGAATAGAGGTAAATACCGGGATATGGTTAATGTGCTTTATATACAAAGTAAATTTTTGTAGTGCTATCCCGTTTTTATCATCTGAAGCTTTTATGATCAACGGAAAAGATCTATACTGAGATGTATCAAAAAGATCTAACGATGTTCGAGCAACCGTTTTATATTTTGGTATCATCTCTCTTGCTTCATCCGGAATGATAACAAATTCTGGATTTTTCTTCTTCCACATCATTTCCCTTTTCTTCACTTGAACTGCTACAAACGTATTATCCACCAATCGCGGGATACCGGAAATAATTCCCGACAATGAATCAATTGAAAGAAACGGAGCAGATTGGTATATGGAGAATATTACTTTGTCGTTGAACAATGCAGAGTCTTGATCAGTAACTAATACCTGATAATTATAGACATTATCTTCTTCGCCTATCGAATCCGGAATAGACACAAAGACCGGAGCGTGATTGATATGTTGAACTGAGAGAGAGAACACCTGTGTTGTTGTTCCCCCTTTATTATCGTATGCCTGAATGGTTACTGTCGTATCTTGTGCACTCAGTCCGCTGGGTGTTCCTGCAATAATACCAGTGATACTATCAACAGTTAACCAAACCGGTTTAATAATCAGTTTGTATCGAATAAGATCTCCAAATAACAGACTGTCTTGGTCGCTTGCTCGAACAGTTGTCGTATACAATGTATCTTCTACTGCTCCCGGTAATGAAACTGTGGCAAACACAGGATTGTGGTTCGTGTGTGATACTGTAACACTGTAGTTCTGCAGTATCACACCCCCCTTGCCATCCCGCACTCTCACCGTTACCACCGTATCTCCTACATTGTTCCCTCGCGGTGTTCCGGTAATTAGTCCTGTGGTACTATCGATACTCATCCATTGCGGTGCTACTCGAAGTGTGTAATACAATGTATCATTGAATAACAACTGATCTTGATCTGTCGCAAGTACTTGATAAGAATACAGACTATCTTCTTTTGCCATTGTCACCGGTAACGATACAAATTCCGGTTCGTGATTGATGTGCTGCACCTTCAGCGCATACTGTTGTGTCGATATTCCTCCCTTGGTATCATATGATTGGATCGCAACAATGGTATCTTGTGCATTGGTCAATGATGGTGTTCCGGTAATATTCCCCGTGATACTGTCAATCGTCAACCACTGTGGTTTAATAGAGAGTCTGTACCGGATGTAATCTCCAAACAGCAATGTATCCTGATCCGTTGCTTTCACTGCATAGGTATAGAGCGAATCTTCAATGGCTGTTGTATCAGCAATCGTTGTAAATTCAGGAGAGTGGTTGGTGTGTGATACTTTTACGTAATAGCTTGAACTTGCTATCCCCCCTTTTCCATCATTCACTCTTACCGTTACGATCGAATCTGCTCCTACATTGCTTCCTCTGGGTATCCCGCTGATGAGTCCCGTGCTGCTCACCGTTAACCAGCTTGGCTTTTTCGTAAGAGCATACGTGAGCACATCTCCTATCAGTGTATCAGGATCTTCCACCATCACTTGATAGCGATAGAGTGTATCCTCCTGCGCTGTGAATATCCCACTCGAAACTATTTCCGGAATATGGTTGATGTGCGTGATATGGAGTGTATACTGCCGGGTGGCTGTCCCTCCGGCATTATCATACGCTTGTACGGTAACTACCGTATCATATAAGTTTTGAACCCGTGGAATACCGCTGATCTGTCCACTGATGCTATCGATACTCAACCAACTCGGTTTATTCACTAATCTATATCGTATCACATCCCCAAAGTGTAATGTATCTTGGTCCGTTGCTTTTGCACTCTGTGTATATAGTTCATCTTCAAGAGTCACTGAATCTGGATTCCAATTCATAAAAATTGGTAGATGATTAATATGATGAACTGTAAGTGGAAAATTTGATACTGTAACGCCGCCTTTATTATCTGTGACATAAACCCTATACAATGTATCACCGACATTTTTTGCCAATGGAGTGCCAAATACTCTTCCTGTCAATGAATCAATAGTTAGCCATGAAGGTTGTATAAGTAAAGAATATCGAATTGGATCTCCAAACAATGCAGTGTCTGGATCGATCACATTGAGCATAACAGAAAATAGTGAATCTTCCATTCCATTCGACCTGGAGTGCAGAGCATTAATGCTATCCTGGCCGCTTAAAATCGAAAAAGCAAACTCGGGATTGTGGTTCGTATGTTTTACTGCTAGTTGAAAACTTTGATTCGTATATCCACCATTATTATCATATGCTTGAATGGTCACTGTTGTATCCTGCGCATTCAACCCGCTTGGAATACCGACAATAATACCAGTCATACTATCAACTGTTAACCAAACCGGTTTAATAACAAGTTTATATCGTACTTGATCCCCGAATATTAGACTGTCTTGATCGGTTGCTCTGACAGTGAAAGAATAAGCAGTGTCCTCAATTGCGTTTGGGATTTCTGTTGTAACGAATATAGGCAGATGGTTCGTGTGAGATACTGTAACACTAAAACTCTGTAGCTTGACTCCCCCTTTTCCATCCCGCACTTCTATTGTTACTGTAGTATCTCCTAAATTAATCCCTCTCGGAGTTCCGGTAATTAAACCTGTAGTACTATCAATACTCATCCATTGTGGATTTATTTGAAAGATATAATACAATGTATCCTTGTATACCAGTTGGTCTTGATCCGTAGCGTTTACTTGATAAACATATAGACTGTCTTCATCAATTTGCACAATCGGAATAGACACAAAGACCGGAGCGTGATTGATATGTTGAACTGAGAGAGAGAACACCTGTGTTGTTGTTCCCCCTTTATTATCGTATGCCTGAATGGTTACTGTCGTATCTTGTGCACTCAGTCCGCTGGGTGTTCCTGCAATAATACCAGTGATACTATCAACAGTTAACCAAACCGGTTTAATAATCAGTTTGTATCGAATAAGATCTCCAAATAACAGACTGTCTTGGTCGCTTGCTCGAACAGTTGTCGTATACAATGTATCTTCTACTGCTCCCGGTAATGAAACTGTGGCAAACACAGGATTGTGGTTCGTGTGTGATACTGTAACACTGTAGTTCTGCAGTATCACACCCCCCTTGCCATCCCGCACTCTCACCGTTACCACCGTATCTCCTACATTGTTCCCTCGCGGTGTTCCGGTAATTAGTCCTGTGGTACTATCGATACTCATCCATTGCGGTGCTACTCGAAGTGTGTAATACAATGTATCATTGAATAACAACTGATCTTGATCTGTCGCAAGTACTTGATAAGAATACAGACTATCTTCTTTTGCCATTGTCACCGGTAACGATACAAATTCCGGTTCGTGATTGATGTGCTGCACCTTCAGCGCATACTGTTGTGTCGATATTCCTCCCTTGGTATCATATGATTGGATCGCAACAATGGTATCTTGTGCATTGGTCAATGATGGTGTTCCGGTAATATTCCCCGTGATACTGTCAATCGTCAACCACTGTGGTTTAATAGAGAGTCTGTACCGGATGTAATCTCCAAACAGCAATGTATCCTGATCCGTTGCTTTCACTGCATAGGTATAGAGCGAATCTTCAATGGCTGTTGTATCAGCAATCGTTGTAAATTCAGGAGAGTGGTTGGTGTGTGATACTTTTACGTAATAGCTTGAACTTGCTATCCCCCCTTTTCCATCATTCACTCTTACCGTTACGATCGAATCTGCTCCTACATTGCTTCCTCTGGGTATCCCGCTGATGAGTCCCGTGCTGCTCACCGTTAACCAGCTTGGCTTTTTCGTAAGAGCATACGTGAGCACATCTCCTATCAGTGTATCAGGATCTTCCACCATCACTTGATAGCGATAGAGTGTATCCTCCTGCGCTGTGAATATCCCACTCGAAACTATTTCCGGAATATGGTTGATGTGCGTGATATGGAGTGTATACTGCCGGGTGGCTGTCCCTCCGGCATTATCATACGCTTGTACGGTAACTACCGTATCATATAAGTTTTGAACCCGTGGAATACCGCTGATCTGTCCACTGATGCTATCGATACTCAACCAACTCGGTTTATTCACTAATCTATATCGTATCACATCCCCAAAGTGTAATGTATCTTGGTCCGTTGCTTTGGAAATATAACTATATACTTCGTCTTCAGTCGTAGTTGAATCAACTGTATTAGTAAATATCGGTAAGTGATTTGTATGAAGAATGTGAAGCGAAAATGTCTTTTGAGTAATCCCTCCTTTTTGGTCGTTGACTGATACAATGATTGTTGTATCTCCAACACTGTACGATTTAGGTATACCGTTCATTATTCCTGATATTGAATCTATACTTAACCAATTTGGTTTTAAAGTAAGCGAATACCGAAGTTGATCTCCAAACATCAGACTGTCAACATCGCTCGCAAAAATCTTTGATATAAATACAGTATCTTCGTTTGCAACTGAATCACTAATTATCGATATAACTGGTGGAATATTTAAATGTGTAGAATTACCGACCACAGGGATCTTTATAGTACCCGCAGATGAATAAACTATCGCTGTATCAATTATCTGTCCTAAACTATTTGGATAAAAATTCACCTGAAGAGATACACTGTCATTGGCATTGATGGTAGCCGGAAAAATACTTGACGTCGAGAATAGGTTATGCGCAAACACCACTGAATCTACAATTGAATTTGAGATCGAAAGATTTTTAATATAGATCGATTTCGATGTCAACGTTTGAACCTCAACTGTGTCTAATAAAATTTTCCTTTCGTTTGATTTTAGAAAAGAATATTTCCAAACATCATTATGTAAGTAGCCGCACATCAAAAACAAATTCCCTTTAAACACTCCAAAACTGCTGGCATGCCGCGGTGGAGGCATACTGTCACTCTTTACTTCAAACCAATTAAATCCATCGGGAGAATACCATGTATCATTTTGGAGGTTTTGTTGAACTGGATAACCTGACCCGTCATTGATCCACATCTTATTATCATACACTGTAACGCTAAAATGTGTTCGACTTAACCAAGGAGCATTATCAGTTACTTTGACCCATGTTACCCCATCGGATGTGTACCAAACATCATTGTAGGCAACATCACCGTTATTATAATTTTTTAATCCCCCACCCATAATCCAAATTTTATTGTCGAACACAACGCTGCCATGGATCAATCCTCTCTTTGCCCAAGGTGCATTTGC
>CAYPEM010000035.1:42166-51365 GCA_964409765.1 uncultured Chitinophagaceae bacterium
TGTCGAACACAACGCTGCCATGGATCAATCCTCTCTTTGCCCAAGGTGCATTTGCGGTTACTAATGTCCAATTAATTCCATCGGTTGTTTTCCAAACGTCGTTAAATCCTTGTGTCAGATTATAATCCACATTTCCATTACTATCCCACCAACTTACACCACCCATCAACCAAATTTCACCATTAAATACCGTAACATAAGGTGAATACCTTCTTCCCCATGGTGCATTTAGTTTAACATTAATCCAATTAATTCCATCAACACTGTTCCATACATCAGCGTTTCCATCACCGCTCATAATCCACATCTTCCCTTGATAAACAACGCATCCATGCGTGTGACGAGTATTCCAAGGAGCAACCGCAACTTCAAGTTTCCAGGAAATTCCATCAGTTGAAGACCATACGTCATTTCCAACTCCCAAAGCGTTTCCTCTCCATCCTCCGAGCAGCCAGAGTTTTCCATTAAATTCGATTATTCCTGCACCATCTCGTGGTACAAATGGTCCATTACTGACAACTTTTTCCCAAACACCATTGACAGTTTGAGATGTTACAGTTGAATTAAAATTAGTCTGCTGATTTGTTGAGTTTGGAGTCGGTTCAGGAAATATTATTCTGTTTTCTGAACCGTCATTGATGCTTCCGTACGAGCGATCGAGTGGAATGAAGGGAATATCGAATTTCATAATAGTCCCAACACCGGTACTATCTGAGATCAAAAAACTTTGAGGTATCTGACTTATTGTGTAATTCGAGTGTATGGAACTGTCGTTTGCAATTAAATTTCTTCCGCTGAAAAATATCAATTTATAACTATTTGGCAGGATCGTTGAAAATGGAATCTTCCATTTTTTAGGATCTAGCGTATCATTTGATAAATAATAATCACCTAAATGAATTGTATCTTCAGAATTATTATATAGTTCAACCCAAGGCCATTTATTATTTTGTTCGTCAACGATGCCGTTTTCATTTGCGGCAGCTAATTCATTGATGAATAAACGCACATTTGTATTTCGGGGAGTTGGATTTTTAAGGATGCGCCACGCTCCAACTCCATCAGGAAGTCTTGAAAATGTGGTGTTTACTAGAAGATTCGGTACTGAAACACTGTCAAGGATTGTAGCACCATCATTTTTGAATAATTTTATCGTTCCACCAGATGGTGAAATTGAAAAGTTCGTATGAAATTCTCCAGTCAATTGTGTACGATTTTTTCCATCCAGCCAAATTAGTTTTCTTTCACCGGGAAACATCATTTGACTTGGATAGGTCCATTGGACCCCATTGTTTTCTAAAATAATACCGGACATATCAACAAGGTGATTATTTTTATTGATGATCTCTACATATGGAGAATATTCTTCATCCTCATCCTTAATGACCGAATCCTGATGAACAACTATTTCATTCAGATAGATTTTCTGTTGAAGAGAATCGATTTCAATACCGCTCAATCCATTATCAGTACCTGGTGTAGGGTGTAAATAATAGAACAAGATATTCGAATGAACGCTGTCTTTGCCGACAGAGACACCTTCATTATTTGATCGTATCGAAATACTGTCTGAAATAGTATTCCCATCTGGCGGGACTAAATATAATGAGGTTGAAGAGTTCAGAAGAGGAAAATTTGCATGATTTCTAAAAGTTGGTATTTCATTTGGATTGTAAGCAGAGTCAGAAATAAAAAAATCATCCAATAATCCTTTAAACCAACCCATGAAATAGGCACCTCGGCCAAGTCTAAAAGAGTTAAATGAGGCAATTGAATCAGTATAGGTAGTTGATCCCCTTAAATTCCCATCGACAAATACTTTTAATAATCCATTCTGCCGATTAAATACAACATTGTGCCATTGCCCGTCGGTAAATTCATTCGATGGACCATTAGTCAGAATATTCCTGAATCCGCTGCTGTTCCAATATGTCAAAAGTCCATAGGAGTCACTAAAATCAAAATCTAAATTATTGCCTGCTGCTATGCCAAAGCTAAGTGCATGTTGCCGATAGGAATACGGTGAATTCATCCAAAAAGAAATTGTGAAATCATTTTTAAATGGAAGGTAATTTTTTGGAGTGAATTCAATAAAGTCATTGGATCCGTCAAATTGCATCGCACCATTCTGTCTGCCAAATCGATCTACTGCCGGAGTTGAACCAATGATTGCACCATTATTGGAATTGATGCTATAATCTATTGCATCACCATTGAGAGGCCAATACCCTTTAAGGTTTGACTGAATTCGTAACGAAGAAACTGAATCCGGCCGATCTTTTCCGGACAGAAATATTATCCGATAAGACTTTGGGTCAATTTTTTGCCATGAACCTGGGGGGATTTTCCACTTTGTACGATTTGCTCGATCATCAGTTAAATAGTAACCTCCTATATTTATTATTGAGTCAGTAGTGTTATGAAGTTCAACCCAAGCGACATGATCCCCATCTTCATCTGTAAGTCCATTCGATCGTGCTAATTCATTTAAAATGATCGGCTTCGTTTGAGAAATCAAAAGAGATGTGAAGGACAACGATATAAGAAAGAATAACTTTTTCAATGGTATTCTATGAATGTCAAAGTAATTATGGTGAAATTTTGTAAAAGTGTCTTAAAATGAAGAAATCGTTCTTACTATACCCCATACTATAATATATAAAGGAATTTTGAATAATAGTAAGTGATGAGTGTCAATAGAAATCAATTGGAGATAGTGACTTTTATTGGAATTTCGGTGAGATTGGTTGAGAAAATATATTTATTATGATACGCTTCGAAGGATGTATTTTTATCACTGAAGATGATCTTTTTTGCTATATCATCAATTATTGAATCTTTTTCAAAGAAAATATTACTCACTACAGAAACAGCCGTAGATCGTTTAACAGTAATGCCTCTGTCTCCGATATTCTCAACAAACTTAGGTTGAGAGCTTAAACAATAAGAATATCTATTACTTTTAATATTAACACTTGAAGAATTTGAGACATAAATAACAGGCATTCTTTCAAATTTTGCTGTTGTTATTGTCAATGGTCGTTGATTTGCCTTTTTTCTCTTTTTTGAGATATAACGCATAAGGCTGGAGTCAAAGAGATAATTGTTATTCAGAAAGTTCGACCCGACATTGGCGAACGTGTTCATTGCGATTTGAAGGTTTTCAATACCTCGTGCAACTATTCCATAACTCGACGATTCAAAAATATTATTTTCAATTACGACATTATGAAACATTGGGGGGATTGTATCTTCCCATTGATTAAGGGAGATACAGTACACATTATTATTCTTAAAAATATTATTCGATATAGAAATATTCGAAAATCTTGAACTGTCACTCCATAGAAAAAAAATTGCACCAAAAGAATTCCATCCTGCCAACGGTGCTACATTATAGCAGGAATTTATAAACTCACAACGCGATATTCGTACGCCAATGGTATTTCCTCCAAAATGGATTTGTTTATTCGATGAAGACCTGAAAACACATTCGTTAATAGAAATATTTTCGATTTCACCTGCTGTTCCTGAAAATGTCAACATATTGTCGAAAGAATTTGGACTATTGCTCTCATTATAGAATATGAGAGAATCAAAAGTAATATTTTTGGCACTGCTTCTAAATGCAATCACTTCACCATCATCTCCGGTTATAGTATCGCAAAAAAGAACAGCCTGATTTCCAACAAAACGAATATTCTTAGCATTTTCAAAAACAACCGCTTTCCCTTTACCAATTCTATACTTTCCTTTCGGAAAATATAATGTCCCCCCGATTTCATTGATAGATTGAAATGCTTCGATTATCGAATGGTCATCAAATGTGACCCCGTCCCCCTTGGCACCAAAATTTTTTACATTTGTTACTAAGAAACGATCTGTGCAATATAAATTAGAAATAGAGTACAGTATTACACTTAACCAAACTACACGAGATTTATAGAATACTGGATCCATAAAATCTTTTTGACCAAATTCAGCAGTGATAAATAAATTAAAAGCATCCGAGTTTATTCAAACGAAGATTTTGTGCAATTTAAAAGATTTTTCAAGATTGTTAATTGTAACAGTTATCTGGTGAATTTTTTAAGATGCAATAGTTCTAGAGTTACAAAAATGATAAATAGTGAATTTGTTATAAAATATCTTCTCCAAAGTCTCTTAGGTTCCTGAATTAGACGATATAACCATTCAAGAGAAGAATTTTTCATCCAATCAGGTGCATGTTTCGTACCTCCCGAAAGATACTTAAATCCTGCTCCGATACCGATCATTGTTCCTTTGTTCAATTTAGAATAATTTCGGTACATCCATCGTTCTTGTTTGGGAGCTCCCAATCCAATCCAAATAATATCCGCTTTGCTTTCGTTGATCAACCGGACAAACTCATCATCCTCTGCATCAGTAAATTCTCTGAACGGTGGGGATACCATCCCTGCAATATTCACTGAAGGATACTCTGTCGCAAGCTTGTTTTTAAGCAGCTGCAGCGTGTCATTATCGCTGCCAAAAAAAAAATGGGAATAATTCAAAGTATTTGTCTTTTGCAATGTATATTCTAAAAAGGAAGGTCCGAATATTCTAGAGATATTTTTATCCCCCTTTAATTTGCCAATGATCGATAACGGTTTCCCATCTGGAAGGGAAAGTGTTGAATTATTGAGAATCTCCTTATAATCATTTTGAAGAACTGCCTCCGTAACAGTATGAACATTATTCACTGTAATATAATGTGGTTTCTCCTCTTTAAGGATCTTGTCCAGCTCATGAAATGTTTCATCGTACGTACTTAAACAAGAGACACCGACACCCAATATTTTTATTTTATTCATTGAAATGATAGCACCTTTGTTCAGTTTTATTGACGTATGCAATATCTGATGGAAGAAACGATGGGTTCATTACTGGATACGTGAAAAAAGAAAATTTATGATTGAGTCATAAGAAAATTTTTTGTTGTACTCTGCCAAAGCCAATCTTTCATGATTCCATACTTTTATTGTTGATACTATTTCACTCAATTCCCCAAAGTTAGAATAAAACATTCCGTTGATACCCGGTTCAACTAAATGATCAACTGTTGCATCATGTGGTATAATTGCTGGCAAACCGGTTGCCATAGACTGTTGTATAGATATGGTGGGAGTATACCAAAGTGAATAATCTGCTGCATTAAACAGCTTATTATTATATTCCGCCGATGTAAAATCGAGAAGACGCAATTGATGACCAAGATTGAATTTTTCCAATTCTCTTTTGATCGATCGCGATAATTCTGTATCCATAAATCCCGCAAAAATATAAGTCAATCTTGGATTCTTCCTCATTTGTTCAATGATAGGCGTTAGCCATTCTACAACCGGTTTGCCTGGATATACACGTGTAATAGTAACGAATACAATATGATCCAATGGGATATTCAATTCACGCCTCGTTTGAATTCGATGTTCAGGCGAAAGATAGTACTGTATGGGATCAAACCCCAGTCCGGGCATGACTATTTTTTCATCAATAGCAGTCGTTGCCGTGTTTTTTAAAGTCTCGGACGTTTCATTCGTGTTTGCAACTATGATATCTGATCGTTGAAATGTTTTATTATACCAATTGTCTTTAATGTATTTTTGAATGAACTTGTTCCCCTTGTTATCAGCCTTTCCAATTTTATTTTTATCAAGCAAATCTCCGAAAAATGAAATTACTTTACACGATGCCGGTAGATATTTAAGATAAAAATATGGCAAGCCTGCATTAGGATGAATGACTAAGGCAATATCAGGATGAAATCGTTCAATTCTTTCCTTGATATTTTCAAGAGGGAGAAATGTATTTTTTATACGGATATGTTTTTTAATTCTGAGAATACCCGAAGACTCGGGGTCTTCATACCGGACAGTTCGGTCATAGTTTGCTCTATCGGTAGCGACCACCAGCACTTCATAGTGAAGCCGTTGAAGTATCTTCGTCAATTGGACTTCTTGATACCCTACCTGTTCTTCGTAAAAAGCAGTTAAGATGATTACACGTTTATTCATTGAATATTCCACAGCGAGTAGATTTTACCATGATTCAGGAAATAAATTATATTTTCGCAACACTTTTACAAAACTTTTCATATTCATCAAAAATTTATAATAGGATTTATATTCCAGAAATGTCTTTCTCGGTGCCGACATAAGCTGTTCAAATTCATCCTCGGATATGTTGAATTTTTTGATCACGTAAGTTTTGTCTTGTACAAGCATTTCTTCCGGTGCAATTGGTTCCTTCATATTCTTTAACGCTTCTTCCCGAGACATTTGTCCTGAACAAATAAGGGCAGAATAATGAGCTTTACGTTTATCAATGGAGAATTTTTTAGGCAAAATATATGCTTGGAAGAAACGAGTATAGATCGATTCATAATGTTTTCCTCCATAATTTCTCCATGCTAATTCACTTTCGATGATCTTTAGGGCATCATGTTTAACATATGGTATGTAATTCAGTATATTCACGAACTTGATCTTTCGAATATAAACGAAGGAAAACAGTTGGAATAAATTAAAATGAGGATATGTTTTTATTTTTTGAGTACCGAATGTTTTATGGATGTCGTTGATGTATCGAAAATCGTACGGAACATATGTATACGTCCAAAAGTGAGGCATCACCCCTTCTGAGCGGATATTGGTCCCTCCAATGATATATTTGACATTATGTTTTGCAGCAATATTATATAATACTGCTGAAATACCATGATCCGTCGGTGCTTCTGCATCAGAGACTGAGGCTTTCAAAAATGATAACTGAATGTCCCGAAACTCTTCCCAATCAATCACGTGGGTGTAAAGATCGATATCCAGTCGCTTTAAAAAATTGACAATATTACTCACCGCTAATTCGGAATTCCACCCGTTATCTAAATGAACGGCAAGCGGACGTAATCCGTAAATTTTTCGAATGACGTAGGCGACATACGTACTATCGACGCCGCCGCTTACACCAATGATACAATCGTACTTTTTACCTTCGCCTTCTCTTTTTATATCCGAAATGATACCGTTGAGCTTTGTTTCAGAATTTTTATCAAGCGGATACAATTCCAACAATCTGTCGAATTTGTGGCAATGATTACATACACCTTGTTCATCAAACTCAATTATTGGATCTGTTGTATCCATTATACAACGGCTGCACATCTGGTATTTTCGATCCTTAAAAATAGAAGTCATTTTTTCCTTACAATGAGTAATAAGTTGGTATTTGAAAGTTGGGCGATGATAGTTTTACAGACCCAAAAGCGATTTTAATTTTTTTTGCAATTCGACAAATTCCTTTAGTGGACGGGCAGGCAAACCAGTCCAAGTTTCATTATCAGGAATATTT
This sequence comes from uncultured Chitinophagaceae bacterium, assembly GCA_964409765.1. GTDB lineage: Bacteria > Bacteroidota > Ignavibacteria > UBA10030 > UBA8401 > UBA8401. Next base: position 49,535 of record CAYPEM010000035.1, read on the forward strand.
TTTGTGGCAACTGCTCCCATCCCTACGGTTACTTTATTTCCGATTGTAATTCCGTTCATCAAAGCAACGGAGGGAGCTACCCATGAATAATCTCCAATGATCGTACTCCCACCAATCATTGCATGAGCAATGACAGCAGAGTGTTTCCCAACAATAACATTGTGTGCTACATGCACCAAGTTATCGATTTTGGCACCGTCCTTAATTTGAGTATCTCCAAGTGTTCCTCTATCAATACAAGTATTTGCCCCAATCTCTACATTATCACCGATCAGGACACCGCCGATATGGGGAAATTTTTCGAATTCACCATCTTCATTTCGTTGAAAACCATAACCATCGGACCCTATGATAACCCCGGCATGGACAATGACATTCTTCCCAATCCTAACATTATCATACAAATAATTATGTCCAAAGAGAATTGTTCCAGATTCGATCCTGACATTGCCGATAGTGCAATGCGGACCGATATAGACATCACGATCAATGACAGCTTCCGGATGAATTATTGATGACGGATGGATTCCATATTCAATTTTTTGCGAAAATAAATTTGAGATCACTCGTAAAAATGCTAATCGTGGGTCGGAAACCACGATAAAACATTTTTGAGAAATAACTTCCTCGGGAAGGATCAAAGTTCCATCACATATGATACATTTTGCTTTAGTGGATTGTATTAAAAGATTCTTTTCTTTGTGTGTTGATTTTATCCAGACAATAGCTGTCTCATCCGCTTCAGTAATGGAAGTTGCATGATTAATGACAATATTGGCAGAATTACCAATGACTTTAGCATCGTTTGATAGTAGTGCAACAATATCGGACACTGTAAAATTTTTCATTGAAATAGCCTCTATAATTAGAACCGGATTCGTAGCACTTCAAATGCTTCAGCGTATTCGGTTTTTATTTGAATTCCCCGTACTTTTGCCAGACCATAAATAAATTCTTTCGTAAAATATGGACGTAGCAATTCCAACTGAGTTTTATATTCTTGTAAAGAATCCCACTTTTTAGATAAATGTCCATTAGTTAAAGAAAAAAAAGCTTGGGCTGAAAAATGGATATGGTTCCACGGTAATTCATATCCTAATACCGATGTTTCTTTGAAAGCCCGAAGACCTTCATTATGCAACACTTGATGGTCCTGGTGAAGGTCATTGCCGGAAGGAAGAAAAACCATATCAGGAGCATATTGTTTCCGTAATTTAACTATTTCTTCTAAAACCTCCTGCCGATGATAGGAAAGTTTACGAACCGGATAATTGTATACCAATGTATTCGCGGATGTAACTCCCAGATGGGGCATAGCTTTAATAAACTCATTTTTAAGAGTATCTTTAGGCGATCCTTTAGGTAGCGATTCTTCAGCAGTTGAGAAAGCCGCAACTATTACTTCACTTCCTTCTTCGATCAAACGCGCAATTGATCCGCCACAGCCTAATTCTGCATCATCGGTATGCGGTGCCAACACTAAAATTTTTTTATAATTCATTTGTCTCCTTATAAAAACAGAAAGTAGAAATCATCAAAATGCTCGATGAGAGCACTGTCATTTTTTGAAAAAACTCGATTAACTTTGAATCGACACCAAGAGATCAGGATTTATTTTCCCATAACACTGAAAGTTCTTGTTGCGCCGGAAAACTGATGAGCACTGCTCTGTGAGGTCCCTGAAATACAAACATGCTTCCTGCGGCAACTGCAGATGCTCCCGCTTTTATCGCTTCGGAAAAATGGTTGATGGTCCCTGCCCCTCCGCAGACGATCACCGGTATATGAACGGCTTCACAAACACGTTTGATAATTTCTACATCATATCCTG
>CAYPEM010000036.1:0-11707 GCA_964409765.1 uncultured Chitinophagaceae bacterium
TTATAGATAAACAAAATATATTTGCATTGACAAATGCTGCAGGAATGTATCTTTCCACCAATAATGGAACAGCATGGACTCAGATCAACAAAGGAATTTCAGGTTCGTACCCGACTTTTTCCGCTGCATTTGTTGCGGGAGATAGTATTTACGCATCAATGGGAGGTAGCCTCTATCGCGCCGCGTTTACTGACGTTGGCATCACGAACGTCGAAGAAAACCAATCAGGAACTTCTCCGCAAGAATTCACACTAGAACAGAATTATCCCAATCCATTCAATCCTTCGACTACAATTCGATTTGAGGTTCGAGAAATGGGTTTAACGACATTGAAAGTTTATGACATTGTCGGACGTGAAGTTAAAACATTGTTGAATGATAATCTAAACGCTGGAACGTATGAAGCAATATTTGATGCATCAAAATTTTCTAGCGGTGTATATTTCTATCGTTTAGAGACAGGGAATTTTTCGGCAACAAAACGAATGATACTTCTCAAATAACCACATTCGAACGATTAAATAAAAAAATTTACTAAAGGAGCAATACCATTAAAAACACATTCTTGAATATCCATCGGCTCGGTTCTCTTTTTATTTTATTTATGACTTTCAACACTGCAAATATTTTGCAAGCACAATGGACTCAAGCAAGTGGTCAAGGAGGCGGTAACGTTTTGTCGCTTGCCGTTAATGGTGCAAATCTCTTTGAAGGATCTTCCGAAGGCGTTTATCTTTCTACAAACAACGGAAATAGTTGGACAGCAGTTAATACAGGATTAACAAACACATATGTGAAATCCCTTTCTTCAAGTGGTGCGTACTTATTTGCAGGAACAAACGGCGGTGTTTTTCTTTCCACAAATAATGGAACAAACTGGACTGAAGGTAAAACGGGATTGACGAATTCGATAGTCAATGCAATAGCTGTTAATGGTTCAAATATTTTTGCTGGAACAAATGGAGGCGTTTTTCTTTCTACAAACAACGGAGCAAACTGGACGAAGGCAAGTACGGGCTTGATATATCCTTCAATTAAATCACTTGCAATAATAGGTGCGAATCTTTTTGCAGGAACTTTCAGCGGCGGAGTTTTTCTATCTACAGATAACGGGACAAGCTGGTCAGCGGTCAATACTGGATTGACATTTCCAAATGTTCAGTCACTTGCTGTTAATGGTGCGAATCTCTTTGCAGGAACGGATGGCGGTGTTTTTCTATCGACGAACAATGGAGCAAGTTGGACAGCGGTTAATTCCGGTTTAACATACACAAATGTTTTGTCTCTGGTATTCAATAGTGCAAATCTTTTTGCCGGTACTAATGGAGGTGGTGTATTTCTTTCTACAAACAACGGAACTAGTTGGAATGCAGTCAAAACGGGTTTAACGAATAATACCACTATCAATGCGTTAGCTGTTATTGGGCAGAATCTCTTTGCGGGAACAACAAGAGGTGTATTTCTTTCCTCGAATAATGGGACAAATTGGAATTCGGTCAAAACGAACTTTACCAATACAAATAACTATGCACTTGCTTCTGATTCGTCAGGAAATTTATTTGCGGGTGATCTTAGTGGAAGCGGCGTATTTCTTTCCTCCAATAGCGGTACAAGTTGGACTGAGGTCAATGAAGGTTTAACGAACACCGCTGTTAAATCGCTTATCGCAAGCCCAAACGGTACAGGAGGAACAAATCTTTTTACAGGAAATACTGGTGGTGTTTTTCTTTCAACGAATAACGGAACAAGTTGGAGTGTTGCGAACACCGGAATTGCAAATGCAGTTGTCTCAACATTTGCCACAATCGGTTCGAATCTGTTTGCGGGAACGAATGGTGGGATGTTTCGTTCTACGAATAATGGAACAAGTTGGACTCCGATCAATACAGGATTGACATATACTGTTGTCAATGCACTTGCAGTCAATGGCACGAATCTTTTTGCAGCAACCGGTGTTGGCGTTTTTCTTTCAACAAATAATGGAACGAATTGGGGAGCCATCAACACAGGATTGACCTCAACATATGTAAACACACTCGCGGTCAACGGAACAAATCTTTTTGCAGGAACACAATCCGGCGGAGTTTTCCTTTCAACGAATAATGGATCAAGTTGGTTTCCGGTAAATACCGGTATGGAAAACTCTCGAATTGATGCTCTTATCGCAAGACCGAATGGGAATGGTGGTACAAATCTTTATGCCGGTGTTTACACCAAAGGGGTTCTTCTTTCTACCAACAACGGTACGAGTTGGACATCTGTTGCGACGGGCTTACCGATCGATTCTCGGTATGTGTTGTCGTTTGCTATTAGTGGCACGAATCTTTTTACAGGAACGTATGGCGGTGGTGTTTGGAAGAGACCATTTTCTGAGATGATCACATCAGTGGAAAGTGCGTCAAGTGACTCGCCAAAGAATTTCAATCTTGAACAAAATTATCCTAATCCATTCAATCCATCTACAATGATCAGTTATCAATTATCTGTAAACAATCTAGTGACTCTAAAAGTATTTGATAATGTTGGAAGAGAAGTAGCAACCATAGTGAATAAACAACAAGAAGCAGGAACTTATCGAGCGGAATTTAATGCGCAAGGATTGTCGAGCGGATTGTATTTCTATCAGCTGAGAGCGGGAAATTATTCAGCAATAAAAAAAATGATGCTTCTGAAGTAGTACAAAACTTTATCAATAAAAATAATTCGTTAGGTTTGAATTTAAAAAAATGAAAAAACAAATCGCTTTATTATTGGTCATGACAATTTCACTATTTGCACAATGGATTCCAACTGATACGACCAATATTGGAATAACAGGTAATATTGCAATGCATGGGAATACGATCTTTCAATACGGTTCCAATAATGGATATAGAATTTTCCGGAGCTCGAACGGAGGAATATCGTGGGAGAATATTTCTGCGAAAGCTCCAACTACGTTTGGGAATATCTATAGTTTTGGAGGTGAATTATTTGGAGTCTATTTAGGCAATGTCTATGTCTCTACTAATAACGGTGACAGTTGGACATTGCGATCTACGGTAACAGTAACTGGTAATGGAGCATTATGGGCTTTGACGTCGAATGGTTCTTTGTTGTATGCAATATCGAATAGAAAATCATTCTTTGTTTCAACAAACAGCGGAACAAATTGGGATGAAATCATCATCAACGATCCTCGAAATATGGTGTTGGTCAACTTCGCATCTGGCGGCGGTAAACTTGCTGCCGTATTTGCAAATGTAGGAGCATTAATCTCTACAAATAACGGATCAACGTGGTCTGAAAAAAATCCAATTGCCGGGGGAATTTCCGGTGTCTATTCATTTAACAATATCATTTTCGGGTTTTCATTTGGGGGAGGAATCTATAAAATCGGGGCAAGTGATACCGGATGGATTCCAGTGAATAATGGAATTCCTGATAATGGTCTTTATCAGATTCCAAAATCAATGTATGGTTATGGCAATACACTGTATGCTGGAGTGTGGGGGCTGTTCTCTTCACAAACAAGAATTTTTTCTTCCATCAACAACGGTGCCAGCTGGGATACACTTTCTACCGTAGGATTATTATTAAATAATACGACTCTAACGCCCTGGTTTCTCGCGGCAAATCAATCGAATGTTTTTGTGTATTGCTATGGAACTAAAATCCATGGGGTGTATACTTTGGCGCGAACAACAAATGTTGAAAATATTTCTCCAAAAATGCCGGAAAGTTTTTCGCTTGAACAGAATTATCCAAATCCATTTAATCCTTCAACTTCCATTCGTTTTTCAATCAACGCTTCTGCATTTACATCATTGAAAGTATATGATATTGTTGGAAGGGAGACTGCAACATTAGTCAATGAAATTTTAAAAGCAGGAAGTTATGAAGCAAAGTTCGATGCTTCCCGCGTTCCGAGCGGAATATATTTGTATTCATTGCAGGCTGGTCAGAAGAGTGAAACAAAAAAAATGATATTAATCAAATAGGGGGATGAATAATGATGTTCAAATTTTTGCTGTCAGTAATGCTTTTGAGTACGGTTGTATTTTCACAATCGTTTTGGGAACGGACAGAACCGTATTATGCCTCGTTCAATAAGATGTATTTTGGCGGAGGTGATACAATCTATGGTACATTAGGTTCGGGATTCAGCCGCTCTACAAATAACGGATCAACATGGAGCACGCCGGTTGTCGTAAATTATGTTACCGATATTGCCGTTGCACCAAATGGATACATTTTTTTATCGGAGAATCAGCAGAAAATGTCACGCTCAACAAATAAAGGGAACAGCTGGACGATCAAAGGTACGGGGATCAATGAACCAAGCTGCACTGCTGTCATGGTCACTTCGTCCGGAGTTGTTATCACAGGTACAAACAAAGGAATTTACCGTTCAACTGACAATGGCGATAATTGGACGAAAGTTGCAGGGAGTAAAGAGATGACCGGAGATTCTTCGATCTCTGCTATGGCAACATTCGACGGTAATACCCTGTATGCTTTCACACGAACAACCACCATCAGTCCTGAACGAGGATACGCTTTTCGTTCGACTGATAATGGATTGACATGGATAAAAGGAACCAATAGTTTAGATACGGTTGCTTTTTACAAAGTAACTGTTAGTTCCAATGGAACAATTTATGCCAGAACCGGAAATGGAGTTCGCTATTCTACGGACGGTGGAAATACTTGGGGAATTCTTGGTTTCTACAATAATTATATCGGCGATGTGGCTACCGATCAATCCGGTGCAGTGTATGCATCAATCAATTCTAATGATACAACTGCCGTGTTGTATAAAACGACGAATAATGGAACTACATGGACTCCGATTAGTACACCGTTCAATGGGATTTCAGGTTTTGGAATCAATAAAAAAGGAGATTTATTTCTTTCACAAGATCAGTTATATCGTTCAACGGATAATGGAATTTCTTGGAAAGCTCTCCCTGTTTCCTTTCCGAATGTCGGTATTATGATCGAGAGCCCTAAGCATGAATTATTTTTCACAGCCGGAGGCAATGCTTATCAGAATCTTTATAGGTCATCAGATTTCGGACAGTCATGGAATATTTTATACACAGGTGTTGTAGGAGTTCCAAGTGCTGGATTTTTCGGTGATACAATTTTAGTAGGTGATAATTTTTATCTAGGTGCGGTGTTTCGTTCCACGGACAATGGTAAAACTTTCAAACCATTAGCCAATAATATTGGTCTCGGTGGATATGTTAACACTTTGCTTGGAACTTCCTTTAACGCTGTACTTGCGGGAACATCGAACGGAATTTATCGCAGCACTAACACAACTAAAAGTTGGATAAAAGTCCATTCTACAAGTGTCAATTCATTGCATCAAGCTCCCAACGGAACACTTTTTGCACGACGGCACTGGCCTGGGGATGGTATTTATCGATCTCTTGATAGTGGAAGTTCTTGGCAGCAAAAAATTACAGGAATGACCGTTACAACAGTTCGAAGTTTGGATATAGCACCAAACGGTGATCTTATTGCGGGAACAGAAGGAGGGATATTTCGTTCTACAGACAATGCAGAAAATTGGGTCCGCATTGATACTCAAAAAGTTGTAAAACCATATGGGATCTATGCTGCTGTGAACAAGAGTGGAATAATCTTTATGGGAGGGGCTAAAAGCGGCGTCAATTCTCAATGTTATCAGTCAACAAATAATGGTGCAACGTGGCAACAAATTGAGAATAATATTCTGACTATTGATGGAAATGCTTCACTCACCGGATTATTTGCAGCGTCCAATGGTTTCCTTTTTGGAGGAACAACTTCGGGACTTTTTAAGAGTACACAGATAACTACATCTGTATCGAAAAATTTCTACACCGCTCCTATCACATTTTCGTTATCGCAGAATTTTCCTAATCCATTTAATCCATCAACGGAGATACAATTTTCAATTCGTGATGCCAGTATGGTCTCATTGAAAGTGTATGATATTCTTGGAAGAGAAGTATCAACAGTAGTAAGTGATGTAAAAGAACCGGGAACATATTCCATTACGTTCAACGCTTCGACATTGTCTGGCGGAGTGTATTATGCTCGTCTGCAGAGCGGGCAGAGAATAGCAACCAAAAAAATGTTACTTGTTAAATAACGCTACACCAATTCACATAATCCATACTTAAATATATTCAATACAAAGGGGCAACATAATGAAGAAACTGCTTTTTGCTGTACTGCTTACCGTGACAATCTCAAGTGTGTCATTGGCACAACGAACGCTTATCAATAAAGGTGATCAATATGCCGGTGCTAAATTAGCTCTGGGTTCGGTTGCAGGTGCTTCCATGGGATTTGTAGGAACTTATGAAATGGGACTTCAAGAAAATATTGGCGTTGGTGCATCGATAGGGTATTCAGGATATTCTGAAGAATACAATTTCGGCGCTTGGAAGGGTGAATGGAGTTACACTAACATCTTAATACTTGCAAATGGAAATTATCACATCGATTTGTTGAAAAACGAAAAACTCGACACATGGGGTGCTCTACACATCGGTTACAACGTTGCATCAGCAAAATTTTCATGGACATCTTCGGGTGTTCCAGCTGGGGCTACTTCTCCTACAGCCTCAGCAGGTGGATTTGTCCTCGGTCTATCAGCGAATGCGCGTTATATGTTAACTGAGCAATTGTTTGCAACGGCAAGTCTCGGATTTGGAATGGGAATATTGCAGATTGGAATTGACTATAAATTATAATTCGTTCTTGTGATTCAATGACTTTCAGCAGACAATTAGTAAGTTACTTTCGGTATTGAATATTGTCGCTGAAAATTATGATTACAAATTGATCCTTTGGAACTGCTCTGAATTTTCCATCTGGGGAGGTGGGAAAATGAAAAGGCGGTTTCAATATACCGAGCGGGATGTAGAAGGCACATCCCGCTTTTTTATTTTAAAGACTTGCTACACAAAATGAACTTTTCTATATTTTCCAGCCGTTAATATCTCATCACCTTCAGGTCATGTCAAAAATTTACTGCACATCATTCGATTCAAAGATCGGAACAATCTATATCGCATCAACCGATAAAGGTGTGTGTAAAATTTGTATTCCTAAAGAATCCAAGAAGGATTTTTTTTCTTGGCTTACAACGAATTTTAATGAAGAAGATGTCGTCGACAACAAAAGCCGCAACAAGGATGTTATCGATCAATTGACACGGTACTTCAACGGTAAGCTTGCAAAATTTTCAGTTCCATTGGACCTTCTTGGAACAACATTTCAACTGAGAGTTTGGAAAGAGCTTCGTAATATTCCCTACGGTTCAACAATTTCCTATAAACAATTGGCGCGGCGTGTTGGTGTTCCTCGCGGATTCCAGGCAGTTGGAAGCGCGAACGGATGCAATCCGATACCGATCATTATTCCATGTCATCGTGTGATCGGCACCGATGGATCACTGACAGGTTATGCAGCGGGAATTAAAACAAAAGAATTTCTTCTCCGTGCTGAAGGTGCTATTCTTATTTGACTTAAGAAGTTGTACCGACCCTTCGAGTTGGATCTATCTTTCTTCTCTCATTGCATCGCCTTTGTTAATTGCGTATTTTTATTCTGGAATCCAATTTATTATTTCTTCATCGTAGCGCACATTAACACACAGAGTATTTTCAACGAATGTCATTATTGAATCAACTTAATCCCGTACAACGCAATGCCGCTTCCGTTATTGACGGACCGGAAATGATCGTAGCAGGAGCAGGGAGCGGAAAAACACGTGTTCTCACTTTTAGAATCGCTCACCTCTTAGAAGCCGGAATTCATCCTTCAGAGATTCTTGCTTTAACGTTCACCAACAAAGCCGCTAAAGAAATGAAGGAGCGGATCGAGAAACTCATCGGTGCAAAAGCACATTCCGTCTGGGCGGGAACATTCCATTCCATCTTTGCACGAATCCTTCGCCATGAATGTGAGCCTCTTGGGTATACCCGTTCCTTTACCATCTATGACTCAGATGATTCGATCGGGCTCATAAAAAATATCATGAACGGGATGAGCATTTCACAGCAACAGGTGAATCCCAGAGCAGTGCTTTCACGGATCAGCGGTGCGAAGAACCAGATGATCTCACCATCTGAATATGAACTGCTTGCCAAGGAATTTTTTGAACAAAAAGTCTCCGAGATCTATACCGAGTATGCAAAGAAACTTCACAAAAATAATGCAATGGATTTTGATGATCTGTTATTGAAACCGATCGAGCTTTTCAAGAAACATGAACGCATTCTCGAAAAATATCAGTACCGGTTCAAATATCTTTTGGTTGACGAGTATCAGGATACCAACCGTGCTCAGTACGTGTTGATCAATATGATCGCACAGAAATTTAAGAATATTTGTGTCGTTGGAGATGACGCTCAAAGTATCTATGCATTTCGCGGAGCGGATATTAAGAACATTCTGGATTTTGAGCGGGATTATCCGGATGCAAAAGTGTTCCGTCTTGAACAAAATTACCGCTCCACAAAAACAATTTTATCAGCAGCTGATTCCGTCATAAAGAACAACCGCAATCAAATCAAAAAAACATTATGGACTGATAATCCAAAAGGTGAAAAGATCTCCGTGATCGAAGCCGAAGATGACAAAGCCGAAGGGGTGCAGATCGCTCATCGTATACAAGATCATATCACCAGAGAAAAACTCGATCTTAAGAATTTTGCAGTCCTTTATCGAACAAACGCACAATCGCGTTCTGTAGAAGATGCAATGCGCCGGGCAGGAATTCCATATGTCATTATCGGCGGAGTTGCATTCTATCAGAGAAAAGAGATCAAAGATGTTCTTGCGTATCTTCGTCTGATCATAAATCCAAAAGATGAAGAGAGTCTGCTGCGCGTGATCAATTATCCGGCAAGAGGTATTGGCGATACAACGATCGAAAAATTGATCGAGCATTCAACGGTAACAAATTTATCAATGCTGGACATAGTTCTGAATCCAGGAGGCATTTCGTCGTTATCTGATCGTGCAAAAAATTCTGTCCACCAATTTGGGAAACTGATCCTAAAATATGCTGAACTGAAATCTCAAATCTCTGCAAGTGAAGTTGCCCGTGCACTGGTGGATGAACTTGGAATCCTTCGAATGTATAAGGATGAAGGGACACCTGAATCACTTGGACGGTGGGAGAACGTGCAGGAATTATTGTCAGCAGTGACGGAATTTGTCGATGCAAACAAAGAACAACCGACGCTTGAGAATTTTCTTGAAGAAGTGGCACTTGTAGCTGCAACCGATTCTATTACCGATGAAAAAAATTCTGTCACACTGATGACACTCCATGCAGCAAAAGGATTGGAATTTCCCGTCGTCTTCATTTCCGGAGTGGAGGAAGGACTTTTTCCGATGTATCAAGGTTCGCCCGATCCTTCTGAACTCGAAGAAGAACGACGATTGTGTTATGTAGGTATCACCCGTGCAATGAAAAAATTATATCTAACCTATACACGGATTCGCTACCGTTTTGGCGATGTAACATATCCAGTCGTTTCAAGATTCCTTTCTGAGATTGATGATTCCTTGCTTGATAAAGAAACGATACGAAGACCTTCCTATTCTCCAACAGTCGTCTCTTCACTTGCCGCTTCACGTGACCGATATCAGAGTTCAATACAGCAAAAGAAATCCAAATCGGCTGAGCATTTTACACCCGATGAAGAAGTTGATTACGATTCTGAAACTCAGGAGGAGATCAGCTTAAAGATTGGAGTGTATGTGGAACACGAAGTCTTTGGACGAGGTAAAGTAACCATGCTTAGTGGACGGGGTGAATCAGCAAAAGCAATTGTGAATTTCCAAAGTGTTGGACCAAAAAACCTGATGGTTAAATTTGCACGATTACGAGTGCTTGGTGCATAATGAACAATCATTCTTCGGCAGCTCCTATAGAGAATAAATTTCTTTCGATTATCGGAGCCGCAGCGTTTTGTTATCTTGTCGTACGGTTTTCTGCACTTTCAATCATCGCAAAATTATTATCGTTTGAGAATTCTGTTCCATTTCTGCAATTCGAACAACATTTCTGGCAGTACCTTTTCTCATTTATGGCGGTGGTGATTCTTTCCCGTGGTCATTTGTGGAGTTACGGTATCAATTCTCAAAATCTTAAAACATCGATGCTGTGGCTTGTTTGGTTGTATGGAGCAGTGATTGTTGCTGCTGTGATCTTCGGTGATGCAATGCTGCCAATAGCTGCGAGTACTATTCCAGTAGGGACAAAAGAGACAATCGTATCATTTCTAACCTATTGGATGTCGTCACCGGTGGCAAATCAGATTTTGTTCTTTAGTTTCGGACAGACGGTGTTGATGAAACAATGGGGAGATTCATTTTCGGTCAAAGGTTTTCCGATCATCATTCTGTTTTCTGCGACACTCTTTGCATTTGGTTCTACATCGTCACAATTTCAGATTGGTGATTATTCAATAATCCCCACATTCATTCTTGGTCTTTTCAGCGGGATTGTTTATTGGAAAACAAACAGTCTTATCACTCCAATGCTGGGCCATGCATTCTATTTTGGATTTCCTTTGTTCATTCATATCCTTAGGATCAATCTTTTCAAATGAAAGTACTATTTGTTGTAGCATTATTATTTTCTGGAACTGTTTCGGCTCAACAACCGGATGAAATCCCACTGGTGAAAGTTGGTCCAATCACTATTACAAAAAGTGAATTTGTCTCCCGCTATGAACTAAATCCGGGAATACATCGCCGGAAGAATGATCCTGAAGGAAACAAAAATCAATTCATGCTATCGTTGATCGCAGAAAAGCTCCTTATTCTAAAAGCACAACAAGAAGGTTGGGACAACGATACAGTGTTGACGAATGCGGTACAGCAGATAGAACGGATGTTTGTTCGCGATGAATTATACAGAACTGAAGTATCACAGAAAGTGACTCTGTCCAACGAAGAAATTAAAACGGCAATTCGGCGGTCATCCAATGAATTGAAAGTCTATTTTCTTTATGCTGCAACAAAAGAAATTGCCGATTCACTGAATGCAGTGATCCGAAACGGAAAACCATTAGAGCGTTTTTTGCCGTCAGAAAATTTGTCAAGCAATTGGTCAGGACCCGATTCTGCAATTGCTCGTTGGGGTGATGTTGATGAACGCATGGAGAATGTCATTTATTCTCTTAAACAGAATGAAACATCCAAACCTTTTCAATTGGATGATGGGTGGTATATTGCCAAAGTAATGAAGAGGACAACAACGATCGTTGCCGGTGAAAGTGAGCAAAAAGTACAGCGCCAAAAAATAGAAACTCGACTAAGACAACGAAAAGAATTCTCAAGGATGTCTGATTATATGCAGAGTGCGCTTCGTTCAACAACTACCGACATTAATTCGCGGTTATTAAAAAGCACAATTATTCATCTATGGGACATTGCTCAACAGAAGTATCCTGTTCGGACAGATTCAACGATGTTCTTCATTGACAAAACACTTATTACTTTGTTGCATGAATCAATGGGTGATTCACTTCATTCTCCATTCGTCACATTTCCGCACACAGTTTGGACTGTTGAGACAGCATTGGAAAAAATTGCTCAAACAAATTTGGCCACAGCAAATCCCACATTGAATACAATACGAATTGATGTTGAGCAGCGATTGCGTGATCTGATCGATCAGGAATATTTGACAGAGATTGGATACGCT
>CAYPEM010000036.1:11807-24536 GCA_964409765.1 uncultured Chitinophagaceae bacterium
GCAGCGATTGCGTGATCTGATCGATCAGGAATATTTGACAGAGATTGGATACGCTAGAAGATTGAATCAGTCTTCAGCGGTGCAAAAAGATCTTAAAGTTTGGCGGGATTCATATCTCTCTCAGATCGTAAAAAATAGAATCGGAGATACGATCACTGTTTCTCAGAACGATATTGAACAATTGCGAAGGATATTCAGCAACGACTCTACGTTGATATTTGACAACACCAAAGCTGTTTCGAAAACAAAAGAGTTAAAAACGAACGAGAAAATAGACCAAATAGTTGGATCAGTAGCTAATTCAACTGAAATAACATTCTACGAGAAGAATTTTAAAGATGTGAATGTAAGTTCAACCCCTTCAATGGTTTTTCGGATTCTTGGCTTTGGAGGAAGAATGCCTGCTGTTCCGTTCGTCACCCCTCAATTGGGCTGGATCAAATACTGGCAGAATAAAGATGTAAAGCTACCATAACATATTGAACATTAAGTAGTCTTTGAAACCGATAAAACTTTTTACTATACTATAACCGTCCAATATTTTTGGGCGGTTATTTTATTTGGGAGCAATACATGCATATCGCAGAGATTCTAAAACAACAATCACCACATTTTAGCTTTGAATTCTTTCCACCAAAAACGGAAGAATCCTCAAAGTCACTCTTTGAGTCGATCAAAGAACTTTCGCCGCTGAAACCTTCGTACGTTAGCGTTACATACGGCGCAGGAGGTTCTACTCGTCAATTGACCCACGATCTCATTGTTCGTCTGCAAAAAGAATCTCAACTGACCATTGTCTCCCATTTAACGTGTGTTGGTGCAAGCAAAGAAGAGATCAAAGATATTCTTACAAAGTACAATGAGAGCGGAATACAAAATATCATGGCACTGCGAGGTGATCCGCCAAAAGGTGAAACGCAATTCGTTCAGCCGCAGAATGGATTTGCGTATGCAGCAGAGCTTGTCGCATTCATTAAAAAGCATTTTCCTAACATGGGAGTTGGTGTGGCAGGATTTCCTGAAGGACATCCGGCAACTCCTAATCGTTTGAAAGAGATCGACAACCTAAAAGCAAAAGTGGATGCGGGCGCCGATTATATTTGCACGCAATTATTTTTTGAAAACCGTGACTTTTACGATTTCTGTGAGCGATGTGAGATTGCGGGAATAAAAGTTCCTATCATTGCCGGAATCATGCCGGTAACATCCCGCAAAGGATTTACGCGAATGGCGGAATTGGCGCTCGGTGCACATTTTCCTGCAAAATTAATCCGTGCAGTTTCGCGCGCAGAAGATGATGAGTACGTAGAAAAAGTTGGAATCCATTGGGCTACCGAACAAGTACGGGATCTTATCGATCGCAATGTCGCCGGAGTCCATCTCTATACACTTAACCGTTCGAAACCGACAGTGAAGATCTATGATGCACTTGGGGTAAAAGATTCCGAAAGTCTGCGGCGTGCTCCAATTCAAATGTAATATTAAGAATGTGTGAATGCTTACGTGAAAAACTCAACTCAAGTGATACCCGATATATCCAACGAAGTTATCAATGTTTGCCGTAGAGTTGCTGTAAAAGGATTTGTCGCTGCAACCGATGGAAATATCAGTGTTCGATTGCCAAATGGAAATATCCTTGCAACGCCAACGTCAATGAACAAAGGTTTTGTTCAAAAAGAAGATCTCGTTGAATTGACGGTGGATGGGATTCAGATCAGCGGAACCAGAAAACCGTCGACCGAAATGAAGATGCATTTATTCATCTACGGGCAAAGAAGAGATGTGAATGCCGTTGTTCATTGTCATCCCATCTATGCTACTGGATTTGCAGCAGCAGGAATTCCGTTGAAGGAAAATATTTTTCCTGAAGTGATTGTTGGAATTGGGAATATTCCAATGGCTGATTATGCAACTCCGTCAACGGATGAAGTTGGAGAATCCCTTCGCCCGTATGTGGCATCGTCCAATGCGATTCTTCTTGCAAATCATGGTGTGGTGACGTACGGAATCGATATTTGGGATGCATATTTTAAAATGGAAAAAGTCGAACAGATTGCTCAAACACTTTTTGTTGCAGAAAAGCTTGGCGGTGCAAAGCCATTATCGTCTGAACGTATTTTACAATTAAGAGAATTATCCCAGACAGTGTATACCAAATAATCTCTATGAAAAAATTCATACTATTGTTTTTGATTGTTTCGTCTTTGATTGCACAATCAAATAATCCGTTTCCAAGATCGAAGACAGATAAAGTACTGACAAAACGGCTTCTTGACATTGTGCAAGATTTCAAAGGGGAGGTCGGTATCTATGTTCGTCATCTTAAGACTGGAAAAACTGTGGAGATCAATGCCGATACACTTTTCCCGACAGCGAGTATGATAAAAATTCCGATTATGATCGGAATTTTCGATAAGATCGAAAAAGGAGAATTGAAATACGATTCACTGCTGATGTATCGAGATTCACTGTTGTATCCGGGCGAAGATATTGTAGGAACGTTAAAAGATTCAGGAAGAATAACGTTAAGTAAAAATGTGATGTTGATGATTACCACCAGTGATAATACGGCAAGTTTGTGGAATCAACGAATGGCGGGAACAGGAACGCGTATTAATGAAATTATGGAGCAGAATGGTTTCAATGGTACTCGCGTAAATTCACGAACTCCCGGACGCGAAGCGATGCGTACATTATATGGGTGGGGAGTAACGACTCCGCGGGAAATGGCAGAACTTGTCGTAAAAATCAGAGAAGGTAAAATCATCTCGCCATGGGCGAGCGAACGGATGTATCGGAATCTTGGACGGATCTATTGGGATGGTGAAGCGTTATTTGAAATTCCGCCATACATTCATACAGCGTCAAAACAAGGTGCTGTCGATCAATCGCGATCTGAAGTTGTGCTTGTCAATGCACCAAGCGGCGATTATGTCTTTTGCGTTATTACAAAGAATCAACAGGACGAGAGTTGGGTAAGTGAAAATGAAGGATATGTCCTACTGAGGAATGTCTCTCGAACACTCTGGCAATATTTTGAACCAAAAGATAAATGGCATTCAATGCCTGAATCCATGAAGTATCATTAATGAAAGGACATTGAGTCATTAGATTTTTGTTACGCAGGTTATTTCTTCCCGTTGTTTGTATTGTTACACTTTCTTTTCCGCAGCAGCAGCATTATTTTTATCACGGGCCTCGTGCCGGCAGTGAAATGATGGTCAACCCGGTCAATCTGATCTTGAACGGAAGTTTTGATGTATTGCAATTTGAAGGAGAAACAAAACATCTTGATCGAATTCGATTTCGATCCGCAGGCAGTCAGGTTCTCAAAAATCTGACGAGACCATTTTCCGTGGTCTCACGGTATGGTGCATCAAAATTTATCCGTCAGGAAATTCTTCCCTTATCTTTCTCACCGAAAAAAATGCAATGGTGGCCGAATTATAATCTTCACTTGTTGGGGGGAGGAATGACGTATGTAAAGATGACTGAATGGTATGATTATTTTGGATTTGAATATCCGCAACTCTATTCTCTCGCAACAATGGGAGCATATCATTACATTAACGAAGTCGTTGAAATGCGAAATCATACGGGTGACAATGTCGATCCGATCTCTGATGTATGGGTCTTTGACATCGGAGGAATATTATTATTCAGTTCGGACAACGTAAAAGAATTCTTTAGCAGTACCGTAGTCATGGCGGATTGGTCTGGGCAGCCGGTATTTTCTTTACGCGATGGAACCTTGTTTAATAATGGGCAGTATTTTTCTTTCAAATGGAAAATACCATCCTCACAGCATTGGAAATTATTCTATCTTGCAGGTGTAGAAGGGATTGTTGGGGCATCCTATGGCAATGACGATGGTTCATCATTCTCAGCTGGCGCAGGTTTTATCGGTGAACGAAGGAACACGATGAATCCTCACACCAACGAACAATCAATAACTCTTATGTGGCGGGCAGGTTTCTTTTATGATCAGGACAATTCTTTGTTAACGTCAGTCTACATCAGTGGTTTACGATCTGAAGTATTCAAAATTAATGTTTATCCCGGTGTGTTTAACTTCAATGGTTTTTCTTTAGGGAGTGTTTTAAGCATTTCACAACAGGGAAAAGCAACATTTGGCCTTACAATGAACTGGCTTCCGGGCCTTTCCATTCCTCTGTATTAAAAAATCTCTTTGAGAATTCCTGCGATTGTGTGTATTTTATCGGAACATTATCCAATACTAATTTTTCACCAAGTGTATTAACGCTATACTTACTTCTTTGCGATGACAAATCAAAAACTAAAAATCGGCGTGCTTTTTGGAGGCCGTTCAGCTGAACACGAAGTCTCTCTTGTTTCTGCAGCTTCCATTATCAATGCTTTGGACAAAACAAAATACGATGTTCTCCCAATAGGCATTTCAAAAGAGGGTCGCTGGTTAAGTGCCGTGAATGCATTGCAATTATTGAAAGAAAAATCGGGACTTGAAAAATTTCCTGAACACGTTCTTCTTCCGGATCCGAGGAAACAATCACTTGTGAATATCAGCGGTGCGTTCCCACAGAATGCTGAAAAAGTTGATGTGATATTTCCCGTCATCCATGGAACATTCGGTGAGGATGGAACGATTCAAGGTTTGTTTGAACTTGCAGATATTCCGTATGTCGGTGCCGGAGTGCTTGGATCTGCAGTTGGAATGGATAAAGTAATTTCAAAACAACTACTGGAACGCGCGGCTATTCCGGTTGCGAAAGGAATCTGGTTTCTGTATACTGATTTTGTAAAACGGCAGAAACATCATCTGCTCGATATTGAAAAGAAAATAAAATACCCATGTTTCGTGAAGCCGCCGAATCAAGGTTCGAGTGTCGGCATCAGCAAAGCGCATAACAAAAAAGAATTGATCGCGGCAATCCATCTTGCCGGAGAGTATGATAGAAAAATTCTCATCGAAAAAGCTGTAATAAAACCGAGGGAGATCGAACTAAGCGTCATGGGAAATGATACTCCGGTTGCCTCGCTTCCGGGCGAGATCGTTCCTTCCAATGAATTCTATGATTATGATGCAAAATATGTGGATGGAAAATCTGTCGCTGAAATTCCGGCAAAACTTCCTCCGCTGATGATCAAAAAATTGCAAGCGTGTGCGTTGAAAGCATATTCCGTGTTGGAGTGCTCCGGAATGGCCCGTGTCGATTTTCTACTGCAAAAGAATGGAAAATTCTTTTTGAATGAAATCAATACGATCCCGGGATTCACATCCATCAGTATGTATCCAAAATTGTGGGAAGCTTCCGGCGTTTCCTATTCCGATCTCTTAGACCGATTGATCGCCTATGCACTAGAACGGTACAACGATAAAAAGAAATTGAAAACATTTTATACACCAAAAACGGATTGGTATAAAGAATAATGATCACAAAAGAATTTCTCTCTAAAATTCCTATCTTCAAATTTCTTCCTGAAGATGATCATATCTCCCTGGTCAGTTTATGGAGAATTAAAACATTAAAAACGGGAGAGGTGTTGTTTCGCAAAGGAGAACCGGGTTCTTCAATGTATGTCATTGAAGAAGGCGAAGTGGAGATCCTCCTTCCCGTTGATCCACCGGTGAATGAAGTCCAACTATCGATCTTGAAAGAGGGAGAATTCTTTGGAGAACTTTCGCTCTTTGCAGATACACCCCGCACCGCAACGACGCGTGCACTTGCGGATACGCGGCTTGTAGAGATGCAGCGGGGAGATTTCATCACGTTTGTGATGGAACGCCCCTCTATCGGAATTTCAATGCTCGCCGAAATGGCAAAACGTCTGCAGTTGACGAATGAACTTATTACTTCACTTGCTTCAAAGAATCCAAATGACGAGATCGAAGAAAAATTGACATTCGGTGACCATATTGCTGATAAAATAGCGGAGTTTGGTGGTAGTTGGAGATTTATTCTGTCATTTGGAGCATTCATGGCTCTCTGGATTGGAATAAACGTTCTTCAGTTTTTTATCAAACCGTTTGACGAATACCCTTTTACATTTTTGAATCTGATGCTCTCTACTGTTGCCGCATTACAAGCACCGGTGATTATGATGAGTCAAAACCGCGCTCAGAAAAAAGACAGACTCAAAGCAGATCTTGATTATCAAGTGAATGTGAAATCAGAACTGATGCTTCAACAATTGCATCAAAAAATGGATAGACTCCTCGATGAGGAACTTGAACATTTACGCAGGGAGATCGACACGATAAAAAAGCCGGTACCGAAAAAGAAGATCCCAAAACAATGAGATTGAAAAAACCATTCACCATTGTTGGTATTTGGACTATGATTGGACTGATCTATTCGAGTCAGTCCTTTTTTTATTCGTTAAGTATCGGGCGAACGTTCGATATTCAACGTTCACTTTTCCATTCTTTTACATTTTGCATTGAATGGGCCCTTCTTACCCCGCTGGTCATTAATCTTGCCCAATATTTCCGTCTTGACGATAAAAAATTTCTGAGAAATATCGGTGTACATTTTTTTCTTTCCGTTGTCATCGCTCTGATACAGCATACTACGTACACGCTTTTTATCGATGTTGTAGAAAATGGTTTTGTTCTTTCGAAACCCTTAGAGAAATTTTTGCCGACAATCATCGGTTTCTTCGAATTCGGTGTAATGATGTATTGGTCAATAGTGTTTATCTATCATGCAATTGGATATTATCGCCGGTATCAACAGGAAGAAAAACATTCGATTGAACTTAAATCGCAATTAGCAGAAGCACAGTTACAAACTTTAACGATGCAATTACAGCCTCATTTTTTGTTCAATACACTCAATACAATTTCAGTTCTTGTTAAAAAAGAACCATCACTGGCACAAAAAATGATCGTTCGACTCAGCGATCTTCTCCGGTTAACACTTGAACGAGGAAATGAGAATGTCATTTCATTGGAAAAAGAACTACAGTTTATGAATACGTATCTTGCAATTGAAAAAGTACGGTTTGGAGATCGGTTGCATATTACGACTGATATAGCTGAATCTGCATTAAATTCGAAAGTACCTACATTCATATTGCAGCCGCTGGTCGAAAATTCGATACGACATGGTATTGCACAACGATCTGGAAATGGTTGGATCACGGTCAGTGCAAAATTGCTTAATGGAAATATTCTTATCGAAGTACATGATGGAGGGGGAAAGCCTGACCGTTTGAAAAAAAATGCTGGAGGTTCCGGTGTTGGTCTTGAAAATACTCGATCACGATTACAACAACTCTATGGCTCAAATTTTGAACTCCACAGTGCAGAGAATTTCGAAAACGGTTTTGCTGTCCGTATTCGAATCCCAAATACATAATGAGATTGAAATCTACGATATCGGTATTGATTGTGGATGATGAACCGCTTGCCCGGCATGGTCTTCAAGAAATTCTCACTGAAGACAAAAGCATCATGATCCTTGGGGAAGCAAAGGATGGTGACGAAGCCCTCGAAAAAATCTTGCAGTTCTCTCCCGATGTAGTATTTATGGATATTCAAATGCCTGAACGAAATGGCTTTGAAGTGTTACGATCGATTCCAAAAGAAAAACTTCCGATAACCATTTTTGTAACAGCGTTTGATGAATTTGCGCTGAAAGCATTTTCTGAGAATGCTTTGGATTATATCCTAAAGCCATTTGATGATGAACGGATTCATGCATCTGTGCAGCGGGCAAAAGAATTGATCAGTCTTAAAGAACGTGCTGCCTACTCTTCTCGAATGGTGCACATGATGGAATCGATGGGAGGTCGGGAAAAATTTACTCAACGAATATCCATCCGTACCAGTAAAAAGATAATATTCATTAATGTCAACGATATCCTCTGGATCGAATCAGACGCAGATTATATCCATATTCACACCGCAAAAGAAAAACACGTTACGCGAGAAACAATGAAAGGAATAGAACCGCAACTCGATCCATCAAAGTTCGTCCGGATCCATCGTTCGTTTATCGTGAATATCGACCATATTTTGGAACTCCAACCTTTGCATCATGGAGATTATGTTGCTCAGTTAAAGAACGGACAGAGATTGTCTGTTAGCAGGAAATATAAAGCAAAACTTTCGGTATTATTACATTAATTCATCAACCATAATAGCAACTCATCCTGTTAAATCTCCATCTTATCGCAAAACAGTTCGTTTCGGTGATTGCATATTGTAATTTCTTCCTAAACAAAACAGGAGGACCATTGAAACACATCATTACCTTTCTCATCGTTATTACACTTACTGTACAAGCACAATATTTCGTGAAAATAACTACCGGACCCCAATCGAATGATGGCGGCGATTCTCGCAGTGTGAATTGGGTCGATTATGACAATGACGGGGATCTTGATCTCTTCATCTCAAATGGCCCATCTGGAAAAGCAAATTGTTTTCTTTATAAAAACGAAGGGAATGGAACTTTTTCCAAAATTACGAACCTTTCCATTGTAAACGATGCCGGAAGTTATGACGGCAGTACGTGGGCAGACTATGATAATGATGGATATATCGATGCGTTTACTGCAACATGGTATGGGCAACTAAATAGTTTACACAGACAACGCAATGGAGTATTCGAAAAATCTTCACCCATGGAAATAAGCAAAGACTTTACCTATTCTGAAACAGCAAGCTGGGGTGACTATGATAACGACGGCTTTGTTGATTTGTATCTTGCAAACAGTTCCGTAAATCTTGCCAATTTTCTCTATCACAATAATGGTGATGGAACATTCACAAAAATAATGCAAGGATCTATTGTTACTGATGCTGTTCCGTCCCGAAGTGTTGATTGGTGTGATTTTGACAATGACGGGGATGTTGATCTGTTTGTAGCAAATGAAGGGGGAGCTAATTCATCACTGTATTGGAACAATGGTGATGGAAATTTTGTCGGAGAGACAGCGGGAGCCATTGTGAATGACGGTGGTGATTCGTTCGGAAGCAGCGTTGCGGATTTTGACAATGATGGAGATTTTGATGTTCTGGTGGTAAACCATGGGAATGAGAATGAATTTTTGTATCGGAATAATGGGAACAAGACATTCACAAAGATAATAGATGGAGCTGTTGTTAACAGCGGCGGCTATTCTGTCGGAAGTGCATTTGGGGATCTCGATAATGACGGTGATCTAGACCTGATGGTGACAAATGCATTTGCCGGTAACTCTCAAGTCAAAAATTTTCTTTATCTCAATAATGGCGATGGAACATTTGTGAAGGTGGACTCGGGAGTTGTCTCTACAGATCTTGGTTGGTCGTATGGAGTAGCGTTTGGCGACTATGATCGTGACGGAGATTTGGATATTGCAACGGCAAATTGTTTTGGCGCAAACCAAAATAACTCGCTCTATAAAAACATGGGAAATGCAAATAAATGGTTGACCATAAAAGCTGTCGGGAAAGTTTCAAACTTTTCGGCAATAGGAGCGAAGGTGAAAGTGAAAGCGACGATCAATGGAAAAGCAGTATGGCAACTCCGGCAAGTTGCAGGCCAATCCGGTTATTGCGGACAGAATCTTGAATCACATTTTGGTTTGGGTGATGCTACTCTTATTGACTCTCTTGTCGTACTCTTTCCTTCGGGACAGATCATTGTTCAAACGAATATTTCGCCAAATCAATACCTTACAATTACTGAATCGATCCCAACGGGATTCCTTCGAGGGGCAATGCAGATCAGCAATTTTGAAGAGATGGCTCCATTGCAAGTACAGTTCAAAGATATTTCCACCGTTGATCCTGCAAATCCGATCAATTCATGGAAATGGGATTTTACCAATGATGGTAGTATAGATACAATCACAGCGTCCGCTGCATTTAAATATGCAGCTCCCGATACATATTCTGTACGAATGATTGTGAGCAATGGTATTACTTCTGATACTGTTATCAGTAAAAAATCAATCATTGTAACTCCTGCTGCATCTATTCTTCAGTTTAATACAAATACGCATAATTTTGGAGTGATCGATGTTAACGTAAAAAGTAAGGATACAACGGTCTTTATTTCCAATAGCGGCAAACTTGCAGATTCCATTTTTGTGAAACTGGTCTATGGTTCTTCCGGTCCTGGAACAGTAAAACCGGATTCTGCTCTTTCTATCCAGCCAACGGCATTTCTTTTACAACCGAACTCCTCACAAGGGATCACGTTCACTATTTATCCTCCAAAAGTAAATAGAACGAATTTGAATATTACGTACACACCAAAGATTATTGTTACATCAAAATCAAATCTTGGCCCGAAGGTATTTGAAAAAACAATGTGGGTAAAACTACAAGGAACGTTATCGAGCATTGGAAATAACGAACAATTCCCTACAGTCTATTCATTACATCAAAATTTCCCAAATCCCTTTAACCCTTTAACAGTTATCAGTTATAATGTACCAAAGAATAATCATGTATCCTTAAAGGTATTTGACGCAATCGGAAGAGAAATTGTTGAATTGGTCAATAGAGAACAAACAACCGGGAAATATTCAGTGAATTTTAATGGAGATGCACTTTCCAGCGGATTATATTTCTATCGATTGATTTCAGGAAATTTTATTGAGACAAGAAAGATGGTATTACTGAAATAATAGCGTGGATTCACATCAGAACCACTTGTTCTGTATCCAATCCCTGAATAGTGCATTTCATCACTATTATTTTGGATTTGTTCAAAGGAATTGTATTATTCAAGTAATTCTTATGAACTCATATCACGACATTTACTTGATCAATCAATTTCCGGATTTCAATGCACCAGGATTTGATTTAGATCGTTACTATTCGATCTTTTTAGAACACAATGTTATCATCAATGCTCAATCATCAGACATAGAATATGGAGAGCACTGGGGACCATTATCGATTAAGTGTGCATTTCGTGGGAAGGAATTCTACCGTGAACGGTATAAAACTGTTGCCGTAGATGATTCTTCGTTTTTGATCTTCAATGAAGGGAAAGTATACTCAAGTTTTATTAAATCTGAGGAAAAAGTTGAATCCTTAACGATCAATTTTAATCCACGGTTTGTACAGGAAGTAGTGCAGAGTATGCTTCAGCAAGATCTAGAAGTGAATGAGATGATTACGAAAGAGATCCGATTTATTGAGAAATTATATCCTCATAATCGTTCAATTACTCCTTCTCTTCTTCATCTCCGTCAAATGTCATTATCTCTATATGCCAACAAACACCGGATCGCTGAATTGTTCACAGAAGTGTTAGAACAATTGATCAGGTCACAACATGAAATTAATCATGAAATATCTGCAATGACACCTCTGCGATCTTCAACTAAAAAAGAGTTATATCAACGATTACATCAAGCCAAGGATCTTATGGATTCCTGTTATGCTGATGATCTTTCGTTAACAACAATTGCCTCTGCGGCCTATTTATCCCCGGTTTATTTCCTTCGCGAGTTCAAGAAAAATTTCCACCTCACACCGCATCAGTATTTGACTCAACGCCGAATAGAAGAAGCAAAATATCTTTTGCTTTCAAAGAACAGACCGGTTTCGGATATATGTCTGAGCGTTGGATTCCAGGATCTCAGCTCTTTTAGTAAATTATTCAAAGCACGGACCGGTTTTTCTCCCGATCGGTATCGATCAATCATCGGATCGTAAAATCTTTTCTTCTTCAAAAAGTCAATTTTCGCCAAACCATCCTAAGCAAAGTTCCTTACGTTATTTCAACGCATGAACACTATTCTTTCATTTCAATTGGAGCTAATCTATGACCTTTAGAATTGCAGCTATTGTTATTCTCTATTCATTTCAATTCTCAAATATAGTTGCTCAAACTTTCACCCGGATTTCCGATTCCTCAAATCCCATTGTCACCGCTTCCGGTTCGGGAGCCTCAGGATATTCCGGAGCGAGTTGGGTCGATTATGACAACGATGGTGATATCGATCTGTTTGCATGTCCTGACCTACTCTATAAAAACAATGGGAATGGTGTCTTTACAGAAATTTTCAATCATGGAATCGGAGCAGGGCTGCCCCACGCACCTGCAACCGGGGTAACGTGGGCTGATATGGATAATGATGGAGATATCGATTGTTTCTATTCAGCGCCAACTTCCGTGTTATATAGAAATAATGGAAAGGATTCAGGGTATACTTTCACTTCTATAAAAAGGGGAGATATCAGTTCGACAAATAACAAAGGATGGTCAGGTGCCTGGGGTGATTTTGATAACGATGGGTTCGTTGATCTTATCGTCACTCACCCGAAAGGGTTTATCGGTACGGCGATAAAGAATCCATTTTTTAAGAATCTCGGTGCTGGTGAATTTTCCAAAATAACTACAGGTGATGTTGTTAAAGATCTTGCGCCATACACCGTTGCAACGTGGTATGATTATGATGTGGACGGAGATCAAGACCTGTTTATCGGGAGCGGACCGGCTACGGCAACTCCTGCGCGTGATTATATTTTTAAAAACTTATTGAAAGAAAGTGGTACGTCGACTCTTCAGAGGATCAATGAAGGAATAATCGGGACGGATCTCGTCGATGGGCAGGTGTGGAACTGGATCGACTATGACAATGACGGAGATCTCGATGCGTATCTGACAAATTATGCAGGCGTGTCGAACAATTTTCTTTATCGGAATGACAACGGAATCTTTGTGTCAATGTCGTTTGCGGATGTAGGAGCAATAGTCTCGACCAATAATAATTCACTCTCAAATATTTGGGTCGATT
>CAYPEM010000036.1:24636-38074 GCA_964409765.1 uncultured Chitinophagaceae bacterium
GTAGGAGCAATAGTCTCGACCAATAATAATTCACTCTCAAATATTTGGGTCGATTTTGATAATGATGGTGACCTTGATTGTTTTATCACCCGCGACGGGCAGCGAACATGTTTTTATTACTCAAACAATGGAAATGGAACATTTGCGAAAATTGATACAGTGCCGATGGTGAAAAATCAATATCCTCACATCGCTGCTGTTGCAGGAGATTATGATGATGATGGCGATATGGATCTTTTTATCGTCAGCGGCAGTGCGACAAATGAACTCTACAGAAATGATCAATCTTCAGTCAACAATTGGATCAAAATCAAAGTGAACGGGTATCCATTGAATCACTCTTCTATTGGAGCAAAGGTAAAAATAAAGGCTACGATCAATGGAAAAACCTATTGGCAATTCCGTGAGATCTCTGCCCAAAACAGTTTTAACGGTCACAATAGTTTGATCTCACATTTTGGACTTGGAAACGCAGCAATTGTCGATTCCATAATTGTTGAATGGCTTTCGGGCTCTAAAACTGTACTGACGAATGTTCCATCGAAGCAGCAATTGAATATTACAGAAAATGGTAATCCAACGTTTCTTCGTTCAGTTTTTTACGGTGATGTTGTTACCGATCAAGTACCGATGACTGTAAATTTCACAAATCTTTCATTTGGAGACTCAAATTCCACTCCTACGACTTGGAAGTGGGACTGTAATAACGATGGTGTCTTTGATGGAATTACAGAGAATATATCGTTTACATACACCACACCGGATACATATTCTGTTAAACTTATTATTTCTGACGGCATAAAAACTGATACGCTGATTCGCAGCGATTATATCATTGCTCAAGCGGCACTTCCAAATATTAATGTGAATACTTCGCAACATCATTTCGGAAATATTGACGTGAATACAGAAAAGAAGGATACTACGATCTTTATCTATAACAATGGAAAGGGAAGTGACTCAATAGGTATTTCAGTGGGCTATGTTACCACTCCCGGTACAGTGAAACCAGATTCTGCAATTTTTGTCACACCAAAGAAATTTTTCCTTGCTGCAAAAGATTCACACGCAGTTACTTTTACAATATATCCTCGAATAGTATTAAGGACATCACCGACGATCACCTATACTCCGAAGATAGTAATAACATCTAAAAATAATAATGGATCTAAAATATTTGAAAAAAACATGTTCTTTAAACTGACAGGAACATTATTAGGAATCGTTGAAACAGAACCAAGCTTATTCAATTATGCATTAGATCAAAATTTTCCAAATCCATTTAATCCTTCCACCATAATCAGTTATCAATTACCAACGAAGAATTTAGTATCCTTAAAAGTCTTTGATGCGCTTGGCAGGGAGGTTGACGAATTAGTAAATGAAATTCAATCAGCTGGTGTACATTTGATTAAGTTCAATGGTGAAAAACTTTCGAGCGGATTGTATTTCTATAGACTGCATTCCGGGAATTATTCTCAAACAAGAAAACTTATGCTGTTGAAATAATAGTGCGGTCACAATAGGATACGAGTTATTCATCACTAAATATCAGTATTTCATCACAATATGATATTGCAGCAGTAAGTTATTATTGTTATTTACTATAATTACAGTTGAAGGAGTCTATGCAATTATTAATTGCAGTAAGTTTTATAGTCGTTGTTCAACTCCATTCACAATGGCTGCCGCAAACGAGCAATTCATCAGAAGTTCTGCTTGGTGTATCTTTTCCATCAAACGATACTGGATATGTAGTCGGAACGTCAGGTTTGATTCTGAGAACGACCAATTCAGGAAATTCATGGAATCCGCAATCGAGCGGCACGATAAAATTCCTTCGTGATGTATATTTCCCATCCACCGATTCCGGAGTGAGTGTCGGGGAAAGCGGATTGATCATTCGAACGACCGATAAAGGCACATCGTGGAATCCCAGATCAAGCGGAACGAATGTACATTTGGTTCATGTTCACTTTACAAACCAATCCATTGGAATGATCTCAGGTCACAATGGGACTGTGTTAAAAACTGACGATGGCGGAAATTCTTGGAAGAGCAGTTCGACTGGAGTGAATGTTGAACTAGCAGGAATATTTGTTGTAGATGATACCACTGCTTGTGCAGTTGGTTTTTCAGGAACGATCATCCGAACAACAAATTCCGGAGTTACATGGATTCCACAGAATAGCACAGTGACAAATGATCTGCGAGGTGTTTGGTTTACTGATCTTAACAACGGGTTTGTTGTTAGCATTGGAGGGAAGATATTGAAGACAACAAATGGAGGAGAGACATGGATTCCGATTAGTACCGGAACTACAAGCGATCTCTATGCAATAACATTTGTTGGTAAAATTAAAGGTGCGATTGTTGGAAACGGAACGGTTCTCCGAACTACGGATGCGGGATTATCGTGGATCAATCAATCGATCGACTTTAACGGAGATTTTTACGGAGTGGACTTCTCGACTGAATTGAGTGGTTGGGTAGTCGGTCAACAAGGGAAAATATTTCATACAAACAGTGAAGTAACAGGATTTGCAACACCTTCCGAACCGAATACTGTATCATCCTTTGCGTTGCACCAAAATTATCCGAACCCATTTAATCCTTATACTCTGATCAGTTTTCAATTACCACAGAGAAGTTTTGTTACGCTCAAAGTGTACGATGTAATAGGAAAAGAGATCGTTACTTTAGTGAATGAAGAAAAACTTTCGGGTAATTACTCCATTCCATTCGATGGAAAGAATATCTCCAGTGGGACATATTTTTACTCTTTGAGTGCCGGTGATGTTATCAAGACAAAAAAATTTCTTCTTACAAAATAGTTGATATTCAAAGAAGATTTTTTAGTTTGTTAGCATGGTACGGAACAATAAAATTCTTCTATGTGTTATCGGGCTTCTCTTCATTTCATGTCAACAGAATGGGTTTGACCCCGATATCCACATTTCCTATCTCGCGCGATATCAATGGAAAACTGCATCTCTTTTATCACAAAACATCGATTCTATTAAAATCGATTCGGCGACTGCGCATTTAAGTACAAATAGAAATTTATTTTCATTTGTTTTAGTTCGAAATGGTCTTCTTGTTAAAGAATTTTACCAACCTCAATTATTCTCTGATAATGAATTCGAACTACGGTCGGCAACGAAAAGTTTTGTTGCGGCACTCATTGGCATTGCTCTTCAAAAAAGATTGATTGATAGTTTAGATCAACCAATGATATCGTTCTTTCCGGAATTTGATTCACCCAATCTCGATCCGCGAAAAAGACAAATTACGATAAGACATTTGTTAACAATGCGCGCTGGATTTGATTATACTGACTATAACCCGTCACCAAATATGTTTACTGCAAAAGATCACTGGGTAAAACAAACGATTGAACTTCCTCTATTGTTTAATCCAGGAGAACGCTTTTATTATGCATCCATTCAGACTCATCTCTTGTCGGCTATTATTACAAAACAATCTGGAATGTCAACACTAGAATTTGGAAATAAGTATTTATTTGGTCCGGCAAAAATCCGAATAGGGAAATGGGACCAAGATCCGCAGGGAATCTACTTTGGCGGTTCAGGAATGGTGATGTCTCCCAGAGACATGGCTCGATTTGGCCTTGTAATGCTTCAGAAAGGTTTGGTAGATTCATCGTCTCTAATACCATCAGATTGGATAAAAAAAACAATAATGCCAAACAATAGTACTAATGGTAGTTGGGGTGATTTTTCCGCATTGAATTATGGACTTTCATGGTGGACCAATTATAATAATGCTGATAGTATTTATTTTGCAGCTGGGTTCGGTGGACAATTAATAATTGTTGTACCGGCAAAAAACACCGTTATTGTTACCACTGCAAATACATATCTTCCCACAGAATTAATCGGTGTACAGGAAGAGGAGATTATCAGGATCATTTGGCGGTATATCATTCCATCGTTGAAGTAATCATCTTTGTACTGTGATGTAAAATTCCTAGCCATAATCGATGAAATAAGTCTACTTCTTAAGAAACTTACTTATGTAATGAAAACCACCACGCACTAACATCTTTCTTGGAATATTCTTTTTTTTCCTCTACATTCGACAGTCATTTAATAAAGGAAAAGTAATGATTCGTCGAACCTCATTTGTAGCTTTATTGTTTTGTGTTACAATTATTGTTGCTCAAAAACCAATAAAAAAGAATCCTGACCTCGGTAATGTCGATTATCTTACTAAACAACAATTATATGATTATCTCTCTTTTATTGCTTCGGATGAATTAGAAGGACGGGATACCCCATCTCGTGGATTGAACATTGCCGCAAAATTTTTAGCGACACATCTGTCTCGTTGGGGATTTACACCGGCAGGCGATCATGGTACATTTTTCCAGTCGATCTTGTTAAAGAGATCCCGTGTTATTCCAAGTGAAACATTTGTTCAACTTAATGGAAAGAAATATCCCTTTGGTTCTGAAATGATTTCTCAAACAGAAGGCGGTATCGTTACTGCTCCATTAGTGTATGTAGGAAATGGTTATATCCATAAAGAAAAAAATATTAATCCGTATAAGAATATCTCTGTTAAAGGAAAAATCATGATCGTGCTTGGAGGATATCCACAAGGGATGTCGCGAAGTGATTTGCGCGGAAAGCTTGGAGTAGATTTTGATATACCGTCAAATTATGCAAAAACAAACGGAGCAGTTGGGATAATAACCATACCTTCGTCGCGAATACTTGGTGAGTGGGAAAAAACAAAAAACAGTGTAGTTGAGAAAGGGGATATGTCAGTTCCAGCTTTCCTAAAAGCAGGCGATCCATCTCCCATTCCATCTGTCAGTGCATCAGCAAATTTAATCGATGCGATTTTTACAGGAGAAAAAACCGGTGTAACTTCACTGTCCAAACGTACATCTGCTGATTCTGTGCTCCCATTTTACTTGTCCGACGAAAAGAAAGTCACTATTTCAGTCAGAGTCACAATCGATACATTCAAGACTCAAAATGTCGTAGCAGTTCTTGAAGGAAGTGACAAAAAATTAAAAGAAGAATATGTCGCCTTCGGTGCACATTATGATCACATCGGAATTCGATCTGAACCGGTTAATGGCGATTCCATCAACAACGGTGCTGATGATGACGGCAGCGGGACGGTTGGGCTTCTTTCCATGGCGGAAGCATTTTCAAAAGGAGAGAGGACGAAACGGTCATTATTGTTTGTATGGCACTGCGGAGAAGAAAAAGGATTATGGGGTTCAAAATATTTTGTAGAATTTCCAACCGTACCTCTTGCAAACATTGTGACGCAACTGAACATTGATATGATTGGCAGAAGCAGGCCTGATACTGGAGTTGGTTCGACTAATGAAGATTACACCGGATCGCATGAAGTTTTTTCGATCGGTTCAAATATGATGAGCACAGAACTTGGAATATTAAATGAAAGTGTCAATAAATCTCTGCTGAAGTTGAAGTTGAATTATAAATTCGATGATCCAGAGGATCCAAACCGGTTATTCTATCGAAGCGATCACTACAATTATGCTAAAGTCGGTATCCCGATCGTCTTTTACTTTGATGGAATTCATGAAGATTATCACCGTGTTACAGATGAGATTGGAAAGATCGATTTTGATAAATATTTGAAAGTAGTGAAAACCATTTATGCTTTGGGAACAAGGATTGCGAATCTTCATCATCGTCCCGTTGTTGATAAAAAATTCTCTCGCGATGTTATCGATTAACTATTACGTTTAAATACTTCCGGAGAGATTGCACTGTGCAATCTCTCCATACTCTTAGTTAACTACTGTTCATCCCTCACGATACGCTTTTTATCCCAATTTCTTACCGGTTTTAGTTTTTAAACACTGAAATTTATTATATTCATCCACACCGTGAAATTTAAATTACATTATATAACTCTCTTTTGGATATCATTCGCTGTTTTTATGACCGGCGTAATGACGCTTGTTCATCCAATTACGAATCGTCCCGTTGATGTGATGGGGGAGTTCATTTGGCAGATAGCATTTGCATTTGTTTGGATCCCGGCGACGTCGTTTGTTATGCGGGTTGCGAAACGGTTTCCCTTGCACAGTGGTCTAATCATCAAGAATGGATTGATTCTTTTTTTCGTATGCAGCTTGCTTTCAACAGTACAATGCTTCTTCCATTCTATTATTGCCTACTTATTGAATCCTGCAGTTTCAACATTCACGATAAACGTATTTTATACTTCATTGTTCTACAATATCGACACGATGTTGATAGTCTTTTGCGTGCTGGTAGCTATGCAGCATGCTGCGGATTATTACGAACGCTTTCGAGAAAAAGAATTTGCTGCATCGACCCTTGAAGCACAATTGACACAGGCTCAAATGCTTGCATTGAAAATGCAGTTATCGCCTCATTTTTTATTCAATACATTGAACGCCATTGTTGCTTTGATCCATAAAGATCCGAACCTTGCAGAGGAAATGACCGTCCGGCTCAGCGACTTTTTGCGACTGACACTTGATGCATCCGGAAAACAAATTATTTCATTAAAAGAAGAACTAGATTTTATACGGGCATATATCCAGATCGAAGAGGTACGATTTGGTGATCGCCTATCATTTCGTGAAATAATATCGACAGAATTATTTGATGCAAAAGTTCCTATGCTACTGCTGCAACCGTTAGTGGAAAATGCCATTAAACATGGTCTTTCCCAGTTTGCACAATCAAGTATTCTGGAACTATCAGTTGAGAACAGGAATGGTCAATTAATAATCACCGTGAAAGACGATGGAACTCCAAACGAACAATTCTCCATCATCAATGAAGGAATAGGTCTCTCCAACACTCGTAAACGCATTGAAACATTATACGGTGAACAGTCATCACTATCTATTGTTCCAAATTCACCACGTGGTGTTCAAGTCATAATAACAATCCCATTGTCATTTGATTAACATTTATGAAGATTAATACCATAATTGTCGATGATGAACCTCTTGCACGGGAACGAATCCGTACATTATTGAATACGGATAAAGAATTCATCCTAAAAGGAGAATGTCAGAATGGGACCGAAGCACTCGATTTCATCATCGATGAACCTATCGATCTTGTGCTGCTTGATATTCAAATGCCTGAATTGGATGGAATACGATTAGTTGAAAAAATACCGGCTGAAAAAATGCCCCTCATTGTTTTTACAACAGCATTCGATGCGTTTGCAGTTAAGGCATTTGAACTTAATGCCATTGATTATCTTTTAAAGCCATTCACTAAAAAAAGATTCCAGGATACATTAGCAAGAGTGAAAAAGAATTTTCAATCAGAAGACAGGGATCTGTATCTTTCGCAAATGCTTTCTACTATTCAATCAGTAGTCGATAAAAAGTTCTATTCTGAAAAGATTGTCATTAAATCCGATGGCAAAATTCGTTTTGTTCCTGCACGCGAAATACTATGGGTGGAAAGTGATGCAAATTATTTAAAGGTTCACACGATATCAGGCACATGGTTGATCCGTGAAACGATGGCTAATTTTTCTATGAAACTCGATCCGGCGGTTTTTTTACGACTTCATCGTTCAGTTCTTGCAAATACAAAGTTCATCAATGAATTGAAACCATGGTTCAATGATGATTATATCGCGATTCTCCAGAATGGGACACAACTTCCGATCGGACGGACTTACCGCAAAAGCGTGAATCAATTTTTTAAACTCTAACGTATCTTTCTTTCCTCAGTTCATCCCATAGTTTCAGCAATTTATCCCGTTTTAGTAACATTTTTTTCTTGGCTGCCGTAGATTGAACCATTCAATAGTTCTTGAATTAATCAATCGAAGGGAGTTTCCATGAAAAGAGTATTATTATTTGTTGTGATTGTTTGTATCAGTGTGAACGCTAAATTGGTAAAAGTGCCGCAGGATTATTATTCAATACAATCTGCGATCAATGCATCGGTCAATGGTGATACTGTTGTTGTTTATCCAGGAACATATATTGAGAATATTAATTTCAAAGGGAAGAATATTGTTCTAACATCTCGG
Source organism: uncultured Chitinophagaceae bacterium (assembly GCA_964409765.1). Taxonomy (GTDB): domain Bacteria; phylum Bacteroidota; class Ignavibacteria; order UBA10030; family UBA8401; genus UBA8401. The sequence continues at coordinate 32,686 of CAYPEM010000036.1, forward strand.
TTCTACGAAAATAAAGACCTTCAATTTATTTACTCTACAATAATCAACGGGAGTCAACCGGTCGATCAGAATGTTGCCAGTGTTGTTTTGTTCATTACTGGTGAAGATTCAAATGCCGTTCTTCAAGGATTTACGATCACGGGAGGAAAAGGAACTGCATGGCCCGATGAACATTCGCCTGGAACATATACCGAAGGAGGGGGAATTCTTTCAGCACTTGCGTCCCCTAAAATACAATTTAACCTCATCACAAATAATGAAGCGATCGCAACTCGTGCTGGAATTGTGAGCGGCGGCGGCGGCGGGATTCGTGTCGGGGATGGAAATCCGACAATCTCAAATAATGTCATTATGAATAATAAAGGTCGGTACGGCGGCGGAGTTGTTATGAATTATACCGGTGCGGTTTTTAGAAATAATATTGTCATTGGAAATTCCGGAGGACAAGATTTTGGCGGAGGAGGAATATGGATCAATGGAACCGGATCAAAACCAAAATATTTAGAAAATAATACCATTGTTGGAAATCAATCATTGACAGATGGGGGTGGGTTATTATTTCTTGATTTTACTGCAACAGCAACGGTGAGAAATAATATCATTTGGGGAAATAGCGCTGTAAGTCTTCCACAAATCTCACTACGCGAAGGTGCGACGATTACCTCGTCGTTTAACGACTTTCAAGATGTATCCATTGGTTCCGGGAATCTGAATATATCCCCAGATTTTTCAGATACAGCGTTATTTCTTTTACCGCAATCACCATTAGTTGATCAAGGGGATACATTAGTTACATACAATGATCAAAATGACGGCGTGAACGCTCTTCAACCATCCCGCGGCTCTAAACGAAATGATATAGGTGCATATGGCGGACCATTCTCAACTTTGCTCCCTTCTGTTTCATCGGCAAAGATCGTTCTTTCACATACAGCAGTTAATTTTGGCAAAATAAAACCTGATTCGCTTCTTAAAAATAAAATAACTCTTTATAATCACGGAGCTCGAGCTCTTCTTATCGATAGTGTTCGATTCAAATATAATTCCGATGGGTTTCTGTCAACACTTCATCTTCCAAGTTCTTCAATTGGTGTCGTATCCAAAGATTCAATTTTGATTCAGTGGAACCCAAAAATGGCCCAATCGCTGATCGATACGATCTTAGTATTTCATCGCGATCATTCAGTGATTTCTCCGATAAAAATTTCTGTCGTTGGACGTTCATTTCAAATTGACAAGATCGCTCCGGGTATTATGTATGCCGCTTCCGGAACGGTTGATAGTGCAAAAGTATACTCAATTGATACAGGAACTGCTGTAGTGAGTTTAAAAGGTAAGACAGGATTTGCTCAACTACTGAGTATGAGGGCAAATCCAAAAACTAACGAATTGGTTGCTTTGATCAATTCCACAACACCCCAACTTGCTCGCATTAGCAGTACGACGGGAGAATCATTCTTGCTGCCGTTAGTTTCCATCAGTAATCCAAAAGGAATGGCTTTTAAAAATGATGGTACTTTGATCGTAGGATCATTCTCCGGAACATTGTACTCTGTCAATATTAACACTGGCGCAGCTGTTGCCATTGGGTCAAATTCCTTAAGAGTTGCCGGACTTGCCTTTAACCCAGTGAATGGTTCATTATGGATGTCTGTACGCGCCACGGGGGCAGGCAAGGATAATATATATAAAGTAAATCCATTGACTGCAGCAGCCACGCTTGTTGGTGCAACAGGTTTTGGAATTCCAACAAAAGATATCACATTTGATAGTAACGGAAAACTCTTTGGTGTCATTGATACGACGGGTTCGCAAAGTTATCTTATACAAATTGATACTTCGTCAGGTAAAGGAACTGTGATCGGTGAATTAGGTATCAAAGGAATTGAGACTATCGAGCTTCGATCATATTTTTTGACGAACATTACATCATTAGAAAAAAATACGCCTGAAGAATTTTCATTATCACAAAATTATCCCAACCCATTTAATCCCTCAACAAGCATAGGTTTTGCCATTAAGACACCCGGAATTACATCGATTAAAGTTTACGATATTTTGGGAAAGGAAATTGTCACTCTGGTTGACGAACACTTGGATGTTGGTGACTACACGGTTCGATTGAATGCAGAGCAATTATCTTCCGGAGTTTATTATTATACGCTTCGAAGCGGAAAATTTGTGGTTTCTAAAAAAATGTTGTTATTAAAATAACTTTAACCATCTAGAGCGCCCTATGAAATATTTTATTGCACTATTTGCCATAGTATCATTTACTGTAGCACAAAATGATTCGCCTGCAATTCAGCTAGCAACAGTTGAACGATCATTCTCCGCAGCTTCAGAAAAAGTTGGTGTGAAGGAATCATTTTTACAATTCTTTGCCGATAATTGCGTGATGTTCAATCCGAATCCGATTAACGGAAAGGAGTTGTATAAAAACGGTCCACCTAGCACTACGCATCTTACTTGGTATCCAACATTTGTTGAAGTAGCTTCTTCAGGTGATTTGGGAATATCAACAGGACCTTGGGAAATTCGAAAAACAAAAAAGGATACTCCTGTAGCATATGGACATTATTTCTCAATTTGGGGAAAGCAATCAGACGGAAAATGGAAGGTTATTTTTGATAACGGTGTCAGATATCCCAAAGAAAATAAACGCACCGAGATTGAATATATTGCAGATCTAAAATCATCAAATGATGTTCATCGAACTAAAGATGATTTTAAAAAAGAATTACTTGAATCTGAGAACAAATTTATTCGCTCAGTTAAACAAGAAGGGATTGTGAAAGCATACTCTCTGTTTGGATCATCCAATGTTCGAATTTTTCGTAGCGACAATTTCCCTTCGCAGAATAAAAAGGAAGGACTTGTTCTGGTTAAAAAGGACAAAGTACAATCAAAATTCTATCCTTTGGCGACACAAATTGCTCCAACCGGAGATCTTGGTTTTACGTATGGAATTTCTGTTGATGCAAAGAATGATTCTACAAGTTATATTCGGGTATGGCGCAATGAATTAGAATGGAAAATTGCAGTAGATATGATTGAAGTTTTTCCAAAATAACCAAATAATATTTATATGAAGCAATATTTTCTATGTATAGCGATTGCACTTTCTTTCTCTTTTGCTTATGCACAACAAATTGATTCTTCGAATATTGAAATTGGCAAGGTACTCTTAATACATTCATCTATCCTTAAAGAAGATCGAAAAATAAACATTTATTTTCCAAAGTCTTATCCTTTCGGAAAACTGAACTACCCTGTTTTATATGTCCTTGATGCAGGAGCTCTTTTTGTTCCTACCGTAGGTGCTGTTCAGTTTATGAATTATGCTAGTTATGTTGGACAAATTCCGGAAGCAATTGTTGTCGGAATTATGAACACCAACAGAGACAGAGATATGCCGGTTCCTCAAAAATTTATGAAGACTGATGGTGCCAAAAATTTCCTCTCTTTTATAACACAAGAACTGATTCCATTTGTAAATACTCATTATCCTGTAAACGGTTTGAACATTCTAATAGGACACTCCCAAGGGGGGCTCTTTGCTACGTATGCTGGATTAGAGGAGCCAAAAACATTTCGATTTGTGTTATCACTGGATGCACCTATGACAATTGTGCCAGAAGTATTAAATACGTTTCGTCAAAGAATGAAACAATCATCACTATTGCACTATTATTCTGCGGAAACACTTTATGGTTGGGGAAACGCCTTATCGGATGGATTTAGTAGTCAAGATTATTCTCAAATTAAGATTGAAAATGAAACTCACGAAACAATGCCGTACAAAGGGATCTATGAAGGGCTGCGTTTCTTTTTTAAGGAACATGTTCCTGGAATGAATGATTTATCATTACCATCGTTGCAAGGGTATTACAGTTCTCTTTCAAAGAAATACTCATGTGATTATAGTATTCCAGAAAAAATCTTGATCAATAAGGCAATGCCCATGATGATAGGTAGATTAAAGAAGAAAGAATCAATTGAACTTATAGAATACTATGAATCTGTGTATGGTAGAAATACTATTTCTCAAAGAATGACAGTAAAGGCAAATGCCATCACTGCAGCTCCCGATGAACGAGTAGAATACTATCTAAATCTACCTAATCCGTCCGCTGAATCCCTAAAACCATTCCTTGGCAAATGGAAAGGGACACTTTTTGTACCCGGAGGAATGAATACTGATATTGAATGGACCGTCCAAAGAAATGATGGAAAATATTTCATAGAAGCTCTGATCATGAATGAATTCAAACTGAAGAATGATTTTTTAAGTGTTATCAATAATCGAGAAATACACTGGGGACGAAAACATCAAGGAGGGGGTATTTATTTGTCAAAGGGAAAGCTGTCAAATGATGGACTGAGCATGCAAGGGACAGAAGATTTAATAGGACATTTTTTGTCAGAAGGTGAACCGAAATTTATTCAGAACAGTTTTCAATTTGAAAAAATTGAGTAAAGGAATATCAATGTTGTTCATTCGATCTTTATTTTTTTCATTATTACTTATTTGTCAGCATCGTCTATACGGTCAAACGGATGGGTTTGTGAAAAGCGGTGATGTTCAGATTTATTACAGAACGTATGGCGAAGGGGAGTCAATTTTGATCATCAACGGCGGGCCGGGAATGAACAGTAATGGATTTGAATTCCTTGCAGAGCGATTATCGAAGAACAATAAAACGATCATTTATGATCAACGGGGGACTGGAAGATCAACGATGGCGGTAATGGATGCCACATCGATGACAATGAAATTGATGATCGACGATATTGAATGCCTTCGAAAAGAATTAAAGATTGAAAAACTCATCGTCTTCGGTCATTCCTTTGGTGGAATGGTAGCTTCATATTACGCGGCAAACTATCCGGAAAATATCACATCATTGATTCTGTCATCATCGGGTGGGATTGATTTAGATTTATTAACGTATGTTGGTAATTCTATCAATGCAAAACTCAGCAATGATGAATTAACGAAAGTACGATATTGGGAAAAGAAGATCACTAATGGTGATACTAGTTATCATGCAAGACTTCAACGCGGTTTTGCTCTTGCACCAGCGTATTTATATGACAAAAAACATGTTCCGCTTTTAGCTGATAGACTGACTCAAGGGAATGCAATGATCAACATTCTTTTATGGGAAGATATGGACCGAATAGGATTTGATTGTCATCAGCAATTAAAAACTTTCACAAAACCTGTTCTCATCATTCAGGGAAGACAAGATATTCTTAAAGAAGAAACAGCATACAAATCGCAAAATGCCTTCAAAAATTCAAAGTTAATATTATTGGATCATTGCGGACATTACGGATGGCTTGATGCACCAGTAGAATATTTTTCTGCAATTGATACATTCCT
>CAYPEM010000036.1:38174-45585 GCA_964409765.1 uncultured Chitinophagaceae bacterium
ATCGCAGAATAAAATCCTCGATGGCTTCGAAGGTCATTAAATTGATATTCGATGCCGGTGATCTTTTTCGCCAATAAAAAATCGACGCCGGTTACTTGTTTCTTTTCAGAATCTATAACATACGATGCAGGATTCATACCAAGAATGACCACTTTCCCACCGGAAGAGAGATACATTTTAAGAAGATTTGAATCCATTGTATCTTTCGTTATCGCAGGTATAAAAAAATTCGTTGCAAAAACCAGTACACTGGAAGTGTCGCTGTTAATTCTAGCCCTCAGAAAATCAGCGACATCAGTTTCATCGTAAAACTCATAACCCTCGGCAATGAAGTAGTCTCGTATATAAGTATCCAATCCATATCGGAATGACTGCACAATGGGTTCTTTCATCCAAAAGACAGCTCGTTTGATTGATTGGATTGGTTGTTTTGTGGTTGATATCGTACGAAGCGAATAAATGTTTCCATCGTCGCTTCCAAAATAGATATTATTATTGAACGGCACAGCTGCTGAAAAATTCTGAGTGCCGATTCGATAGCGCCATAATTCATTTCCACTGGTTAGATTTAATGCATAAATATAACCGTCATTACTTGGAATGATAACGACGTTATTTCCGCTTATGAAGGGTGAAGCCCACACTGGGCCAAGTGTTTTAAATCTCCATAATTCTTTTCCGTTATCCACATCTAATGCATGAATAAATCGTCCATCCGATGTTCCTGTAATAAGAATATTGTCTTTTACAGCAACGGTTGAAATGATCCAGGAAACTTGATAATCATAGTGCCATAATTCCTTTCCGGTCTGTTTATCCAATGCGTACAAAAATCCATCTCGCGAACCGATGAAGAGTTTGTTTCCTGAAAGAGTGGGAGAAGCGAGGATTGCTTTTCGATCAAAGGAATATTGTTCATTATCGATCGTGTCTCCGATGGTCGAGAAGATCCACACCAAAGTACCGTTAGATTTATCGATCGCAAAAACTTTTCCGAGATAGTCGCCAAAATAGATATTTCGTTCATCAACGGCAGGTGTGGAACGGATGATCGATGTTGCTTTGAACTTCCAACGCATTTTCCCGTTATTGAGGTCTAACGCATAAAGATTTCCGTCAGCACTTCCAATATACAGTCGATTGTTCTCAATAGTTGGAGAACCTATGTAATAATCGAAACCTCGTTCATATTTCAGCGGTTCACCAAGATGTTTTTTCCATAAAAGGTTCCCGTTTTGAATTGAGACTGCATAAACGAAGTTCTTTCTGCATGAAAAATATGCGACATTATTTTTAATCACCGGTGACGAACAAACAGATCCTTCTGCTTTATATTTCCAAATTTCTTTTCCTTTAAGCGATAAACAATACAGATTTCCATCGGTTGAGCCAACTAGCATTGTAGAATTGATTATTGCAGGTGTAGACCGAACTGCACCTACCGTTTTATATTTCCACTGCAATTCTACACTGTTCTGCACAATGATGTCGGGATATACACCTTCGTGTGCATTCCCATTTTGAAATTGCGATTCACAAACTGAAAATAATATAAAGATCAAAAAAATTAATTCGACTGAAAATGTTCGGAATTGATTCATACTGAATTCCCTTGGTCTGTTTACAGAATTTGGTTAACGGCATTTATGGAAGGAAATGCGTTTGTGTCATGAACAGCCTCAATGTATCACTCAATCAAAGTCAGTTCAATCCACAATTGTAAGATTTATTACTATTCAATTACGCGTTTATAAATTGCGTATTGATCACCTTGTTTAAGGGGAGCCGTGTAGGCGCCTCTTTCAAGTTTAAGGAGAGAGTTCTTTATATGTTCAGGGAAAATTTGAATATTCACCGAACCTAACGACATCTTTTTTGAATGGGAAGTGTCGAAAGCATATTTTTCTGCGATCTCAGAAAAATCTGCACCCGTTTCTAATTGGGCAAAGGCACTATCCGCATCCTCTTTACTATTGAACAGGATTTCTCCAAGCAAAAGATAGAGTGGATCTGAGAATTTTACCACTGCAGTTTGTCGTAACCAAATACTTATCGGTTTGTTCTCATATCGTGCAGGAGCATATTTCCATTGTCTGATTGCCTGCGACGCAGAAGAGTCCCACGATAGATTCCCGCTGCTGTTTTGAAACACAACATCGCGAACTGTTCCATTTTCACCGACAAAAATTTTTAGTCCAATTTTAAACGAGGCATCAGAGAGCGGTTTTGGATATGCCGGAAGCGGATGTTGATAGATCAATTCGGGAAGAGTGATCCCGGTCGTTTCTTGAGTCGAAGTGCAGGCAGAAAAAAGAAAGAGCGAAATTAACAACACAAGAGGTTTCATAATTGCCTCCTTTCAAGTGTTGTACAAATGTACTGTTTAATTTTAGGATTGTCCAATATCGAGGGTCGATTATTTGATCAAAGGCATATATCGTTCTTCTATGATGCGCAAATGATGTATTTGATGACCTGCAAGTGTGAATCCGATGGCTAAAACAGACATTTCGGTATTGAAACATACGCCCCGTCTGAGGAGCATTGTTGTATCGAAATTTTCGAACATAATCTTCGAGGAATTTCTCACGATAACCATCTCATCGATCAATGAGTTGATTGTTCTTTCGTGGGCATTTGTATACATCGCAAAACTGCTTTCGTCATATCCAGGGAGCAAAGTGCTGTCATTGCGTGCAAAACGGAGTGCTCGGTATGCAAAGATCCTTTCAGTATCGATCACATGTTGAAAGATATCTTTTACAGTCCATTTGCCGGGTTCATATCGTAACCCGTCAAGTTTGGTCAGTAGGTTTTTATCGACAGTGTTAAGCAGTTCGATACTATTGTTGAATGCATCAATGATGTCAATATCTTCAACAAGGTTTATGTAGCGATCAAAATAATTAGGCATTGGATTGATGTTTGAGCGTTTCATAAATCTCCCATAGTGATTGATCAAGGTGTGCTTATTTCAACATTCCGTTTCTTTCAAATGTTTTGATCAGAGCAAAATAAATATTCTCTTCCATTCTTTGATAACCTATTCCGTTCGGGTGTAATGCATCTGACATTAGTTCTGGATGACCAAATATTCCTTTCAAGGGATAGTCAATCAGTGGAACAGCAAATCTATTCGATATATTCTTGATCATTGAATTATATTGCAATGCGAGGATCGAATCTTCAGAAGACCACGTACCGTTATTAGAATATTGAAGCATATCAGGATTGATAAAACTAAGCAACACTACCTTAATCCCTTTATTTTGTAATTGAGCTACCATTACACTCAACAATGAATCAGAAGTGTGTGCAGAGATATTCCAAAGAAAATCATTCGCACCATATTCCAATAATACAAGTGCCGGTTTTTTGGAGATGATGCTGTCATTCAACAGAGTTAATGCATAATTCAGCCGTGCCCCTACATATCCTTGATTGATCACTTTTATTTTTAGTTTCTCTTGAAGGAAACGAGGATAAGAGGAATCTCCTGTATTTATTACGACTGGAGTTGTTCCCCCGGGTATTCCTATCGGTCCTGAAGGATCAAACTTTTTTGCTCCTGCACCATATCCATAGGTTAAACTTGTACCAAAGCACACGAGAGTATTTTGTTCATTCCATTGAACGTCGAATGCATCAAGAGGAAGATAAGGGGCATTGGATGACTCTGCATCACTTATTGAATCGCATGAGAATTGAAGTGTACTGCAGACAACTACGATGATGAAAATTATAGACTTCATTGTGTTCATAAGAAATAGGAATTTTATCCATCAGTGACGCAATAGTGTACTCATAAATTGCAGAGAAGGAAAGAGCTATAAATGAAAAAGGTCAGCATATGCTGACCTTTACCAACGTAGAACAACATTCTATTTATTTCCTTTACGAATGTAAATATCCCCGTTGAAATTTTTGAAAAGAAATTCCTGTCCACCGCCGTTCACTTTTCCTTTCATTACTCGTTCGACGGTTACTTTATACCGTCCTTTTCCTTTTCCTTTCTCTTCAACTTTGTTCGTTGTCTTTTCCAGCTCAAGATCGAAATCGCTGTAAATTTCTCCTTGTTCAGATTTCATATTGAACGTGGCTTTGATATCGGCTGGGAAGGTCACATCAACATCGCCGTTCAACGAGCTGAATGACATCGATTTTTGAGGATTCACTTTCACAAATGTCACTCGCAAAGGATGATTCAATGCGTGAGCAACCACTGATCCGGAAATTTTGTTTAATGTCACTGATCCGTTGACGTTATTAACCTCAAGGTCACCGGTGATATCATGCACTTCAATGTCTCCGTTATTTACCGTGCTGAGTTTCATTGAACTGTTAAATGGAATCTGCACTCTGATCTCTGTGGAGTTCGAATGTCCACGCCAATTCGTACTAATAGTGACCTCATTGTCTTCTTCTTCGACCGATAATCCTGAAGCAAGATTAGGGATCAATCGTAGCCCTTTTTTTGACGGACGATTTTGAACATCTTCTTCTGAATCCGACTCATCATCTTCTTCATGCTCTCTTGATTTTACTGTTCGTGTTTCAATAATAACTTCCTTTCCTGAGTATCCCTGCACAAAAATACTTCCGCTCAGCAAATTTATTTTTAATGTTGACGAGCGGGAAGGGTCGGAAAGCTGAACGACAATTTTATCGTTCTTTGGTTCATCCTTATTGCTGCCGGTTTGTATCTTTGATTGTGCTTCAGCTAATTCTGTGCTGACAAATATAAAAAGGATGAGTAAGAATAGTGATCGTTTCATTGTGTTGTTCCTTATCTAAGATATATTGAAAAAATTATTTTTCCTTAAGGATGTTAATGTTTCCGTTCAATGTTTCAAACCGCATTTCGGGACCGCCGGTGCCGATTTGAATTCTATTATTCTCACCCCGTCGGTAAATTCGCTTTCCTTTTTGGTTCTCTGTCCGCAACGGTTCGGGAGTCAGTTCTGTGAATTCAAAATCCGAATACGCTTTACCGTTAAATGTTTTGAACTTCACTAATCCTGATAGATCCGATGGAAATATTGCTTCGATCTCGCCGTTCACTGTTTTGAACGAGCATTGTTCCTTCGGTGATTCAACAAATGCTGCTTCAATAATTCCGTTCACGGTATGAATTACTCCGCCGGCACCTAATCCGGTTGCAGTAATCGATCCATTCACATTTTTCAAATCGAATTTTCCGCGGACATTTTCGACGGTGATCTTGCCGTTATTGATCGTCTTGACAAACACCAACATCGCTTGAGGGACTTCCAGCTCAAAATCATATGATACGTCGTACCCGTAGAATTCTTTTCCATGCCATGTAATATTCTCTCCATTGCGCCACGGGGCATCGACAATGATTTCCAATCGGTCGCGGACTTCATGGATCTCCAGTTTCACATTTTCTTTTGCTTCGTTGATTTTTTCTTCTGATTCCGCTTCAATTGTCCTTTTTGCTATAAGACGAATTTCTTTGATCGACTTTCCGGTGATCTTTATTGATCCATTGATGTTGTCAACAAAAAGCCGTTCGATCTTTGGATTTGCAAACGTTCTTGTAGTCTGATCTCGGTCAAAAATTTCCAAACAATGCGCCGAGGCTCCTGTGAAAAACATCAGAAAGAATAATTTCAAATATGCCGTCATGACTTATCCTTCCAATTCATTGAGGGCTAATTCAATTCGTGATTTGACCGCGATATTCAGTTTTGGGCTTTTCAGCAAATGCTCCATCGCCGGTTTTGACTGGCGCACTTGAAGTGAAACAAACAAATCGATCAGCGCCATTTGGACAATCGGAGAATCTTGTTTCGTCAATCCTTCAATAATCCGTTTTCGGACAGTCGGATCATCTCCGTACTGCTGTAACGCATCAATCGCAGCGAGACGAACATTCACATTGGGATCATAATTCAACGCTTCAAATAATGCCGATGTCAATTCTCCATCCGGCTGCTGGAATTGCGACGTGAGGTTAATGCCACGCAATCGTTCGCTTGCCGATTGCTGCTGCATCAATGAGACTGCAAGCATCCGGCTCATTGCGCGCACTTCTCCATGAAGTTGTGCAATTTCAATAGTTGATTCGGGTGAGGGGAGAGGAATTTTCTCAGATCGATTCAGCTGCATTCCTGCAAATCCGCCGACAACAAAAAAGAAGAATGTAATTGCAAATTGTAATACAGGTTGTTTTGGCCAGAATCGTTCGATAGAAGAATTTATTTTCTCAACGAACGAAAGTTTCATCGCCGCCTGATTCAATCCATGTTCATACGCAGTCAGCATTGCGTTGAAACGTTCCCGTGCGACAGCGCTCGGTTTTTCCTGCGGTAATTCGCCGAGGGAATTCCATAACAGCGAAAGTGTCTCGAATTCTTTTTGACACTCAGTACATGTCCGTAAGTGCGATTGGATCAATTCCCGTTTTTCGGTGTCAAAATTTCCAAGTAAAAAATCAGGAATAAATTCTGTAACGTGTTGTTCGTTGTTCATATCATAACCTTCGTATTCAATTGAATTTACTTTGTTCGTTCACCGGTCAGTTTGAAATATTCTTTCCTCAAATCCTTTAAAGCGTAATGAACCCGCGCTTTTACTGTTCCAACCGGACATTGCAATATTTCGCCTATCTGCTCGTACTTCAAATCCTGGAATCTGCTGAGAACCAATACTTCCCGTTTTTCCGGATCGATCCGGTTCAGCGCCTGCTGCAATAATCGTGAATCTTCTTTTCTGTCGAGTATTTCGTCGGAGCCGATTTCAATTCCTTGATGCGCTTCGGAAATATCGGCGACAGGATATTCTTTTTTCCATTTCCGAAAATGATCGTTTGCCGCATTACGCGCTAGTTGATACATCCATACGGTGAACGGCGCTTCGCCGCGATAGGTGTGACGATATTTCAATATCCTGAGGAAAACATCCTGCACGAGATCTTCTCCCGTATCACGGCGATTGGTCAGCCGGACGAAAAAACCGAACAGTTTTTCCGAATAGCGTTCGTACAGTTCGCCCAACAGTTTCACATTCCCATCCCGCACGTGCGACATTATTTCATTGTCGGTTAACGGTGATTTCAGAGGATCCTCGTATTTGTGTTCTCATAAGATAAGACTGAGGTTGGTAAAAAAGGTTGCAAGGGAAAACGATTTTTGTTTAATAATATATCTTTCATTCCCGCGGAAGCGGGAATCCAGAAAAATGGATAGCAGTCTTCTTTGGGATGACAAACAAAAATTTATAATTATCGGCGGGTAACATTCATTGAAGTGGTGATAGACTTCACCATCACACTGAGTTATTTTTTTGTTTTTTCTAGCAATACCATCATCTCAATTTCATTCGTTCCGGGAAACATATCGAACGGCTGTGCTTTCACCGGAACATATCCGCATTCGTTCCATCGGCG
>CAYPEM010000036.1:45685-48691 GCA_964409765.1 uncultured Chitinophagaceae bacterium
ACATATCGAACGGCTGTGCTTTCACCGGAACATATCCGCATTCGTTCCATCGGCGGAGTTCTTTTGTAATAATTTCGGTATTGCAGAAAATATGGACAACTTTTTCCGGCCCTTGACTGGCAAGAAATTCGATCACCTCTTCATTCGTTCCGTTGCGCGGCGGATCGAGAAGGATCTTTGTTGGGCGGAATTTTGAGAACCGATCCAATGTGTCGGCAGAAATATCTGCAGCGACGAATTTTGTATTGGTGATGTTGTTCCTTCGCGCATTATCAATTCCGTCGTGAATTGAACTGCGTGAAAGCTCAAGCGCTGTGACTGATTTTACCTTTTTGGCAAATGAGAGGGAAAACAATCCATATCCGCAATAGAGATCATAGAGAATATCCTCTTTCGTCAGTGAAAGGAAATTTCCTGCAGTTTCAACAAACGATGGAATGATGGAGTGATTCGTCTGTGTGAATGAAAGAGGACCATATAAAAATTTCACATCGCCAACTTTATGGAAGAGTTTATCTTTCCCGAATACTTTCGTCAACGGTTTCGGATTTGACTGAACTCCTTTTCGCGGAGTTCCGGATAGGTAATATTTTGACCGTTCTTCATCAACAAAGACGAAAATTCCGGAGACCGATTTCACTTTTGACGTGAGATATTTGGAAAGCGTATTCACTTCTCTCCGGTTGGAAGAGGAGAAGTGGTTCATATTAAAGATGACGATCGATTCTTTGTCGTCACCTTTCACAACAACATAGTTGAACTCTTTAACAAGGTTCGATTCTTCTTTTCTCTGCAGCATTTCCTGAATTGCATTATAAATTTCCGCGTGAGATTTCGGTTCCACCACACATTCTCCAATATCCATCGGAAAACTCTTTGCTGAATCCTCATCAACACCGATCAATCCTAAGAAGAAACTTCTTCCCACAATGAATGCTTTTCGTTTGCTGACGGTTCTGTAGTTCCTTCCCAACGGTGAAGTAATAAGCGGCTCGCATTGAATGGATGTTCCAAGCGAATTCCAGAATTCATTCAGAGCGGTTTGTTTGTGCTGTAATTCAGTTGTGTAATCAATTTTTGATGAAAAGCAGAGTGAACAACGCTGACCTTTCGGTGTCTGGCACTCGCCGGAGTTCAATCTTCGGTTTGGAAGTTTAGAATAATGTGAATGAACGATCTCGGAATATGCTGAAGTCATAATGATAAGGCAGTTTAGCTCTCGTTTTCTTGAAAAAGCGATCAAATTCTGTTGATAAACAACAAATGGTAGTTCCAACTTACGCTAATTGTTCTTACATTTCAATAAATCTATGAAGTTTTATCGAAAAATAAAGAAACAAGTACATCCGGAAAATCTTGCGGAAAGCATAAAAGAGAACAAAAGAACCACGGCAATCGTTGTTGGTGCGGTAGTTCTTTTCCTCTATGTCATTTTTAACAGCAATGGATTACTGGCACGAGTCCGTCTTGAGATCCAAAAGAAAGAAGCGATCGAGCGGATCCGTATTGCTGAAGAAGAGCAGAAAAAGTTGAAGGATCAATCCAAAGCGCTGGATGGTGATCCGAAAGCGGTAGAAAAAGTAGCCCGTGAAAAATACGGCATGGTGCGCGAGAATGAAAAAGTATATAAAGTGATTCCCAAAAAATAGTGAAAACAATCGATCAAAATATTCCGTATGCCGAACGGGTCCGTCCTCAAACGCTTGATCAGTTCATCGGTCAAACGCAATTGCTCGGAGCGGGAAAGCCGCTGCGGCAGATGGTGGAGAAGGATGAGCTTCGCTCATTTATTTTATGGGGACCTCCGGGAGTCGGGAAAACGACTCTTGCTCGAATCATCGCCAACCAAACCAAATCAGAATTTTTTGCATTGAATGCAGTTTCTTCCGGTGTGAAAGATGTGCGTGAAGTGATCGCAAAGGCATTGGAATTTCAGCAGTCGTTCCGCAAAACAATTTTGTTCATCGATGAGATCCATCGGTTCAATAAATCACAGCAGGACGCGTTGCTTCATTCCGTTGAACAGGGAACGATTACATTAATCGGTGCAACAACCGAGAATCCTTCGTTCGAAGTGATCTCACCGCTTCTTTCCCGAATGCGTGTGTTTGTGATGGAGGCGTTAGGAAAAGAATCGCTCGATAAAATTTTGGAACAAGCACTGAAGCAAGATTCAGTCATTACAAAACCAGCAGTTCAATTTGATGATAAAGATTATTTTTTTCTTTTGTCAGGAGGCGACGCGCGTAAATTGCTGAACGGACTAGAAATTGCATTTCAAATTTCCGAACCGGATGCAGATGGAGTTCACCATTTAACAAAAGAAATCTTGGAGGAAGCATTTCAACGACGATATTCCTTGTACGATAAAAAGGGAGAACAACATTACGACATTATTTCGGCTTTTATCAAAAGTATGCGTGGAAGTGATCCTGATGCGACGGTCTATTGGCTGGCGCGAATGCTGGAAGGGGGCGAGGATCCGAAATTTATCGCTCGGCGAATGATCATCCTCGCGTCCGAAGATATCGGCAATGCCGATCCGGTGGGATTGATGCTTGCGACCGATGCATTCACCGCAGTTGATTATGTAGGCATGCCCGAGGCTCGGATTATTCTTTCCCATGCAGCTACATATTTAGCTACCGCTCCTAAAAGCAATGCTGCATATGTTGCAATTTCTGAAGCGATGGGAGATGTGCGCAGACTTCCGAATCTTCCGGTTCCGCTGCATCTTAGAAATGCACCAACCAAATTGATGAAAGATCTGAATTACGGTAAAGATTATAAGTATGCACACGATCATGAAAAGAATTTTGCCGATCAACAGCATCTTCCCGATCAATTGAAAAATAAAATCTATTACGAGCCCACTGAAAACGGAAGAGAGAAACAGATCAAAGAACGATTAGACACGTTGTGGAAAAAAAGAAGAGAACATTAAGGAGCAGTTATGACGTTAGATCTGAAATCATTCGAAGCAAAAGATAAATTCACGATTGTTGT
>CAYPEM010000037.1:0-28326 GCA_964409765.1 uncultured Chitinophagaceae bacterium
CTTCGGTATTTGTCGATGAATTTGATCCGCTGTTCAGCTCGTGCAGAATCGAACAGTGCGTACGTTGTCAGCCAGCGCATGGTCTCTTCTTTGGAGAAATTGCCGTCGAGATGTCCTCGCGCCGCTTCGTTACCTGCGTAAGTAAGTTTTCCGACAAGTGACATCACTTTGTAATACTGATCTACTTGAGTTGGATCAAGTCCGGCAAGAGGGAAGAGAACATCTTGCTCGAACTTCATCCGTTCTTTTGATGGGAGAACAACGTCAATGCCGAAATTCGCGCTTCCTTCGGCAATCAACGATTGCGGACTGAAAAGCGGATAGATGGAGAATTCGATCCACCCTTTTTTCCGCATCAGTTCAGTTTCCAAAAGAACATTATAAACATGATGTCCGGGATATCCTTCGTGAGCGGCAAGATCGATCGCACGGTCGATAAAGATGGGGAGATCGGTATTCACCTGAATGATGCTGTGTGCATTTCCCTGATACCAATTGTATCCGCTCCACGCTTTGTTGGTCACATATTCAACCACAAAACTTTCGTTCTCAGGAAGAGTAATGAATTGTTTGGTCCGCGCGCGGCATTCGTTGATCGCTCGGGTAAAGACCGTATCAAGTTTTTCTTTTGGAATGATGAACTGGTTCCGAAATTGCAGATATCGTTCCTGTATTGTTCCTTCACCTGGCGGAAGGGATTGTTCAAGTTCTTTCACAATGGAAGAAAAATATTTTTCGGAATATTTCGGCGGTTCTGCATCATACAGTTTTTTTGCTTCAACATCGAAGGTGTATCGCGTTCCTGACAGCATCTCGATCTTTGCATACGCGGCAGAAAGTTGTTTCTGCAGATATGTTTTGCGAAGGGCTGATGCCTGGTCTTTTCGCGGAACGCGGACCCGCTTCAGTCGATTGGAAATTGCATCTGTCCGGTCTTTCAATGCAGTCAATTCATACTTCATTTTCTTTGCAGCGTCCTGCCATTCTTTCGGTCCGTAATACGCATCGACAAAATCGGGATCGTGTTGACCGATATCGAGGATCAATCGAACGTACTGTTCTGCAATTTCATTCATGGTGATCGGTTTCATTTTTCTTTTTGCTGAGGATGAGTTGAAAAAAAGGAATGTGAGACACAAGATCATTGATACTATGGAGATGTGCTTCATAGGTTTCTTTCAATTGTTTATTGATGTTGTCATGCCCGAACGTTTCTGTCGGGCATCCATTTCATAGATTCCCGCTAAGAGCGTGCGGGAATGACGAGTAGTTTATTGTGTTTTGCGATGAACCATTGTCGGTGCCGACTGATCGGTTGCCATAAGAATGATATTATTCACATTCACATGCGCGGGACGGGTTGCCGCCCAGACGATCGACTCTGCAATATCCTCCGGAGTGAGAGGAGTTAAACCTTCATATACTTTTTTTGCACGGTCACTGTCACCGCGAAATCGGACGATACTGAATTCCGTTTCGACCAATCCGGGATCGATTTCAGTAACGCGAATGGGAGTGCCGAGCAGATCCATCTTCATCCCTTGCGATATAGCATTAACGGCAAATTTTGTTCCGGCATAGACATTTCCTTTGCTGTATGTCCAATGTCCGGCAACCGATCCGATGTTGATGATATGACCGATATTTCGTTCGATCATTCCGGGAAGAATCGCTCGCGTTACATAGAGTAATCCTTTCACATTGGTATCGATCATTTCATCCCAATCCTCGGTCTTCGCATCCTGAATATTGTCCAAACCGCGTGATAATCCGGCATTATTGACAAGAACGGAAATACTTTTCCATTCTGCGGGAAGTTCATTCAAGGTTGATTCAACCTTTTTCTGATTCCTCACATCAAGTTGAAATGCGTAGGTTTTAATCTTGAACTGTTTCTGAAGTTCATCGGCAAGCAATTGTACTTTTTCCAATCTGCGCGCGCAGAGAAGAATGTTTGCCCCAAGTTCGGCAAATTTTACAGCAGATGCTTTTCCAATGCCGGATGATGCGCCGGTGATAAAAATGGTTTTATTTTTGAGATTTGTCATAATAAATTATTCAATAATGTAATGCCGCAGATTCACAGATTAAAATAATAAAAAAAATCGAGAATCGGTGATAAAAGCTTTAAAGTTTATTGCGATACGCCAATCCAAGCGGAGAATATTGGATGGAAAATCCTGTGATAAATTGATTTCTATTTCCAATACTAGCAAACAATCCCGGTGAGAAACCGAAAAGATCGATCACACCCGGATAGATATTCAACCGGACTTTTTCATTGACGCGGTTCGACACCATCAACGATGCGAGAACGGAATTCTCTCTGTCGTAGAATATTCCCGCAATATATCCAAGCGATACGGTCACGGTGCGTGCGCCATTGGTAACATCGACTGTGCGAAGATCGCGCGCAGCAGCACCAAATGCGACAGTAATACTTTCATTGTTCGGCTGCAGAAATGATAATCCGAGCATTCCATTATCGCCAAAATGATAGAACAAACTTGTGGCGGATAAAAACGGAAGAGGATATTTCATGATATAATATTGCCCATGGTTTTCGAGCGTATTGAATTCCGGATTCCACGCGGGCTGTCCCGGCCAGGCAGTCATATGCAGTGTGGAACTGAAAAATTCCGCAACAGCATCCGAGGTGAATAACAATGCGCCGCCGAGGTTGAAAATGTAAATATCAGCGATCGGATCGACATTCGGTCCGATAAATTGGTCATTCTCAACTGATTCATTGATGAAATGATATGCAGCGATGGTCAGTGTAGTAAAAAGTGTCGGATACGGAAATTCATGATACCGATACCACTCAAGCATCATGCGTGAATCCATTCCTCCGCCGATGAAATGCAGTGTATAATTTGGAAACCATTGTGCTTTTTCGATCTTGAAACTGGTCGGGAACACCTCCTGCCCGATAAATTTTCCCCATCCAAATTTATTAATCTGTGTGAATGGATCGGAAAGATTATCATAGACATTCCGAGCACCAATACCAAATTTGATCGTGGAGAGTTTTCGTGAGTGTGTTGCTGATTGAAGGATATCGAATCCGGTATTGATAATGAGTGATCCGGGATTGATCAGAGATTCAGAACCGTAGTTCTTTCCGGTGTAAAAATAATAGCGGTCTTGTGCCGACGAAACTGTTGAGAGGAGAAAGAAATACCAGAGTACAAAAAAAATGCAGTTCAAAAGATAATGACTGCAAATTTTGGCAGAGTGTTTCCGTAAACAATAAAAATCGTTCTTACCTACGGTCTTCCGGTTAAGTCCAGCATTTTTACGGTGGAATTCTTCAGATATGGTTTGAATTGCGGGTCTTCGAGTGAGCACAGTTTTTTCACAATATCGGCAACACGGTTTCCGTTTGCAAGTGTTGTTTCAATATCCTGCTGTAATTCTTCAACGCGCGGTGTTCCAAGTTTTTTCTTCATCACTTGCAGAGTCAGCATCATAATTCCAAGCGGATTATTGATCTCGTGGCCGATCGTAACGGCAAGTTCAGTGATCGCTTTTTCATGCTGATATTTGGAAAGTTCCTGTTGTAGTGCCGTGATGCGTAATCCAACGTTGATTCGGGCGACCAGTTCCTTATCATTGAACGGTTTGGTCATGAAATCGTCAGCACCAAGATCCATTCCCTCGATCTTATCCTCGGGTGAATCACGGGCTGTTAAGAGAATAAAATAGGTATACCGCAGTTCAGGGTGATTTTTGATCCTTTTACAGAACTCGGTGCCGTCCATTTCCGGCATCATCCAATCAGAAACGATCAAATGGGGATGGAGCTTTTCTGCTGCAGCTAGACCGATTTTGCCGTCTTCAGCTACATGAACCTCGTAACCCAATGCGGTTAGGCGCTTTTGGAGGAAAGAGCGGATATAGTTGTCGTCATCGACAACAAGGATTTTAATGGCCATAAATTAAGCTTCGTTTTTGGGTAACAGCGGTTGAACAAATATAACCTTTTCCTTATCAAGTGCAACAGTACCGGCCGGCGCTCCCTTCGGCTTATGAACGAATTTTCGTTCGGTCATCGCCACCGGCACATGTTTTGCATTTTTCATTTTACTGTAATATGCCGCAATGGAAGCCGCTTGTTCTATCGCTTTCTTAGACGGCGTCCCCTGAGCGCCGCCAAGTTTCAATACAACATGCGACCCGCTTGAACCGCGCGCGTGAAACCAGAGATCGTTCGGTTTGGCAAATTTGAACGTCAGCAGATCGTTGTTCGCGCTGTTCTTGCCTGCATAGACTAAAAAGCCGCCTTCTACAGAAAAAATCTTGAATGGTGGAAGTTCTTCGTGTTCTTTTTCCGTCATATACCCAAGTTCTTTAACCATTCCCCCATACGAGTGTAAGAAATTTTTCCATGAAACGCTCTCATGAGTGCCGTTAGACTTTTTTAATGCGTTGTTAGATTCCTCTAATAGACTTGCAAGTGATGTCTCTCGTTTCTTGAGAATCGTCAATCGTACTTGTGATTCTTCCTTGGCACTCTTCGCTTTTTTCGCTTTGTCATAGAATCGCTCTGCATTCTTTTGCGGTGAAAGGGAAACGTCCAGCGGTATCTCCACGTTTTGATAATCGCCGTATGAATTTTCGAGCGAAACGGATTTCATTCCCTTCGTGATCAGATGGAGATTTGCCGTCAACAGATTCGCGAAGAGCTGATACTGTTCCGCGCGCGATGATTCTGAAAGCTCAGTTTCAACCGCACGGATGGTACGTTTCGATTTCTCCAGTTCTTTTGTGAGCCAACCGACAATCTCATTTTTCTTTTGCAGAAAGGATGTTGTCGAGCGTTCGAAACTGATGAATTTTTGAATCCCAAGAAAGATATCGCTGTACTGCTCCATCCGATACGAGGAAAGATGACTGAGGGGTATCAATGAAAAACAAACGGGCGATTGATCGTCAAAATAGACGAACGGAGAAATGTTTTTCAGTGACAACAATTCCGTAATGATCTTCTTCGTTATATCGAATAGTACATCGTTGTCATTCCCGCGTAAGCGGGAATCCACAGAATGGATGCCTGCTTTTGCAGGCATGACAGAAGAAGAACGAAAAAGGGTTTCATTCGCTAAAGTTGTTCCGAGTTTCGGTACCAGCTTTTTCAATGTTTTAAGATCAGTATCACTCCCGAATGTATTTATCGGGAATCCATCATGAAATGGCAGAATTTCATCAACGGTGATCTCTCGTTCATCTTTTTGAAGCTCTCGTGTTGTTAACAGTAATTCTTTCTTGTTCAGGAATGCATCGATGATGGTCCCTTGATCATCACACAGCAGAACATTCGACTTCGAGGCGAACATATCAAGGCAGAGCCAGCGGCTACGGGATAATTTGAGATAGATCGTTCTGTCTGTTGCGCTGATATATGCCGACTCGATATGGGTATCGATCAGTTCAGGGAAGAGATCAACGGAATTCTTCCGTGAGCGAAAATCGCCCGCTTTTGCAACGATATAGTTCTCCCGTGCGGTGCATGAGATGGTTATTGTATGCGGTTCGGGAGCATACAGCACAATGGAAAGCGTATTTTTATCCTGTGAATAGATCTCCGCAATAACCGTCCGTGCATATCGGTAATGCAGCAGTTTTGCAGTATGAACAAGAGTGAAATAGTTTGAGATCATATTTGAAGATACGAAAAGGGGGAAGGAATTGCTTTAAGACAAATAATTTTAACACAATTCTTTACTGATATTAAAAAGAAATATTTGTAAACTATAGATAGAAGTTTGTTTCGCATCAACACAAAGCATAAGGAAGAAATACTTTAATATTACTTCGCTCTTCCATTGAAAAAGTCGGGTTTGCAATGAAACACTCCATACACCTTTCCGGTATTCTATCCCTTTATCTGTTTCTGATTACAATCGTAACAGCACAATCCAACAAAATTGATTCTTCTTATTTTCCTTTGAACATTGGAAATCAATGGTCTTATATAGTAAATGGGGGAGGTATTCTTCCAAAAGAAACACATAAGATCATTACTGCTTCGATTTTAAATGGACATCTCTACCGCATTATGAATATTCATGGA
Organism: uncultured Chitinophagaceae bacterium; assembly: GCA_964409765.1. GTDB lineage: Bacteria > Bacteroidota > Ignavibacteria > UBA10030 > UBA8401 > UBA8401. The sequence continues at coordinate 6,077 of CAYPEM010000037.1, forward strand.
CCAGATCCTGTTTATCATTTTATGGTATCACGTACACAATGGTACAGGTTTGCAAACGATAGTGTTTTTACAATTTTTATCAATAACACATCCAATGATAGTATCGAATACCCTATCTATAATTTAAATGCAAATGTTGGCGATACTCTACAAACAAACTCGCTATGGTTTGGTTCAAAAATAATATTACTGAGTAAAGAAGATACTGTTACGACGTTGTCCGGGACTTATTTCAATTGTTTACATTTCAAACATATTGAAGGTTCAGCTGTAGGTTCTCGGACTGATTCTTGGCTTGCGAAAGGAATTGGAATTGTTAAGTTTAAAGAATTATGGAATAATAATATCACCTATGAAATGGATTCGAGTTCACTCGTGACATCGATAAACGAAATAAAAACCGATGTAAATACATCAACATATTTGTTGCTTGAGTGCTATCCGAACCCGTTTAATCCCCAAACAACAATGAATTACCAATTAAAAAACAGCGGAAATGTTTTGTTGGAAATTTTTGATATTCTTGGTAGAAAAGTGGACCAAGTTGTGAATGAACAAAAGGAATCTGGTAGTTATAACGTAATCTGGAACGGAGAGAAAATGCCAAGTGGGTTGTATTTTGCAGTTTTACGGTCGGGAAAACATTCTACAACAAAAAGATTAATTCTTCAAAAATAGCAACCAACGTAGTGATAGTTTCTATACAAAAAATCCCAAACGATGTTTGGGATTTTTTGTCTCAACTACTTATCTACTTCACGACTCATCTACTCCACGGCATACCAAATTATTTTTTCCCTTCAAGTACCCGGTGGTGTTTTTATGAGGTCTATTATTATTTAACAGGCTTAAATTTTTTAGTGATTAATTTTTTTTGCCAGTTGCCGGAATAAGTGTTTGCCGGATAGGGGCTCAGCGTAGGGTCTTTGATAAATTCTAGATTGTACAATTTCTCACTCTTTCCGTTATAATAGATTTTAAGTCTCATAGTAGTGATAAAAACATCTTTCAACATAGTCTGACTATTGATCACCATCCATTTATCGATTCCGAGTCCGGGAGGAATTCTATACGGTGTGCGCAGCAGATGATCTTCCGGAAAATATTCTAAAAGACCGATTTGATTTTTCATCATGTTCACCCGTTCAACGGTCATAAGAGTTCCGCCGCTGATAGCGGTGAATGCTGCCGCTCTTTTGACTTGTTCATCCTTACTAAGGGAGGCGCCAACACCGGCAATCATCGAAATTGTTCCCCACAGCATTTGCCGATTCATTGATTCGATCTGTTTTTCTTTGCTCATTGAAGAAAACCAGATATCGATGTCATTTCCACCAATGATTGCGATATTCATTTGTTGAACGGGATCGACAATAAGTTCGATGCTGTCCACTGTCATCCATTGATGTGTATTGTTTTCTAAAACGAATCCAACCATTCCAAAATATTCCGTTGAGTATGCGTTTTTGACTTCATAACTAAAACGGATATCGTCAGTGTTTATGTCAGATCCGATCTCTACTGCTTTATTTTCCAATTGTCTCTGTGCACAACCGGAGAGAAGAATGGCTATTAAAAAAAATGAGTATTTTTTCATAATTGCTCCAATTATTTCTTTTTTCCTTTACTATACTCAACCGATGCTTTCACGAAATCCCTGAATAACGGATGGGGAGTCAGCGCACGTGATTTCAATTCGGGATGGAACTGACCGCCGACAAACCAGGGGTGGTCTTTTAATTCCGAGATCTCGACCAGATTATTATCCGGGGAAGTTCCGCTGAAGACCATTCCATGTTCTGCAAGTACTTTACGGAATTTGTTATTTACTTCATAACGGTGGCGGTGGCGTTCGTAGATCAGTTCTTTTTTATATGCAGCGTATGCTTTCGTCCCTTTTTGAACTGTGCATGGATATGCGCCAAGACGCATCGTTCCCCCCATGTTTTTAATATTGCGCTGGTCTGCCATGAAATCGATGACATTGTATTTGGTTTTTTTGAATTCAGCGCTGTTCGCTCCTTTCAATCCGCAGACATTTCTCGCAAATTCGATAATGGCGCATTGCATACCAAGACAGATACCGAGGAAAGGAATTTTATTTTCCCGCACATACTGGATTGCTTTGATCTTTCCTTCGATTCCGCGGATGCCAAATCCGGGAGCGACCAGCAGCCCGCTGACCCCTTGTAATAATTCCTGAACATTGTTGCCATCCAATTCTTCCGCGCGGATCCATTTCACGTCCACGGCAACATCATTATCTGCACCGGCATGAACAAACGATTCAGAAATGCTTTTGTACGCATCTTTCAATTCGGTATATTTTCCGACAAAACCGATCGTCACCCTGTCCTTAGGGTCCTTTACGCGATGAACGAACCGTGTCCATTTTCGCAGATCGGCTTTGTTCGCTTTGATATTCAGTTTTTCGAGAACAATCTTGTCCAAACCTTCTTTTTCAAAATGAAGCGGGAGTTCGTAAATGGTTTCAACATCACGTCCCTCGATCACCGCATCGGTTTCAACGTTACAGAAGAGACCGATCTTTTCTCGCACTTCGCGCGATAGACGTTTTTCTGTCCGGCAAATAAGAATATCTGGTTGGACTCCAATTTCGAGCAATGTCTTTACACTGTGCTGTGTCGGTTTTGTTTTGATCTCGCCGGCCGCTTTGATGTAGGGAATAAGTGTTACATGAATGCTGAGAGCATTTCGTTTTCCAATTGAAAGTGTAAACTGACGAATTGCTTCCAGAAAAGGGAGCGATTCAATATCGCCGACAGTACCGCCGACTTCCGTGATGATGACATCATATTTTCCCGACGCTCCGAGTTGGCCCATTCGGCGTTTGATCTCATCCGTGATGTGAGGAATAACTTGTACGGTTGCGCCGAGATAATCACCGCGTCGTTCTTTGGTGATCACTTCATAATAGATCTGTCCTGTTGTGGCATTGTTCATCTTTGATGTGTTCACATCAAGGAAGCGTTCGTAATGCCCCAGGTCAAGATCAGTCTCTGCTCCGTCATCCGTTACATACACTTCGCCATGCTGGTAGGGCGACATTGTTCCGGGATCGACATTGAGATATGGATCCATTTTCTGGATCGTGACCCGCAGTCCGCGTGATTTTAATAGTAAGCCGAGCGACGCAGCGGCGATCCCTTTGCCGAGCGAAGAGACAACTCCGCCGGTTACGAAAATATATTTTACATGTTGTTTTGCCATAAGAGATGTTTGATTTAAATGTTAAAGTATAAAATTCAGAATTATATTTGTCATTCCCGCACGCTTCTGGCGGGAATCCATTCTATGGATGCCCGCCAGGAACATTCGGGCATGACGTGGTATTTTATTTTGTATCCAGCTCGTCCCACATTCTTACCTTGCTGGTATCTTTTGTTAAGAACATTCCCACAACAAATGTCATCAATGCAATTCCAATTGGATAGAGAAGTCCGGCGTAATGATTTCCCGTCTGTGCAACAAGTGCAACGCCGATCAACGGTACAAGCCCGCCGAACACACCATTGCCGATATGGTACGGAAGAGACATCGATGTGTAACGTATCTTTGTCGGGAATAGCTCTACAAGATATGCTGCAATCGGTCCGTACACCATTGTAACAAAAATGACTTGTATAAATACTAAAGCACTCAGCATTACAGCGTTTGGATTGTTTGGGTCTGCTGCAAAGAAATCCATTCCCATATAGATCGGAACGTAACTTACGGCAGCGATCAAACATCCGCTCATGATGATTTTTTTTCTCCCCACTTTATCAGACAGTGCTCCAAAAAAAATGAAGAACGGTGTTGCAAGAAGCAGAGCAACAGCGACAATAAAATTTGCCGTCATAAAATGGATCTTGAGAACTGTCTGCAGGTAATAGAGAGCATAAAATTGTCCGGTGTACCATATCACACCTTGTCCGGCGGTTGCACCGAACAATGCTTTCGCCATGATCTTCCAATTTTCCTTGTTCGCAAAGGCATCCTTCAACGGATGCGTTGAAGTTTTTCCTGCAGCCTTCATTTTTGTGAAGAGGGGGGATTCTTTCAATTTCATCCGAATGATGTACGAAAAGACAACAAGCACGATCGAAAGAATAAACGGGATTCTCCATCCCCATTCCCTAAATGCATCCTCGCCGAGTGTTGAACGGACAGAAAGGATAACACCGAGTGAAACAAAAAGTCCGAGTGTTGCAGTTGTCTGAATGAAACTCGTATAGAATCCCCGTTGATCGTCCGGACTGTGTTCTGCAATGTATGTTGCAGCTCCGCCGTATTCACCCCCGAGAGCGAGACCTTGTGTCAGACGAAGCACAACCAGAAAGAACGGCGCCCATAATCCGATCGTCTCATATGTTGGTAGGAGACCGATTGCCGTTGTTGCTCCGCCCATGATAAGAAGCGTTACAAGAAATGCATATTTTCTGCCGACAACATCACCGATTCTGCCAAAGAAGATTGCTCCGAACGGGCGAACAGCAAAACCGGTCGCGAAAATAGCTAGAGTGGAAAGCAATCCCGCAGTCGGATTCTCTTTCGGGAAGAACAAACCGGACATGATCGGAGCAAGACTTCCGAAAATATAGAAGTCATACCATTCGATCATTGTTCCGGCGGAGGAAGCGCCGATCACATTCCAGATCTTGTATTCTTTTAGGAAGTCTGTATTTGCCATAGAAATTTCATCTTGAGAATGACGTGAATGAAAAATTGTTCGCCGTGTTATCGTGAAATTATTTTTCGAATTCGTTCCAGATCTTCCGGTGTGTCGACGGGGAGTGATTCATATTCCGTAACGGCACATTTTATCTTAAAACCATTTTCCAAAATTCGTAACTGCTCAAGTTTTTCCGCTATTTCCAGCGGAGATTGTTTCAGTGTTGTATAGTGCTGTAAAAAATCGGCACGATAGACATAGATGCCAAAATGTTTGTAGAACTCTGTTCCTGTGAACCAATCCTCATCCTTCCTCGCATCACGTACATATGGAATTGGAGCGCGGCTGAAATACAATGCATAATTGTTATCATCCAGCACCACCTTCACGATATTCGGATTGAATACATCCTGATGCGATATCGTTTTTTTTACCGCCGTGCCGACAACTGCATTCGGATCATCGATCAATAATCGGATCGTCTGGTCAATCAATTTCGGATCGATCAACGGTTCGTCCCCCTGAATGTTCACAACGATATCCGCTTTATAATTTTTTGCAACTAAAGCGATCCGGTCACTGCCGCTGTGAATATCGATAGGCGTCATCTGCACGTTTCCGCCGAATGCTTTAACTGCAGCGGTAATTCGTTCATCGTCCGTTGCAATGACAACATCCGTTAACAACGTGGATTGCATTGCCTGTTCATATACTCTCTGCACCATCGGTTTTCCGCAGATATCCACCAGCGGTTTTGCGGGAAGCCGGGTTGAAGCATAACGAGACGGTATGATGCCTATAATGATCATTTTTTTGTTTGTGTCATTGCGAGCTAATGCTTTTTATGAGCGAATCAATCTGCTTGCACACAGGAAGATTGCCTCGTCGTCTTAAAAAACAAGACTCCCCGCAACGACGCTTATATTTTTCTATGCGATCACTTTCGGAACTTTGAAATGCTCATCTGTTTTATCCGGTGCATTCTTCAATGCTTCTTCGGTTGAGATCGACGGCTTTACGACATCCTCTCGAAACACATTGTTCAACTCGATCACCTGTGCCAGTGGTTCAACGTTGGTCGTATCGACGGAATTCAACTGTTCCATGTATTTTAAAATATCGTTGAACTGGTGTGCGAACTTTTCTTTTTCCGTTTCGGAAAATTCAAGTTTTGCAAGTCTAGCGATATGTTCTACATCTTTTATTGTGACAGACATAATTATACCGGTTCTTTAAAGTGTTGTACAATAACTTCACGGACGCTGTTCATCAATTGTATTTCTTGTTCTCGTGTAGTGACATTCTTTGTCTCGATAGGAGGATTCACCACTACTTCGATCATCGAAGGACGAATATCAAAAGAGCCTTTTGGAAGAATACTGTAACTTCCATTGATGGCAATCGGTACGATCGGAATCCCGGATTTTGCAGCCAGGGAGAATGCACCCCGTTTGAACGGAAGAAGTTTACCGTCCCGTGTTCTTGTCCCTTCTGCAAACAACAGTACTTGCCCTCCTTCTCCAATGGCTTTTGCCGCGCGGTCAAGTGATTTCATTGCCTCGGTTCCCTTGGAACGATCGACCATAATATGATGTCCCCAGCGAAGCGCCCAGCCCCAAAAGGGAATGTATGATAATTCCTTTTTGAACATAATGCGGATGTGCGGAAAGGTGTTCATCAACACGGGAATATCGAACATACTTGCATGATTGCTCACCAGAATATAATTGCCAAACGGATCGACATGCTCCATTCCTTTTACGGTCAATGTGACTCTGCAGACGATCAGTGCCCATTTCGTCCATGTTCTGCCGCTCCAAAAATATATTCTGCCTGAACGGTCAAACAGCATAGAAAGTAATGCAAGAATAGAAAACGGAACAACGGTGACCGAAATAAAAATGAGACGAAGCATTGTCATGAACCATCTCATACGATCTGCTCCGCTGCGTGAATTCGTTTTTCAATGGAAGGGTGGCTGTAAAATAAAAATTCAACAAGAGGATGCGGAGTGCGGTCTGCAAGATTCATCTCGGCAAGTTTGTTCATTGTTGAAACGAACGCCGGTCTGTTCTTCGTCTGTTCTACGGCATATCGGTCAGCTTCAAATTCATGTTTGCGTGAAAGAATATTTCCAATGGGTGATGTCATAAGAGAATAGACGCTCAACCACAATGTGAGCAATGGCAGCGCGGCGATCTGGCTGATCGATGTGAATCCGAACCATGATAGTGATGCGGCGTAGGCAAGCGATGTAAGATATAATCCAAGAAAGATACTGATCGTTCCGATAAGGATCCCTTTCCAGATATGACCGTGCGAATAATGTCCGAGTTCGTGAGCAAACACTGTTTCTATTTCTTCTTCGGAAAAATTCTCGATCAATGTATCGCCGAGCAGGATCCGTTTTGATTTTCCGATGCCGGTGAATGCCGCATTTGCTTTTTTTGTCGTCTTGCTGAGGTTGAACGAATAGATCCCTTCGACGATCATTTTTGTTGATTTCGTGAGAGAAAGGATTTTTTCCTTCAGCGGAGAATCTTGCAATGGAGTCAGTTTGTAAAAAAGAGGTAGTATAACGATCGGTGCAATCCGTGAAAGTCCGATGGAGACAATGAATAAGGTAATTGCAACGGGAAGCCACCACAATGAGTCAAACGTTAAAAGAAAAAAGTAGAAAATTATTGACAAAGGGATGAAAATCGGAATGGCGATCAACATTCCTTTGATGCTCTCCCACAGCCACTGAACGAATGTCTGATTGGAAAGATTGTATGTGTGTTCAAGAATGAAACCGGAATAGAAACTGAATGGAAATGAAACGATACTGCTGATGATTCCGAAAATCGCAGAAAAAATAATCAGAGCAATATAGATATTTGAAGATAATGAAAAAGCTGCTTGTTCAATTGAAAAAGTATATCCACCTGCAAGAAGGATAATCGTTAACAGAAAAGAGGTTGCTCCGCCGGTGAGAGACACTGCAAGTTTGATCTTGTTGTATCGTTTTACATCAAGCGCGGTTTCATTCATAGACAATAGGAATATCATTCCAACGAATATTGGAAGGACATCGTATGCATTAAGTTTGTTGAGTAAACCGACAGTGAAGATTGTGGATTGGTGACCTGTGGTTTAATGAAAATACAAAAGGAGAAAGGAAAAAACAAATATTGTTTTATTTCCAAGGAGAGATACATACGAGGTTATTTCAGGGGAACCGCCTTATTTAAGGGTCAGGACGATCTTCACTACCTTCCCCAAAAAATTGATTTCAGATCACGGGAAAATATTCATTATTCACTGACACTCTTCTTTCAGAGTTCAATGTTCTACAAGATGCCCATTGGATTGTACTGCATATTTCGAGCGGTGCTTGTTTTTAACCGGAGTTGAAGCTTTTTTGCCTGGTGTGTTATCGTTAGACAAAATGAATTTTGAAATAAGTCCTTGAAGATTCTCGGTTAAACCGTTAAGATCTTCTGCAGCACGGGCAATTTGCTGTGTTCCGGTAGCTGTTTCACTGGTGACCGTACTGATAGCAACCACATTTTTACTGATCTCTTCGCTGGCGATGGATTGTTCTTTGCTTGCAGAGGCAATCTGTGTGACCATATCGGTCAACTGCTGAGAAATTGTCACAATTTCCGTTAATGCTGCGCCTGCTTTATCGGCCATCAGAATTCCGGAATCGACTTTTCGGGTTCCTTCATTCATTGAAGAGACCGCACCGTGAGTATCGAGTTGAATCTTCTTGATCATATCAGCAATTTCTTTTGTCGCCTTTGTTGTTCGTTCCGCAAGTTTTCTCACTTCGTCAGCAACAACAGCAAATCCGCGGCCTTGCTCACCGGCGCGGGCAGCTTCAATTGCGGCATTCAATGCAAGAAGATTTGTTTGGTCCGCAATATCATCAATCACGGAAATTATTTCTCCGATCTGATCGCTCGACTTACCGAGTTCCTGAACAGTTACCGAGGATTTCCGTACAACCTCAGCAATTTGTTTCATTCCCTCAATTGTTTCTTCAACGATCTTTCCTCCGTTGACCGCTGAATCTTTTGCTTGTTTAGCCGTTGCTGCCGCCGATGTTGCATTCGTGGAATTCTCGATGATGGTTTTCGTCATTTCTTCAACCGCTCCAGCAACCTCTCCCGTTTGACCGGTTTGTTGCTGAGCTCCAGCTGCCATTTCTTCGGTGCTAGAACTGATGGTTCTGCTCGCATCAGCAACTGAAGCAGTGGAACTGAGTACATTGGTGATGGTCTCTTTTAGTTCTTCGATCATTTCATTGGTTGCATCGTACAATTGCCCAATTTCGTCGCGAGTATCATACTGTAGTTTCACCGTAAGATCTCCGGCGCCTACTTTTTTTGTTTCATTGATCAAATGTTCTAATGGCTTCTTAATTGATCGTTCAAGCCAATACGCACTTACTGCACCGGCTAGGATAGCAATAAGAGTTATAAAAATTGCTGTTAAAAGGATTTTATTGTTTGCCTCATCAATCGGTACTTTAGAAACCCCTATGACAGTTTCTCCTTTAAAATCTGGTGTGACAATCTCGGATCGTTTCACGATTAAGGAATCGGATGTGAGCAGAGCTTCACTGATCTTTAGATTCTCTGGATATGATGCAAATACCGCTCCGTCGCTCAGAAGTGCAACAAAACACAAATGTGGTTCTGCTTTTGCAAAATCGAATGCCAATTGTGTTGCCGATAGATCACCACTTTTTAATCCAATAGTTACTCCCAGGGAAACAGCTTTAGTTGTTGCAAGAATTTCATTTTCATAATTCTGCAGCATGCTCTCCTTTTGCTGTATGGGAGAATATATCAATGTGTAAAATGATAGTAGACCGACAATAATCAGTGCATTTACCCGAATTTTATTTTGCAAAGTCAATTTCATAAACAATACTCCTACCATTGTGACGGCATCGACAGTACAGTCGATGCCGTTATACAACAATTTTGTCGATCGTACAACCCGTTATTGGATCTTTGCAATTTCTTTAACCGTTGCATCCAATGAACTGCTGCTGATATATCCGACAGCATTTTGATCTCCCGAAACAGATTTTTTTACAGCGTCGTCATCACCGGCTCTTTTGGGAGCAAGGGCGGCACCGGAAAGCACAAGTTTTGTCCATTGTAATCGTATTTTGCTTGCAGTTTTTCCGATGAATTTATCATAAAAGGTTGTACTTGTTTCCGTTTCAACCTGATCAATTAATTGAATTTTTGCTCCATCAGACCAACTGGTTTTGTTTCCTGAAAAAACTTCTTTGAGATCATCTTTTGACATTGTATGCGATGATGATTTTGAAACAACGATGCTGATCTGTGCGTTCGTCAACGAGATCCCGCAGAGTATCATACTGAATAAAAAGATGATACGGAGCGAAGGATGATTATTGTGAGATTTCATGGTTATTCTCCTTATCAAAATTAAATTCCAAATGTTACCGAAAGATCAAGACGAACTTCGGGATATTTTACATCGACGCCATCAGCTTTGTAGAAGTGATAGCTCTGATCGAATTTCAACGCGACATCTGCTGTTGGTCGAAAGATGATACCAACGGTAGATTTATTGAACACGCCATCGTCGGCAGCACCAGCTTCATCATCTCCGCCGTATGTTTTTGATGCGATCGTTTCAGGATTTTTGTAGTAATCCCATTGCACGTACGGTGCAATTTCTCCGAACGATGTTTCAAAGGAATACCCTCCGCGGACATACCATGTTTGAATATCGAATGAAACTGCTTCCCGAACATTAGCCGCAGTGACTGCTTTCGATGTATCGATAAGAAACCGTGCACGCTGTGTTAAATTTGGTTTTGCACTGCCAATGACCGTCACAACAGAGGCTGGTTTGCGGTGAGCTGTGTGTGCTGACGTCCAATACTCCGCCTGAACGGTAAGGTCGCCAACAACTGCTTCACCATATCCGCCTAAGATCGAGAATTCATCATCAGCCATCCAATTAAGAACACCGCTTTTGGGGGAACCTCCCGCAACGGAAACATTCGGGTGTGTTGTACCATTGGATACATACCCTGATGTTCCAAATGTATAGGCACCGTTGTCGAACGTATATCGAAGATCGTATCCGAGTGGATAGGTATCTTGGTCCGGTCCGACAAGAGGATCGCCTTCACCGTTATCAGTGGAAGCACTGTACGAAAGTTCACCGTTTCCTATTGTGATTGACCCGAAGAGTGAGAACATTGTTGTTCGTGAAAGCATAAGGTGATCTGCGTCGAACAATTCCGGCGGTTCAATACCGTAGTATGTCGGAACAGCATCAAGTATCTCATTATAGAGTCCAAATTTTCTATAAATTTTTCCAACTTGTACATTCAAATATTGCGATGCGGAATATTCCAACCAAAAATTCCGGACATCGATCGTTGTTGCCTTGGCACCATTCAGATTGATGAACATTCTAAATTGATTGTTGATTCGCTGCTGTGCCATGATGTTAAAGAAAGGATAAGCAAAGTCAGATGGTGTGGCAGGATCAACTGTTCCGTTTGGTCCGGTTGTTTCGAATGTCTTTTCAAATCGTGTGGAAAAATAACCGTACCACTGTATCTGATTCTGTGAAGAAGCAATAGTTGTGAATGTGAGCAACAACAAAAAGACGAGATGCTTGTCTCGGTTTTTCATAATGAATCCTTTCTTTAAATTACAATTGACTTCAATCTGCCGGAACAGTGGGGCTCACCATTTCGGTAGATTAAAATTAAAACACGATACACTCAGTTTCGTAAACTGTAATTACAGCAACACGTATGCCACAATGAAAAAGAGGAGATTATACCGAATAGCGGTGATTTTTTAGGAGCAATCAAGACAATTTTATCTTTTTCTGAAGAGTATTAACCATTTGTATAGATGTGGGTTACGTAGATTTGGGTCCATATTTCAGACAAATCATATTTGACGAAATGGGTAAAAAAAAATCCCGCAGAAGAATACTCTGCAGGATTTTTTTTGTTGACAAGGATGAGATATTTATTTTTCTTTTTTCTCTTCCGATTTTTTTCCAAACTTTGAGCGAAGATCTTCTAACGAATATGAACGCTCTTTGAATGGTTCAGCTTCAGTTTTTTTCTTCGGTACGGCTGCTATACTTTGCTGCGAACGCATCGAAAGGGCAATCCGTTTCAGTTGTTCATTCACTTCCAGTACTCGAACTTTCACGATCTGTCCGACTTTCACTACTGTTTTTGCATCTTCAACATAACGATCAGCAAGTTGAGAAATGTGAACAAGTCCATCTTGATGGACTCCAATATCGATGAATGCACCGAAGTTGGCAACATTCGTTACTATTCCTTCCAGTTCCATTCCCGGTTTCAAGTCGGCAATTTCTTTGATGCCGTCTTTGAACGTGGCGTATTTGAATTCCGCACGCGGATCGCGTCCCGGTTTTTTTAATTCGGTGATGATATCGCGCAGCGTCGGTTCACCGACAGTTTTGGACACATATTTTTTGATATCAAGTTTGTCAAGCGTGGATGGATTCTTCATCACTTCGTCGAATGTCAGCTTTACATCAGCAAGGATCTTTTCAACGATCGGATAACTTTCCGGATGAACACCGGAGCCATCGAGCGGATTCTTAGCTTTTCTGATCCGCAGAAATCCCGCTGCTTGTTCAAATGCTTTCGGACCGAACTTCGGAACTTTCTGTAACTCTTTTCGGCTTTTGAATGCACCGTTCTCATTGCGGTACTCGACGATATTTTTTGCCAGCGGAAGATTTATCCCTGCAACATAACTGAGCAATTCTTTCGACGCCATGTTCAGATCAACGCCGACAAAGTTCACGCAGCTTTGAACGGTCTCTTCCAATTTTTTCTTCAATAATTTTTGATCAACATCGTGTTGATATTGCCCCACGCCGATCGATTTTGGATCGATCTTTACCAACTCTGCCAATGGATCCTGCAATCGCCGACCAATAGAGATTGCGCCACGGACGGTGATGTCAAGATCAGGAAATTCATCGATCGCTACTTCGCTTGCGGAATAAATGGAAGCACCAGATTCGTTCACAATCACTTTCGTCGGTTTTTTCTTTATTCCTTTCAACGCTTCAACAATGAACTCATCGGTCTCGCGGCTTGCGGTACCGTTTCCGATCGCGATCAATTCGATGGAATATTTCTCGATCAGTTTCTGAACGATCTTCTTCGCTTTTTCCCGTTCCGCTTCACCGGAGGTATGCGGGAAGATGGCGATGTATTCCGAAAATTTTCCGGTCTCATCCATCACTGCTACTTTGCATCCGCTGCGGAAACCCGGATCAACGCCGAGTGTCGGCTTCATTCCGGCAGGAGAAGAGAGAAGCATTTCGCGGATGTTTGATTCAAATGTTTTTATGGACTCAAGATCGGCGATCTCTTTTTTCGTCAGCCGCACTTCGCCGACGATGGTTGTCCGCATCAATCGTTCGAATGCATCTTTTAGCATTGCAGAATAGAATGCACGAACCGCTTCAATATTGGACTTACTTTCCTGTGACTCCAGGTAATGGTGAACGAAATCCTCTTCGAAATGAATTGAGAACGAAATAACATCTTCCGCTTCTCCGCGCCGCATCGCCAGCATATTGTGCGGCTGAATATCTTTCACTTTAAATTTGTAATCGCGGTACATCTCATATTTTGTCGTGCCGACAGGGAATTTCTTTGCGTCAATCGTTGAAACAAATACTCCATCGGACAACAGATGCTCTCGTATGTGCTGTCGGTATTCCGCTTTTTCAGAAACTTCTTCGGCAAGAATATCAGCCGCCCCTCCAAGTGCTTCCTGAATGGTTTTTACGTCCAGTTTTTTTGAAAGGTATTTCTCCGCTTCTTTTTCAAGATTCACCCGTTTTGCATCGGCGTTATTCTTTGCCTTGATCCATTCCGCAAGGGGTTCCAACCCTTTTTCTTTTGCGATCGTTGCGCGGGTCCGTTTTTTTGGTTTGAAGGGAAGATAGAGATCTTCCAGCTCTGTTTTCGACAGACAGTCTTGGATCGTTTTCTTCAGCTTGGGTGTCATTTTTTTTTGCTCATCGATCGATTTTAAGATCGTTTCTTTTCGCTCTTCCAATTCCAGAAGATAATCGAATCGATCAAACAGATCACGGAGCTGGGTTTCGTCCATTTCTTCAGTGCGTTCTTTTCGATAGCGGGCAATGAACGGGATCGTTCCCCCGTCTGCGCGAAGTTCGAGTGCATTTGCAACTTGTTGTGGTTTTAGAGAAAGTTCTTGCGAAAGCAGTTTTGGTATATCAAGCATAAAAAAGACAATGAGAAATGATGAATGAATAATGGATAATAAAAAACATTTAGGACAATTGTACAAATAAAACACCGCAGAAAATTAACCGACATTTCTGCGGTGCACGTGCAAAGATAGGAGAGAATTGGTGAATTACAAAATATTTATTTCATCAACATCATTTTTTGTGCGAGCAGCTGATCACCAAAATCAAAAACTGCAACATACGCTCCGCTTGGAAGCACTCCATTTTTAGTCGCTGCATTCCAAAGAACGGAATACGTACCGGAGCCGTTCACTGAAACGAACAACTCATCAACCATTTGTCCAAGAGCATTGTAAATTCGTATTCGAACAATGCGTTGAATGTCTGATGCAACAGTAAATCGTAATGTTGTTGTTGGATTGAATGGATTTGGAAAGTTACCATCGATCCGATACGTGCTTGGCGCATTATTGCGACTTGCAGTTGCACCATCTTCAACCGAAGTTCCGGGATTCGTGGTTGAAAAACTTGTGAACGGACTGATCACACCATAACTGACACTTAAAGCAACGATCTGTTTTTTTACAGAATCAGCCTGCACGCTTGCGCTGGGGAGGTTAAAATACTTCACCAGAAGATTTTCAATCTTCTTCTTTGCCCAGATCTTTGGAAGGAACTGATTCTTTGCAATCGCAGTATCAGAAAGTGTAAGTGAATAGTTATACGTTACCGGTTTACCAAATGCAGTCCCTTTGAGTGTAACATCGACCGGCGGTGTTTGTGCATAGATACCGGTAACCAGCATTTGCTCTCCTTTATAGAGATTCGGCAGTGGATTTGGGTACACTTCCCGTATCTTGTTTGACACAAGCGTCATTGTTGTATTCACAAGAACCGGATTTCGAATTTTCAAATAAAATTCGGTGATTCTTTTTTCCAATTCATCGTTTCCTAAAAATTCAGTTATCCCATTGTTTTGCGATGAAATGAGACTGAGCAATTGTGAATTGACATCCGATCCAATCCCAAAAGCAAAGATTGCAACTTTTCGTTCAAGTGAAGTGGTCAACGATTGAATTTTATTTAAAATATCCTGCGTGTTGACTAATCCCGCAGTTGCTTGTCCATCGGTAAGAAAAATAATGATATTTGCAGTTGAACTGTCCGCGCTGAATGAAAATTGCGGAATTGCAGTTTCGAATGCACCGGAGATATTGGTCATCCCGCGAGCGTCAACCTGAGCAATGTATTGCAATGCTGAATCACGTGACTGAGTTGTAAAAAGAACATGCTTTGGTCTGAAAGAAGTAATGATATCATCAAAATCAATAAGGTTGAATTTATCTCCTTCATTAAGATTGTTGACAATAAAACTTGCCGCATTTTTCGCTTGAACCATTTTCATACCGGACATGCTACCGGAACGGTCAACGATGAGTGTAAACACTTTTTTCAATACGTCAACTGTTGCATTCGGATTTGGCTCTACGATGAAAGCAAAGTACCCCAGTGAGTCTGGAAGGTTTGTGCTGAGACTGAACAGTCCAAGTTCGGTTGCACGTAATGTATATCGAAAATGATAATGCGCATCGGCAAGTCCTTCAATTTTTTTCCAGAAAATCGAAGCCAATTTGCCTGTATTTTGAATGGTTGCTCCTGAATGGTTCAATGATTTGACGGAGTCAATTGTTCGTTGAGAATTGATTGAAAAACTGATGTACTGAGAATCAACAGATGCGGTTTGAATCAATCGATAATCGTTCGGATAGAGAAAATCAACGTTACCGTTCTTGTATGGAAGTAATTGAACGTAGGTCAGCTCAACGATTAACATCGAGTCTTTTTTTAGTTTTTCCGGTATTCCGAAATACAGCGGTGTAGATCCAAGATATGTCCTTAAATTTTGTGCAACGGTTCCACCACCCCCGGGCAACGTTGTATCTTGTGGTGTGGACGAAAACAGAGCGGTTGACCACACACCATTGATATACCAACGTAAATTTAATCCGCTGGCACCTTCGGGAAGAGGGAAAGCATATTTTATCGCTTGCTCTGTAGCTAAAATATTTTTGAATGTTTGTTTTGTGGAAATGACTGCCACCTGATCATCAACAATGACCGTTACTCCTGAAGCGGTCATCTTCGCATACACACCGGTCGACGCATTGATGACTCCAACACCACTGGCATTGAGTATTGTGACTGCAAAAACGATTGATAACAATGAAAGAATTTTCATACGAGGATTCCTTTTTAAGAGTACTTTGAATTACTACATATGAATGGTACCCGATAATTGATTCAATATCAATACAAGAAAATTACATTAAAGAGCAATTAATCTGCATTGACACTATAAACAATTTTCGCTACACTTGAGCAGTAAATCATATATTTTTTAACGGATTATACACTTATGGCACAACCCTCAAAAGAACGTCACATCGGCAATATTAAAAGCATGACCAGTTCGGCATTCATTGTTTCGCTGGATGAAGATCTGTTCACTATGGAACGAACGGTGAACGGAAAAAATTATCGAATCGGTCAAATCGGTTCATTCATTGTTATGCCTGTTGGCGGCGTGGATGTGATTGGAATTGTCAATCGAGCATATCAGGCAAGTGAGTTGAATCGTGAATTGGAAGCACAGGTCATTGGTTCTGTCAATGATGGAAAATTCCAAAAAGGCGTCGCAACGTTTCCTACACTTGGCGGTGATGTTTTTATGACCGATGAAGAGAGTGTTTCGGCAATGTTTGCTTCGTTTGCACAATATGGATTCGCTGTTGGCGATATCTCAGGATATCCCGGCGAACGTCAATACATCGATCCGAATAAATTCTTTGGAAAACACATTGCGGTGCTCGGATCGTCAGGCTCCGGAAAATCAACAACCGTTGCTTCAATCCTTCAAAAGGTTCAGATGTTTGAAAATACTCACGTGATCATTCTGGACATTCATAATGAATATTCCGCAGCATTCCGCGAGTATGGAAATCTTATCAATATCACCGAACTGGAAATGCCGTACTGGTTCATGAATTTCGAAGAGATGCGCGAGATGTTCGTAGATGAAAATGAATCATCTTCACAAAGCCAGATCATGATGTTGAAGGATCTGGTGCTGAATGCCAAGAAAGCGCGTAATCCCGAACTGCAGACAATCATAACTGTTGATTCTCCTGTCTATTATGATCTGAACGAAGTAAGGGCAAAATTCCAATTTTATGATACTGAGCGTGTGACAACTAGTACTGGTGTTCGTGAAGGACCATTCTTCGGACAATTCACCCGTTTTCTTGTGCGCCTCGACAGTAAAATGACCGATCTGCGGTATGGTTTTATGTTCCGTCCAAAAAAGTTCAAGGATTCAAATGCTTTAAAGGATATCCTTAACCGCCTTCTTGGCATGGATAATAAAAAACAGATCACAGCGATCGATCTCAGCGGTGTTCCGTTTGATATTGTCAATACCATTGTTGCACTGTTGGCGAGAACAATCTTCGATTTCAATTTTTGGAACAAGAACAAAACAGATTTTCCTATCTTAATGCTCTTTGAAGAAGCACACAATTATCTTCCGCAAATCCCGACTCCGCAAAATCGGGCTGCGCGAAAGATCGTAGAACGAATTGCAAAAGAGGGAAGGAAATACGGTGTTGCATGTATGATCGTCAGTCAGCGTCCTTCGGAACTTTCTGAAACAATCCTTTCGCAATGTAATAATTTTGTTATTCTTCGTCTCACAAATCCAACGGATCAAAATTTTGTGAAGAAATTGGTTCCGGACTCATTTGCGGGGATGTTCGATCTGCTTCCCTCAATGCGTCAGGGAGAAGCACTGTTTGTTGGAGATGCTACTGCGCTTCCTTCACGTGTTCAACTGGATTATCCGCAGCCGCCGCCGAATAGTCAGGATATACTATTCTATGATAAGTGGGTTGCAACGGATAACCCGACCGACGTTGGAGCAGTTGTTGATCGTTGGTGGAAACAAGAACGAGATGCAAAGTAACAAACACTGTCAGGAATTAGCTCCATCGGACCATTGTAGAAATTCCAAATTGTACATCGTTGTACAAAAAGAAAAGCTACGTCATCAGCACAATAATCTTTTGAATGAAAAATCGACTTGAATTAAAAATCCTACTGCTGTTCATTATCGTATTGATAGTCGGATTCGGATCGTATGTTATCTTTTCGATCAACCGTGAATCAAATGTTCTTCTTGAACAACAGAGGGAAAAATCCCGACTGTACGGGGAAACGGTGATGGTAGGAATTCGCAACGTGATGCTTTCCGGAAAAGCGCCGTATGCAGCCGAATTAGTAAAAGACGCTCGCGAAAATCTTCAATCAGGAACATTGCGTGTGTATGATAATCAAGCAAACGAAGTATTTCCGGATGAAGGAAGAGGGATTATTGCAGATGCTGGCGATATCAATGTGCGCAAAGCAATTGACTCACAATCAGAAGTAATGTTCGTCAGTCAGGATTCTTTGGGAAAAGAATTTGTCCGCATTGAGCCGCTATTGAATGATCGTGAATGTCAGCAATGTCACAGCGGAAACCATTTGGTGCGAGGTGTAACCCGTCTTACTTTAAATCCTATGGTAATGGCAGCTCATACAAAGGATATGAGAACGAATAATGTCTCCGCAACAACGCAGGAAGTAGCAGAGATTATCAGCAATACTCTGACAGCAAGTTTTAAAAACATCATGCTTGCAGGACAGGGGGAATTGATGGATACTCTTGTCTTTCGAGCATCGCAATTATCATTCATTAAAAAAATAAAAGTGTACGACCGCTTTGGTGCACCGCATTTTGGTGGAGAAAACAACGCAACGGAACCGGATTCAATTACTATCGCTATTGACAAAGAACAACCGGTGATGCGGTGGAGTAAAAACAATTCTATTATCACTCGTTTGGTTCCATTCCGTAATGAAGAACGGTGTCAAGTTTGTCACGGTTCAAAAAGTCAATGGCGCGGTGTGATGGAACTGTCGTTGGATCTTACTTCGTTGACGCAGAAACCGGCAGAGATTGAAAAACAATTGACTGAAATGCTCCAGTCGGTCATCGGCGTTGGGTTTAGAAGTATTATGCTTGTAGGGAAAGGAAGTTATGCTCGAATGTTTATCAATGATGTTCGCAAGATCCCTGCCGTAAAAGATCTTCGGGTATTCGATAAATTGGCGAATGAGCGATTTGTTAATGTTCAGCAAGACAGCAGCAGCATGGCGTTTGTTCGACAAGCATTGCAAAAAGATTCTGTCATCGAATCAATGCAATGGATCAATGGAGAGCAATATTTTGTTCGATATGCTTCACTCAGGAATGAAAAGCGTTGTCAGGTATGCCATGGAGATGATCATGAAATACGGGGTGTGGTCGGCGTTACATCATCCATGGGAATGATCAATGCTACCATTGAGAAGAATCAACTGTATTCCATTCTTGCAGGAATTGCAACGATTCTTTTGGTATGGATTGTTCTTCGTCTATTTATGAAGGTAGTGGTAGTGAATCCGATCGGTCAGCTCGGAAATGTTGTGCGGGAAGTTGGGAAAGGGAATTTTTCTGTTTCAACGACCGTCCATTCGCAGGATGAAATAGGCGAATTGGGCAGACGGATCAATGAAATGATCATTGGGCTACGCGAACGATTTCACCTTCAAAAATTTGTTTCCAAACAAACGGTCGATTATGTTCAGGGTGCTTCTGAAAAGGGTGTGAAACTTGGGGGAGAACGAAAAGTTGCGACGGTATTCTTTTCCGATATTCGAGGATTTACTTCCTTTTCTGAAAATGTAGAACCGGAAAAAGTTGTTGCGATGCTTAATTCAATTTTGAGCCGGCAAGCGGTCATCGTTAAAAGATACGGGGGAGATATCGATAAATTTGTTGGTGATGAACTCATTGCGGTCTTTCAAGGCGATCACATGGTGAAGCAAGCAGTTCTCTGTTCGATCGAAATCCAAGAAATGATGAGGTCAATTCCGGAATTGACCGGCGATGATATTGCGATTGGTATCGGTATCAATACCGGTGTAATGGTGATGGGTGCAATGGGAAGTGAAGACCGCATGGATTTCACCGTTATCGGTGATTCGGTGAATCTCGGTGCACGTCTCTGTAGCGCTGCTGCCCGCGGACAAATAATCGTATCGGAATACTCTGCACACTATATTCACAATGAACCATCCATCGAGTTGAAGCGATTGGAACCGATCAAAGTAAAAGGTAAAGAAGCGTTGATCCAGATCTTTGAAGCGAAAGCAAAAGATTAAAAATGGATGCATCTTTTTTATCTATTCATATTCCTCAACGCGGCGTGCTAGCTTTATTCTTCTTTTTCCTTTTCTCAACAGCATTTTCCCAATCCCCAAAACATGAACTCCGAGCCGTGTGGATCTCTTCCGCGGGAGGAGACTGGCCAAAATCTACAGATGTGACAGAGCAGCAACGATCGCTCATTGCTTTGTTCGATAATCTCAAAAAAAATAATTTCAATGCAGTATTCTTCCAAATCCGTCCCCGTGGAAATACTTTTTATCGATCTTCGATTGAACCGTGGGCCTCACAATTGACGGGTATATTAGGAAAAGATCCGGGATGGGATCCGTTAGCATTCGCAATCGAAGAATGCCGCAAACGGAGTTTAGAACTGCATGCGTGGTTCAACGTTGCGAAAGTATGGGGAGCCGATAATCTCCCTCAGAATTCACAGCATATGACGCGTGCTCATCGTGATTGGGTGCGTCAATTTGAGAATGAATGGTGGGTGGATATGGGAAATCCCGATGCGCGTGAATACACCGAAAATCTTGTGAAGGAAATTGTAAACTCCTATGATGTTGACGGAATCCATTTTGATTTTATCCGATATCCCTCGGAGAAATTTGACGATTGGAAATCGTACAGAACCTGGAGCGACGGTGTGGACAAAGCAGATTGGCGCCGAAACAACATCACAACTTTTGTTCGATCGTGTTATTCCTTCATTCAAGAAGAAAAGCCGTGGATCAAAGTTGGTGCAACACCGCTTGGTATTTATCAGTCCATCAATGGGGCACAATCGCTATTCAACGGTTATTCGGGTGTCTTCCAAGATTCGAGACGATGGCTGAGTGAAGGAATTCTGGACTATATCGCCCCTCAGTTGTATTGGTCGATCGGCGAACAGAAAAACCCTAATGATCCGGACTTTGATGTTTTATGCAATGACTGGGTAAGAGAGAATTACGGACGACATGTTTATATCGGAATTGGAGCATATCGGGATAACATTCAAGTTGAAATTCGTGAACAAATAGATGTTACACGGAATACTTTTGCAGATGGACAGGCATTCTTCCGATATGAACATGCTGCTGCACTTATCGATCAGATTGAACCTGCTTATCGCTATCCTGCTCTGGTTCCTAGAATGATCTGGAAAGATTCCGTTCCGCCGAATGCACCAAGGAATATTTCAATCGATACTAAAGATAAGGCAGCTGTGTTGATCAAATGGAGTGAACCGGATATTTCAACCGATAATGAAAAACCATTTACCTATGTGGTCTATCGTTCTTCTCAAAAAAATATTGATATTCAAAAACCGGAAAATATTATAGCGGTGATCCCTGCTTATCTAACATATTTTCATGATGAAACGGCAAATGGCAGAGAATATTTTTATTCAGTTACGGCGGTTGATCGTGCAGGAAATGAAAGCGGTGAAACTGAGCATCCGCCGTCAAGAATTCAAACTCTTCTCTCACGGTATGCAAAACCAATCACATCGATTACATTGAATCAAAATTTTCCGAATCCAGTTGTGTCGACAACGTACATTGCATTCCATCTTCCGCTGCGGAATGTTGTTTGGCTGACATTGAAGCATACAATAACTCATCAGGAAACTACCATTGTGTATGGAATGAGAGAACCGGGAATACACATCGTTGCTGTTGATGCAAAAAAATTTCCTGTCGGTCTGATAGAATATCGTCTGCAATCAGGTCAATCGATTGTCACAAAAATGATGGAGAAGAAATAAGTCATTAATGTAATTTATTAATACCCAAATTTTTTGCGAATATAATCCAACACCGGATCCTGATTTTTAAAGTAGATTTGTGATGATAATGTTATGGGAAAATCTGGCTCAATCCATGCTCTTTTATCTCCGGGTATACTTTCATGAAAACGGGTTGATATATTTCCAATTGCACCGCTCCACGGCAGCACAAAAAAGTTACCTTCTTCACCAACAAAATTTGGACTCGAAGCACTTGGCTCTCC
>CAYPEM010000037.1:28426-47947 GCA_964409765.1 uncultured Chitinophagaceae bacterium
AGGGATTCATCTGGTGAATCTTGCACTTGGTTGAATTGAAAATAGAGTGTATTTTTTTCATGATTTATTTCCATCCAATAATTCTTTGTTATGTTGGATAGATACAAAGGAACAGCGGATGCTTCTGGTAATTGAGACGGTATAAGTTTGGGAATACCTTTCAACGATGTCACCGGGACAAATTCGATATTATGAAGAGTGGATTTATTGTTTCTATCAATCAGGCTAAGACTAATCTCTTTTGAAAAAGCTCTCAGCCCGTACATTTCATAAACACCTCTGAATCGCATCATGGTTGGCGCAAACCACTTTACGGTATAAAGATTATCTTGATGAACATATGAATTCATATCGTTCAATATTGTATCTACACTTATTCCATTAATATGTTTTACTCTTGATCCAATAAACTGTGTGTAAGGTTCATCAGCGTTAATGATAAAAACACCGTCACTAAATATATAAAACTCCAGAGGCATGGAGTAACTCGGTCCAATGTTTGTTGCGAACGGTAAAACATAAGAATGTCCATCATGCATATAGTACATTAATTTCTCTAACTCAAACACCATTCTCTCATCGCTGAATTGAACCACAGATTCCTTTAGCGTGGCAGCCTTTGTCAGCAATTCTGCGGGAAGTGGTTTTGATTTATAAATAACATGCTGCCGTTTCATCAGCGACAAGAGCGTATCAATATCTGATTGCCAGCCTTTCTTTCTTTCGGACTCATTTGATGTTTGGGCAAATACAATGAGAACAGATAGAGAAAATATAAAACCAACGATAGTTGTTTTCATCACACTGAATACAATTTATTATTAGATGAAGAAGTATTTACAATGATTCACTGTAGTGCAATAACCTGTTTATTAAGGATCGATCTGTAAAATTCTGCTACGATCTCATTTTCTTCTGAAGCTAAAGCATTCTCAACGGCTATTTTTCCTTCGCTGCCTCCGGTAGCTAACAATGCAAGTGCACCAGACATTTTTACATTTTCGGCATTTTCTTGTGCTAGTAATGACTTTAGTTCTTCCACTGCCCCGGTCAAATTATATTTTCTGATAAATATCGCAGCACACACTTTAACACCGTTATTATTGGATTTCAGGCATTCTTTGTAATTCAATTCAGCCTTCGACCAGTTGAACGATGTATCATCTTTTTCAGGTATTGCAGAAAAACCGAATGTAATACCGAGTACAATAGCAAGCACAACGCGCGTGGTTTTCATAAAAACCTCCTCATGGATTGTATATGGATTATTGGTGATCTTTCGGTGGGTGCATGTTCAAACGAATCAAGTGAGAAAAAGTTTCTTTGTAAACGTTAAATTGTGTTAAAGGGAAGAAAGAGAGTGATAAAACTGAGGTATTCTGTGGTGAATTGAGAAGATCAATTGACTACAATTGTACTATTTCTTGCAATGCAATTTCTTTCCATTCACCGGGCATCATCTGTTGTATTTCAAGATGACCTATTTTAGTTCGAATCAATCGCAATGTCGGATGTCCGATAGCCGCCGTCATTTTTCTGACTTGCCTGTTACGACCTTCGCGTATGACAATTTTTAGCCACGAAGTTGGGACAGATTTCCGAAATCGAATTGGTATTGATCGCGGAGGAATCCGTGGTTCTTCAGCGAGTAATTCAACTTCTGCAGGTTTTGTTTTTTTTCCATCAAGTACAACACCATTACGAAGCGTTACCAACTCTTTTTCGGAAGGGATTCGTTCGACTTGCGCAAGATATGTTTTTGGATGGTCAAATTTAGGATCGGTGAGTTTATTTTTTATCGCGTTGTCGTTCGTAAGAAGAAGCAGTCCCTCACTGTCAAAATCAAGTCGTCCGACAGGATAGATGTCTTTGGGAAGTGAAAGAAAATCTTTGAGCGTTTGTTTTCCCGAATCTGGAGAGAATTGCGAAAGAACAGCGTATGGTTTGTAAAAAAGAAAGTAACGTTTTGAGGTTTGTGTTTGGAGTTTTGTGTTTTGGGATTTGAGATTCATCATAATTCAAAAAGGAAGGTTTAGGGTTCATGATTAAATATTTTGGCTTCACACAAAAATATTCTACTCGAATCGCTAAACTCAAATCTCGAAATGGTTTTCTAAAATCCCATCGCCTTGTTCATAAAATCAACTAATGGTGCAAGCTCTTTGCATAACCGCGCGATACGTTTGGTGAAATCTTTTTTATAACATTCTTCTTCTTTCATGTCTAATCCCGTGAAGAATTGTTTCATCTTCAGCCATTCAATCATGGGATGGTTTGGTTCAAATCCCTTCGGTGGTCGTGAAAGTTTCTTTCCTTCAAGAGTGCCGAATGTTTTTTTAAAAGAAGGTTTGTTGATGATCGAGAGAAATGTCTTTGAATCTTCAGCAATCGTTTTTCGGATTCTTTTTAACTGATCATTATCCGGCATATAGATACCGCCCCCCAGGAAAACTTCACCCGGAGCGATATGAAGATAATATCCCGATCCTTCAAAACCCTTTGGTTTTCCTCGCAGCACAAAATGAGCAGCCATGTGAGTTTTATACGGTGTTTTATCCTTACTGAATCGTGTATCGCGATAGATCCTGAACATCGAGCGTGTTGGATGGACGTCAAATTCCGGAGCAAAGTCTGAAAAATGCGGCTGCATTGATGCAATAAAACTCTGCATCGGAAATTTTACCTGCTGTTCAAAATCATCTTTGTGAGCTTTGAACCATTCCCGGTTATTGTTCTTTTTCAGTTTCTTTAAAAAGCGAACGCTTTCTTTTGGGAATCCCTCAAAAGGGGGGAAATGCTGCTCGTCGAATTCTTTTAACATCAAAGCTCCATTGGTGATTGAAGAATAGCACTATGAAAAATTCTTTGACAATGGCAGTGTCACTGTAACGGTCGTTCCTTTGTACAATTCACTTTCTATGGAAACTGTTCCCTTATGCATCTGAACGCATTGTTGAACAATGGTCAGACCAAGTCCGGTTCCGTAAATATTGCTGACATTGGAAGCACGGAAGAATGTGGAGAATAAGTGTTTCTGTTCTGCTGCGGGAATACCGATGCCGCAATCAGAAATCCTTATTGTACAAAGTGTTGGACTTTGCTCGATATGTACTTTTACTTCACTCTTATCCCGTGAATATTTGAAAGCATTGGAAAGTAATTGCTGAGCAATGGTCTTCATCAATTTTTCATCCACCGGAACAGAAGTAATATCGCCCTGTTCGGATAAAATAAAATGATGCTGCGATTCAAGATCTGCGGTCAATTCCCGTGCTGTTGACTGGAACAATGTTTCCAAATTCATGTTTGTAATTGTCAGGGTATACGGTTCTGTACTTGCTTTGGTGGTGAACGTTACATCCCGTACTAACTCAATCAGTTGACGGATCGATTCATTGATTCTGAGGAATGAATGATACCGCCGTTCATCACTCCATTTATCAAGGAACCGTTCAAGTAATTCGGTATTTGTTGCGATCGTTACCAGCGAAGTTCGCAGTTGGTTGCTTACCATTCCGATAAAGCGCGATTTCAAATTGAGCAACTCTTCTTCACGGTCTTTTGCTGCTAAAAAGTGTTTCTTCGCATCCTGTTCAATCGTATGATCCATTAAGAACCCTACAAATTTACTTCCTGTGCTATTGGTCTGTATTTCCACAATATTCATCGAAGCGGAGATCGTATCATTGGTTGCTGCAACAATGTTGGTCTCTCCCTGGAATTGTTCAGAGCGATGGTCCGAATTCTTCCATTGTTCTTCAAAGAAACTTCGTTCGTCATTCGGAAATAAACGGGAGAAATGGGTGTCGCGTAATTCTTCCATTCCATAACCCACCAACTGTTCCAGCGAAGTGTTGCAGTATTCGCAAATGCCGTTCATATTCACGACAAATGCCGGAATGGGGATGAGACGGATGATATTGTAAATGGATTGTTCAGCGAGTGTAAGATCGTGTGATCGTTCTTCAAGTTGTAATTGCAACACCGTAATAGCATTCGTTTGTTC
The DNA here is from genome assembly GCA_964409765.1 of uncultured Chitinophagaceae bacterium. Lineage (GTDB taxonomy): Bacteria > Bacteroidota > Ignavibacteria > UBA10030 > UBA8401 > UBA8401. The sequence continues at coordinate 32,433 of CAYPEM010000037.1, forward strand.
GTGGAGTTTTTGTTCCTGTTCGTTGATCAACGCATATAACTTTTGTTTACTTTCTTGAAGTGCATGCTCTGTTGCTTCACGAATACCGGTCTGCTCTTGCAGGAGTTCTTTTGTTATCTCCAATTCAACCTTTGCGTTCGTCAGTTGCAGCGAAGTGTCGGAAATAGCTGTTTTATATTCTTCTTCACGCAGATGGAATTCTTCAGCGTATTGCTCACGTGTCGTGCGTAATGAATCGTTACTGATCTTTGTAAGGGCTATCTCTGCTTGCAATTGATGGATCTGTTGTTCAAGTCTCTGAATGGTCTCGCGGGACATTGCTTCCTGACCTTCCATTTGCTCTTCAATTGATTTTCGATGGATAATCTCCCGTTCTAATTTATCGACAAATTGATGTTGTTCCATTGCATGTGCATCAAGTGTTGACTGGAAATCCTTTTCTTTTTTGACAATTTCATTGAGCAGGAATGACCGTTGTGTCTCTTCCTGTTGAACTTGCTCCTCAAGCTTTTTTCGTTCTTCCGTTTCCCGTTGAAGTTGTTCGGATAATGACCGAAGATCCGCATCTTTGTGGAAAACGACATCATCCAGCGAACCGGCTCTAGATGCTTCGAGTTGTATTTTTTCCGACAGGATTTCTATCGCCCGCACTTTCTCAGACAACTCTTCTTCAATTTTTATCCGGAGCGCAGTTTCTTTGGATAATTCTTCGCTGAGAGATTGGATCGTTGTTTCTTTAGCAGCTACATCATTAGCCAATGTTGATGTCCGTGATTCTTCATGGTGGATTTGTTGTGTAAGCAATTTTTCTCTCTGTTCTTTTTCGGTCAATTGTTGTTCAATCGATGTTCGTTCGGTTGTTTCTTTTTGAAGCTGTGCAGTTAACGATTGGATCTGTTTGTCTTTTGACAATACTTCGCTGCTTAGTGATATCGATCGCGAGTCTTCGCGAGTTCGTGTTTCAGCGAGCTGATGTTCTTTCTCTTTCAAGGCCGATTCCAGTCTTTGTTTTTCGGTTGCAAGCTGCAGTTCATTGTTCCGTGCAGTATATGCTTTTTCCTGTTCTTCCTTCAGCATACGGGAATATCGTTTTTTAATGGCGTAGTAAGAAAGACCCGCAGCACCGGAAACAATAAAAAATGAATAGATGATAACTTCCATTGTCGTGATCAATTTCCTGATGATGTGTGGTCGTGAACGATCCGCCACTCACCATTCGTATGCTTGAATAATAATGTGAAGAGTCCCCGCGGTGTGTCAATCGTTCGTTTTAAACTCCATGTGCCGAACACTAATGCTGCATCGGGTGAGATGAGTTCGATCGAAATTTGACTGAAGGTGAGAACTCCCATTTTTTCTTTTGTGGGATAACTTTTTTTGTACCGGTCGAGCATATTCTTCCATCCGTATGTGACAGATCCCCCGGATGCAAATCGGAGTGAATCGAATTGTTTGTACCCAACCATAAACGAATCTATATTGCCGCTATTCCATTCAGAGACCTGACGATCTATGACAAGACGTATTTGATGCTTGCTTTGGTCGGTGTTTTGAGCAAGTAGCGGCACAGTAATAAAAAAAACAATAATGAGCGTGATTATTTTCATAAAAATTGTACGCCAAGATAAGAAAAACTTATAAAAATAAGTTGAAAAATCTTACGAAATATCGATAAATCGTGAACGAACTTCAGGTGGAGGAAGAAGACAGGAATCATATTTTCCGAATAATCGATAACGATATTTGCTAAAAATATCATAAAACCGATCTCGTAGACGAGAAGGAATGCAATATCCTATCAAAAAAACAGTCCACCAACCTCCAAGATAGCGTGCAATAATCATTGCCCCGGTGGAACGAATGAATATTTTTTCCGTTGGTGCGTTCAATGATTCGATCACAATTAACGAATCGATTTCTTTAAGATTAGGATGGCGGTCAAACAATGATGCAGCAAATGTGCTTTGAAGTGCGGCAAATCGTATGGTTTTTTTCTTGTCATGGTTTATAATCAACTGAACGGTTGAATTGCAAAAGCCGCATACGCCGTCATACAATAAAATCAGTTCATTATGATTACTCATTCAAAAATATATCTGCAATTGCATGCGCTTGCCTGATCGGATCACCTTGATTACGATTCGTTAGAATAATCACCATGAATTTCTGATCCGGAAAAACAAGAATATGATTTCGAAATCCACGAGTGCTGCCGCCGTGATGGGGGTGACGGACGCCGCGGTAAGTTTCAATATGCCATCCCATTCCATAATCAATCGATGAGCCGTCGTTAAGCGTTGCACTGCTCCAGGCTAAATGTTGTGTCTGCTGAGAAACAAGTTTATAGTTCCATAATGCAGAAATCCAAAAAGACATTTCCTCTACATTTGAATAGATACCGCCATCACCGAGTACCGCACTGGTGTTGCTTTGATCTGTTTGAATCCAAGCGCCATTGTTGAAAGAGTATCCATATGCACGATTTAGTACAGTTGAAATTCCATTTTCAAAAGCAACTGATGATGGCATACCAACTCTGTCAAAAATATTCTCTTTCAGAAAATCCGCAAATCGTTTGCCGGAGGTTTTTTCAACAATCAAAGCAAGAAGTGCATAACCGGAATTGCTGTACTGATATTTTGTTCCCGGGGGAAAATAAAGTGAGTCGGTTTTTTTTAATAATTCGAGGCAATCATTATCCAAAACTTGAACGGTTTGTGAATCAGGAACAAATGATTCATAATCGACCAATCCGGATGTGTGATTGAGTAAATGTCGTACGGTGATATCTTTTCCGTAGAGAGGAAAATCAGGGAAGAATTTAAAGAGTTTGTCGTCCAACGAAAGTTTTCCTTGTTCTTGTAACTGCAGAATACACATCGCGGTGAATTCTTTTGTCACTGATGCCAGTCGGAAATTGGTGATCGTGGTAACAGCTTGGTTTTCTTCAATGTTCGCAGATCCGTACGCTTTTTTGAAAATGATCGAATCATTATTCATTACTAGAACGCTTGCACCCGGAACAGTTTTCGAGTTATACTCAGACAGAATTAAATCAATAGATTGCTCCGGAGAAAGCGTAGAAATACTTGAGCATGAAGAAAGAATGATTGATACAACCATCAGTATGGCAACAGTAGAATGTTTTATCATTGTTCAATATCCATTATTATTTATCAATTGATCTTTTAGTTTGCCATAGCACGTAGAACAAAGCGGGGAATAGTGATGTAGAAAGTTTGATTGTTCGTACGTTTCATCAGATACGTTCCTTCCATGAATCCTTCCAGCGATTCAAGAATGCAGAAACTATTGTATTCATGTGATTCACCGGGAGATAGTACCGGCTGTTTTCCGATGACTCCTTCACCTTCCACTTCCTCCACTTTTCCAGTATCGTGGGTGATGAACCAATGACGGCGGAGCAATTGTACGGTATCACTGCCGAGGTTTTCTATTTTTATGAAGTAGGCAAAGACGAATTTTCTGGAAAGAACATTGGATTCCGACTCAATATAGAGCGGGCGGACGGTGACCCGAATATGTTCTGTGGTTTCACTGAAAGGTGCCATTATAAAAATGTAAGGAGAAATCGATGAGTCTGCAAGAAAACAAAAAAAGCACCAATTGTTGATTGTCTTTTTAATGAATCACTTTTTCAAAGCAAAGACTATTTTCTACTCCTGCGTATTGGCCGTAATTGGGCATCGTTCTATATCCATGTTTAATATATAAGGCTATTGCTTCGGGCTGTTTCTTTCCGGTTTCGAGGATACATTTTTTATACGATAACTCTACCGCCCACTGCTCCAATGCAGATAATATCGCACCGGCTATTCCTTTGTTTCTTCGTTCGGGAACTACGTACATCCGTTTGATCTCCATTGTATCTGCATCGTATTCTTTTATTGCACCGCATCCCAATGGAAGTTCATCTTCATACACCACAACTGCATATTTGATCGATTGGATCGAGTTGAATTGAGCATAAAAGGTATGTTCGTTACCATCTCTGATTGCAAGATCAGCATCAAGTAATTTTACTAATTCTATGAAATTATGATTGCCTGAATCGGTTCGTACTATAGTTATCATTTGTAATGTCTTATCAAAGTTGAAGCACAATTATTTTGTTTTCGTTTGAAACATACCGTATGTCCAGGTACCGATAATGATGATCAGTCCAATTCCCGCGATTTGAATTGACTGGTTCCATGATCCCGCCGCCATAACAGCAAATCCGCCAAAACGGGTAAAGTCGATTGCTTTAGTATACGTTCGTTTATAGTATCTCCCGAATGTTGAATTTTTTAATTTCTCAAGATCTGTAAAGCGAAGTATAATGAGGGAAACAATCAAGGATGGAACGAATGCCGCTAGAATTCCTTCAACGAGTAATTGATGCCAGAATAAATAACATGCATATAATCCGGAACTCCAATCCGTTAATAAACGTACGGGATGGATCTGCTGGTAGAGATTTTTTTCGAGTAAGGTCATAGTATTTATAGGAAGTTTAAAAATAACAGATCATTGTCATCGCCAGGAGCGCCCGCCTGACCAACACAGTCGGACAGGAAGCGACGTGGCGATCTAGTTTTCCAATCGAAATAGTAAAAGATTGTCCCGCCATTTGGATTCCGCTCTGCGCGAGATTATAAAAAACGGAACATCGACAAAAAACATCTCGTCCCAAAGGGACTCCGTTGGAGCAATGACACGATTTTTTTTGAAGATTATACTGTTAATAAAAAAGTTCCGACTTCTTCTGTGCCGTTTCGCAATTTCTGCTGCTCAATATTGCTTTGAAATTTCTTGTACTGTTTTTCGTTTGAGATCAATTCTTTGATGATGCCCGGGAGTTTTGTGATATCCCGTTCAAAAATTCCTAACTGATTATCACGGACAAATTCCATATTGCCAAGCTCTTGTTCCCACAGAAAATCTATAATGACAGGAATTTTTTTCATCATCAGAATTTCCATGATCGTCGATGCACCGCATTTGGTGACGATAATATCTGCGGAATTTAATAAATCATAGACAAAATCAACAAATCCAAATACGGTTAATTCAGGAAATTCTTTTTTTAGAACCATTGACTCATCGAACAACTGTTTATTCTTCCCACAGACAATGACAATGTGTGCGTTCATCGAATTGGAAAGAAGATTTTGTAAGATTGTTTTTCCGTGAGGAATTCCGTCTCCGCCACCAATTATGAGTATCAATTTTTTATGTGGATCGAAACCAAATCGTTTTTGAACACCAGAAATCTGTTCTTCTGAAAGGGGAGCACCGAATTTTTCATCAATGATAAAGGGAAACACAGTGAGATTCTTTTCATCGATCCCTCGTTTCAAACAATGTTTCTTCAAACGATCACTGAACAGGATGAATTGTTGCTGTTTTCTCTGAAACCAGAGAGGGTGAGCAGTATATGGATCGGTTACGACTGTTACAACAGGGATATTCAGCTTTAACTCTTTCAATATTTGATAAACTGGCATAATCAAAAAGAAATGGAAAATGACGATCTTTGCAGGGCGTTCTTCCTGGATCCTTTTTTTGATGTACGGTTTTATGAAATAGTTTGCGGCAAAAACATTGAAATACCCGATCGGCAGAAATTTATTGGAAGCGTACAGAAATTCATAATACCATTTGGCACTTGCCTGAAGAATGCGATACCCGTCTTCGATAATATATTTTGCAAAAGGTCTTGCCTCAACAAGACCATCCACCAATACCGCTTCAACCGTCTCACCATGAGCTTTTGAAAGATATTGAGCGACCGATCGTGCAGGAGCAAGATGTCCGCCGCCGGTACGGAGATAACAGAATAAATATTTTTGCTTTAGTTGACCCATTATCGTTCTAACGGAGAATTGCTCCTCGTCATCGTTCCGCTTTGCAGAATTTCAAAGATTTTTTCTGTTCCAAGTTTTCGCGCTTTTAAAAAGCCTGACCAAGCCATGTCAGCAATAGTTCCGTTCTCTAAAAGATCATAAAGCCATTGTTCGGTGTAATCGGGATTTTCTTGTTTCATCCCTGCATGAATTTCAAACAGCCATTGTCGATTGAACCGTTCTTGTGAACCGATCGTTGGAGTCATAATGATCGGTATTCCAAGTCCGGTATAGAAAGATAATTCGCTCGGTTTGGTCCAGAGGATATCTGTTGTGCGCATTGTATCGTTGAATAGTTGAAAATACTCCTGAAGAGTCTCAGCATAAATAATTGAAATATTCTCTGTCTTTAATTCCTTTTTTACATTCAGGAAATAATCACGGACATCAGGACGAATTCCGGCGATGAGATTGATCTTGATCTCGTTACCGTGAAGACGATTACGAAGACTATGAGCAATACGTGCACCAATCTCTTTTTGAGCTCCGGCCCCTCCTACAGCATATGAAATTGTTAATTTCCTTTCATTTCTGAAAACACAATTTTTCTTTCCAAGAAAATGTTCAACATTTTTTTTATGCATTGTCCAGAATCGATTGCGCGGATCAAGATAGGATAACCGTTGTGATAAGTCCTGTTTGAGGATAGAAAGATTTTTTCCGATCAAATCGAGCGGCAGCGGGAAACCGGTGAGGAAAATTCTTTCTTCAGGAACGCCGTACGATTTTAAACGCTGCGCTGCTTTTCCGCACGGTGCAAAATAATTGATTCGGCTATCCCAAGCCTGTTTTGCAACCCATACACGATTGATATCGGCATCGCACACAACACAAAATGTCGGTTCATATCCTTTAATATCAGCAGCGATGGCTGGAGCATAAAATGACGTAATAAACGGAAGCTGCTGTGTCGAAATTTTTTGAAGCATTCCTGTGCAGAGGCCGTTTTTGATATTCTGTTCAAGCAGATCTACTTGATATGTACTATGCGAAAGATTACGGATGGGATAGAAAGACGGTATATGCATCAGAGTATCGAGCATAGCAAAGATCGGTTTTCCGATCACCGGGATTCCGCGTGCACGAGAGAATGTTTCATACACATTCAGTAAGCGTGACCATTGCTTTTTTTCTTTCTGAGAAGAATTGTCATTCTTGCCTACCGTGATCAAACCCTCTTGCGCAATGGAGTGTAATGGAAATACAGCGCGCTGATGCCCATAGCCCATATCTGCTGATACAACCCAAGCCTTTAAAGACTTTTGTTTAGCCATAGAATGATTGTCGTTGAAAAAATATACCATGGTAAGATACAAAAAAATTGATCGGGATGAAGAGCGCAAATGTTATGAAATAATAAACCCGAATCGTACTGACTTCGGGTTGTAGTGATGGGGTCAACGAACAAATTCTATTGTCTATTTATGCCTAATAATTTATTCTGTAAATGCCGGGAGGCAGAGAGAAAGAATCCATTTGTTTCAGAACTCCACAACATATCTTCTTTTGAAAACCACTGCGGATTATCACAGATATTTGATATTAAATATGCTTTATATCGAAGAGCCGAAGATGAACCCAGTAGAGCTAAACTGTCGAGAACCGGCTGGACATCGGACGTATTGGATTCAGGAAAATCTAATTTTATTTTTGCCATTAGAAGCAGTGAAGCTTCAATAACTCCGACATTATTTGATCTTAGTCCCAACAGTATGTTCTTTTTTCCGAAAGCAATTTTTGATTCAATCGTCGGATACTTCAATGGAACATCCTGTGCATTTAATAACGAAGCGACAAAAATGTTCAGGATGATGATAAATGAAACCGTAGTATTCATTTCAATTCTTAGAATTTATTCGTTGAATAATTTTTGTAAAAATCGATCGAAAGTATTTTCATTTTCCTGATAATTCCGCCGTTGATTTCTGCTCCATTGGCGGTATTCTTTTTCTGATATTATTCCAACCGGTCCTCCATCAAGACCTCCGAACTTCATCTTATCATACACGCGGACAGCAAGAACATTTTTTTGATTAACTTTTATGGCGGAATTTGGAATCCGATAAACCCTCACTTTTTGGTATTCATCTTGAATTCTATCGATCCATCTGCTTCCATTGCCGATTGATCCCGTATTTCCAACTCTTACCCCATTGACATAGGCTTCATCAACGTCGTCAATTTTTCCAAGCATGAGAAAGAGCTTCTCGTTTTGTACGCTTTGCGGAATTTCAAATTGAACACGATACCATGCAAACCCATCATAATCCTCAAAGCCTTGATAATCCCACATTGTTGGTGCTATTATTTGCTGCCACTTGCTGTCGTCGAACGCAGGATTAGACCATTGTTCATTGTCACCGGTTTTAAATTTCCATAAATTTGGAAGTCGAGTAATGAATGTACCATCTGCCGGATGTTCAAAAATGCCGATTTTTCCTCTTGTAATTCCTCCAAATTGTTGTTCATCGTAGACCCTGATTGATACAACATTCTCTTTGGAGAAATTCAAAAACTCATTTGGAATTAGAAATATCTCTTCCTGATTGTATGCTGATTCGTAATCGGGGGGAAAAAATCCTTTTCCTCCGATGCGATGTCCGTTGATGTAAATCATACATACATCATCGATAAAACCTCCGTGAAAATACAGGTTTTTATCCTGAGACGAAGAAGGAATGGTAAACATTTTTCGATACCACGCATAGCCGTCGTATCCGGGATACCCTTCATTTTCCCATGCTTCAGGAACAAAAATCTCTTCCCACTTACTGTCATCAAATTTCGGGTCGGAAAATTTTTGTTGGTCACCGATCTCGAATTTCCAATTGCCGCGAAGATCAACGATCTGTTTTGGATTGTTTGTCAGTGCATGTGTAAAAGGAATTAGAAGCAGAAATAATGTAATAGTTTTTTTCATGGCGGACTCTTTTTTTGTAGTAATATACGCCGACATCGGATACGAGGTGTCTTGATGAGGTCAAGAGTTGTAAAAAATTGTCATGACTGCCGCTTATTCATTTGACAATTATTTATGGGATGAGTTTGTACCCAACGCTGTGAATGGTAAGGATATGTTTCGGCCGGGAGGGGTCTTTTTCGATGTTTTTCCGAAGTTTTACAATGAAATTATCAACTGTTCGTGAACTGATCGATTCGTCATATCCCCAGACATGGGTCAGCAGATCATCTCTGCTGATCACTTCTTTTTGATGCTGCCAAAGGTATCGGAGGATATCAAATTCTTTTGAAGTCATCGAAATAGATTTATTTTTTTTTGTTGCAGTATAATTTTCAAAATCGATCTCCAGAAGTCCAAGCGAAACCTTCGCTGTTGTAATTTTTGTTCCGGAGGGTGCTCTTCGTAAAACAGCCTTAACGCGTGCGAGCAACTCGCGCAGACTGAAGGGCTTTGTGATATAATCATCAGCACCAAATTCCAAACCGAGCACTTTGTCGACTTCTTCCCCTTTTGCAGTAAGCATAATGATGGGGGTTGAAATTCCTTTACCGCGAGCCTGTTTGCAAACATCAAATCCGGACATTCCGGGCAGCATCACATCGAGAAGGATAAGATCGAATTTTTTATCAAGGATCACCTGCAGCCCCTTTTTGCCATCACTGATGGCGACGACTTCAAAGCCTTCAAATTCCAAATTGTCGCGCAAACCGCGCTGCATTTCAGGTTCATCTTCTATGACTAATATCCGTGCCATAACATTATCCCGGTTGAGTGAGAGGAAGTGTTATTGTGAATTTACTTCCTTGATGTGGTGCACTGATTATTGTAATTGTTCCGTTGTGTGAATGGACAATATGCTGTACGATGGCCAACCCCAAACCGCTTCCTTTTGCCGTGTGGATCAGTCCGTACGAAACGCGGTAAAATTTTTCAAATATTCTGGAATGGTGTTCGGAACTGATTCCAATTCCGTGATCTTCAATTTCAATGATCATACTGTTGAGATCTACTGAAGTTGCAATCCGGAGAAATTTCTTTTCACCGCTGTATTTTATTGCGTTGTCAATCAGATTGTGAAGTGCTTCCGCAACAGCTTCTTCATCGAGATCAATTTCCGGAAGTTGATCTGACAATTCCGTAGTTACGGTAAATGATAATTTTTCAAGCTGGTATGAATAAATGGAAATAACCGACGTTACAATTTCGTTCAGATTTGCCGGTTTGAATTGGTACCGCCGTGTATTTGATTCCATTCTGGAAAAATTGAGAATATTGTTGATCAACCGTGTGAGCCGTTCGGTTTCGTGAAGGATGATTCCATAATATTCTTGTTTTTTCTTTTCGGTTTTTACCCGCTTCATTTCAAGTGTTTCGGCAAACATTCTAATGAGCGCAAGTGGAGTACGTAATTCGTGTGACACATTTGAAACAAAATCTGATTTCAGTGCAATAAGCTCCATTTCACGCTTGACAAGACGGTACACAAAAAAGGCACCGGCAAGCAATATTACGTCAAGAACAATGATCAATGCCACATTTGTTGTAAAACGATCTTTCGCTGCTTCCTGTAATGTTGTTCCGCGCAGTCGAATCTTTACCGAATAATCCGGAAAGATCCATAATGGCCTCTGTTGTGAAAAACCTTCGTTTGTGGATGGCAGGGTGGAAAAAACATTTGTTGCAGTTGAAAGACGGTCAACGGAAAGAATAAAATCATTTTGTGCGATGTCAATTAATTTTTTGCCGATAATGTCGTTGATGAATCGTTCGTTATGTACAATAATCCCGACAACCTGTGATAAAGAATTGAGCGGAATAAAGAGAATGATCAATGTGGAATCGGAACTGATGATCGGTTCAAGTTTCCGGTAGGAAAGTGATTGATAATGGATGAGTCGATCGATCTTTTCTTTTTGAGCTTTTATAATTTCAGTATATTTTGACTGATGTACAGGATAGACCGCAATGTCTTGAAACGACGTATCGGTTACGATGATTGATTGGATCGAAGGATTGGAAACAAGAAACCGATGGAGTGTGTGCTTTGGCAGCTCGTTTTCAATCTGTGTAGCCCAACTAGATGCAACATCCAACACATGTTGATTGACGGAAAAAAGGATTGCGTCAAGCTGGCGTTCGTAGATCTGTGAAATCATCTCTTCAGTTTCATTCAAAGAGGAGACCTCATAGACGGAGTAGAACAACGCCGGCAAGAGAACGATTAGCGTAAGAGTTGTAAATATTTTTTTCGTACTATTCATTTGTCGGAACCAAAGATACGAAACGATACGGTCATGAGAAAGAGATGTTCCGAAAGAATTTATCTGACCTAAAATAAATACGATAAAATGAGTTATGTCAAAAGAAGAGTATCCCATTACAACAGCTGTTCGTTGTTCTGAGAGCATATCGTACATTTTACTCCGCATTTGTATCTGTATAAAGAATCAAGGCGGATCGACAACGGCTTCAAAGGAACTGAACATCGAAGAACATTCTATCAACAAAACTCTCGTCATGGAAACAGATCCGCGGCATCAAATTCTTGTTCTTATGTATGGTGATAAAGAAGTTTCCAAGAAACAACTGGCAAGAATATTGGAAGCGAAGAGAGTGCTACCCGCGTCAGAACAGATCGCTCAATGAGTTGCAGGATATCAAATTGGTGGGATCAGTCCGTTTGGAACGAAGCAGTCGTTTTCGGTTTAAGCCGAACATTCATTTTTTTAGTTACGACGGAAATTGATCAACGGCGAAAAGAGAGGTTTTTTTGGTCTCCCTCGATCCTGCGGAACTGAAACGAACACCTTCCGTCATAGTAGTTCAGGTTGATGTTTGATCGTTCGTTTTTGTATTCACCTTTCGTACCATACGGAGAACCGATTCTTCAGTTGTATACTTTTCAATGTGTTCCAACGGTATCCATTGAAGATCTTTTGATTCGGTGGTGATACAAAGTCCTTCAGTATCTTCTGCTTCGAACAAAAACCGGATATCGTAATGAAAGTGCGCAGGTTCTTGTTTACGTGCGGGAATTTCATGAACATCAACATCAAATATCTCTTCCGAAATAGGTTTGATGGTTTTCAAACCTGACTCTTCAAATGCTTCACGCAATGCAACGTTCAGGGTGTTTGAGTCACCGTCGGAATGTCCGCCAAGCTGGAGCCACTTCTCAAGCTTTTCATGATGTGTCATCAGTGTGTGCGTTTTCTGTTTATTGACGATCAAAGCCGATGCAGTAATGTGTCCGATGAGTTGTGTGCGTTCAAAACAATCGTCATAGTCTTCGATAAACTGGATAATCTTTTTTCGCATGGTCTCTTCATAAAGATCATCAGAAGAATAGGCATACAGTTTTCGGAGCAGAAGTTGCTTTGACATATAAGAATTATTCAATATACAGTGAAAACAGATTGTAAAAACTCATCGTGATACTTGCGGTATGATATCTGCCGTTGATCGAACGGATATCGGAAAAATATTTATTCAACAGATTGTTTTTATTTGCTTCTTCAAATTTTTGGTTGAAAGAATATGACAGCGACAGCGTCAGAAAGGATGTCGCAGGGATCTTTATTGAGGTGTTGATTCCGAATGCAAATGGATAATCAGTGACTCCGTAGTTTTGAGTTGTCACAAAAAATTCGTCCGTCACTTGTGTTGGTGGATACCAAAGCTTTGTAATGTGCTGAAAATCTGATTGCCCCCAAAGCCAAGAAGGGGAGACATGCAAAGAAACATTCTTTCCATCAGGGTTTTGTGCTAGAAGCAGTGATGAGAATAAAAAAAACATTGAATAATTTTTCATGCAGAGCTCCGGTTTATGAAACAACATTGATCGGTTTATTATTGATGAAACAGCGGATGTTTTCAACGACATTCTTCATTAATCGTCGTCGAGCCGCAGTTGTTGCCCATGCAAGATGAGGTGTTACGATGCAATTCTTTGCGGAAAGGAGAGGGTTATGAATATAAGGAGGTTCGGACGAAAGAACGTCCAACCCCGATCCTGCAAGTTTTCCACTATTTAAAGCATCTGCAAGAGCCTGTTCATCTACCAACGGTCCTCTTCCGGTATTGATAAGAAAAGCGGATTGTTTCATTAACGAAAGAGATTGATCATTGATGAGATGTTTTGTTTCATCATTAAGCGCACAATGTAAAGAAATAACATCACATGATGAGAAAAGTGTTTGGATGTCAACAAAACGAATTGATCCTACAGACGGTTTGAGAGAACGTGTTGATACCAACACCTCCATTCCAAGCGCATCAGCGATAGCAGCAACAGCTTTTCCAATATTTCCATAACCAATAATACCAAACTTCTTTCCTGATAGTTCAATGAGTGGAAAATCCCAAAAAGAAAAATCATTGTTCGATGACCATCGTCCATTCCTTACTTCGTTAGAATGGTGTCCAACATGGTGCGTCAATTCAAACAACAATGCAAAGACCAATTGTGCAACCGACATTGTACTGTAAGCAGGAACATTCGTTACAACGATTCCCATATTTTTTGCAGCGACAATATCAACCACATTATATCCGGTTGCGAGAACTCCAATATATTTTAAACGAGGAAGTTGTTGCAGAACCTCTTTCGTCATAACTGTTTTATTGGTGAGAACTATTTCTGCGTTATATGCCCGTTCAACAATTGTATCGATCGGTGTGCGGTCATGAATTGTACACTTGCCAAGCAATTGTAGTTCGGCCCAATTAAGATCGCCGGGATTAAGAGTAAAACCATCGAGGACTACGATATCCATGGAGATCCTTCTATTTAATATGATAAGGTAAAATATTCACTCCTTGACAAAAATCCAAATGTGAATATTAGATCGAATCTCATCAATTCAACAAAGATGAAAAAAAATCTTTTAATTTAAATTATCGTATTTTCTATGAGTATTAATTTCATTATAATACCATATACCCTTTCCGGGATATTTCATTTACTATTGGTCTTACACGCTGATCAAAGAATTTGTTATCTCTATGGCTCAAAAATCATACAAAATATTAATCGTTGATGATGACAAAGCATTCTTAGCCATGATCAGAGCGACCTTACATTCGATACACACTCATTTGGTAATCGAAACTGCTATTTCCGGCAAAGAATGTCTTCAAAAGGTTAAAAGTTTTTCGCCAAATCTTGTTTTTTTGGATATCGGAATGGATGGTATGAACGGCTTGGTGACACTTCGTTTCATCAAATCAATAGACAAAACCGCACTTGTTTTCTTTCTCTCAGGTCATTCTGTGGACTACATCAAAGATGCTCTTAGTATGGTCAAAGCTGACGGATACTACACGAAGACACAATTTCTTGAAGTTCTAAAAACCAAACAAACTTTAGAAGAAATTTTGAATGAAGGGAAAGTTAATACCTAATTGTCGAATATTCTGATCCAATTCTCTAATAGAGAAATTCTTACCGATTTACATTCTAGTTACAAAATCTCTCTATCCCTTACACCGATAAGATAAAGAATTCCATCCAAACCAAGTGTCGAGATCGATTGTTTTGCCGTTTGTTTGACGATCGGTTTTGCATTGAAGGCAATACCCAGGCCGGCAAGACTGATCATCGGAAGATCGTTCGCACCGTCTCCAACGGCAATGACCTGTTCCAAAGAGATATTCTCTTTTAAAGCGATCTCTTTCAGTAATTCCGCTTTGCGTTTTCCATCAACGATTGTTCCTTGAACTTTTCCTGTTACAACACCGTTTGCTATCTCCAGCTCATTGGCAAAAATATAATCAATGCCAAGTTTTTGTTTGAGAATATTTCCAAAGTACGAGAATCCTCCCGATACGATTGCAGTTTTATATCCTAATTTTTTCAACGTCGAAATCAACCGTTCTGCGCCATCGGTAAGGGGAAGTGAATCTCCGATCGCTCGTACTTTTGATTCTTCCAATCCTTCCAGAAGCGAAAGCCGCTTTGCGAAACTTTGATTGAAAACCAATTCTCCCCGCATTGCAGATTCGGTAATTTTCATAACTTCGTCACCAACACCGCGTGCTTTTGCAAGTTCATCGATCACTTCAATTTGGATGAGCGTTGAATCCATATCGAAAACAACCAACCGACGATTTCTGCGGTACATCGAATCTGCCTGGAATGCAATGTCGATGTCGAATTCATGAGTGATGTTCATGAATGCTGCACGGAGTCCGAACGAATCTTCCAATTCACCGCTGATCGAAAATTCTACGCAAGCACGCTGTTCTTCATTTGTTTGATTCAATGATGCTCGACCCGAAAGCCGTTCAATAACATCGATATTCAAGCGATGATGTTCTATGACACCGGAAACTTTTGCGATATGCCGCGCAGTGATCGTGCGTCCGAGCAGTGTCACAATGTATCGGCTCTTTGCCTGTTCATCCACCCACGTACCATATTCTTCTTCTGTGATCGGTGTAAAACGGATCGTCAAACCAAGAAGCTGTGCTTTCAAAAAAACTTCTTTGATCATTTCATACGATGCCGATTTCGACGGAACATCAAGCAATACGCCAAGCGAAAGCTGATTATGGATCACAGCCTGGCCGATATCAAGTATGCGGATATCGTATCGCGCTAAAAGATTGGTGATCTTGCTGGTGAGACCCGGTTTGTCGATTCC
>CAYPEM010000038.1:0-46321 GCA_964409765.1 uncultured Chitinophagaceae bacterium
ACTCCTTTAAAGGGAACTGGATTTTGAGTCCAGCGCGTCTACCAATTCCGCCATCCCGGCTTGCATTGACAAATATAATAAAAAATCGGATTCCTTTCCAAATTAATTTTATTTTTATTGAATTGGTCTCTTAAACAAAAAGGCACAATCTAACTTTGTATTTGTTGATCCATCGTTTACCGTGAATTTTGCACCGCTCCAGAGTGCAGCACTTCCATATTCGCCGCGTTTATTAATGGCATAAAAAGTAACATTGAAATTCGGTTTTCCATCATCATTAAGCAAACGTTTCATTTTAGTATGATCAACAATTCGCTTGCAGGCCATCAAACATGCTTCTTCCGGTGATTTTCCTTGTCGCATAAACTCAACGATCATGACTGAACTACAATTTGAAAGATTCGCTTCTCCTCTGCCTGTAGATCCTGCACCACCGATGTCATTATCGACGTATAGTCCTGCGCCAATAATTGGTGAATCACCTACTCTACCGGAGAGTTTATAAGAAAGTCCGCTGGTAGTAGTGACACCAGAGATATTACCTTTTAGGTCTTTTGCAACACAATTTATTGTTCCATATGTTTGCATTACTTCATGAAATTTTGACCCAATATTTTTATCTTCCATTGAATGAGGAGGCAAATAATCATCTTGAGTTGAAAGATTCTCCTTCCATTTGACCCATTCTTTTCGTGCTTCGTCGGTGAGAAGATTTTCTTCTTTGAAACCATGCATCCTCGCAAATTTTAATGCTCCATCTCCTACAAGTAAAATATGATCGGTTCTTTCCATTATTACTTTTGCAACTTTCGACGGATTTTTGATATTACGAAGTGATGCAACGGCACCTGCTCGATGTGTCGGTCCATGCATTACACTCGAATCAAGTTCAACAATTCCATCTTCGTTTGGCAGTCCGCCGTATCCGACAGTCATATCATTCGGATCGTCCTCAACAATATTCACTCCTGCAATAACCGCATCAAGTGCATCACTTCCTTGATGGATTAATTCCATTGCTTTTGCAGTTGCAGCTAAACCATTTCCACTCGAAATAACTACACTTTTATGGAGATCATTATGTGAATCATACGATGAAACAAGTTGTGGAATGGATGGTACTACAGTTCCAGTTAACAATGTTGATGCTAAAAATCTACGTCTGTTAATAGTCGACATACTAATTCCTTTCCTGTGTTCTCTATAGCGAAAAGTAAGTTATGACTGTAAGAGTAGCAAGTGAAATTTTGTCAAATAAAAAGGGATGCCGAAGCATCCCTTTTAGTTACATCTTTCAACAGAGTGATATTATTTTATCAACATCATTTTTTTAATGTCGGTGAACGAACCTGCCGATATACGATAATAATATATTCCGCTAGCGAGTGACGAAGCATCAAACTTCACTTGATATACTCCAGGCTGATGATCCGAATTGACCAATGTTGCAATTTCTTTTCCAATGACATCGAATACTTTCACCATCACCTTAGAGGTCACGGGAATATTATACTGTATGGTTGTAGTTGGATTGAATGGGTTTGGATAATTTTGTGCAACAGAAAACTCACTGGGTATATATACAGGCTCTTCCGATACACCTACGGTCAACTGATTTGTCAGAATTTCAAGATTATCAATATACGCTCCATCGCGTTCACCGGTAGCACTTGTCTTAAACCGGAAACGGACTTTAACATTTGAATTTCCGACTCCCACATAAGAATTGATCTGCAGATCTTCTTTTGTAAACGATGTTGAATTATTGGTGAACTTTTTTAATGTATTCCATTGAACATCATTATTTGAAATTTCAACATATAATGTATCGGTCGGATCGATCGTGAATCGTCGATAAAATCGTACAACCGCTGATGTGAAAGGAACAAGATTATATCCACTATTCAAGACAGCAATTCGTTCTTGATTTGGTTTATACGTTGAGTCAGGGCTATCAGCGAGTGCATATTTTCCCGCAAATTTAAATTGTGTGGTATAACCCCATAATCCTAAATTCCATTTTCCGGAAAGTGGATTTTCAAAATCATCAACTATTTCTTTTCCAATGATAAATTGTTTTTTCCCGACTGCTGGATAGCGTGCTTCATTTTTTGCAACTGCAATGTCTTTGATCGTTACATAATATGAAACAATATCACCCGAATTTAATGCAGTTCCGGGTATTATCGATGCTGAATATTTATTGAGTACAACCTTCTGAAATGAAACAGACTGTTCAGCACCATTATTGATTGAATATTTGATCAACCCGCTTGTAGTGTCAACTCCGATATTATCAGTTGCCGTGAATGATAAAGAATAAGGACCTTGTAATTTTAGAGAATTCTCTATTGTGTCTGTAACAGTAACAATTGGCGCAACATTATCAGGGCCCACTGTGAATTGTGAGATCAGGAACGGTAAATAACCTTTTGAAGATTTTGGCAGAACAAAGTATTGAACATTTTTAGTCCCCGTTTGAGCAGGGATAGATCCGGTATATTTTCCGCTTGAGAAGGTCATTGCAACCTTATTGAACGGTAAATTACCGTCAGTATCCCAATATAATGAAGCATCCTGTATTGCACTGCTCGATGTTATTGCTGCAGAAACGGGGAACGGATTCAGTGATTCCGAATTCGTCAACTGATCAACAACAACATTAAACTCAAACATCCATTTTAAAATACGTTCCATTACGACCAATCTTTTCACAGAATCGGTTATAGCTTCAAATCCTCCAAAGCTAAAGAATGCAAGTTTATAGCTTTTATTGTATAACACTGCCCCACCCTTCCCATTGAACCCTCCTCCGGAGTATTTGAAAGAAAATGTCGATCCACCGGTAGTATCAATGACATCAGGATATTGTTGTGCTGATGTACGAAGAGGTTCGAAACGGGAAATTGAAAGATCAGAACCGATTGAATCATTTGCTACACCTGTAAGCGATGAAAATGCTGCATCGTCATTGATATATTTCGTTTTCAAATAATTTTCCAGAAACACTTTTGAAGCGCCGCCAGATTCGACAAAACTTGTTCCGGTTGGATCACCAAGATCCCAAGCAAGATCTTGTCCTGATACAAACAATTTTCCACCACCATCAAGGTAAGAAGAAATTGAAGCGCGGTCCGACGAATCAAGTGATGGAAATGCCCATTCACACGACCAAATAACTGCTTGATAATTTTGTAGAATATTCGCTGGTGGCGTTCCTTGCTTTGCATGATCCCAAATATCATACACTGTGCCAAGCGATGTTAATGCGTTTGTATAATAATTTTCAACATTAACTGCACCATCATCATCGTCGACTAACAATAGACGTGAACCCAAGGCAATATTAAAAGCAAATTGTTGAGAATATCCGCCGGCAGCATTGAATGTAACGGTAAATGGAATCACTTGTGGAATAGCATCAGCACTAATAGAAATTCCAAATTCATCGTTTATGCTTCCACGTTTGGAACTATCGATTTTTGAAATTCCATATAGCAGTCCATAATTTGAAGCTGATTTTGTAACATTTGTTGTCCAGTGAGAAGTTGCTAGTGTTGCAGTCAAATTTTGCGCATCACCCCAGTCATTTCGAACGATAACATTGATCTTAGCATTCTCTCCGGGCTCTAATATTCCGTTTCCATTTCCACCAGAAACATCATTAATTTTATAATCAATAAAAACAAGTTTTGGTGATGCAGCTGCTGGAGTTTCAGAAAGTGCCCGTAAAGCATTTATTCTTCCATATCCCATTTTTCCTTTATGAGCCGCAATTAAATTTGCTTCAATATTATCTGCAGTACCGGTGATTTGAAACATGATTTGAGCCGGTGTCCAACTTTTATTTTTTGACTTAATTAAACCGGCCAAAGCTGCAACAAACGGACCAGCCATTGAGGTACCATGAAATTCTTCATATGCAGATGCATAAAATATTGAAGGTGTTGGAACGGTACTTAAGAATCCGTGTAAATTACCAGAACTAAAATCTCCACCCGGAGCAGAAATATCAACTGCTTTGTTAAAAGAAGAATAACTTGCTTTATTATCTACACTATTGGTAGCTGCAACTGAAAGTGCTTCGGGAAGCACTCCGACTGCACCTGCTACATCGGTGTTTGAGTTTCCGGCTGAATTACATACGACGACTCCATTTTTAAATGCATATTTGGCACCCTCTGCTGCTACAGCATCAGTTCCGAAACTTAAACTTGCAACACTTGCACCATTATTTGCTGCATAGACAAATGCTTTTGCCATACTGCTGGTGTACCCTGTTCCTTGACCTGCTGCAGTATGCCATCCGATACGAATCGGCATAATTTTACATCCGCTTCCTAATGAAGCAATTCCCACTCCATTGTTAGAAATACCAGCGGCAATTCCTGCGCAATGTGTTCCATGTCCATTAAAGTCCATTGGATTATTATCTTCCAGAACACTATCCTCTCCGGAATGTGGTGTGCTGGATGTTGCAACAAAATCCCAACCCCGAATATCGTCAATAAAACCATTACCGTCATCATCGATTCCATTTCCGGGAGTCTCATTCTTATTGGACCAGATAGATGCTGCAAGATCCGGATGATCCCAATCGACTCCTGTATCTATAATTGCAATCACAATTGTCGAATCACCTTTTTGAATATCCCATGCTTGTTCTGCTTTAACAATCCCGAGCGGATATACTTGACCATATAATGGATCGTTTGGGACAAAATCAGCATACATCATATAATCTGGTTGTGCATATTCAACAGCTGGGTTTTGGCTAATTTTTTTAGCCAGTGCTTCAACGTCGGTTGGGCTTTGAACTCGAAATGTATACAGCCGTTCTAATTCCTCTACTCCTGCCATTTTTTTCTTTGATGGAAGATTTGAGAACATTTGCTGTGGGGCTTCAATCCTAAATGTAGATTGTAATTGACTGAGCGAAGAAACAGCATCAACTGTTTGTACTGAATTATTCTGAGATTTCAATTTTACAATAACAACACCCGGTAAATATTGTTTTTGTTGCTCAGTTTGCTCTTGCTTTCGCGCAAACAGCAAAGTCGAAATCAAAAGAAAACTCAGGAAAACAGTTGAAACATTTTTCATTGGTGCTCCTTGATGATTTATAATGATGTGAATGAAGGATCTATTTTAATATAAAAAGCTCGGAATTAAATGCAAAGAAGTATTTTATTTTAGAAACACCATCTTTTTTGTCTCGGTAAAGTAACTATTTGTACCAGTGACTGACGTGGATTCAATTCGGTAAAAATATATTCCGCTAGGTAATTCCGAAGCATTAAAAGGAATTGAATGTTTCCCAGCATTCATAGAACTATTTACCAACGTAATCAGTTCTCTTCCCAAGAGATCATATAATTTGATGCTTACTCTGCTAGTAAATGGTATTTGATAATTGATCATTGTTGTCGGATTGAAAGGGTTTGGGTAATTTTGTTCAATCGAAAACGATGATGCACTAGGAACTGGAGTTTCGTCAATAACTTTAGTCATTTTAATTTCGGGGGATAAAAATTTTATGACCCGTTGCATTATAGTTTTTCGTTGTGTCATATCAACAATAGATTCAAATCCGCCGAATCCGAAGTTAACTACAGTGTAATCCTTTGAATAAATGATCGCCCCACCTTTTCCTTTGAAATCACCTCCATTGTACACAAAACAATATTTGGACCCATTGATTGTATCGATCACGTCTGGATATTGATCGGAACTGGTTCTTCCAGGTTGATTTCGTGCAATATTCAAATTATTGCTAATGAAATTCTCTGATATCCCGTAAAGAGAATCATTCTTGGCGTCATCAGTAATATATTTTGATTTCAAATAATTCTCATAGAATAATTTTGATGCTCCATTCGACAGAATAAATTCATTTCCTGCTGAATCGGCGAGATCCCATCCGATATCCTGCCCAGAGATAAATAAACTTCCCCCGTTATTCAGATACGTTGCGAGAAGATTTCTGTCAGTAATATCAAGTGATGGAAAACTCCACTCGCAAGACCAAATTACTGCTTTATATTTTTGTAGATAATCAAATGGTATTGCATCCTGAGATTTTCTGTTCCAAGTATCATATGAAACACCTAACTGATTGAAGGTGTTAATATAATACTGCTGGATATTTGTTTCTCCATCATCATCATCTACAAATAATAGATTGGAATGTAATCGTACGTCAAATGGAAGTTGTTCAGTTATTCCTTCGGCTGTAGAGATATTCAAGGTAAATGAAAATGTTTGAGGCAATGCATTTGGAGAAATACTAATTTGAAAACCATCATCAATGCTACCGTGCTCAGAACTATCAAGATTAGAAATTCCATACACGGTGCCATAGTTTGAATTGCTTTTAATAATTGAGATATCACCATTACTGCATGAAATAATACCGGTTGTATTATGTGCGTCTCCCCATTCATTTTTTAAAAGACAGTGTAGCGAAACTGATTCACCGGGATCCAATAGTCCATTGTTGTTTCCACTATTACTATCATCGATTCTAACAGAAGCAATTTTCATTTTTGGTTTAGCAACAACAATCTCGGTCAAAGCACGAACTGCATTGATTCTTCCTGAACCAAGCTTATGTGAATATTTTGGATTTATATTGTCGATGTTATCTGCAGTCTCAACAATTTGAAACATGATTTTAGCAGGAGACCAATTCTTGTGTTGTGATTTGATTAATCCTGCCAATGCGGCAACCAATGGACTTGCCATTGAAGTTCCTTGAAAAGGGACATATTCATTGTTCTGATAAAAATTTGATGGATGCACAATCGTACTTAGAAATCCGGTCGAATTACCAGAACTAAAATCTCCACCAGGCGCTGAGACATCAACGGTGCTATGAAAAGTTGAATACGACGCTTTTTTATCTTCGCTGTTTGTTGCTGCAACTGAAAGTGCCCAACTTTGTGAACCTAACACTGATGGTTCGTCACTATGACTATTACCAGCAGAATTTACTATCAGAACTCCGTTCTTATAGGCAAACAATGCAGCATCCAATACTGCACCTGAAGTTCCATAACTCAGATTGCAAATGGAAGCACCGTTTTCTACAGCATACACGAAAGCTTTTGCCATATCTGATGAAAAACCAGCGCCATTACCATCTTTCGTGTGCCATCCTATACGAAGTGGCATAATTCTGCATCCCCTTCCTAACGAGGAAATTCCAATTCCGTTGTTCGTAGTTCCTGCAGCAATTCCTGCAACATGCGTTCCGTGTCCATCAAAATCCATAGGATTATTATCCTGCGTCGAACTATCTTCACCTTGAAAAGCATCAATTCCATTTTCCAAAAAATCCCATCCTCGAATGTCATCTATAAATCCATTGTTGTCATCGTCAATATTATTCTCGGGAATTTCATTTTTATTGGTCCATATCGAAGCAGACAAATCAGGATGATCCCAATCAACGCCGGTATCGATTATACCTATAATTACATTTGAATCTCCTTGCTGAATGGACCATGCCGAATCAGCATCAATAATAGAAAGAGGATAAATTTGATTTAGTAATGGATCGTTTGGAATTGAATGAGATTTAAGAATATAATCAGGTTCTGCGTAATCGATCATTGGATCACGAGATAATTCATCTATTTTTAATGAAAGATTTGCTGATTTGTCGAATCGAACAATAAATATTCTATTCAACTCTTCCCTTCCAAGTAGAGAACTGCTATTACTATTTTTGACTAACGGCTCTATTGACGTCGCATTATACTTGTTGAGCAATGATGATATTTCATGATTCGGTCGATTGATTTTTTGAGAGGTGTTAAAAGATTTGATCTTAATAACGACGGTACCAGGCCGCCAGTTTTTTTCATCCTGTTGAAAAGACATCTTTGCTTTACCGGAAACTGGCAGAAGACCGAAAACTATCAGTATAAAAATACCGATCATCGATTTCATATTTAAAAAATTATAATTCGTAAGCGGTGCGAAGCAATGTTGCGAAGTGAACAACCTTCATGTTCACATGGTGTTGTGAACAACCATATTCAATTTGTGTAAGACAACCCGGATTGTTAGCAACGAGATATTCAGCCTTTGTATCCTTGACATGTCCCATCTTTCTATCGAGGATTTTCATAGAATCATCGTATTGAGTTACGTTATAAATACCGGCGCTTCCACAACACCATGAAGCTTCATTCAATTCTACAAAATCAATACCAGGTATGGATCTTAGCAGTTCACGAGGTTCTTTTGAGATTTTTTGTGCGTGGATGAGATGACATGCATCGTGATAGGATACCCGATGTGAAAATTGTTTTGCTGGAATTTTCATCCCAATCTCAGTAAGGAATTCTGTAATATCTTTCACTTTTGATGAAAGCAATTTTGCTTTTTCCATATACAACGAATCGTCCTGAAGATAATGACCATATTCTTTCATCAATGCCCCGCATCCGGCAGAATCCATTACAATGGCGTCAAGATCAAATTTTAAGAATGCATCAATATTTTTTTTAGCAAGTTCACGCGCAATATCAAAATCACCATTGTGTGCCTGTAAGGATCCGCAACAGACCTGTTTTTTCGGAATAACGATCTTACAATCATGATGGAGCAAAACCTTTATTGTATCTTCGTGTACATGAGCGAATGCTACATTCATGATACATCCGGAAAGAAATCCAACGGTATATTTTGGAGTATTTTGCGGAAGAATAATCTCAGGATAAATTTCATCAAAAAATCGTCCGTCGATTCGTGGTGAAAGGAATTGCAGTTTAAATAACTTAGGAGTGAGTTTCTTAACCACTAATGAATTCTTAAATATTGCTTCAAGCCCGCTGCTTTGATAGATTCCTAAAAGTTTGCTTACGATGTTTAAAAGATATTTTTTTGAAAGAACATTTCGTAAAAAAATCCACTTTATCGTTAAGGCAAACTCAGAATCTTTTCGCTGAACTCGAATTTGGTCACGGGCAGATTCGACCAGTGAACCATATTTTACTCCGGCAGGACAAGCCGTTTCACATGCCTGGCAATCTAAACAAAAATTCATCTCATCGACAAATCCTTGCGTCATTTCCAGTGTTCCTTCTGCAACTGCTTTGATGAGACGAATTCTACCTCTCGGTGATGACTTTTCTCTTCCAGTGATCGCGTATGTTGGACAAACCGGCAGACAAAGACCACAATGCATGCAATTCGTCAATACATCATCACTGGGAATATCGATACCAACAAAATTAGAATTATCAGTTTTCATTCGTTAGATGTCAAACACTTTTCCGGGATTGAGAATATTATTCGGATCCAACGCCTTCTTTATTGTCCGCATCGTTTCAATTGCAGTATAACCTGTCACTAGGTGTAGAAATTTTTTCTTGGCAAGGCCGGTACCATGTTCTCCGGTAATAGTCCCGCCAAGTTTTACTGCTTCTTGGAATATCTCTTCGTACGCTTTTTCAGCACGGCTAATCTCATCAAGATCGCGTTCATCAGTTAAGCATGTTGGATGCAAATTTCCATCTCCTGCATGACCGAATGTTCCGATCAACACATTATATTTTTTTGAAATAAATTCAATCTTTTCAAGCATTGTCGCAATTTCACTTCGTGGGACCGTGATATCCTCTAGAATCGTCGTTGGTCTGCTTCGTGCTAATGCCGAAAAGGCAGACCGCCGGGCAGTTTTTAACTTTATTGCTTCCTCAACTGTCTGAGCAATTTTGACTTCGGTAGCATTATTTTGTTTGCAACATTCAACGATTTTTGCAGCTTCTTCTTCAACAACAACAGAATGTCCATCTACTTCTAATAATAATAAAGAGTTGATATCGGTTGGTAATCCAATGTGTGCAAATTCTTCCACACACCGTATGGTTGTGTTATCTAAAAATTCTACAGTGCAGGGGATTATTTTTTTTGAAATAATTGCAGATACTGTTCTTCCTGCATCAGCTTGTGTATTAAAATATGCAAGCATCGTCTTACTTGTTTCCGGTTTAGGAATTAACTTTAGCAGGATTTTTGTAAATATTCCCAGAGTTCCTTCAGAGCCAATAAAAAAATCTTTCAGATTATACCCTGCTACGTCTTTCACTGTTTTCCCGCCGCAAACAATAACCTCACCATTGGGAAGAATAACTTCCAATCCCATTACGTAATTTTTTGTTACGCCATATTTTAATCCTCGTAACCCGCCGGAATTCTCTGCAACATTTCCTCCGATTGTACAAATATTCATACTTCCCGGATCAGGAGGATAAAATAATCCAATTTTTTCTACTGCTTGATGAAGTTGTGAGGTTATCACTCCGGGTTCAACCCACGCAGTTAAGTTTTCCTGATCAATCTCCAAAATTTTGTTCCACTGAGACATATCAAGAACAATACAATTGTGTACAGGAATTGATCCACCGCTTAATCCAGTTCCAGCACCTCTCGGAACAATTGAAAAATGTTCTTTATTTGCAAGTTTAACTATCGCTCCAATGTGCTCTTTTGTTGTTGGTCGAACAATTGCTTCTGGTAGATGTGCATGTAACGGTGTACCGTCATATGAATATGCTATTGCATCTTCACGAGATGTAAAGAGATTTTCGCTGCCAACAATAGAGGAAATCAATGAAAGAGTGTTTGTGGAAATTGAAGACTTCATGAAATTGTATTATGCCTGTTTATAACGTACCAAATAGAATTGATTTTCTGCAGTTGATACAAAAGTTTTCGGTCGTTCTCCCTCGGTGGTATTGTAACAAATAAAAAGATATCCACCGGACTTTTTATAGATTGCTTTTATTGTTTTTCCGGTGTTGGGACCTTCTGTCCCGGTGAAATCAAAAGCCATTGGAATTGAATAAGGGAAATATTTTAATGTCCCCTTGTCGATCTTTCCACTAAAGATAGATTCGTAATTGTCATTTTGAATGGTAAGCAGAATGGCAGAAATATACAGTTCATCGATATGCTGTCCACCAAGTTGTGCTTCCTCAGCCTTCCAAGTTCCGTCAAGTTTCATAAAAACTAATTCTAGAGATTAATTTGAAATTGTTTCATCAGCACTTGTTCACTATATTTGTCCGTGCAACTCACATGAAAAGTAACGAAATCACTCTCTAAAATCAATGAAACAGGAGCACCAATGAAACAATTACAACGACGATCGTGGGCAGAACCATTCAAAATAAAATCTGTTGAACCATTACGAATGACAACACGTGATGAGCGTGAGCGAATGATTAAAGATGCAGGGTACAATACATTTTTATTAAAATCTCGTGATGTCTACATCGATCTTTTAACTGATAGCGGAACAAATGCTATGAGTGATTATCAATGGGCTGGAATGATGCTCGGTGATGAAGCATACGCGGGAAGCGAAAATTATTATAACCTTGAGAAAGCAGTTCAAGAATATTATGGATATAAACATCTTGTTCCCACTCATCAAGGACGTGGTGCAGAAAATTTGATATCCCAAATATTGATTAAAAAAGGTGATTACGTTCCTGGAAACATGTATTTCACTACAACCCGTTTACATCAGGAACTTGCCGGCGGGCATTTCATAGATGTAATTGTCGATGAAGCTCATGATCCGCAAAATACATTCCCCTTCAAAGGAAATGTTGATCTGCAAAAATATGAGAACTTAATAAAAAAAGTCGGTGCAGATAAAATTGCATATATCACGATCGGTGCCACAGTGAATATGGCCGGTGGGCAGCCAATCTCGATGGAAAATCTACGATTAGTCTATCAACTGTCACAAAAGAATAAAATCAAAGTTGTATTTGATGCTACACGCGCAATGGAAAATGCTTTCTTTATCAAAAAAAGAGAAAAGGGTTTTGAAAATAAAACCATAAAAGAAATCCTTCTTGAGATGTGTTCGTATTCAGACGCTGCAACAATGAGCGGAAAAAAAGATCTTCTTGTAAATATTGGAGGATTTTTGGCAATCAATGATGATACAATTTTTGAAGAAGCTCGGAATATGGTTGTTATCTATGAAGGTTTACATACCTATGGTGGTCTTGCCGGACGTGATATGGAAGCAATGGCTCGTGGGATACAAGAAGCTTGTCAATTCGATCATTTGCAGGCAAGAATTGGTCAAGTTGAATATGTTGGCAACCGACTTCTGGAATTAGGTGTGCCGATAGTAACTCCAATCGGCGGTCATGCAATATTCCTTGATGCAAAAAAATTCTATCCACAGCTTGAACAATTGAAATATCCAGCTCAAACTCTTGCTGCAGAATTATATCTTGAATCTGGAATTCGGTCAATGGAACGAGGAATTGTTTCTGCGGGGCGAAATAAAGAAACTGGAGATCATTATTATCCTAAATTGGAACTTGTCCGCCTTACTTTCCCTCGTCGAGTCTATACACAGGCGCATTGCGATGTAACTGTTGAATCCGTTTATGAAGTATGGCAGAATCGCGAAAGTGTGAAAGGCTTAAAAATGATTTATGAACCTAAATATCTACGATTTTTTCAAGCAAGATTTGAAAAGCTTTAAATGAAAAAAGCCGTCATCATTCAGATGACGGCTTTTTTCATTTAAATATTACCATCCAAAAAATCCAAACATAATTCCTGCGTTAATAGTATATCCGCTAACCTTAAGTTTTGAAGGAACATTATTGATCTCATATTTATCATCAAGTTTCCATTCAGGTGAGAACATGATTGGATATCCTGCTCCAATACGAATTTGAAGCCATGTAAGCAATGAGTATTCAATATTAATATGAGGATTGAATACTACAAATGAGCCTTTAAGATCCTGGGTATAGTTCATTGTTTTTGATGTATCATTTCCAAAATCATTCCAGATCGAATTCCACTCCTTAAACTTTCCATCATCCCTACGCATGATAAGATTCAATTCTCCTCCTCCAATTGATGCGCCAAGTGCAACATCCAATCGATATGCAATCGGTTGGACATAATCTATTAAAAATCCTCCGTACGAGATATTATACTCAACTTCTTTTTTTAAGGTTGAACCACCTGGTAATAATTCAATTTTTGCAACTGTCTTGCTTCCTGATGCACCAAATCCACCCATTCGGATATTTTTTAAAAACATAATATACCCATATCCTTCACCGCCAATCAAATAAATTGGATCAGATCCGAGAGTGGGTAAATTAGATGACTTTAAAAATTTATCAATCTCATTATTTTCAAACATTCCAACAATCGGTGTTACACCTCCGGCACCTCCAATTTTAGATCTGTTCCAGTACGAAAATGATCGGGAAGATTTATCATCTTCTTCTTCATCTTTATCATTGTCTTGGGAAATCAACGGAATTGCAATGAAGAGTATTGTTAAAATATGGAAAGCAATTTTTTTCATGAGAATCTCCTGAATTTTAGAGAATATGTGCCACTGGAATAACATTCATTACGATAAAGGGCATAAAGAGTTGCAATTTTATAATCCCAAATTAACTGCATTTGCTTTTAAGGAGTCAATGATAAATTGAATATGATCATCCAAATTTACGGTTAATTCATTTGCGCCATTGATAATATCATCGCGACTCACATTCCTGGCGAATCCTTTGTCTTTGAGCTTTTTTCTAACAGAAATAACTTCAACCGAGGCGACTTTTTTATCTGGTTTGACTAACGAACAAGCCACAATAAATCCGCACAGTTCATCACAAGCGAATAATGTTTTTGCCAACATGGATTCTCTTGGTGTATTGGTGTAACTTGCATGTCCGAGAATTGCAATTCGCATTTCAGCAGGATAACCGAGACTTTTTAATACTTCCGATCCTTTTAACGGATGATCAGGCGGATTAGGATATTTTTCGTAATCAAAGTCATGAAGTAATCCTGTAATTCCCCACAACTCTTCATCCTGTTGAAATTTTTTCGCATATGATCGCATGGCTGTTTCAACACATAACATGTGTATACGAAGCGATTCATTTTTTGTCCATTCAAACATTAATTCAAGTGCTTCGTTACGATTCATAGTATTCTTTATACCAAAGATGAGGGGCAATATTGCTGAATACTGCACTCAGCACATTTTGGTTTTCGTGCTGAACAGATTTTTCTTCCATGGAAAATCAAAGCGTGTGAAAAATGATACCAATATTTTTTGGGAATAAGCGGCATCAAATCCTTTTCAATCTTTACAGCATCAAGCTCTTTTGTAAATCCCAACCGATTTGAAAGCCTTATGACATGGGTATCCACTACAACACCTTCTATTTTACCGAACGCTTCTCCTAGAACAACATTTGCAGTTTTTCTGCCAACACCAGGAAGTTGAAATAACTCATCCATTGTCTCAGGAACTATACCGTTATGCTTTTCAATAAGCGCCTTTGAACATCCGATAATATTCTTCGCTTTGTTATGATAAAATCCGGTTGAATGGATTAAATTTTCCAGTTCCTTAATATCGGCAGATGCAAAATCATTTGGAGTTGAAAATCGTGCAAAAAGCTGCGGAGTCACAATATTCACTCTAACATCAGTACATTGTGCAGATAATATAACTGCAACAAGTAATTGGAATGCATTTCCGTAATGTAATGCCGTTTGATCGGAGGGATAATCTTTTATCAGAATTTTTAGAATAGCTGTCGTTCTATTCTTTTTTTGTTCAGGAGTTTCATTCAATGGTCAGGTCAATCAGTTAATGTATTAAATCTGCTCTAAGACTATCAAAGAACCATGAACGGTAATAGCTTCTTCTAACTCTTCATTTTTTTCGGTCAATGATAGGATCACAGTGCCTAACGGATATTTGTTAATATCCATCCCAAATTGTATTTGATATTCACCACCTACACCGCTATGTAACGATTGCTTCGAAAGTTTGAGTTTTTTGATTCCGAATTGATCCAACATCAACGGAATTCTTTCTATCAATTGTGATATTACTGCATCGTTAGGAATATCAAAATCTATCTGGATAGTGAATTTTTCTTCGCTGTCACCCTCTTCTATTGTCGTTAGGGTATTTAGTAATGTTCCGTTTATTGCCGTTAAAGATTGTTGGAGCGTAAATTGATCAATGATAGATTTTAATGATTGCGCAGTTGCAAATCCATTAAACTGAAATAATGAAATAATAGTATCTCCTGAATTCTTTCCAAATTGACATCCGGCATCAGCTAAAATAGTACGTCCATTCTTAAGCAATCTCTTTACAACTCCAACTATTTGACGATGTAGCGGAACATTTTGGGGTTCAATTATTTTCCAAAGTGAATGGTCAACAGTTGAAAGAATTGCGGCAGCATCTAATTGGTGGACAGTGTTTTCAATACTATCTCGAATAAGTCGTATGATCTCATCGGTATCAGATTTCAATGGTGTAGAGAGAAAATGACCTAATCCACCACGGAGAATTGTGCCATTTTTTTGGATAGTGTCTGATTTTATTTTTTCAAGTTCAGTAAATGCAGTCTGAATACCTGTGGAAACAAATGTCCTATATACTTCAAATGTATCTGTTTCAGTTTTTGCTTTATTTTCGTTCTGTTGAAGAATAACTGAATATGAGAATTTCTTCATTGTTTATATAGTATTGGATTTTAATCGATTTGGTTTTGTCTCATTCAGAATACGAAGAAATTTTATTAAATAAAATGAATGAAAAAAATCAAAATAGAATTTAGTGATAATACAGCCTTTTCATTTACTAGACTAATTCAACATCAAATCTTCCAATGATTATAGTTTTGAAGCACAGCAAGATTGAAAAGTTTTAGTTCTCAAACAGATCTTTGACGATAAAACATTATTTAAATTTTTAGCGTTAATTCAGATCTAATTTATAATGAGTTTTATAGCAAATTCAGGTTTTAAATAATTTGGAATTGAATTCATTCTAAAACCTTTGAAGAATTTACAATAAATATTCACCTCAAATTAATGATAATCATCAAAATTTCGGAAAATTAGGCCATTTTTCAGAGTGAATAGCTGGCATTGACGTTGCCATTGTATTAGTCAAATTTTACAATGGAGGAAACAATGCTAAGGATAGCGATGGTTGTGGTGATGATCTGTAATTCATTGTTTGTTTTCGGACAAACAGGGACATACAAAGATGTTGCAGTTATAATCAATATTAACAGTACAATTTCAGATAGCGTTGGTAATTATTTTATCAACGAACGCCATATTCCCACACAGAATAGAATTTATATTTCTAGTCCAACAACTGAAGAAATTGACAGTATCCAGTTTCAATCTTTGCGTAATCAGGTTGAATCATATTTGGTTGTCAACCGAATTTCTGATAGTATCAATTATTTAGTCACTACAAAAGGTGTTCCTCTAAAAGTAAAAAGAAGTGATATGATGGCAGCATCATCTGTTGAGAGTGAATTGTCATTGATTCTTGGATCATATTCCAATTACATTCAAAAATCTGGAAGAATTGTTTCACCTTATTATCGTCAACGCGAGCATTTTACCCGGGCACGCTACGGAATTTATATTGTTACTCGATTAGATGGTTATACTTTTAATGACATAAAGAGAACCATTGATCAGTCCAAAACAATTTCCAATGAAATACCCACTGAAAGTCGATTTGTATTAGATCAAGACCCGACTTGGAATACCATCGTTCCAAGTTTAAATCGGAATATGACTACAGTAAAATCAACATTAAATGCTCGCGGATTGAAAGTCACATTAGATACAACGACATTGTATTTAACAGGTCAAAATGATGTTATGGGTTACACAAGTTGGGGCAGTAATGATAGAAATTCATCTTTCCATGGATTAGTGAATAATACTTGGATGCCAGGAGCAATTGCTGAAACATATGTTTCTACTTCAGGCAGGTCATTCACATTACCATCAGTTTATGGACAATCGATGATTGCAGATCTTATTGCCGAAGGAATTACTGCTGCAAAAGGATATGTATATGAACCATATTCAAGTGCAATGGCAGATGTAACCGTTTTGTTCGATCTTTATACAAATGGGTATACTGTCGCAGAATCTTACTATAGTGCATCTCCGTATCTATCGTGGATGGATGTTATTATTGGAGATCCAAAATTCAGATTAATCTCAACACGTCTTCCCTCTGATTTTGTACAAGAACAAAATCAGAACGAACCAAACACTCTTCCAGTTGAATTAGTATCATTCAATTCAATTGTTAAAAATAATATTGTAACACTTATGTGGGAAACAGCTACCGAAATAAATAATCTGGGATTTGAAGTGGAACGACGTGTAGCAAAATCTCATTTGAACTCAGAGTGGACCAAAATTGGATTTCGCGAAGGCAATGGAACTAGTAATTCGCAAAAAAAATATTCATTTAATGATCAATTAACGACAAATGGCATAATTGAATACCGGTTAAAACAAATTGATAAAAACGGAGTAATTGAATATTCCAAATCAATAACTGTTCAAGTTTCGGTTCCACAACAAATAGCGCTGAACCAGAATTATCCAAATCCGTTTAATCCATCAACAGAAATTAGTTTTACAATTCCAACAACAGGTGAAGTACATCTTTCAGTGTATGACATCACTGGAAAAGAAGTTGCATCCCTGATAAACGGCAATTTGATCTCAGGAAAACATTCCATTAGATTCAATGGCGATGCGTTATCAAGCGGAATATATTTCTACACATTACGGGCAGAGAATTATTCCGAAACAAAAAAAATGATTTTAATGAAATAAATAATTTATTTCGATTTTCTTAAAAAATATTGAAACCATTGCTGACCATTCTGTCTGCAATGGTTTTTGTTTCTCATACAAATGCTTGCCTCCTTTTCGAATTCTCATTATCATTGTATAGTAATTTAAACCTCTAAATTATAATTTTGAGAACATTGTGAACCCCCTTCCCTCATTTACTCTCGCGTCATTATACAAAAGATCCATCCGAGATTTCTCTAAAATGCCTGCCCTTGGTTTTGTTGGTGAATCTCATTTTACCTATGAAGAATTTGGAGAACAAGTAAAGCATTGTTCTGATGTGTTGCGGGACCGCGGTGTTGTTCCAGGAGATCGTGTAGCCATCATCGGAGAAAGCTCGCCGTATTGGGGGATATCATATTTTGCAATTACAACAATGGGATGTGTCGCCGTTCCTATACTGCCTGACTTCCATACGACTGAGATCCATCATATTATTCGACATGCTGAATGCAAAGCAATTTTTGTTACGGAACGCCTTGCTGCAAAACTTGATGATATTGATCGCTCGCCTTTTTTAGCATTCATTCTTCTCGATACATTATCTCTTGTGGAAGAAGAAACAAATGGAACATCTTTAAAACAGTTGATTTCTGACGGCAGCCGGGAGTTAAGAAAAATTAAATCGCTTGCTCTTCAACTTGCCGGTCTCCACCATGCTTTACCGAAAGAAGATGATCTTGCTGCAATCATTTACACTTCGGGCACAACCGGTCACTCAAAAGGCGTAATGCTCACGCATAAGAATATCGTTTGGAATGCACAAGTATCATATAATATTCCCCCCATGGTTTCCGGCGATCGATTATTATCGATACTCCCACTTGCCCACGTTTATGAATGTACATTAGCACTTATTTTACCAATCATGTGCGGTGCTTCAATTACATATATTAAAAAACCACCAACCGCTGCAGTATTATTGCCGGCACTTTTAGAAGTCCGTCCGACGATTATGTTGGTTGTTCCATTAATTATAGAAAAAATATATAAAACAAAAGTACTTCCGCAGATACGAAAAAAAATGATCGGCAGAATGTTATCAACAATTCCATACTTCAGAAAAAAATTGCATGCCCTTGCCGGGAAAAAACTGAAAGAAACATTCGGTGGTTCATTAAAATTTTTTGGAATAGGAGGCGCTGCATTAGCTCCAGACGTTGAACAATTTCTACGTGAAGCAAAATTTCCATATGCAATTGGTTACGGAATGACTGAAACATCACCATTGATATCTGGGGCACCCCCTAGAATTCAACGTTTTCGGGCTACTGGACCTGTTGTACCTGGATTAGAGGTCAAAATTGAACATCCTGATCCAACAACAAAAATTGGTGAGATCATTATCCGCGGACCAAGCGTTATGAAAGGTTATTATAAAGACCCTGAACGTACTGCAGAAGTCTTGTCTAAAGATGGATGGCTTCGAACCGGAGATCTTGGGTTTTTTGATGAAGAAAACCATCTTGCAATTCGAGGACGTGTAAAAAATATTATCCTTGGTCCAAGCGGTGAGAATATTTACCCTGAAGCAATTGAATCAATATTCAATAGAGCCGAATACGTTTTAGAATCGTTAGTCTATGAAGAGAGCGGTTCCTTAGTGGCACGTATTTTTTTGGATTATGAATCGTTGGATCAAGAAGCTGCAAATTCAGGAGAGACGGAATCAAAAACTCGGGAGCATATTACGCAATTACTTGAAGATCTAAAAATTTCAGTGAATACTCAGGTTTCCGCATTTTCAAAAATATCGCGTGTCATTGAACAAAAAGAACCATTCGAGAAGACTCCAACTCAAAAAATCAAACGATATCTCTATATATCCAGATAACAATAATATTAACAGATGTTGCTATAAAAAAAGTCCGAGTTTAAACTCGGACTTTTTTATTGCAGTTTGTGCACTCGGAAGGAATCGAACCTTCAACCTTGACATTAAGAGTGTCCTGCTCTGCCAATTGAGCTACGAGTGCATTAGCGTATTGAATATAAAAAAAAATGAGCGTTTTTCAAAATTGAAATTCTAATGTAAGATTCAGTTGTTCGTAATCTTCGTATACTAATTGTGTAGTTAGATAATCACTTGCTTGCAATCTAATACCTCCATTAATTACCAGTGCATTACCCTTACTATTCCTAAAATCTTTATCAAAAATAGTGTTGGCTTCCAAAACAAACCCAAAGTGATGTTTGAATTGTGAATAAAATGGATTAGTGGTTACCCCAACAGATATTTTTCGTTTATCTCCATAAAATGAGAATGTGGAATAAGAATATTCTGGAATTGATACATTTCCCGCAACGAATAACGAATATTTTGAACGTTTAAAATTGTAACCACTATCAGCAATCAAACCAATAGCCTGCACAACTCCAATCGACAGTGAAGTTTTTGAGAATTCACCTATCCGAGGTAATATTTGAATTTTAAAAAAAGCTTCTTGTTGATTTAATTTTCCTTTTTGTGCGATAGCATTTCCAGCTATTTCAAAAACCCAGAATCTTCTGGCATAAAATCCTCCATTAAAACGAAGTGGAGCAAGTCCAGCTTTCAACATCAATGAATTCTCCCCGTTGGATATCTCGCCATTTCGTAAGGATACAACTTTTTCCGGCGGAGAAATATTGAGAAATTCGCCGTACATTTTTCTGTGTAATTCAGCTTCCTGATCTTTCTGCTGTTGACGTTTCTGCTCTATAGTCAATTCTTCTTGTTTTGCACGAAGTTCCTCCTTCTTTCGATCTTCTTCCTGCAAATTTCTCACCTTCTGTGAACGGAGTTCTTCTTGACGTTTTTCTTCAATCATTTTATTCCGCACCTTCATTAAAATCACTTCACGTTCAATTTGAAACAGAACCATCGAATCGTATTCTGTCTTTCTGTATTGAATTAAGCTGAAGAATAATTTTGATGTTGTATCAGCAAATCGTTCTGTGATGGCAATTCCTTTTAAACTGACATCCGTGATCAATTCTGTGCTGATATTTGTTCGTTCGGAAAAATCCTTCCCTTCTTCTGTTACTTGTTGCTGAAAGATGCTTTTTACTTTGAGCTCAACATTCCGTGAGAATTCCACAAATGCTCTTGTGTCAGCTTCTTCAGAAGAATGTTGGGAATACCCGATCCCATAATAAAAGGAACTACCGATTGTATTCTTCTGGGTATTTGCCCATTCAGGTTTTGATTGTGCAGAAAGGAAAAAAATGTTGCAGATGAATGCAGACAATATTATCGAATATCTTCTTGTCATAATGAAAAAGCCCATAGTATATAACCTACGGGCTTAATGAATTCGCTTACAAAATAATTCTATGGATTTGCTTGTTGCGGCTGAGTTTGAGCAGGAATCTGTGGAGCAGGAACGCTTTGAGATTGACCGCTTTGTATGACACTTTCCTGTGTTTTTCCTTTACCAGGTAAAAAGAATAAATTCACAACAAGAGCAATAACGATAAATGCTGTAGCAAGGTATGTTGTTGCCTGAGAAAGAAAATCTGAAGCACGACGGACTCCAAATACAGTTCCAATATTCCCGCCACCCATACCTGCAGAAAGTCCACCACCTTTGCTGTTTTGCATTAATATGACTATGATTAAAAGAAATGCTATGATAATCTCAAAGAGAACTAAAAACGTATACATTGTGTTCCTAATAATGGTTGATAATAAAAATTAACTGGAACAAAGTAGCAAAAAAGTTCACTAAAATCAAGAATAACTATTTGTATGTTTAGAATTTGGGTCACTATTTTCATTCTTATTGGGCAAGTATATCTTTATTATCGTTTCAGAAATTATCTGAGGAACGCGAATATACTTCCTGTTTGGTTTGAAAAAACACTTATTCCGATTTTTGTTCTGTTCAATCTGCCTTTGATCTTTGTTTATTTCTATATCTGGCAGTTAACTCATTTTCCACCCGAAATTCTTTCAGTACTCACCCCTTTTTTTATATGGCATATTTCGACTCTTTTTCTCTTTGTCATATTAGCATTAATAAATGCAATTAAATTACCGTTCACGTTATCGTATCGTGCAATAACATTTCATCCGATTATTAAATCGAAAGTAAATATTATGAAGGAAACTCCCGGTTTCAAAAAATTTGATGCAACACGTCGTTCTTTTCTTCAAAAAGGCGTTATTGGTCTTTCTGCATATTCCTTTATGGGAACAACCGTCGGAGTTGTTGATGGAAGTGACTTTGAGGTCATCAATACTACTATTACAATTCCAAATTTACCGAAACAGTTTAAAGGATTTACAATTGGAATGATGAGTGATATTCATTCTAGTGTTTTTATGAATAAGGAAGATATGGATGGATATGTACTTGCTATGAATGCATTAAAAACAGATCTCATTGTTGTGACAGGTGATTTTGTAAACAGTCAGACTGAAGAAGTTTATCAATTTGCTGAAGCATTTTCAAATCTTAAATCACCCTATGGAGTGTACGGATGTCTTGGTAATCATGATTACTTTGCTAAAGATGTTGAACTAGTTGCAAAGAAGGTAGATGAATGCGGTATAAAACTTTTGCGTAATGATGCGGTTAAAATCGAAAAGGGGGAATCATTCTTTAATCTTGTTGGAGTAGATGATATTGGTAGGAATGTGAAGCCCGATGATTACATCACAAGAGCATTATCATCAGCAAAAAACGATCAACCAAAAATTCTACTTTGTCACAAACCGTATTATTTTTCAAATGCGAAAAATCTTGGTATTGATCTTACGTTAAGCGGACACACTCATGGCGGTCAAATCGTTTTTGGAAAAGTTGACGGAACACCCATCTCCCTTGCTGCATTTGCCTCAAAATATATCGCTGGATTATATACACTTGATAAATCTCAATTGTATGTTAATAAAGGTATTGGTTCGGTTGGTGTCCCCTTTAGAATAAATTGTCCTCCCGAATTAACTGTTATAACACTTGTCTAAGTGAAGTTGTTGATTTTGACATACTTGTTTTTCCTTTGAAATTAGAACGTGTTTTATCTATATTCTTTCGTAGTTCACTAAAAGAATAATTCAATATCACGTACTAATTTTATGGAAGTTACTCAGCACCAAGCACCGAAAAATATCGGATGGATAGAGGTGGTTGCCGGATGTATGTTCAGCGGAAAAACAGAAGAATTAATCCGCAGGCTGCGTCGAGCACAAATTGCTCGTCAAAAAGTAATCATCTTCAAACCTCGCATCGATAACCGCTATTCAGCAAATCAAATTGTATCACACAATACTCAATCACTCGAATCAATTGTTGTAGACAAAGCAGAAGAAATACTAGCACTTGCAAAGGATGCGCAAGTTGTGGGCATAGATGAAGTCCAATTTTTCGATATGTCTGTGATTGGAGTATGCGATAAGCTTGCCAACGAAGGAAAACGTGTTATCGTTGCGGGATTGGATCAAGATTATCGCGGTGTTCCTTTTGAGCCAGTCCCACAACTGTTGGCTGTTGCTGAATATATTACAAAGACATTGGCTATTTGCATGGTCTGCGGAAATCCTGCAGATCGAACGCAACGAAAAGTTGCAAATGCGGATCGGGTTGTGGTTGGCGCGGCAGATTCATATGAGGCTCGATGCAGGAAATGCCACTATATTCCTGAATAGTCACCAATTTTCAATATTGTTAAAAGGAGATTCATGGATATTATTTCAGTCTTAAGAGGTATTGGCGGAGTAGTTTTCATCATTGGAGTCGCATATTTATTCTCAAACAATAAAAAGCATATAAATTGGGCTCTTGTTGCAAAGGCGTTTGGGATTCAATTAATCTTTGCAATTTTCATTATCCACAGCATCACCCTCCGATCTTGGTTTTGGCCACTTGGATTATTGAAAGATGTTATTGATGGAATTGGTTCAGGAGTTGTTGCGCTATTAAACTATACAATGGTGGGTGCTCAATTTGTTTTTGGAAATCTTGCAGTCAATTCTGGTACAAATTCACTTGGTTTTTTCTTTGCATTTCAAGTATTGCCAACAATCATTTTTGTGTCCGCATTAACATCACTCTTATATTATCTTGGAATTCTCCAAGCTGTTGTAAAAGTAATGGCAAAAGTAATGGTAAAAGTTCTTGGAACAAGCGGTGCTGAGTCATTATCAAACACAGCAAATATTTTTGTCGGTCAAACGGAAGCTCCTCTCTTGATCCGTCCGTACATCGGTACAATGACTAACTCAGAGATATTGACCATAATGGTAGGTGGGATGGCTACAATTGCCGGTGGTGTAATGGCAAGTTATATACAAATGTTAGGTCAATCATTCGCAGAAGCGAATAATATTCCATTGGCTGAAGCACAATTAAAATTTGCTGTGCAACTGCTAGCAGCAAGTACTATGGCAGCACCTGCCTCTTTAGCAATTTCTAAAATTATTTATCCAGAAATGGAAGAACCTATCACCAAAGGTACCGTAAAACTCGAAGTCGAAAAAAATGCTTCAAATGTTATTGAAGCTGCCGCAACTGGTGCTTCTGATGGGCTTCAACTTGCATTGAATGTTGGCGGTATGTTATTAGCATTCATTGCGTTGATTGCAATGCTTAATGGAATTTTAGGCTATGTTGGTGATCTGACAGGGTTGAATGCATATCTTCTTACTCATTTTAATCAAACATTATCTATGCAATTTATTTTTGGTTCTGTGTTGCAATTTGTTGCGATTGCAATTGGTGTTCCATGGAATGATGCTTATAACTTTGGAAGTTTATTAGGTACCAAGATTGTCCTAAATGAATTTGTTGCTTATTTAGATCTTTCTGCACTTCTAAAAACTGGAGCTATGAGTGAAAAAGGAATTATGATGGCAACCTATGCGTTGTGTGGATTTGCCAACTTCTCATCTATTGCAATCCAAATTGGTGGGATCTCGCCAATGGCACCACATAGGAAAAAAGACATTGCATCTCTCGGTTTACGGGCAGTTCTCGGTGGTTTACTTTCGACATTGATGACAGCAACAATTGCAGGTATTTTAGTCGGATAATTCTTTTATGAGTGTACAATTACAAGATTCAGTTAAGTATTTACGTACTAAAATAACAAAAAGTCCTAAGATTGCAGTCGTTCTTGGTTCTGGATTAGGAGAATTTGCAACGCAAATCAATAGCGCAATCACAATTCCGACAGCAGAAATTCCACATTATCCTATTTCAACGGTTCATGGTCATGCGGGAAAAATTATTTTTGGTGCATTGGAAACTAACGGTAGAAAATCCGATGAATTGATTGTCTTTCAAGGTCGAGTTCATTTGTACGAGAGTAATGATGTTCAGAAAGTTGTTTACCCAATAAGAGTTGCCGCCGAACTTGGAGTCAAATATTTAATTGTTACAAATGCGGCTGGAGGAATCAATAAAAACTTTGATTCTGGTACATTGATGTTTATTAGTGATTTTATCAATCTTACCGGTGAAAACCCATTGATTGGAACAAAAGAATTGAATGAAACAACATCTTTTCTAAAACATCCCCCTCTTTCCACTTCCTTCCTAAACAAAGCAAAATCAATTGCTGAAAAGAATAGAATTTCGACAAAACAAGGCATTTACTGTTGGACAAAAGGACCGACTTACGAGACTGCTGCAGAAATAAGAATGATGGCTGCACTTGGAGCTGATGCGGTTGGTATGTCAACAGTTCCCGAAATAATTATTGCACACAATTATGGGATAGAAATTTTAGGAATATCGTGCATCACTAATATGGCAACAGGAATTTCACTTACTAAGCTTAACCATGAAGAAGTGACTGAGACAGCAAATAGAGTAAAAAGTGATTTTACAAAACTTGTAAACGAAATCATTTTTGAAATCCATTAAACTCTTAATGTCCATTTGGTCATATACTATGAACGATTTGATATTAAAAAATATGATATAGCATCAGATAGACAATAACGCCAGTCACGGAAACATACATCCAAACAACAAAAGTTTTTTTTGAAATTTTCGTGTGGAGATCGAACCTTCCTTTTAATCCTCTGTACAATGTAAGAATAGCCATTGGTGGAACTACTGCGGCAAGAACTATATGTGAAATTAGGATTGTAAAATACAATGATCGACTCCAGCCTTCACCTTGAAATGCAATTGAACCAACTTTTGCATGATAGAACAAGTAACTAATCAAAAATAAACCAGAGGTTGCAAAAGCCGCAATCATATATTTTTTATGCTGCTCTCTTCTTCCGGCTTTGATATGAAAATACCCAATAATAAGAAGAACAAAACAAATGAAATTTAGGATTGCATTTACAGTGGCTAAGTCTTCAAATTTCATAATATCGCTCGATGGATTTTAAAGATGATCATGGCAGAAAATATGATCGGTAAATAAAATAACGAAGAGAAGAAAAGCAACCGTGTAGCGGAATTTGAAGTGTGGTCTTTAATTGATCGGTTGAATTTTATTCCAAAGAAAAGAAACGATATACCAATTATTATTGCAATTGGGATATACTCCACTGAAACTAATCCAACCATAACCGGCGAAAGGCTTACTCCAATTAGTATAATTTGATTGATCAATATTTGTTTTGAAACTTTCCAACCATTGAGATCTAAATTTGTAAGTAGTCGAAAACCAGCTCTTGAATAATCTTCTCGGTATAGCCATCCAATCGAATAGAAATGAGGCATTTGCCAGTAAAACAATATTGCGAAAAGAGTTAAAGACTGACTTGAAAGTGAATTTTGTATAGCTGCCCATCCAATGAGTGTTGGCAATGCGCCAGGAATTGCCCCAATTATTGTAGCAACCGTAGAAATTCTTTTTAATGGTGTATATAGAAATACATATGTAAACAGTGTAGAAATTGCTAACAATGCAGTTAGCCAATTAATAGTTAATAATAAGCTTGTTCCAACAAGAGATACAAAAATACCAAAAACTAATGCTTCTAAAGGCAATACTCTTTTATCGGGAATAGGTCGTTTTTGTGTTCGTTTCATCATTATGTCAAACTCGCGTTCAAAATATTGATTGAGAACACCTGATCCACCACCTACTAATAGTGTTCCCATTGCAAGTACCGGAAAAATTAATAGTTGTGATGCATCTGGGATTTTTATTGCTAAATACGCTGAACCCAAAGATGTAAAGACAGACAATAGTGTTAATTCAGGTTTCATCAAAAGCCAAAGATCTTTCACAAACTCCCCAACTGATCGATTCAATATTTTTTCTTTAGCCATTAGCGATGTCTTTTTATCCATTTAGATTCCTGAATGTTGATTAATCCATCGTAAACGAGCTATTTGAATTGTAGTAACGACACACGTCATTAATATTAAAGCACCAATAACAACATGAAATGAAGTAACAATAAACTCTTTTCTTGACAGGACTGTAATAATTCCAAGGGAAAATTGAATTATAATAAAAGTAATTAGATAACTACCAGTTCTCTGTAGTTGTTTTGGAAGAGAATCAGATCTCCAAAGCTTTAGCCCGAGAAAAAAAACTATTGAAGCGGTAACATAAGCCCAATAACGATGAAGTAAATGGATTACAATTTGATAGGCTTCTATTTGCTTATCACCGGGCCATTTTATACCTAAAGTAATTAACTGCTGATTATACTCAGCAATAGCATTAACCGACAAGCTTGGAAATAATTGGCCATATGCCAGCGGGTAATCAGGAATTGATAATCCAGAATATGTGTGTCGTAACAACGCACCCAAAGTAAGTTGTAGAAAAACAGCAGCAGAAGCTATAATGGAAATAGTTTGAATCGAAATACCTGATGGAAATTGAATTCCTTTATCTACATTTCTCCACCACTGAGAAGTAAAAAGAGCAAGAGAAGAAATAACACAAAAAAAAGTTTGTGCCAACATCCCATGTGCAATTGAAACTGCTGTGGGCAATAAAAATAAAACTGTTAAGCCTCCTAGGATTCCCTGAAGAATTACAGCTCCTAAAGCAAAGAACCCTAAATTTTTAATCCATCGACGATCTTCTTTTATTGCAATCCATACTGTAAGTATTACGGTAAGAAATCCTACAAATGTAGCAACAAGTCGGTGACCGTGTTCATATTTTATTCCTCCAATCCATTTATCAATTGGAAAAGTGAACATATTCTCACCATAGGTAGTAGGCCAATCCGGCACAGAAAGTCCCGAGCCCGTACTTGTAACTAGTCCTCCAATAAAAATTAAAATGAAGGTATTTACTGCAGTGAATACTGCAAATCGATGCAAATATTTATTATACATACGTAGTTGAGAAGTTTTTTATTTGTTAATATACGATTTTTCATTTTGAAAAACAGACAATCCTTGATTCAAGAGTAACTTATCTGTAAATTCATTTGAATTTTTAATTTTATGGAGAGTTTCATGAAACAATTTTTTCTTTTGTTGTTTGTAACAATAATACTTTCTGCTCAAACTGAGCGATATTTTTCAAATTTGAAACAAATAACATATGGCGGCTCAAACGCAGAAGCATACTTTTCTGGCGATAGTAAACAATTGATTTACCAAGCAACAAAAGACCAATTCAAATGTGATCAAATATTTACAATGAACATCGATGGCAGCAACAGTAAACTTGTTAGCACGGGAGACGGACGAACTACGTGTGCTTATTTTTTCCCGGATGGTAAAAAAATAGTCTATGCCTCAACACATGATGATGATTCT
Source organism: uncultured Chitinophagaceae bacterium (assembly GCA_964409765.1). Classification (GTDB taxonomy): domain Bacteria; phylum Bacteroidota; class Ignavibacteria; order UBA10030; family UBA8401; genus UBA8401. The sequence continues at coordinate 28,413 of CAYPEM010000038.1, forward strand.
GACTGCCCACCTCGAGCAGATCGATCAAAAGGCTATACATGGGAAGTGTACAACGCGTACGATATTTATATTGCAAATGCAGATGGTTCAAATCCAAAAAAAATTGGCTCCTCAAAAGGGTATGATGCTGAAGCAACGATCTCGCCAGATGGAAAACAGATAGTATTTACTTCTTCCCGTGATGGCGATTTAGAGTTATATATTATGGATTCAGATGGTAAAAATGTCCGCCGTTTAACGAACGATAAAGGATATGACGGTGGTGCATTCTTCTCACCTGACTGCAAAAAAATTGTTTATAGAGCTCATCATCCCATAAATCCTATTGAAATAAAAGAAGGTGAAGATCTTCTAAAACAAGAACTTGTTAAGCCGTCACAAATGGAATTGTTTACAATTAATGTCGATGGTACTGAAAAGAAACAACTTACACACAACGGGGCAGCAAATTTTGCACCATTCTTCACTCCTGATGGTAAGAAGATTATTTTCGCAAGTAATGTCAACGATCCTCTAGGTTATAATTTTGACCTTTATTTGATTGACCTAAATGGAAAGAATATTCAACAGGTAACTTTTAATCCCGGATTCGACGGATTTCCAATGTTCAGTCCTGACGGTAAAAAATTAGTATTTGTGTCAAGCCGAAATGCAAAATCAAAACATGAATTCAATATTTTCCTTGTAGATTGGGTTTCTGATTCTTCAATTACCTATGCAAAAAATCATGTTGATTATCTTGCCTCAAATGAACTTGAAGGACGTGGAACTGGTGAGAAAGGAAATGATCTGGCAGCAAAATATATTGCAGATAAGTTTTCAGAATTCGGTTTGGAGCCTTTGGGTGATAATGGATCATACTATCAAGAATTTGAAGTAGTGAAATCTCTCGAATTAGGACAACAAAATAAGTTAACAGCTAAAGTAGGAAAGAAATTAACAGCTTATTCTGTTACAAAAGATTTTATTCCTGTTTCATTTTCAACAAATACTGTAGCTGAAGGCAAAGTTGTTTTCGCAGGTTTTGGAATGACTGTTGATTCGACGTATGATGATTATTCAAAAATTGATGCAAAGAATAAAATTGTTATTGCATTGCGCAATTCTCCGGATGGTGACAATCCACATTCAAAGTATGCTAAACAATCAGCATTACGATATAAAGCAATGCAAGCACGTGAAAAAGGAGCGAAAGCTTTATTATTGGTTACCTCCTCATCCGATGACTCTTCTGATGCTTTGGTGAAACTTAAATTTGATAATTCTACAAGTGATGCCGGAATTCCGGTTTTTTCAGTCTCACGGTCTATTGTGAATGAATGGCTAAAAGGTAATAAACAAACGATAGATTCATTGCAAAAAAGAATCGTTCGAACTAACAAACAACAATCATTTGACCTGAAGAATGTTGTTCTCTCACTCTCTTCTGAGGTCAATCAAATAAAGAAGAAAACATCTAATGTCATTGGGTTATTAAAAGTTAATGATAACGAAGAACATCTCATTGTAGGAGGACATTTTGATCATTTGGGATACGGCGGAGTTGGTTCTGGTTCACTTGCTCCTGACCTCAATGAAATCCATAATGGCGCTGATGATAATGCTTCCGGAACATCTGCTATGATTGAGACAGCCCGGGAATTACGTTATTACAAAAATATGCTCAAAAGAAATGTTCTATTCATAGGATTTTCAGGCGAAGAAATGGGTGTTTTAGGTTCAGTCCATTACACAAAATATCCAAAACTGCCTTTAGCACAAGCTATTACGATGATCAATTATGATATGGTCGGAAGATTGACCGATCAAACACTCACAATTCAAGGTACCGGAACATCATCACTGTGGGAATCAATGATCACTAAGCATAATTCTGATTCTACATTTAAACTTAAATTTGTTAAAGATGGATACGGACCAAGTGACCATTCATCATTTTACGGTGCAGGAATTCCTGTGTTGTTTTTCTTTACTGGTTTACATGATAATTATCACAGACCTTCTGATGATGCCGATAAAATTAATTCCGAAGGGATTGCTCAAATTGTTTCGTATGCATCAAAACTTGCTTTTGAAATTGATACAACCTCCAAACGTCCTGATTACATCAAAACTCAAGCACCTCAACAAGGATCAAGGCAAGGATTCCGTGTTTTTGTAGGTACAATCCCCGATTATTCTGAAGGTGCAGATGGAATGTTATTAGCCGGGGTCCGAGATAATAGTCCGGCATCAAAAGCAGGGTTATTAAAAGGAGATGTGCTGATAAAATTCGGTAAGTTTGATATTAAAAATGTGTACGATTATACTTATGCCCTTCAAGAATATAAACCAGGTGATGAAATTGAAGTGAAAGTAGTTCGCAACAAAACCGAAACGATTACTTCGAAAATGATCTTGGAAAAACGCAATTAGAATTAAACACAGGATAAAAACAAAACCCATTCGATAACTCGAATGGGTTTTGTTTTTTATTCAATAACCCTAGCTCTAAATCAATTTCTTCGCAATCTCTCTGATTTCCTCTTTTGTGCAGAATCGTTGTATCATTGGAAAAAGAATCTGGTTTTCCTTATGGATATGATTTACCATTAACTGTACTATCTCTTCAGCAGAATCGCATAATTCATGTCGCGAGGTTTTATCTTCATGATTTTCATTCAATGCCTTAATACTATAATTCAATTTTTTATAGATTTTAGACATTTTAGCATGATCTTCACGAAGAACAGAGGTTGGACCATCGACATATCGTTCAACTATTGGAAATAATGCATCTTCTTCATGTTTATTATGGACACGAACTTCTTCGTCAACATATTCTGCTGCTTTAAGCAGAGATTTGAAGATCTTCTCAGAATACCCCTTCTTTTTTAATTCTTGAGCATCTTTTTTAAGACGATGAAGCTTCGTTAATGCTTCCTCATGCTCCCTCATTAACAGTGCTATAGGATCTCTGGTGGCCATGCGAAACTTATTTGGTTTCCATAAATGTTGTGTATTTCGTTTTACTTTCGACGAAATCCTGCAACAAAGCCGTCAGTGAATCTGCAATTTGATCATCGCTTTCTTCAAATTTTTTATATGCAACCTCAGAATGCGCCATAAAAATTTCAGCAAATGAATTTTGTTTTCCGCGTTGTTCATAAACTGAATATGAGACAAATTGATTCGTCGCATAATGTGATTTTAGCTTTTCAACGGCAGTCAAATAGTCATTCCGTTTTGCTTCTTTCACGTCGTATTGAACGGTGAGAATTACTTTCCCCATCGTATTGGTATCCTTTTAATTAAATGTTGAATGATGAATATAGTATATAACTTAAAAATGATGTTGATCCCGTAATAAACAGGACAATGACGATGCTTACGATAAATTTGGATTTATATGCAATAGAAATTCCCTTCGCAGCTAAGATCATACTCCAAAGAATCATTAAACTATCTAATCCAAGCAGAACTATTGTCACTAGTGGTTTTACTTCGTAAGCACTCGGATTCGTTGAAAACAATAATAATCCAAGTGTGCTTAATTCAAATGGTAGAATAAATATCACAGACAGCATAATCGGAACAAGCGACCAACCAACGATCCCGTAAGTAACTTTGAATTCAATCTTTCGGTTCACTAATGATAATACTGCATAAAAAACAATTGCCAGAAAATAGAACAAAGGTATACAGATCACTATTCCAACCGCTGTTCCAAATAATAATAATGGAAATAGATTATCAAAAGAATTTCCAGACTTCTTTATCCACAATAATGTAAATGCCGCACTTATTCCAAGGAACAAAGAGAAAAAAAGAACAAAATTCTTATGCTCTGCAATAATTACTTTCTTGAATGCTGCCGATGGTGATTCAATCATCAACCAAATCATTGCAAACAAATCAAGATTTGGAACACGGTCCTGAATGTAGCTTCCACACGATATACACTTTATCGAAAACTCATCATTGGAATGTTTACAAACCGGACAAACTATCATATAAATGAAAAAATACGAATAATTGCGCGGGCTTGCAATGAAAAACAAAAGAAATCTATAATTAATTTGCGATATTTTTCAAGATTTCATTATTACGATGGATTGAAATGAGCAGTAAAATGACGCAACTGAGGAGCTTCATAAATGATCGAATAGCCTTTGAGCAGATCCTTATTTTTGAATAATTCTTCACAACACTCAATTACATAATCAATATGACTTTGAGTATACACTCTTCGTGGAATTGCCAAGCGAACTAATTCCATCGCCGGTGAAATCAAGTTTCCCAGAGAATCATATTTGCCGAACATAACGCTCCCAATTTCAACCGATCGTATTCCTCCTATTTTGTATAATTCACAAACGACCGATTGTCCAGGATATTGACTTGGTGAAATATGAGGCAGAAATCCTTTAGCATCAATATAAATTGCGTGTCCTCCCGGTGGTTTTAAAATTGGAATTCCTAATTCACTTAATTTATTTCCCAGATATTCTACTGATCGTAAACGATATGTTAAATAATGTTCATCCAAGACCTCTTCTAAACCTTGGGCAATTGCTTCGAGATCACGACCTGCAAGCCCTCCATAAGTCGGAAAACCCTCAGTGACGATCAATAAATTACGTGCTTGCATCGCTAGGTTTTCATCGTTGAGTGCTAGAAAGCCTCCCATATTCACAATTGCGTCTTTTTTTGCACTCATTGTAACGCCATCGGCATATGAGAACATTTCTTGAGCAATTTCTTTTGGAGTTTTATCTCCATATCCAGGTTCTCGTTTTTTAATAAAAAATGCATTTTCAGCAAAACGACAAGCATCGAGAAACAATGGAATTCCAAATCGCTTTAGAACAGCTTTGGTTTCACGGATATTTTGCATTGAAACTGGTTGACCACCACCAGAATTATTTGTCACAGTGATAAAGCACACCGGAATATTCTCCGCACCAGTTTCTTTTATAAACTTTTCCAATGCCGGGATGTTCATATTCCCTTTAAATGGTGCAATGACATTTGGCTGTTTCCCTTCTTCAGTTTGAAAATCAACAGCCACTGCTCCACTAAACTCAACATTCGCACGAGTAGTATCAAAATGAGTATTATTAGGAATAAACTTTCCCTTACCGCCAATAATGGTGAATAAAATCTTTTCTGCAGCACGGCCTTGATGTGTCGGAATAATATATTTCATATCCGTAATATCACGCACAGCCTTCTCAAATCGGAAAAAACTTTTAGCGCCTGCATAGGATTCATCCCCCTCCATCATACCGGCCCATTGCTTTGCACTCATTGCAGATGTTCCGCTATCAGTGAGTAAATCGATCAAGACATCATCTGCTTTTATTAAAAAGGGGTTGAAATGTGCTTCTTTCAATATCTCAGTACGCTCAATTCGCGTAGTAAAACGAATAGGTTCTACAGATTTAATTTTAAATGGTTCAATGATAGTTTTCATAAAGTTCTTTTTTTTCGTATATGCAATTTATTCAGAATCGTAACTAATTAATGAACTTATTTCATAATTCTGAAGTTTTTTTCTAGGATTAAGGAAGGTCAATTCTATTAGAAACGATAGTCCCACAATATTTCCGCCAAGTTGATTCACCATCTTACACGCTGCTTCCATAGTGCCGCCGGTAGCGAGTACATCATCATGAAGTAATACTTTCTCGCCTGCTATAAATGAATCCTTATGAATTTCAATCGAATCAGTTCCATATTCCAATTGATATTCCTGACGAATAGTTTCTGCGGGGAGTTTGCCTGGTTTTCGTATCGGAATGAATCCAACACCAAGACGATATGCAAGAGCAGCACCTACGATAAAACCACGCGATTCAATCCCAACTACTTTTGTAATACCTTTGTCTTTGTATTTCTCAAAGAATGTATCGACGCAATATGTAAATGCTTCACCATCTTTTAAAATGGTTGTAATATCCTTAAACATAATTCCTTTTTTAGGGAAATCAGGAACGGTTCTAATTCTCTTTTCAAGATTCATATACTCCTACTTTCTTAAGATTTGGTCCAAAAAAATATCGAAATCATAATGAAGAAGCAATTTAAAATAAAAATCCCTGAACACGTTTACACGGTCAGGGATTTGCCTTTACGATATGAAATCAATTACAGACCAACGATCATATCCGCATATTTCGGTACCGGCCAGATATCATCAGCAACTTGAATTTCCAATTCATCAATTCCAATCCTAAGTTTTTCAGTCTGGCTTTTTACTGTAATGAATGCCAAAGCCTTCTTCTTGATATCCTTCTGGCTATGAGCAGAATCCAACAATTTTTCGAGAAGCGCAACATCAGTTTGAATACCAGTCATTAATTTTGAAATATATTTAACAACATCCTTCAATGTTTTAACTGATTTATCTCCACTTCCAACAACTGATTTTAAACCTGCTGTTGTCTGACATAATTCATTCACATATGTAACGACTGTCGGGAAATACATTGTTAATGCCATCTTTTTAGCTACACGGGCTTCGATATCCACTTGTTTGATATAGTTCTCCAAGTCAATATGATAAATTGCCTCAAGCTCTCGATCATTTAATACTTTATGCTTTGAAAATAATGCATGGGCTTCTTTGGTATTATATGATTCAATTGCTTCTGGTGTTGTTTTAATATTTGGAAGACCACGTTTTGCTGCTTCTTTCTGCCATCCATCGGAGTATCCATCACCGCTGAAGATTACTTTTTTTGATTCGGTAACCACTTTGCGAAGCACTTCAACGACTGCAGTGTTAAGATCTTTTCCGCCCGCCATAGATTTTTCAATTGCAATTCGAACATTGTCTAAAGATTCTGCCATTGCCGTATTCAATACTGTAATAGGTGTTGAAGGCGACTGACTTGAACCTACTGCACGGAATTCAAATTTATTTCCAGTAAAAGCAAACGGAGAGGTTCTATTCCTATCAGTATTATCTTTCGGAATCCCCGGGATCTTATCTATTCCGATATTAATCCATGCTTGATCTGTTTTATCAGTCGGTTGTCCTTTTTCAAGATCTTCTAAAACTCTAGTTAACAATTCACCCAGAAATACCGAAATAATTGCCGGTGGTGCTTCATTCGCACCCAGGCGGTGATCATTATGAGCTGATGCGATCGATGCCCGAAGCAATTTTGAATATTGAAATACTGCTTTAATTGTTGACACTAAAAAAACCAAAAACTGTAGATTAGATTGCGGAGTTTTACCTGGGTTCAGGAGGTTTTCTCCCTTATCAGTTGCTAAAGCCCAGTTACTATGTTTTCCGCTTCCGTTCACATTTGCAAATGGTTTTTCATGCAATAGAACAGCTAGATTATGCCGTTGTGCAACACGATCCATCAGATCCATTAAGATTTGATTATGATCAATAGCTACGTTTACATCCTCATAAATCGGAGCCACTTCAAACTGGTTTGGAGCGACTTCATTATGGCGAGTCTTCAACGGAATTCCAAGCTTATAAGCCTCACGTTCAATTTCTGTCATAAATGCAAATGCACGCTCTGGGATATTGCCAAAATATTGGTCTTCCAATTGTTGATGCTTGGCAGGTGTACGACCGAATAATGTTCTTCCCGTTTGCTTTAGATCAGGTCTAGCATTAAAATATTCACGATCAATAAGAAAATATTCCTGTTCAACTCCAAGAGTTGAAAAAACTTTTGTTGCAGGATTATTGAACTGTTTCAGCATTTTTAATGCGGAATTATTCAATGCTTCAATGGAACGCAGCAATGGAGCTTTTTTATCAAGCGTTTCTCCGGTATAGGAAATAAAAACTGTCGGAATACAAAGAGTATTTCCATCCGGATATTCCATTATGAACACTGGGCTCGTTGGGTCCCAAATAGTGTATCCTCGAGCTTCAAATGTTGCACGAATTCCACCGGACGGGAATGATGATGCATCAGGTTCACCTTGGATCAATTGTTTTCCAGTAAATACTTCAATAATTTTACCGGCATCATTATAATCAATGAAGGAATCATGTTTTTCTGCTGTAAAACCTGTTAACGGTTGGAACCAATGGGTATAATGCGTACACCCTTTCGAAATAGCCCAATCTTTCATTGCAATTGCAACAATATTTGCTGTATCCGGATCGAGTTTTTCGCTTTTACTGATTACGTTCAGAATTTTTTCGTACGCATTCTTTGGGAGCATTTGCTGCATTTTTGCAAGATCAAAAATATTTTCACCAAAATACGACGAAACTGGTTTTGCAGATTTGTTCATAGTGATCCTTTTATTTTGATTTAATGATTTTAATTTTATTTGTTTCTTTCATTGTTGAGAGAACGATACTTGTCGTTGTATTGACAATGCCTGACCATGCTTGGATCTTGGACAGTAACCGTTCTAAAGAAGAAGTATTTTCGGTGCGAATTTTTAATAGATGAGTTCCAGTACCGGTCACAGAATGAATCTCCAGTATTTCATCTGTTGCTTTGGCATGATCCAAAAAAGATGAATAATGCTTTGAAGAATCGACTGTAACAGTGATAAACGCTGTTATATCCTTTCCAACTTTTTTAGGATCAACATAAGCAGTATACCCAGTGATAACTCCGCTTTCTTCAAGTTTTCTCAATCGTTCACTAACCGATGGTATGCTTAAATCTACAGCCTGAGCTAAATCATTTCTTCGTGTTCGGCCATTTTTTTGAAGGATGTCAAGAAGTGTTACATCTATTTCATCCAAAGGATGTAAGGAATTCACAGTTATACCTTATTCTTTTAGGTTAAAACGATTATTTATTAATAATATAAGGTAGGAAGGAGTAAATGTCAAATAATATTTTTAAAATAAAAACAGCAGACCGATGTCTGCTGTTGAAGTAATACTGAAGAGTTATCTGATTATTTTGAAAGAATATTTCTAAGTTGATATTTAATCTGGCCTTCATATATGGTGGCATGAACATTAAAGTTATCATCCATAACCACTAGATCGGCATCTTTTCCAACTGCTAAAATACCTTTTTCATGTTCCAACCCTAATACTTTTGCACCATTTAAAGATGCCATACGAACTGCATCGGTTAATGGAACACCCACAAGCTGAACCATGTTTTTGATTGCTTCTTCCATTGTCAATGTACTACCGGCAAGAGTTCCGTTTTCAAGAAACGCACGTTTGTCTTTTACAATTATTTTTTGGTCCATAAAGTGATAATTCCCATCCGGCATTCCGCAAGCACGAATTGCATCGGTTACCAAAATAATGCCGCCGCTTCCTTTAATATTATGGAGTAATTTCATAACTATCGGATCAACGTGAATTCCATCGGCAATCAATTCGACTTTTAATTCATTTCGTAATAAAGCTGCAACCATAATCCCCGGTTCTCGGTGGTGAAAAGGTCGCATTGCATTGAACATATGAGTAACATGTGCCGCACCATTATCAATTGCTTTTTCAATATCGTCGTACAATGCTAAGGTATGTCCGATTGAAGGAACAACGCCTTGACTTGCAGCAGCGCGGATCACATCGATATTTCCTTTTAATTCCGGGGCAATGGTCATTAATTTAATATAACCGCGTGCCGATGCATTTAATTCATTCCACATTTCAACACTCGGTTCCCACAGATATTCAATTTTATGAGCACCTTTTATCAACGGGTTGATAAATGGACCTTCCATGTGAATTCCCCAAATATTGGAATCTTTATGATTGTCCGCGTACGAAGCTATTCGGTTGACATCATTTTTTAAGAGATCGATTTTTTTACTAAACAATGAAGCAAGCATTCCAGTAGTGCCGTGGGAAAAAAAGAAATCAGAAATTGTTTTTATTGATTCATCACTATCATCAGCGAAACCTTTTCCACCTCCTCCATGGACAAGTAAATCGATGAATCCTGGTGTCACAGTCATTCCATCAAGATCATACACCGGAATATCTTGAGAAATAATGACATCGGAAACTTTACCCATATTAGATATCTGTTTTCCAGTAACAACTATAGTTCCATTTTCTACAATTCGAAATGGTGTTACAATTTTTATATTTCTAAGCGCATAGTTCATAATTATTTTATCAATGAGTTTAATTGTTTGAAATTTGTTTCAATATCTCCATTACCGAATATTGCATTACCTGCAACAAGATAATGAGCTCCCGCAGTCTTTACATTTTTTATTGACTCGAAATCGATACCGCCATCAACTTCTATAATAGTTTTGAGATTTTTCTTATTAATCATTTCCGTCAGATTGGTTATTTTTTGGACACTTGATTGAATAAATTTTTGTCCTCCAAATCCGGGATTTACAGACATTATCAAGACAAGATCGACACTGGGAAGAATTTCTTCGAGTTGGGTCAATGGTGTATTAGGATTAATACTCACACCAGCATACATTCCAAGGGCTTTAATTTTTTGTATCGTTTGAATTAAATGAGTACATGTTTCAGCATGAACAGTCAGAATATCCGAACCAGCATCTTTGAATCGCTCAAGATACTCATCAGGATGTTCGATCATTAAATGAGTATCTAAAATCATATTAGTAATTGAGTTTATCGCTTTAATGATGCCTGGGCCAAAACTAATATTTGGAACAAAATGTCCATCCATTACATCCAAATGCAGTATTGAAGCACCTGTAGATTCAACCCTTTTGATATCTTGTTCAAGGTTCAAAAAATTAGCGGCAAGAACTGAGGGAACAATTATATTTTCTTTTTTTAACATTATTCTTTTTTCTTTGTAGATTTTTTATCTGGTGTCTGCGAGATAAAAAGATCGACTTCTTTTTGGGTCGTCACGATCTCGTTTTCCCTTGGCAGTTGATCGATGACGGTATTTGGAACTAATTCTTCATTCATTTGATAGTTTATATTTCCTGTTCTCAACCCTTTATCTTTTAAAAGTTTAATTGCCTCTGTATACGTTTTGCCAATAAGTGACGGAACAAAAATGCTATCAATTGATTCGCCCGCACTGACGATAAAACTAATAAATGAATTATGTTTGATTTTATTCCCGGCAGGAATATCTTGACTTATTATAGTTCCTTCGGGTAGTTCTGCCGAAACTTGATATTGCAAAGCACCCTGTCTCAAACCCGCTCGATCCAAAGCAAACTTAGCATCGCGTAATGACCTTCCTCTAAGCGACGGTACTATAGCATCCTGCTCACCACCCGAGATTGTAAGATAAATACGGCGTCCATTCTTTACAATCTGCTCTGAAGCAGGATTTTGTAAAATTACATAACCAATAGGAAAAGTATTATCCTGTCGTATTTCACCTCGTCGTGGTTCAAAATGGAGTGAATCAAGCAATTTCTTTGCAGCTTCTTCTTTCATCCCAACAACATTTGGAACGACTAAAGTGCCTCCCTTATTTACATAGTATGGCATGACAAACGTGTCCACTACAAAAATAATAAGTATTGCAACCCCAAAAATCCAAAATAGTGGACGCAATGTTTTTGAAAATAAGATCTTTGAGATAGTTTGAGAAAAATTTTTCATTATTTATATTTTATAATATTTTCAATATACTTACCAATAATATCAAATTCTAAATTTACAAGAGTTCCTTGTTGATATTTATTAAATACTGTATGCTCGAATGTGAATGGAATGATCGCAACAGTAAATTGTTCTCGTTGAAGTCGTGCAACAGTAAGACTTGTTCCGTCAACGGTAATAGACCCAACTGAAATTAAATTCTTTCTGTAAACTTTTGGAAACGAAATCGCGAACATCCAACTTGATTCTAATGTTGTTATCGATTCAATCTTTCCAGTACAATCAATATGTCCTTGAACAATATGTCCGCCCAGTCTATCGTTCAAGCGAACAGACCTTTCTAAATTAACATTATACCCTACCTTCAACAAACCAATATTAGTTTTGCTTAAGGTCTCTTTAACCGCTTGTACAGTAAATGATGATTTGGATGTTTTTACAACTGTTAAACAAACACCGTTGACGCATATACTATTATCGACTTGCAGCGATCGTAAAACTTTTTTTGCCTTGATATTAAATTCAACTCCATCACCTAATTTTTTAAGTGATTGAATCGATCCGATTTCTTCAACAATACCTGTAAACATAAATTAATCCATCATAAAATCATAAATCAACTTTGAAATAGAAGAAATTACTTCCACTCCTTCTTGATTTGAAACAAGATTCTTTGAAAGCAATACCAGAATATATACCCTGCCGTCGGGAAGAAATACTATTCCCGAATCGTGCTGTACATTTGTTATAGAACCTGTTTTGTGTGCAACTTTTACCGTGGCTGGTAATTTTGCAGGAATCATACTGTTGAATTTTTGTGACAATAAAATATCAATCATTTCTTCACTTGCTTTTTTTGTCACACATTCTTTTTTTGAAATATTTTCAAAAATTACTGACAAATCATAGGAAGTTGTTGTATTATTTCTACCGGCATCAAATGCTTTCCTATCTTCAACTCCACGAAGTACTTTAATATCCTGTAAACCCATTTGATTAATGGTCTTCATCACATTTTTGGGTCCGACTTTTTCGATCAAAATATTTGTGGAAAGATTACTGCTGACAGTAATCATTTTAAAAACAAGGTTACGAATAGTTTCATACTTACCAATTCTGTTATAAAGTCCATCCTCACTGTCATCAGATAAACTTAATGAATAGTCACTGCTATCAATGATACTTTTAAATGAGTTAACAATAAGAATAGAATCGTCCAATGAAAACATTTTTTGTTCGGCTTGTTTGAATACTTCAATCATTACAGGAGTTTTCATTGTACTGGCAGCATGAAAATTATCGCGGGAATTGATATCAAATCTATTCCCTGTTGATAAGTCCTTAAATGAAACAGCAAAATATCCTTTATGAACCGATAATAAGGAATCAATAGACAATTTGAGTGCGGAAAAGTCTTTTTTATTTTTTGCAGGCATAAATTGTATGCAAAATAGTACAATGAGAAGAATTTTATATTTCATGACTCTTATTTCCTTAAGCTTTCAAAATCGAATATTCTTCAAACAGATCGTTGCCAAAATACCTTTGCTTATTTTTCCTGAGCATTAAGGGTTTGGAAATATCTCCAAATGTTTTTATTCCTTTGCTAAATATTTTTTTTGCTGTAAAAAGATATACTTTATCAACCATACCAGAGTTCAAAAATTCAGAATGGGTTTTTGCCCCACCTTCAACAAGAGCGGAAGAGATTTGATGTTTACCAAGATCAAGTAATACATCATTAATTTTGAGAATTCCGTTTTTTGATTTCAATTGAACTACAACAACACCTTTTGATTCCAGATCATTAATTATTTTTGATTTTATAGTTTTTGATCTGCTTGTGTATACAATTGTCGGTGCTTTTTCATTGAACACTTTACTGTTAACGTTTACCGACAGTTTTCCATCAATTACGACACGTATTGGATTTCTCCCCTTTACATTTCTCACTGTTAATTCCGGATCGTCTATGTTTACAGTATGTGCTCCAATGATAATAGCATCATATTCACTTCGCAATTGATGAACATATTTTCTTGATAATTTATTCGTTATCCATTTTGATGTTCCATCTTCAAGTGCGATAAAACCGTCGTAAGTTTGTGCAGCTTTCAAAGAAACAAAAGGTTTTTCTGTTTCGATAAATTTGAAAAATTTCTCATTTAACAGTTCTGCTTCTCGTTCTAAAACACCAATTTTGCATTGAACACCGTTCTGTTTAAGCTTTTTGATACTTTTACCAGCCACAAGAGGGTTTGGATCCTTTTTCGCTATCACAACTCTTGTGATTCCATTTTGGATAATCGCATCAACACATGGCGGAGTTTTACCAAAATGGAAGCAGGGCTCAAGATTAACAAATAGAGTAGCTCCAAGAAGTGAGTGTTTTTTCTTTAAGGCTTGATGAATTGCATTAATCTCGGCGTGATGACCTCCAAAATATGAATGAAAGCCTTCTGCGATCTTTATTCCATTTCTAACTATGACAGCACCAACTAAAGGATTTGGGCTTACATAACCAGTACCTCGTTTCGCTAAGTTTAAGCATCTGCTCATCCAAAAATCATCAGATCTATTCATAACCGATTCAACAGAAAAACATAACACTATTTAAAAATAATTTCTTTTCCTTTAGCAGCAGATCGATAAATCGCATCTACGATTTTCATTCTTTGAACAGCTTCTTGTGCAGTTGAAATGACGGGATGAATACCTCTAATTGCCCCAACAAAGTGCTTCAATTCATTTTCGTAGGATTTTTTCAACGCATTTTGTGATGTATCTGTTTTGAGTGGTGTAACATTAACAACGCTTCCATGCATTTCCTTATGTATCTTTAACGGATTGATCTTACCGCTTCCTTGTTCGCCATAAATATTACAGTAATACAATTCATTCTCAATATGAAAATTCCAACTCACTTCAATTGTAATTGTTGAACCGTTCTTCAAACTTAAATATGCTACAGAAGAGTCTTCAACTTTTGTTTTGTGAGAATAATTTGTAGCATTGACCCTTTCAATTTCAGGATATCCAGTCATCCACATTGCAAGATCAAGCATGACAATTCCCATATCAAGAAAAACTCCGCCGCCCGACATCTCTTTTTGTAATAGCCAGGTACCCTCCGAAGCAGGTTTCCTAAGCCATCCTGCTTTTGCGTAAAACACTTTTCCAAGTTCATTATTCTCAATAAAACTTCTTAACATCATTGCATCCGGGCGAAAACGGTGATTCATTCCGACCATTAACTTCTGTTTGTTTTTCTTGACAGAATCGGCAATCGCAATAGCTTCTTCATATTTTCGTGCAATTGGTTTTTCAACAAATACATCACGTTTCATTTCCAAACTTGCAATTGCGATCTCTTTATGGACATCAGTTGATGTGCATATATCTATTGCATCGATATTTTCTTTCTCAAGCATCTGCTTGTAATCTGTATAGTAACGAGGTATACCATATTTCTCTGCAAGAGCTTGTGCGCGTGTTTTGTCTCTATCGCAAACACAGGTAATTTCTACATCAGGTAGCTTTGATAGTATTGGAAGATGAAATACCTGAGAAATCCAACCAAGTCCAATGATTCCAATTTTTGCTTTGGTAATTTTTCCTTCTGTCGTGCTCATTGTGCCTTTCGTCCCGGAAGTTTTGATTGTTCGGTATGCAGCTGATAAAATTCTTTGACAATGCCGGCTATACCCTCAGCATCTAATTTAGTTAAATGAAGAAGTTCTGCCGGAGTTCCTTGCGTGATATATCCATCGATAAGTCCATGTACTTTGATGTGGAGGTTTGTTTTATTCATTGCAGTGATTGCTTCTAATACTGCAGAACCAAATCCACCGATAATACTATTTTCTTCAACAGTGATTATTATTGAAAATCTATTGCATATTTCTTCAAGAAGTTCGATGTCCAAAGGTTTTATAAAACGCATATTGACAACTTCAGCAAGTATGCCGTCCTTCTCAAGGATATCAGATGCTTTTAAGGATTGGGCGACAGAAGTTCCTACAGATAAAATTGCAACATCTTGTCCTGAACGTACAGTTTCAGATTTTCCAATCTCGATCGATTCAAATTTTTGTTTTAACGGAATTCCTAATGAATTACCACGAGGATACCGAATCGCAACAGGACAATTATGATGTTCAACTGCAGTAAACAACATATCCCGTAATTCATTTTCATCCTTTGGAGCCATGATGATCATTTTAGGAATACAGCGTAAGTATGATAAATCAAGCGCACCATGATGCGTTGGTCCATCAGCACCAACAAGACCGGCTCGATCCATGACAAAAACAACATGAAGGTCTTGCAAAGAAACATCATGGATAATTTGATCGAATGCCCGCTGCATAAATGTTGAATAGATTGCAACGACAGGAATATATCCTTCCGTTGCAAGGCCTGCAGCAAAAGTAACAGCATGTTGTTCGGCAATTCCTACATCAAAAAATCGATTTGGCATTTCCTGCTGCAAGATATCAAGACCAGTACCGTCTGGCATTGCAGCGGTTATACCAACTACTTTTGGATTTTCTCTGCAGATTTCAACCAAGGCATTTCCGAATATTTTTGTGTATGCGGCTGGAGCATTAGACTTTGGCGAAATGCCTGTAACTTTATCAAATGGAGTAACACCATGAAGTTTTGCAGCATCTTTTTCTGCGGGTTCGTACCCTTTCCCTTTTTCAGTAGTTACATGTATGAGAATAGGACCTTTTAGATCTTTCGCATGTTGAAATATTTCAACCAACTTTACAACATTGTGTCCATTAAACGGTCCGAAGTAGCGAAATCCCATTGCTTCGAACATCATTCCAGGTGTAACGACTGCTTTTACACCACGTTCCAATTTTCCGGCAACAACTCTCAGACGATCACCAAAGACATCTAATTTTCCTGTTAAATCCCACACATTTGCTTTAAATTTATTATAAGTAGGATGAGTTAACGCCTCAGCAAAATAACTGTGAAGTGACCACAAATTCGGATTGATCGATGAAAGAGATACCATTTTATTATCACTAAGAACAACAATCATATCCTTTTTCAACACACCAGCATTATTCAATCCTTCGTATGCCATTCCTCCAGTAAGAGATCCATCGCCAACGATTGCAACAACCTTAAAATCTTTTTTTGAAAAATCACGAGCTGTTGCCATTCCAAGAGCAGCTGAAATTGCAGTATTCGCATGTCCGGCACCAAATGTATCGTATTCGCTTTCATCTCTGCGCAGAAATCCGCTGAGTCCGTTCATTTTTCGAATTGTGTGAAGTCGATCTTTTCTGCCTGTAAGAATCTTGTGGGGATATGCTTGATGTCCTGTATCCCAAACAAGTTTATCAACAGGAGTATTAAAGACATAATGCAGTGCTACAGTCAATTCAACAGCTCCCAATCCGGCTCCTAAATGTCCTCCGGTCTTTGAGACTGAATCAACTAAAAAATCCCGAACTTCTGCACAAACTGTCCGCAACGAAGAGATGTCGAGTTTGCGTAAATCTTTCGGAGTATCAATGAATTGTAAAAATTTTGATTCTGATTTTTCCATGATTCAATTACTCTTCAAAGTCTGTCAATTGCAGTTTACCATTCAAATCTTTGGTCAACTGTTTAATTTTTAATTCGGCTTTACTTAATGTTTCTATACATTCTTTGGAAAGTTGAATTCCTTCTTCATACATCTTTAAGGATTCTTCCAATGATACTTCACCTTCTTCCAGCGAAGTGACGATCTTTTCTAATCGTTGAATAGAATGTTCAAATGTATTTTTCATCTCTTTCTTTGACATTATTTTTTCTTTCCAATAATTTCCGCATCAATGACACCATCATGAAATTCAATTGTTGCTGGTTTTGTAGAAATAGATTTTTTGACCGAAGAAACAATGCTTTCATTTTGCCGTACAATCGCAAAACCGCGTTTAAGTATCGACTTGGGATTGGTTGTTTTGATACGGGATGCTAAAAATTTAACTTGTTGTTTCGTCATTGATAATGAATGGAGCATGTTCCGGGTTAAACGATTCTGCAGTTCATCAACCTGCTGGCTTCGCTGACGAAGCATATCGTGCGGTTTATTGAACGAATAACTTTGCGTGAGATTTGAGACCGTATTCTTGTATGATTCGATGGAATTTATCATTGAAGTATTCATAGTATAGCAAAAATTGCGTATAAGTTCAACGACCTCAGATTTGACTTTTACCACAAGTTCAGCAGCTGCAGATGGAGTTGGGGCTCGTAAATCGGCTACAAAATCACTGATACTAAAGTCGATTTCGTGCCCTACAGCGCTGATGACCGGTATCGTTGAAGCAAAGACAGCCCTTGCTACTATTTCTTCGTTAAAAGCCCATAAATCCTCCAAAGAACCCCCTCC
>CAYPEM010000039.1:0-2476 GCA_964409765.1 uncultured Chitinophagaceae bacterium
CTGCGTTCCTCTTACGATGTCGCTAAAGCTTGCGTGTGAGATGAATGAAGAGACAAAGTGGATAGCAGTATTGCTTGGTCCCGAAATCTCTCAAGAAAAAATACAATCCAAATCCACATAAATAAATTGAAACCAATAGCCGAAAAGGATTAACTACTCTTTCATCCCTTTGGTGGATTACAATCCAACATTATCAAATGTATACTTCTGCATCAAAATGTATATCTAATCCATGAAAATATAGTAAATAAACTAAAGGAGTTTTTTATGAAACATTTCGTCGTTTTTGCGTTCCTTCTTGCAACATTCGGCTTCTTCAATCAAGTTCAGGCACAATACAAAAACCCTGATGTAGCGTGGGGTCTTTCAATCGGTGCTGCTCACGGAAGCAATATTGGTGGCGATAAGTGGGGAATGCAATATCGCGCTAATCTGCAAATGAACCTTTTCTCCCCGATGTTTCTTGGACAATTTGGTTTGGGATATGCCGAACTCTATGCTCCAAATGTGTACAACGCTCAAACAGGTATAGTTGATGTCCGATTGCTCTTTAGTCCTTTTACTCTACCCAATTTAAATCCTTATCTCTATGGCGGCGCAGCTATCACAAAGCGTCTCAATACAAGCGGTTCTGATTTCTTGCCTATGGTTGCTATTGGAGCCGGTATTCAAACCAGACTTGCCAGCGGAACCATTCTGAATTTGGATGGTGGATATAATCTATCACTTTCTGATGATTTTGACGGACGTGATCGCTCAAATGCAACCCTGAATGCCTTTACGAATCAGAAGCAGGATGGATTCTACGGCTTTACGGTGGGTCTTGCATTTGCATTGGGAAATGAATCATACACGATAGAATAACAGCAACGATAGTGTTAACCGAAATTGCCTCATATTTCATGAATAAACAATAGAAGGAATAGTCGAATGAATACGCTCAACATAAAAGGAAACTGGAATGAACTTGCCGGTAAGCTAAAACAGCAATATGCAAACCTCACCGACGATGATTTGCTTTTCAAAGAAGGGAAAGAAGAAGAAGTCCTCGGAAGACTTCAGCAGAAACTCGGAACGACCAAAGAAGAATTACGAAATATCATTTCAAAGCTTTAATGAGATTTCCTTACGACTAAAATTAAAATATCCGTTCCGGAATTTACAGATCTACAACTACATATAAGGAGGATTCAATGAAACAAAGCAATCTAACAATTTTTGCGGTGAGCATCCTGTTCGCCGCAGTGATTATCGGCTGCGGAGGAACTACGCCGATCAATAAAGAACCATCGTCATCGGCGATCCGCGCTGCTGAAGAATCTGGGGCTTCCAAAGTGCCAAATGCATCGCTTTATTTACAGCTTGCAAAAGAAGAATTAGAAAATGCCAAAAGCCTTGCAGCCAAAGGCGAAAAAGAACAAGCGGAATCAATGCTGTTGCGTTCACAGGCAGATGGTGAACTGGCAGTATCTCTTTCCCGCAGTGATGCCGATAAGAAAGAAGCAATACAAGCGGTTGAGCGAGTACGAATGCTTCGACAAGACAATCAATTACCACAAGGAAAGAAGTAAACTATGAAACCAATAATCACTATTGCAATCGCTGCATTTGCCGGACTACTCCTCGTAGGCTGTGCGAGTGTTCCACCACCAGAATTAGTTAATGCCCGTGAAGCTTACGAAAAAGCACTCAATAGCCCGGCGGCACAATTAGTGCCCGCAGAAGTACATAAAGCACACGAGGCTCTTGTTGTGGCAGAAAATTCCTTTAAGGACGATCCAAAATCATTCAAAACCAGAGATCTTGCATACATTGCCGATCGAAAAGCAAAAATGGCCGTAGCGCTTGGTGCAACTGCCGCGGAGAAGAAAACAACTGCAACAGCAAACAATGATTATCAGGCAACGCAAACTGAGATCATGAAGAATACAAAAGAGGATCTTGCAACACAAACAGAATTAGCAAAGAGTTCACAAGCCGAACTTGCAACACAAACTGAGCAGAACAAAACATCTCAGGCGAATCTTGCAACGCAAACGGAACTTGCAAAAACATCGCAAGCAGACCTTGCAGCTTCTGAAAAAAACAGTGCTATAAAAACAGAACAGTTGACTGCAGAGAAAAAAGCAAGATTGGATGCTGAAGCCAGAGCAGCGAAATCTCAAGCTGACCTTGCCAAACTTGCGGCTGTAAAAGAAGAAGCACGCGGGCTAGTTATTACACTCTCCGGCAGTGTTCTTTTTGCCTCAAACAAAACAGCGTTATTACCGGCAGCGCAGACTCGATTGAATCAAGTTTCGGAAGCATTGTTGGAAACAAAAGAACGAAAACTGACTATTGAAGGTCATACGGATTCACAAGGTTCAAACGCATTCAATCAGGATTTATCACAACGACGTGCGGATGCTGTGAGAACGTATATTATTTCCCGCGGCTATCCAAGCGATCTTATTATTGCAAATGGTATTGGTGAAGA
>CAYPEM010000039.1:2576-8015 GCA_964409765.1 uncultured Chitinophagaceae bacterium
TTATTTCCCGCGGCTATCCAAGCGATCTTATTATTGCAAATGGTATTGGTGAAGATCGATCGATTGCAGATAACACCAGTCCTGAAGGTAGGGCAAACAATCGACGCGTTGAGATCATCATAGACCGTGCACCAAAATAGCTCTATCAATTCGTTAAATATATTTTTCAAAAGACCCGGAAGTCATTCGGGTCTTTTTTTTTACGCCTGGATACAATACGATACTCCTTGTCGGAAAAAGAATTATCAGATTTTAACATTCTGTAAAGGGGATAATATTTCAGCAAAAAAAAGGATTAATTCCTTTTTCATCCTTTTGATTGATTACAATCGAACACAATCAATGGTATACTTTTAATGTTGCAATGATGAGACATCTATTGAGTGAATTATGAATAAAAGAAGGAACTAATCCAATGAACTGGGACCGAATTGAAGGACAGTGGAAACAAAAGAGAGGAAAAGCAACCCATCAATGGGGCAAGGTGATGAATGATGAACTTGCTTCAATCGCCGGTAGATTTGAAGAACTTGTTGGAAAACTTCAAGAAAAATACGGCATCGCCAAAGAAGAAGCCAAAGAAAAAATTGATGAGTTCAAAAAGAATATTGAAGATTTGAAAAAATCTAATATCAAGCTGATCAAAGCTCAAAATGTTCTTGGTAAGAGAAAGAAACTGCAAAAAAAACTGACAACAATAAAAACATCAGTAAAGAAAAAGGTACGCGCAAAAGTAAAAAAATATTCCAAATGAACAGAGGAATTATGTCAAGGAACAAGAACATATCAAGTTTCCAATCGGATGCGGAATTTATCGGTTGGCAGGAGGATTCGAACGGCGGAAGATTTGCGTTATACAATATTACCGTTCAAAATCATCCTTTGCGAGGTTCAACCGTTACCGAGAAGAGTCTTCGCGATATGAATCTAAAAATTCCAACTTCTACGAATTACGAGAAAAGATAAACAGACTAAAATTTTTAAGTTATGAAATTGTGATTACGGCAGCGAGAAAACATTATGATTGTAAAAATATTACTAATAGACAACAACAAGAATTTAGGAGTCTCTGCAAGAGAGATTTTGAAATCAAGCGGATATTATGTTGCCGAAGCGACCGATAGTGAGCATGCAGTATCCTTACTCACATCTGAAAAATTTGACCTCGTTTTAATTGATATTGCATTTCCTGGTGAAAACAGGACCGAAATTATTGACCATATAAATAAAGACCAAATTCACTGCAAGGTGATTGTAATTACCGGAACGACAGGCCTTCAGACTGAAGTAAAAAATCTTGTGAATGAATTAAAAGAGGAAACCGTAAGACCGTATAATCCGACATATCTCGTTCAGTCCATAGAACATGTACTTGCAGCAAAATCGTTGCCGCATCTTAAATTGCAAATTATTAAAGCGGGAGAATTCTTAAAAAGTGCACCAACCGGTGATCTAGATTTGCAAAAGAGTATTCAGATATTAGCTCAGATCGCTTCTGCCGGAGATCACGTTCAAAACTATTCAGTGATGATCGATCTACGTGATGTAGAATCTCACTTATCGACAAATGACATTTATAATCTTTCGAACGAACTGATAAAATATGGTGAAACATTCCATAGAAAAACTGCAGTGCTAACGCAGAGCATTAAAGGTCAAGATCAAGCAATCTTTTTCGAAACGGCAGCTCAAAACCGAGGTTTTAGTGTAAAAGCATTTACAAGTTTCGAAGAGGCTATCAATTGGCTTTCTAGCGTTACAGACCTTCCCATGGAAACAATCTGAGGAATGTATTCTCTCTTTTAAAAAATGAATTGGATCAAATAGTAATAGCCTAATTTACAGTTATAAAAAATAATTCTTTGGAGGTCTATCATGAAACGTTTCATCGTTCTATCAATGTTGGTTGCAGCGTTGGGTGTAAGTAATTTGACACAAGCACAATTCAAGAATCCCAAGAATGCTTGGGGACTTTCATTGGGAGCGAGTCACGGTACCAATGCCACAGGAGAACAATGGGAATTGATGTCGTACCGCGGATATCTTCAACATGAAGTCATTCCTCAACGGTTGATAGGTCAACTTGGTTTAGGATATACAGGTCTCTCAGCTAAGGTATATTCATCAACCATGGCGATTCTCGATGCCAGAGCATTGTACACTCCATTATCATTAGCAGATTTAAATCCATACGTCTATGGCGGAATTGGAGTAGCGAAAGTCTTTAAAAACGGATCGAGTTTCTTACCACTCATTCCAGTAGGTGCAGGCATTCAGACAAGGATTGCTAAAGGCATTTTGCTGGATTTCAATACCGGATATACTTTGGTCTTTTCGGATGAATTGGATGGAATTGCTCGTTCGAATAATAATCTCAACGGTCTTACCAATGGTAAACACGATGCATTCTATGGAGTCTCGCTTGGACTTGCATTTTCGCTCGGATCGGATGCCGAAGAACCGGACACAAAAAAACAGGAACTCGATGCAGCAGAAGCACGAAGGGTGAGAGAATTGGCAGCTGCAGAAGCAGTACGGGTGAAACAACAAGCAGCTGCTGAAGCGGTTCGTGTGAAACAGCAGGCAAAAGCAGATGCCGATGCAAAACTGGCAAAAGCGGCAGCTGAAGCAGATGCGCGTTTATTGGCAGAACAGAAAGGACGCGATACTGTTATCGTATTTGAGAAAGGGAAATCTGTCGTATTAAGAGGGATCAATTTTGAGTTCAACAAATCGACCCTGATGAATGATTCCTATATCATTCTCGTGAGAGCCTTCAATGCAATGATTGCAAATCCGAAAGTGCAGGTAGTCATTACCGGGCACACGGATAATATTGGCAGTCCGGAATTTAATCAGGGACTCTCATTAGAACGCTCACAAACCGTGCGTAACTGGTTGGTTGAAAGAGGGATCGCATCGAACAGAATCAGAACTGTCGGCAGAGGACAGAACGAACCTGTGGCAACCAACGATACAGAAGACGGTCGTGCACAGAATCGTCGTATGGAATTCTTTGTAGTACAATAATTTTCTTGTAATGGATAATAGATTGAATGTAACAATGAATGCAGGTATTCAATTCAATGTGCATTACAACAAGATCTAAACCGGGACATCTAAAAAAATCTTGCATCACGGTCATTTCGGAGATTGAAATGACATCGCAACACCTTTTTTTCAGATGTCTTTCATTTAAATAAATGGAGATAAACTATATGAACGATAAATGGGAATTCTACAAAGATGCCGGAGATAAATGGCGCTGGAGACGCACTGCTCCAAACGGAAATATTGTTGGAGCAGCAACCGAAGGATATGCAAACAAGGTCGATTGCGAAGCTAATGCCCGCCGTAATGGTTGGAATGACAATGAACCAACGGAAATGCTAGGAGGAACAATGACACAGAAAGAATTGAATGACGAACGAAAAGAATTAAAGAGTATGGCGTTCGATCTTTATAAAGAGCAAAGTTTTAAGGATTCTAATGATTTCATTCAATTGCTCCAAACAGAACGGCATGCAGGTGAGAAGTTCAAAACAAAACAATATAGACAGATCAAAAGTATCCTTTACGCTATTGTTGCACTTTTAATGATCATTGCCGCAATTCTTTTGCTGTCATTCTTCAAAAAAACACTTCCGGTAGAACTTTCTGAACAAACAATGTTAAAACTAAAAGGAATGATGGTTGTTGTGCAGGATCCGAAAGTGGAAGAAAAAGTTGTCGTGTTTGGTGACACTCATTTCGATTTCGCAGAATCTTCACTTAGCCTGATTGCAAAAATGGAATTGGATAAAGATGTGCAAAGTCTGAAAGAAAATTCCGATATCAATGTACGGATGGCAGGATATACGTCTGCTACGGGAACGGAAGAGATCAATCAAAAATTAAGTGAAAAGCGGGCAAATGCTGTCAGAGATTACCTGATTGAAAAAGGGATTGCCCCTGAACGGATCACCGTAATCGGATATGGAAGAACAAAACCGGCTGTTTACGAAGTTAAGCCTGGAGATATCAATTCAAACGAAGCAATGGCAAATATGCGCGTTCTTTTTGAAGTTGTTGTGAAATAAAAGCAAAAAAACAAAAGGGATAACCCCGTGAAAGCATTGATATATCATGGTCCAGGTAAAATTGGGTTTGAAGACAAACTGAAACCAACAATTATAGTTCCGACCGATGCTATTGTAAAGATCGTTTATACTACGATCTGTGGAACAGATATCCACATTATGAAAGGCGATGTTCCAACTGTAAATGATGGTCGAACCCTTGGTCACGAGGGAGTCGGCATTATTGAAAATATCGGATCGAGTGTTTCGGATTTTCGAATCGGAGAGAAAGTGCTGATATCATGCATCACCTCTTGCGGAAAATGTGAGAATTGCAGGAAAGGAATGTATTCCCATTGTATTGTTGGTGGTTGGATTCTTGGAAATACGATCGACGGTACACAGGCGGAATTTGTTAGAATTCCACAGGCTGACACGAGTTTGTATCATATTCCCGACGGCGCCAATGAAGAAGCTCTAGTCATGTTGAGTGATATTCTGCCGACCGGTTTTGAATGCGGAGTATTAAACGGAGAGATCAAACCGGGAGATACAGTCGCCATTATTGGTGCGGGACCTATTGGACTTGCAGCACTTCTCACAGCACAATTCTATTCCCCATCAAAGATCTTTATGGTCGATACGGATGACAATCGTCTTGATTTCGCAAAGAAATTAGGGGCAACAACAACCGTTAACAGTAATGCGGTTGATGAAATCATGAAACTCACCACAGGAAAAGGAGTTGATGTCGCAATTGAAGCTGTAGGTTCTCCTGCTACGTTCGATATTTGCCAATCGATTCTTGCTCCCGGAGGGCATCTAGCCAATATTGGTGTGCACGGTAAGAGTGTTGAATTGCATCTTGAAAAACTCTGGTCGAGCAATGTAACAATAACCACACGATTAGTTGATACTATAACAACTCCTCTATTGATGAAAATAGTCCAAACAGGAAAACTCAAACCGCAGCAGCTCATTACACACCGCTTTACACTCAGCGAGATCATTAAAGCATATGAAATGTTTGGCAATGCAGCAAAAGAAAAAGTTCTTAAAATTATCATTACAAATTAACAAAAGGTGTTCATGAAAACCGCCGGTATCATATTTGGTTTAGACCTGTTGCGGACTGTGTATACAGGTTTCAACAATATTAAACAAGAAAATGAAGAAGAATCTGAACAACAAATTATAATAAAAAATAAACATCAATCTCCATCATGGAAAACATGGACGGGAGTTGGAATATTGTTTATCGGAGGAGTAATTCTTGTTCTGAGTCGAAAAAATCGGGATTAAATAAATTGTCATAATGAAAGGAATATATTTTGATGTTGATCAATTTGTCCTTGATCTGAACGATGACCACCAACTACGG
>CAYPEM010000039.1:8115-29709 GCA_964409765.1 uncultured Chitinophagaceae bacterium
ATATTTTGATGTTGATCAATTTGTCCTTGATCTGAACGATGACCACCAACTACGGTCTGCTTTTCTAATAACAAATGGTATGTATGATAAATTGTTTGCAGCGCACAAAATCACCCGTGCTCGTTTCAACGAATAAGTACTTTTTACTGTATTCACGGATGGATGCCGTTGAAGAGCAATAAAAATATTATGCGAAAGGTTTCTCTATGGAAAATAATGTGGTTGTAGGTAACTATGAAAATGAGATTGATGCTGAAATAGCAAAAGGACATCTTCACGCCGCAGGTATTTCAGCTTTTATTGTTAAAGACGATGGAGGCGGAATGCTCCCATCACTGCAAAATGTAGAAGGTGTTCAATTAATGGTCGCACAACATCAAGGAGAGAATGCAAAAAAAATACTTCAAGAGTAATGTTACAAAATCCATCAAAAAAAGGTTTGGTCCAAACTTTTATAAATCCATAGTTCCCGTCATGAATAGTAACTGTAAACACTGAAAAAGGAGAGATCAATGAAGAAGAATATTGGACTGTGGATAGACCATAGAGAAGCAATCATCGTACGAGTAAACGGTGATGTGGATGAAATTCAAACGCTAACCTCCAATATGGAAAAGCATATTCGTCATTCAGGAGGCAGACCTGATGATGTACAGGACAATAAATTTAACAACCATCTTAATGAATACTACGACAAAGTTAAAGCTATTCTTCGCGATGCAGATTCTATTTTAATAATTGGCCCGGGAGAAGCAAAAGTAGAGCTTAGTGTTCGCTTGAAAGGAGAAACGCTTGGAGAGCGAATAGGAGGAATCGAAACTGTGGACAAAATGACGGTTAAACAGATTGCGGCTAAGGTTCGGGAATACTTTTTGTCGTCAAATGGTGATGCTAAGTAAAAATGTGATAAGTAATTTAAAATAAATTTTCATTCGCAATAGGAAATTGGGGATGATCTTAAATCATTCCAACAAAAAACTTTTCTCAATATCAGTGATGGAGAAACCTATGAAGAGCAATGTAGGATTATGGATCGACTTTGAAGAAGCGATCATTGTCAGAGTAGTAGATGATGTTGAAGAATTCCATACGGTTAAATCTGAGACAACGAATCGTGACAATCTTTCGGTAGATGCACACGAAAAACAAGACGATCTTCACTCCATAAAACATAGTGATGAGTATTACGATAAAATTATGCCTCATCTTCATAATACCGATGTGATTTTTATCTTTGGTCCGGGTGAAGCAAAGTGTGAATTTGAAAAGCACCTTGCCGTTAAATCACTTGGTGCACGGATTATTGGTATTGAATCAACAGATAAAATGACTCATCAACAGATTGCTGCAAAAGTTCAAGAACATTTTCTGACGTTATCCAATCAATAAAAGGAGAATACAATGAAAGGAAATAAAAAATTACTTGCTGTTATCGATCAATTATTGGCTGATGAACTAACCGCAATTAATCAATACATGGTCCATTCCGAAATGTGTGAAAACTGGGGTTACGGAAAACTTCACATGGATATCAGAAAACAAGCAATGGATGAAATGCATCATGCCGAATGGCTGATTGAACGTATCATATTTCTTGAAGGAACCCCCACCGTTTCTAAACTCAACCCAATAAAAATTGGAAAGACAGTCTCCGAAATGATTAATAATGACAGCAGCGATGAAGTTAATGCGGTGCACTCATATAATGAAGCCATTACTCTAGCGCGTACTGTTGATGATCAGGGAACCGCCGACCTCCTTACTAAAATACTGAAAATGGAAGAAGGACATGTCGATTGGGCGGAAATTCAACAGGCGCAAATTACTCAAATGGGTATTGAAAATTATCTGATTAACCAAACAACTGTCACAGTAAATTAGTCTGGATATATAACTGCAACAATGATTTAAATGAATTGATCTTACAGTATTGATCGCAAATCTAAACTAAATGAAAGGAAATATCAAATGCTATACACTATCGCAGTTATTCTCGTCATACTATGGCTTCTCGGTTTTATCACATCATATACGATGGGGGGCTTTATTCATGTCCTTCTAGTCATTGCAATTATTGTTGTCTTGGTAAATGTGATTAGTGGGAAAAAACCAATTTAATTCAATTTCACTTCGACAGAATAAATCCATGAAGGAACACTTATGAATAATGCTTTTTCAATTGCAATTCTCGCAGGCGGGATACTGCTGTTGATGTTTGGAATTGATGCATATGATTCCGCAAGTTCTGATCTCTCCAGATTTTTTACGGGGTCAGCAACCGATAAATCAATTTGGATGTTAATAAGCGGCATTGCAGCAGTGATCTTCGGTATCGTGAGCTTGTCACGTCAATCAAAAAGAAGTTGAGTAATAAGCAAAAGTAATTCATATCAAATTTACTTTTCTAAGAAAATATTTCCTTAGAAACACCAATCATAATATGCAGGAAAGTAAAATGCCAATGAGAACGAAACTGCGATCGATGATGACAAGGGAAAATCTAAGGAACCATACTGATAAATTATTTAGTCCTCCTCAACGGTTAACCTTGATCAATAGTGCTTTTGTTTTTGTTGTGATCGGGTTTGTTACAGGCACGCTTTTAAAAAGCTGTGGTAATGGATTATAACGATTGAAAGAAATATCCAAGGAGCTTAGAATTGCACTAATTCTTTAAGCAGTGCAGATGGTTTAATTACATCAATGGTTTGGTTCACTTTTGTGATGAAATGTTAACATTAAAAACTATTCAATTTATTATTCTTTGTTTGCTTGGAGTAACCAGTCTTCAAGCACAATCAAAAACATCGGTACTAATTCAATCAACACTTGAAGATGAGAAGATCGATATCTCTGTTGATAAATCGGTCTATTTTCCCGGAGATACCATTCGACTTATTATTCTCCGTAATGACAGTGCGAGAACCGCATCAATTACACCGTCATTGTTAATTCAGGGGACATCATTCCGATTTGTCGGAAGGCGCACGTACATTGCAGTAATACCGCAATCAGTGACACCAAATATATACCCTATTACACTTCGGGTAACAGATTCTGAAGGGAGACGGTATCTCTATGAAACAGATTGTGTAGTTTCGATCGAAGAGTATCAGGATGTAGAACATCTTACAAGATACATCAGCATTATTCCGTTTCTGGGCAGTAATAATATTAGTTCTGCTGTGACACTAGATCGTGAACAAATTCGAAACCTCAAAGTTCTTTTTCAACGTGATAGTATACAACTTCGAATGGGACCTCAATTTCTTCGAATCACAACCACGATAACGCTGCGCGATGGCATGGCGGCACCTTCGTATGAACGGCGAGTTGTGACATACCGAAGTCATGGTGATCCCGTTAAAGATCGGGCAATGTTCATTCAATACAGAACTGTCTATGGTGCGTACGCAAATATTCGTCCAGAAGAGCTTGAACAAGTATTGGTGCCGGTGGATTCTTTACCGGATTGGGCGATCCTTGGAATTCATATTGAACCGGACTATACAATTAAAATTGGCGCCGTGGATCGTTCGAACAGTATGACACAATATTTTCGTGTGAGAGGTGCAACGATAGAAGCCGGATTTTCACTTGCGGTTCCGAAAGTGATATTTGATACACGGGCTGATGATCCCATCGAATATGGAAATACCAGCGCAATGGTGCGGCTGTATTTCATTGATGCCAAGACAGGAGATCGTTTTCCCATCAGCGCAGGAATAGGAATGTTTGGCGTAAGTTCTCCGGTAGATGTAGGTATTGGACGGGGTGGATTTGCGAGTTCCATGTTTCTGGATTTAGCGGAGATGGTGCGCATCCTGCATATCGGCTTTACAAAGAAAGTGAATATAGGCGTAGAATTAGCTCCATTCATACCAATTCAGAGAAAATGGAGAGTTTTACTTGTAGCACAGGCAGGGTTCTCATTTTAATAACACAGAAGAAACAGAAGTGTTGTGTTGGCAATACGAATACAAAAAACATATCCCTAAGGAAATATAATGAATAAGAAATGTCTCGTTCTCATCACCGGTTTTCTTTTGATCTATAATCTGCCACTGTTTGGTTCCAATCCAACTGCTCACGGTTCCAAAATAACCGAGAAAAAAAATAATATCGTAACGATGTTAGGAAAGCCAACCGTCGATACAACAGTTCAAGGATTGCACATTACGATGTGGTTGATTACCCAAAAGCAGCACAAAAGAGTTTTGAAAAGTAAGTCCGGGAAAGAAATGATTGATAAGACCTACGATGGATTTAATATAGATAAAACAACAAAGGGTGAAATGATAACAGGAACGCATCATTTTATCCTTCTTGTAAGTAATGCTGATACTAAAAAAGAGATCGTTGATGCAGTTACAAAAATACAAATAGAAAATCCTTCAAAGGTAAGTTCATTTATCGACTTGAAACCGATGATGAATCAATACAGAAAGAGTCTTGTCCTTAAAGAAAAAGGAGCATACCGAATAACGGTTTCGGTAACCGTAGAAGGGTTTACGAGAGACAAAGAATTTATTTACCGGATAAAATAAAAAAGGTTTATTTCGTTTCATTCACAACACTTATAGAAGGAGAGTTATTATGCGGAATATTTTTGTAGTGATCATACTATTGTTCATGGCAGGCAATGCTAATGCACAAATAAGTATTAATCTAGGTTTCAATTTCGAAAGTCAACCTATATGGGGACCGACCGGGTATGATCATGTTGATTATTATTATCTGCCCGATATTGAAGTGTATTACAATGTTCCTCAGCGCAGGTTCTTTTATTATGAACGCGGAATATGGGTCAGTGGTTCTTCATTACCATACCGTTATCGAAATTATGACTTCTATAATTCGTACAAAGTTGTGGTAAATGAACGATCACCCTATCGAAATCATATCGTATACCGAGACAGGTATTCGTCGTATCGCGGTCGACACGATCAACAATCTATTCGCGACAGCCGTGATTCACGATATTATATGAATAAGAACCATCCGGAACATAATAATTGGAAGAAGCAGCAACAACAGGATAAAGGAAAAGATAACGATCAAGGCAATAAGCGCCGACGAAAATAATACACCAATTGAAAAATTAAAGGTTGTATGATGGGGAAAAAAATTCTTCAAAAGGAATCGAATGGAATGAGACCGTCGATATCAAAAGAAGAGTATAAAAATACTCTTCGCAAACTTCAGATCGAATTAGTCAAACTTCAAAAACACTTAATTGAATGCAACGATAAAATTCTGATCATCATGGAGGGAAGGGATGCATCCGGAAAAGATGGGACCATAAAGCGAATCGTTCAATACTTAAGTCCGCGTGAAACACGTGTTGTAGCACTTGGAAAACCTTCGGATCGTGACCGCACATCGTGGTACTTTCAGCGGTATGCTTCATATTTACCGGCAGCGCAAGAACTTGTACTGTTTAATCGAAGTTGGTATAA
Organism: uncultured Chitinophagaceae bacterium; assembly: GCA_964409765.1. Classification (GTDB taxonomy): domain Bacteria; phylum Bacteroidota; class Ignavibacteria; order UBA10030; family UBA8401; genus UBA8401. Next base: position 13,575 of record CAYPEM010000039.1, read on the forward strand.
TCGTGCAGGTGTAGAGCGAGTGATGGGATTTTGCAGTAAAGATCAACAAGAAGAATTTTTAAGTTCAGTTTCAAGTTTTGAAAATATGTTAGTCCGTTCCGGAGTTAAATTGTTCAAATATTACCTTGATATCAACAAAAACGAACAAAAACGACGTTTGATTGATCGGCAGACGAATCCTCTTAAACAGTGGAAAGTCAGCCCTATTGATATGCAGGCGATCAGGCAATGGAAAGAATACAGTTTAGCCAGAAATGAAATGCTGGCGCGGTCTCATAACCAGGTCACCCCGTGGACTCTTGTTCGAGCTGACGACAAACGTTTAACACGGATCAATATTATCAAAGATCTGCTCAACAGAATGGAATATTCAGGTAAAGATAAGAAGTTAGTCCGTCCCGATGAACAGATCGTATTTGAATATAATGTGTCGAATCTTGAAAATGGTCAACTTGCAAAGTGATTGGATAAAAATAAATGTTCAACATTAAAAACTAATTTTATGAACACACGCATCGTAAGAATAACTGCAATAACGTATGCAACACACGATGTGCTGCAAATTATTACCGAAAAACCGGACAAGTTCAGATTTATTCCAGGTCAGGCAATTGATATCTCAATAAACAAAGAGGGATGGAAAAACAAGAAAAGGCCATTTACTCTGACCTGTCTTCCCGAAGATTATCACTTAGAATTTACCATCAAGACATATCCATCTCACAAAGGTGTAACCAATGAATTATTGAAATTGAAAATTAACGATGAGTTAATTTTGGATAGAGTATTCGGTGTGATTGAGTACAAAGGAGAAGGTATATTTATTGCTGGAGGTGCGGGAATTACCCCATTCATTTCCATTTTCAGGTACCTCCATTCTCAAAAAAAGATTGGAAATAATAAACTCATTTTTGCCAATAAGACAAAAGCCGACATCATCCTAGAACACGAATTTAATAAATTGTTGAGGAATAACTTCATCAATATTTTATCGGATGAAAAAAAGGATGGATATGCATACGGGCTCATTACTGAAGAATTTATTGCGGCAAGCAGTTACGGTATCAATTCAATGTTCTATGTCTGCGGACCTCCGCCGATGATGGAAGCGATTGAAAAACAATTAGCGAACATGGGTGTGAACAGTAAGTTTATTGTTAAGGAAGTTTTCTAACAAACCGTATAAACTTCTTAATCATCATTAAGGAGAGAAAACAATATGAAAAATATATACAGACGCACTGAAAGAGATTTTGAAAGATTAACGGCTGCCGCCAACGCAATCCTCGGCAATTCGATCACATTCATCATTGCTGTGAGTCTTGTAATATTCTGGTTCAGCAACGATCAATTTTACACTCAAGATATTCATTCCGTCGTCGGGGATGTTATTCTTGGAGTGACGTTTTTAAGTTTATTCATTATTCAACGATCGTTCAGTCATTTTTCTTCTTCTCTTCACCTCAAAGTAAATGAGCTAGTTGCTTCTCATGAACCGGCGCGCAATGCAGTGTTGAATGCTGAAGAAAAAACAGAAGAGGAAATAACCGAGCTGGCAAAAGAGTATGTGGAACTAATGGAAGAAATAAAAAAACAGGAATAAAAATAAACACTAACATTGAATGGAAGATGTAATTACGAGAGAGGTATAGCATGGAACTTGATGTAGCTGAAAGCATAAAGAATCTATTACCCCCTGCAGATTGGGCAGGAGAAATTGAACGTTTGCAGGAGACCATCAGTATTGAACGAGACCGCAACCTTCGTACGCTTGCAGATTTTAAGAATTATCGCCGCCGCATTGAGCGAGATGGAAATACGGCAGCCGAGGAAGAAAAACGGAAGATCTTGCTTAATCTCCTGGACATTATTGATGATCTGGAGAAAGCATTGCTCTCAGCGGTGAGTGCAAAAGAATACTCTGTCCAGGGAATAGAAATTATCCGGCAGAAATTTCTTTCATTATTGGAATCGTATGGCGTTCGCCCTTTTAACAGTGTCGGCACAGCATTCAACCATGATCTGCACGAAGCAGTTTCAATGGAGAAAAAAAACGGAAGCGAATCCGGAACTGTTATTGATGAACTTCGTCGCGGCTATCGTTGGAACAACGAACTTTTGCGTGCCGCTCAAGTTCGGGTCGTAGGATGGTAATAATGCTGAAAGACAGCATACGAAAAATTTAACTGGTTAAGATTGTAGCGAACATTGCCATTGGTTATGGTTCTCTGCTTGTACATTTAGGGAGCAATAATAGTGATGCATTCCATTTTCAACCTCTTCAGAAGTTCATACAGAACATTTCTTCGGGATAATGATGCACCAATTCGAAGTGAACTTTTCAGCATTGAACGACTTGAGCAGCACGCCGAAAGTCTTGCCAGAGCGCAACCAGTGTTTAAAAAAATCACCGCAGGTCATCCAATTGCAGCGAGACTGGAAGATAATGGTCTTGTGCTGCTCCAATCGTATCATACAATCGTCAAAGCTATCAATGAAGATCTTGTCATTACGCCTGCCGCAGAATGGTTAGTTGATAATTATCATATTGTCGATGAACAGATCCGCAAGATTCATGATGATCTTCCCCGCGGTTATTATCGGCAGCTTCCAAAGCTTGCAGAAGGTCCTCTCAAAGGATATCCCCGCGTCTTCGGAATTGCGTGGGCATTTGTTGCTCATACTGACAGTCGCTTCGATCTTGAAACTTTGAGCAGGTTTGTTCGCGCCTATCAGCAAATACAACCACTTACAATTGGAGAACTTTGGGCGGTTGCTATCACTCTTCGTATAATTCTCATTGAGAATTTACGACGCTCTGCTCAGCGCATCGTCAAAAGCCGGTCAGAGCGAAAAGAAGCGAATGATATTGCAGATCGTTTATTAGGAATTGGGATCATCAATGCTGAGCTGCCAGATGCAGCGCTCTCTCGATTTTTTGGAAAGAAACTGCCCACCGCATTTTCAGTGCAGCTTGTTCAGCGTTTGCGGGATCAGGATCCTGCAGTTACTCCGGCACTTCTGTGGCTTGATGAACGGCTTGCATCACAAGGAACAACGTCCGAAAAGATCGTCAGTGAAGAACACCAATATCAAGGTGCAATGAGCGTAACGGTTCGGAACATTATCACAAGCATGCGGATCATGTCTTCCATTGACTGGCCAAAGTTTTTTGAAAGTGTCAGCCTTGTCGATTCACTGTTATGTGAAAACAGCAACTTTGCTTCAATGGATTTTCCAACCAGGGACAGTTACCGACACGCAATCGAAGATCTTTCACGAGGTTCGGTATTTACCGAACTGGAAATTACGCAAAAGGTACTTCACTGTGTAAATAATACAGGAGACGTTGACTACAAAAGTCCGCAGAATGATCCAGGATTTTATCTCATTTCTCGAGGTCGAATAAATTTTGAAAAACAAATTTCATTTCATATCCCGGTTCGAATGGTATTCGATCGACTTGCAGCAAACTCCGGGATACGAGGATATATTGGTCTGCTTATTTTAGTGAGCGGGTTAATTCTTTCTTTGCCTTTACTTGTCGTTCCGACTGCCGGATTAACGATATTCAATATAATTCTTCTGGCACTGCTGGCAATCATCCCGTTGTCCGATGTTGCCGTTGCTCTTGTGAATGATTGGATTACAAACCGATTCGGCCCGAAAGCACTTCCGGCTCTCGAACTGAAAGAGGGAATCCCTTCAAATCTTCGAACAATTGTTGTTGTTCCATCACTATTGACAACCTTGAACGATATTGAAGAACAACTTGAACGGCTTGAAGTACATTATCTTTCCAATGATGAAGGAGATATCTGTTTTGCACTGCTTTCGGATTGGGTCGACTCACCACAAGAGCATTTGCCCGGAGATGATGAGTTGTTCAGTGCCGCGCGCGAAGGTATTGCTCGGTTGAATCTGAAGTATCAATCTACAAACGAAAGAGCGCGATTTCTCCTTTTTCATCGCCGAAGATTATGGAATGACGGAGAGCAAAAATGGATGGGATGGGAGCGTAAAAGAGGAAAACTTCATGAGTTAAACCGATTATTACGCGGAGCTACGGATACTAATTTTCTGATATCTAAAATCAATTCACCGATGTTGTCTTCTCCGGTTCCATCAGACGTTCACTATGTGATCACGCTGGATGCCGATACTCGGTTACCGCGCAATGCAGCGCGACGAATGATCGGTAAGATGGCACACGCACTCAATCGTCCGAAGATTGATGAAAGAACAGGACGTGTGGTTGAAGGATATGCAATTCTTCAACCACGAGTTACACCCTCGCTGCCGACAGGTCATTCAGGGTCATTCTTCCAAAGGATTTTTTCAGGACCGGGTGGGATAGATCCATACGCATTTGTAGTGTCGGACGTCTATCAGGATCTTTTTGAAGATGGTTCGTATAGCGGAAAAGGAATTTATGATATAGACACATTTGAAGCATCTCTTAGAGGACGAATCCCTGAGAACACTGTTTTGAGTCATGATCTTTTAGAAGGAATATTTGCCGGATCAGGATTGATATCTGATATTGAAGTAATAGAGGAGTTTCCGGCACGTTACGATGTCGCTGCAGCAAGACAGCATCGCTGGGTGCGCGGAGATTGGCAGTTACTTTCATGGATCTTTGGACATGGAAAAGATTCAAGCGGAGTATTAGGTCGACGAGATATTCCATTGATCGGTCGCTGGAAAATGATGGATAATTTGCGACGGTCGTTATCAATTCCTGCCGCATTTCTTGCATTGATAGGAGGCTGGACGCTACCATTTGCTTCTGCTGCAGTATGGAGTGGATTCATTTTTTGGACAATAGCAGTTCCGCCGTTACTTCCTTTTATAAAAGGGATTGTTCCAAAGAATTTAAAAATTTCGAAACGGAGTCATTTCCGTGCTGTCGGAAAAGATTTGATCCTCGCACTATGGCAGATTTTTTTTCACATCTCTGTTCTAGCGCATCAAGCGTGGCTGATGATAGATGCTATTGTCAGAACATTGTTTCGGATATTCATCAGTCATCGGCATATGCTGGAATGGATGACTGCTGCACAAAGTAAATTTACTCTTCCACTCAATATTCAAGGTTTCTATCGAAGAATGACGGGAGGGGTCGTATTATCGTTTGGCGCTGCAATTATTGTCGCATTCGCACCTCACAAATCCTGGATGACTGCTTTTCCGTTCGTGATTCTATGGATATTATCTCCGTTTTTTGCTCAGCAGATGAGTCGCCCTCGGATGTATGCCGGTCCAAAGTCAGCTTCAAATGAAGAACGACAATTTCTTCGATTGATCGCACGCCGCACATGGAGATTCTTCGAAAATTTTGTCATTGCGAGCGAACAGATGCTTCCTCCTGATAATTTTCAGGAAGAGCCATCGCCGACAGTAGCGCATCGAACATCTCCAACAAATCTTGGATTGTATCTTTTGTCCACAGTGTCCGCGAAAGATTTTAATTGGATTGGTATTCAAGAAATGACAGAAAAATTGGAGGCAACACTGTCATCAATGAACAGACTTGAGCGTTTCCGTGGACATTTTTACAACTGGTATGATACGCGCGATCTTCGTCCACTTGATCCAAAATACATTTCTACTGTTGACAGCGGAAATCTTGCAGGTCATTTAATTGCTCTTGGAAATTCATGCACCGAAATGATCAAACGGCCGTTGATCGATTCGCAATGGAAAAACGGCATTAATGATACACTGTTGTTGGTAAGAGAAACGTTGGATTTAGCTATCAGTGATAATCTAATTCAATCGAAACAACAAATATTGTTGGAAAAGGAACTCTTGAAATTATCCACAATCCTTGGAAAGCCTGCTGTAACGATTACCGATATTAGTACACAAGTCGATGAGCTCACGTCCCAATCCAAGATACTTATTGACAATGCAATCGTAATGATAGAAGAGAACGGAAAAGGATTGGATCCGGAGTGGAGTAATGATGTTCAATTCTGGATCGAAGCGGTAAACGCATCGATAAGAAGTATTGGACGAGATATTGAATTCTTGAAACCTTGGGCACAACTTTCCATTGTTGCACAACAAGATCCCAAAATATTTTCTCATGAGTTTCTGAAACTCCACATTGATTCAATTCCAACACTCCTTACCTACCCTGATCGATGCGAAGAAGCTATGTCAATCCTATCTTCGTATCTGGCAGCATATCGTTTGGACGCAGGAAAGAATATCAACTTCGAAACAACAGTGGTATCATTGATAGAATCTTTTGAACGCTCATGTCAAGCATCCAGAGTTTTAGAACGTCGTCTTTCGCTACAGAAAGAAATATCCATGAAGATGTTTGCAGCGATGGATTTTCGTTTTCTTTTTGATACACCACGGCAGCTTCTTGCGATCGGATATAGAGTGCCCGATAACACGCCCGATCCAAATTGTTATGATCTGCTTGCATCGGAAGCGCGGCTGGCAAGTTTTGTTGCAATTGCAAAAGGAGATATTCCGGTACAAAATTGGTTCCATTTGGGAAGATCATTAACACCGGTCGATCTTGGTTCTGCGCTGATCTCATGGTCCGGATCAATGTTTGAATATTTGATGCCGTTGCTTGTATTACATGAACCGGGTGAGAGCCTGCTTGGACAGACAAATCGTATTATTGTTCGTCGGCAAATTGCGTATGGAAAAGAACGCAATATGCCGTGGGGAGTCTCAGAATCAGCATATAATGTCCGCGATCTTGAGTTCACTTATCAATATTCCAATTTTGGAATTCCTGGTCTCGGTCTTAAACGCGGACTTAGTAGAGATGCTGTTATTGCACCCTATGCTACTGCACTAGCAGCAATGATCGATCCACCATCGGCAGTTGAAAATTTTACACGACTTGTGAATGAAGGAGCGAAAGGAAAATTTGGATTTTATGAAGCCTTAGATTATACGCCAACGCGACTCCCGGACGGCGAACCCGTTTCCATTATTCGAACGTATATGGCGCATCATCAAGGGATGACGTTGGTCGCAATCAATAATGTTTTGAATCATAGCATCATGCGTTCTCGTTTTCATGCTGAGCCAATTGTTCAAGCAACAGAACTATTACTGCAGGAACGCACCCCACGAGATGTTTCGGTTGCACGTCCACGAGCCGATGAAGTGAATGTTGTATCCAATATTCGTGACCTGATCCCTTCGATGTATCGTAGATTCACTTCTCCCCACGATCGAATCCCTCGAACGCACATTCTTTCAAACGGTAATTATGCTGTGATGATGACCAGCGCCGGATCGGGATATAGTCGGTGGCGGAATATTGCAGTCTCCAGATGGCGGGAAGACGTTACGTGTGATTCGTGGGGTACATATATTTATCTGCGGGATGTCAATAACGGAAATATATGGTCAGCAGGATATCAACCGACATGTGTTGAACCAGATAGTTATGATGTCGAGTTTTCCGAAGACAGAGTTGAAATAGCACGGCGCGATGGTTCACTGGTCACGGCACTTGAAGTCACAGTCTCTCCGGAAAGCGATGCCGAGGTGCGGCGAGTTTCAATAACCAATCTTGGAAGTCGAGTGAGGGAGATCGAGGTGACATCATATTCTGAGATCGTATTGACCCATCCTGCTGCTCATATGGCCCATCCCGCTTTCTCTAAGTTATTTATTCAAACGGAGTTTCTTGCTGATACCGGTACACTTCTCGCCACACGACGACGAAGATTGCCTCATGACGAAGAACTATGGGCTGCACATCTTGTTACTGTTGATGGAGAAAGTATCGGCGATATTCAATACGAAACGGATCGTGCGTGTTTTCTCGGAAGAGGTCGTCAGATCCATTCGCCAATTTCCATTGTGAACGGCAAGCCACTCTCAAATACTGTGGGAACGGTGCTCGATCCGATATTCAGCATCCGTTCCAGAGTGAGAATACATCCGGGCACAACAGCTCGTGTTGCATTCTGGACAATGGTTGCACCTACTCGCAACGATGTTCTTGATCTTGCTGATAAACATCACGATTCGAATTCGTTTGAGCGAGCTGTCACTCTTGCATGGACTCAGGCACAAGTGCAGCTTCACCATCTTGGTGTTGGTTCTGAAGAAGCACATTTGTTCCAGTATCTAGCAAATCATATTCTTTTTTCCAACTCGGAACTTCGACCAAGATCTGAAGTTCTCCAACGAAATCACAGCGGTCAGTCGGCGTTGTGGGAACAGAAAATCTCCGGAGATCTTCCGATCGTACTTGTTCGAATTGATGATCCTGAAGGACTGGAAATTGTCAAACAGCTTATTCGTGCCCATGAATATTGGCAGATGAAACTTCTCACTGTCGATCTGGTGATCCTGAATGAACAACCGCAGTCATATATTATGGATCTCCAAAGTGCAATAGAAACAATATTGCGAACAAATGAATCACAATTGCGTCCGCAGCACGAGCGCAAAGCAACACAGGGGAATATCTTTGTCATCCGTGCAGAATTAGTTTCGATCGATGTTCGAATGGTTCTTCAAAGTGCAGCACGAGCTGTACTGCTCAGTCGTAATGGCAGCCTTTCGGAACAACTACATTCCTTAGAAAAATCAAAACCATCTGCTCCGCGGCAACATAATTCTTTTCCTCTCAATGCCAAGGATTGGGTTAAAGAAAAACTGGGTACGTTGCGAACGGAACTTGTTCATGATGAAACTGCTTCACAGTATAAAGGGATGGAATTTTCCAATGGTCTTGGAGGATTTATTGAGAATGGAAAAGAATATATCACAGTTCTGAACAATGAACAATGGACTCCTGCACCATGGATCAATGTTATAGCAAACCAAAAATTCGGATTTCAAGTTTCGGCTGAGGGTGGTGGATATACCTGGTCATTGAACAGTCGGGAGAATCAGCTCACTCCCTGGTCAAATGATCCCGTGAGCGACAGACCGGGTGAAGTATTCTATATTAAAGATGAACAAAATGGTGATCTTTGGTCTCCAACAATTCTTCCAATACGGGAAAAAACAGGAGAGTATGTTGCGAAACATGGTCAGGGATATAGCCGCTTTCAACATACTTCCCATGGAATTTTCCTTGAATTGTTTCAGTATGTTCCGCTCAATGACTCGATCAAAATCTCGCGGCTTACGATTAAAAACAACACACAGCGAAATCGCCGTCTTTCAATTACTGCTTTTGTAGAATGGGTGCTGGCATCGTCGCGCGAGTTTTCAGTCCCGTTCATTTCAACAGAGATCGATCCGTTGACGGGGGCGATGTTTGCGAAAAATCCGTGGCGAAAAGAATTCAGTAATCGTGTTGCATTTATTGACTTCGCCGGTCGTCAATTGAGTTGGACCGGTGACCGAAAAGATTTTATTGGACGAAATGGTTCACTGGAACATCCCATTGCACTATCTGGAATATCACCACTCTCAAATCGAGTTGGTGCTGGATTCGATCCTTGCGGTGCTTTGCAAACTCGCATAGAACTTAAACCAAACGGCGAAGAAGAGATCATTTTCTTTCTTGGCGAAACCGGATCAAAAGAAGAAGCACAATCGCTGATCTCACGATTTCGAACGATCGATCTAGATGTGGTGTTCAAGGAGGTTACAAAATTTTGGAGTGATACTCTCGGATTGATTCAAGTAAAAACACCTGACCGATCGATGGATATCATGCTTAATGGATGGTTACTGTATCAAACAATTGCATGTCGAGTATGGGCACGTTCTGCATTTTACCAGGCAGGAGGTGCGTATGGATTTCGAGATCAACTTCAAGATGGAATGGCATTAGCTGCAATAAAACCGGAATTAACACGTGAACATCTACTTCGTGCAGCCGGAAGACAATTTTCAGAAGGAGATGTTCAACATTGGTGGCTACCAGCTACCGGTCAAGGAGTTCGCACCAGAATTTCCGATGATCCGGTGTGGCTGCCGTATGTCGTAGCACATTACATAGAGGTTACGAATGATGTTACAATCTTAGAAGAAACAATTCCATTTCTTGAAGGTCCGGTGATCCCTGCCGGTGAAAATGATTTATTCTTTCAGCCGATGATATCTGGTGATGAAGGAGCACTATTTGAACATTGTGCTCGTGCACTCGATCGCAGTTTATCAGTAGGTATTCATGGACTGCCATTGTTCGGTACCGGTGATTGGAATGATGGTATGAATAAGGTCGGTGAAAATGGAAAAGGGGAAAGTGTTTGGCTTGGATGGTTTCTGTATACAACACTCACTCACTTTGCACCATTGGCAATCGACCGCGGAGAAAAAAAACGAGCGGAAATTTGGCTGCATCATGCCATAGAGCTAAAAAGATCCCTCGAACAACATGCATGGGACGGTGAGTGGTACCGACGAGGATTCTATGATGACGGAACGCTGCTCGGTTCAGCATCGAATATTGAATGTCGAATTGATTCAATTGCTCAGTCATGGAGCGTTATCTCTGGAGCTGTTGATACAGTTCGTGCTTCAAAAGCAATGATGTCAATGAAAGAATATCTCGTCCGTCCTAAAGAAAATCTGGTTTTACTATTCACTCCGCCATTTGATCGTACTTCAAGAGAACCAGGTTATATCAAAGGTTATCCCCCGGGAATTCGAGAAAATGGCGGTCAATACACTCATGGTGCACTCTGGTCAGTCATTGCATTCGCAATGCTTGGTGAAGGAGATACGGCATCTGAGTTGTTTTCAATTTTAAATCCGATTAATCGAACAAATTCTCCCGAAGAGGTTCAACGCTACAAAGTAGAGCCATATGTTGTTTCCGCAGATGTATACTCTGAACCTCCGCATGTTGGCCGCGGCGGATGGACATGGTACACCGGTTCAGCAGGATGGATGTTCCGCGCTGGACTTGAATCGATCCTTGGATTTCGTTTACAAGGCACAACAATTTTTCTCGATCCATGCATCCCAAAGGAATGGAAGGGGTTCGAAGTTAAGTATAGATTCCATACAACGCTTTACAAAATCACCGTCGAAAATCCCAATGGAATCAACAGAGGAATTGATCACTGGTTGCTGGACAATATTGAACAAATATCATATCAATTAGGACATCCTGCAAATATAATTCTTACCGACGATGGTACCACCCATTACATTCGAGTAATCCTTGGAATCCCAAAAAAATAAGTCCTTCCAAAACGGATTAATCCCTTTATAGTCCTTTTGATCTATATCATTTTGAATAATCAATAGTTATCTAATTACAGCATGAAAATTGCTGTGGAAATTGCGATGTGTGAAGGGAGAAAATGCAAATGAAAAATGTCGATAAATATAAATCGGCAGATCAATAAATGCACACTTAATTTTCAGAATTTGAGCTAAAGAAAAGAAGGTTCAGTATGACAGATCAAAGTAATGCTCATCGCGGGGCATACATTCTAGTAATTATCGCCGCACTTGTAGTCATTATCTATGGTATTAATCAAGCGCAATCAGTAATAGCACTGTTTCTATTTTCTGTTTTTCTTGCGCTCATTGGTACTCCCCCCGTACTCTGGCTCGAACGAAAACATGTCCCTTCGTTTCTTGCAGTTATGATAGTCATGTCCGGCATCGTTTCTTTTCTGTTGATCATCGGTATTGTTGTTGGTGAATCGTTAAGTAATTTCTCGGATGCCTTGCCCTACTACCAAAAACGTCTTCAGGAAGCAATTCTTTCTCTTAAACCATATTTGACAAGCAAGCATATCATTGTAACCAACAAAGTGCTTCTTGAATACTTCAATCCGGGACCAGTGATTGATATTGCACTTAGTTTGGTTTCCAGTGTGGGATTAATACTGTCGAATATCCTCTTAGTCTTGCTCACTGTTGCATTCATTCTTTTTGAAGCATCGAGTTTTCCAATCAAACTGCGAGCTGTACTCGGTAATCCTCATCAAGATTTTCCTCAGTTCACAAAATTTATCAACGATCTGGAACGATATATGGTCATCAAAACTCTCATTAGTCTTGCTACAGGAGTGCTGGTTGGTCTGTGGTTATATTTTCTGGGAGTTGACTCTCCTATTCTTTGGGGATTTATTGCATTCCTGTTCAATTTTATTCCAAATGTCGGATCTTCTATTGCTGCAATTCCTCCGGTAATTCTTGCGTTAGTCCAATTAGGTACCGGAAGCGCTGTATTGGTAATGATTGGATATATGATGGTGAACTTCATTCTTGATAATGTCATTGAAACAAAACTAATGGGACATAAACTCGGATTATCGACGCTAGTCGTTTTTCTTTCGCTGATGTTCTGGGGAAGTTTGTTGGGTCCTGTCGGAATGGTGTTGTGTATTCCATTTACGATGACATTGAAATTTGCATGTGAGAACAATGAAAGTATGCAATGGATTGCAGTATTGCTTGGTTCAGAAAATATCAAAGAAAACAAACTTCCATTGATAAAGAAGAGTAAATAGCAAAATGATGTATGATAATGCATCATCCAGAAAAATATGGTCTATAAAGATTATTACAAAAATCTTGGTGTAACAAAAACTGCAACCTCAGCAGAGATCAAAAAAGCGTTTCGTTCGCTGGCAAAAAAATATCATCCCGATAAAGCAAAGGGTGATAAGTCAGCTGAAGAAAAGTTCAAAGATATTAATGAAGCTAACGAAGTTCTCAGTGATCCTGTAAAGCGAAAAAAATACGATCAGTTTGGTTCGGATTGGAAGCATTATGAAGAGACCGGTGCAAAGCCGGGAGGTTTTGATTGGTCCAAATATTCGAATGAACAGAATGATCAATCACGGCAGAGAACCTCTTCAGCATTCACAGATGATGGTGTCAACGATCTTTTTGAAATGCTGTTTGGGCAGCAGAGGAGTCAGCGGCGAGGTGGAAGACGGAATGTTGCTACCATTGGGCAAGATCTTGAAACAGAAACAATTCTCTCTCTTGAAGAGGTTTATCACGGTACATCACGCACCATACAATTGAATGGCCAAACGATCAAAGTAACGATTAAACCAGGAGTAACTGATCAACAAACATTGCGGGTTACAGGAAAAGGGGGTTCAGGATCGAATGGGGGTACAAACGGCGATCTCTATATCACCATTAAGATTGCGCCACATCCGGAATTTCAACAAAAGGGAAATGATCTTCATTGTGACCTTCCGGTTGAACTGTATACTGCGCTGCTTGGCGGAAAAACGCAGATAAAAACCATGAAGGGCAAAGTGACAGTCAATATTCCCAAAGGAACTCCGAATGGCAAAGAATTGAGACTTATTGGACTTGGAATGCCCGTTTATTCAGGTAAAAATGAATTCGGCAACTTGATGGTAAAAGTGCACATCATTTTGCCGGAAATACTTAATGAAGAAGAAATTGAACTCTATAATAAGTTGAAAGCATTACGAGCAGAGAAATCTTAATAAAATCTCTACCGAATCACAATTAAAAACTATTCAATTACGCATCGACAAATCGAGGATATATGAAACCGAACATCGATATTTCCGAGAACCATTTAAAACAAATTGCACTGCTGCTCAATACGTTGTTGGCTGATGAATACATTCTATACACTAAAACTCGCAATGCTCATTGGAATATACAAGGAATGAACTTTATTGAACTGCATAAATTTTTTGAAACACAATATGATGCAATCGATATCGTGATCGATGATGTTGCTGAGCGAGTGCGGGAACTCGGACATTTTGCATTGGGAACACTGAAAGATTTCATCGCTATCACTCGGTTAAGCGAACACAATCATGATTTTACTGATGATAAGCATATCATTCAAACCTTGCTGGAAGATCATGAAGAGGTGATTCGTTTTCTGAGAAAAGACATTACTGCGGTTGGTGATCAATACAAAGATCTTGGTACTGCAGATTTCATGACTGGTTTAATGGAGCAGCACGAAAAAATGTCTTGGATGTTAAGAGCTCATTTATCGTAAAGAGTTAAAGAAATTTGAAAATGTTTATTTGAATAAATATAGACATAAGATCTGTAGTAACCAGGACACCATCATCAAAAAAACCGAAGGTGTCATTCTTGGTCCTGCAGGCAAACTTGATGATGGTGTAATGACTAAGGTGGATGGGTGTAGTTGTATGCGTGGGTGTATTATCTATGAAAAAATCAAATAAAATTATTGTATTGATTGCTGGAGTAACCTTGCTTGTTGCGCTGGTGATCGTTGTTTCAGTCCGTGCATTCAATCAGATCGAACATTCAGCAGATTTGCGGAAGCACACTAATATTATTCTAAATCAGGCGGATGAATTACTTTCAGCAATGGTTGATGCGGAAACAGGTCAGCGGGGATATTTGTTGACTGGTGACGAAACATTTCTGGAGCCGTATCTCGCAGTAAGAGATTCGATCAAGGATATGTTAAATAATTTGCATCTAATGACAGTAAACAGCACTTCCAAAAACCATTTAGATGTACTCGCCCCAATGATCGATGAGAAATTAGCTTACCTTGCAAATAATATTGAGCTGCGACGCAATCATAACTTGGCGGCTGCATTAAAGAATGTGCAAAGCAGCCAGGGCAAACAATTGATGGATTTGATTCGTGTTGAAATGAATAACTTTGTCAAGATAGAGCGAGTCATTTTGTCGCAGCATGAAGCTGAATACCAATTGAACATGCGTCAACTTCTTATTGTTATCGTCATCGCCAGCATGATTATGCTGGTATTTGCATTATCGTTCGTTTTCTTGATCAATCGGGAAACAGAGTATCGGCTAAAAAATATCATTCATCTTGAAACCAAACAATTGCTCGAAGCTCAGGAAGAAACGAATAAAAAACTACAATGGGCTAATTTTACTTTGCAGGTGAGCGAAGAAAAACTTGAAGTGACACTCAGCTCAATCGGTGATGCAGTTATTGCAACCGATGCTGAAGGTTGTGTAACTGTTCTGAATCCTATAGCAGAACAACTCACCGGTTGGAAACAAACTGAGGCCATTGGACTGCCGGTCGACGAGATTTTTCATATCATCAACCAAGAAACACGCCAGCTCGCTACAATTCCTGTAAAAGAGACTTTGGCGAAGGGCACAATTCAGGGCCTTGCAAATCACACCGTATTGATTGCTCGCAATGGTGTTGAATGCTCTATCGCCGATAGTTGCGCGCCGATTCACGACCGCGATGGAAAAATTGTCGGCGCTGTATTGGTGTTCCGTGATGTCACTAAGGAATATGAAACTCAGCAGGGTTTGCGTGATAGTACAGCATTGATACAGACAATCCTTAATACTGTTGTGGACGGAATCATCACTCTCCATGCTCGCGGCGGAATTATTGAAACCGTTAACCCCGCAGCTGAACGCATGTTCGGTTATACCGCACAAGAACTCATAGGGCAAAAATTTGGATTGCTGATCCCAGGACTTGATCATAACGAGCGAAAATTATCAACTAAGAATATTGATCCAGATGACGAATCGTGGACTATTGATCTTGAACGTGAAGTGAACGGTCGGCGTAAGGATGGCAGTTTTTTTCCGGTTGAAATGGCGCTCAATGAAATGTTGCTCAGAGGTAATCGTTATTTCACCGGTATTTTACGTGATATAACAGTACGCAAGCAAGAGGAAGAGTTGTTGGTTAAGTCGGGAGCACTTCAAAGTGCGATCTTCAACAGTGCAAACTTCTCCAGTATCGCAACTGACGCCAAAGGAGTGATTCAAATATTCAACGTTGGAGCAGAGCGCATGCTGGGTTATGCAGCTGCTGATGTGATGAACAAGATCACACCGGCTGATATTTCCGATCCACAGGAAGTGATAGCACGTGCTAAAGCATTGAGCGTTGAACTTTCCACACCGATCACTCCGGGATTTGAAGCATTGGTATTCAAAGCTTCTCGCGGTATCGAAGATATTTATGAATTGACCTATATCCGAAAAGATGGAAGCCGTTTTCCTGCGGTGGTATCTGTCACCGCACTGCGCGACGCTCAAGATACGATCATCGGTTATCTGTTGATCGGAACTGATAACAGTGCCCGCAAGCAGGCTGAAGAAGCCTTGTTGAAAGCAGGAGCACTTCAAAGCGCGATCTTCAACAGTGCAAACTTCTCCAGTATTGCTACTGACGCCAAAGGAGTGATTCAAATATTCAACGTTGGAGCAGAGCGCATGCTGG
>CAYPEM010000039.1:29809-46040 GCA_964409765.1 uncultured Chitinophagaceae bacterium
TATATCCGAAAAGACGGCAGCCGTTTTCCGGCAGTAGTATCTGTAACAGCATTGCGCGACGCTCAAGATACGATCATCGGTTATCTGTTGATCGGAACTGATAATACCGCGCGGAAACAGGTTGAAGAAGAACAGAAGAAACTCGATCAACGTTTGCGTGATCAACAATTCTATACACGATCCATCATTGAATCCAACATCGATGCGATCATGACCACCGATCCTTCCGGTATTATCACTGATGCCAATAAGCAGATGGAAATGCTGACCGGCTGCACACGTGATGAATTGATAGGTGCACCGTTCAAGAATTACTTCACAGATCAGGATCGTGCCGAAACGAGTATTAAACTTGTGTTGAGCAATAAAAAACTAACGGACTATGAACTGACTGTTCGGGCAAGGGACGGCAAAGAAACCGTTGTCTCCTACAACGCGTCCACTTTTTATGATCGTGAAAGACGATTGCAGGGAGTCTATGCGGCTGCGCGGGATGTGACGGAGCGTAAACGTCTTGGTCTGGTACTTCAGGAAAAAAATGATGAACTGGAGAGCGCTAAGTTGGTGGCAGAAAAAGCAAACCTTGCAAAATCGGATTTCCTCTCTAACATGAGCCACGAGATCCGAACACCAATGAACGCGATCATCGGTATGTCTCACTTAGCACTGAAGTCCGAGATGACGCCGCGTCAACGAAGTCATATACTGAATATTCAAGATTCCGGCAGGCTGCTTCTTGGTATCATCAATGATATTCTCGATTTCTCAAAGATCGAAGCAGGAAAATTAGTTGTTGAACATACCGAATTCGAATTGGAAAAGGTGCTTGATAATGTCTCCAAATTGATCTCTGAAAAATCCTCTGCTAAGGAACTCGAACTAATCTTCAATATAGAAAAAAATGTACCGCTTAATTTAATTGGCGATCCGCTGCGGCTGGGACAAATCCTCATCAACTATAGCAACAACGCTGTAAAGTTTACGAAACAGGGTGAGATTGACATCGTTATTCGACTTAAAGAGCAGACAGAAAAAGATGCATTGATCTATTTTGCTGTTCACGATACAGGTATTGGTCTGTCCGTGGAACAGATGGGAAGACTGTTCCAAAGCTTTTCGCAGGCCGACACGTCAACGACTCGTAAATTTGGAGGAACCGGCTTGGGTTTGGTTATTTCAAAAAAACTTGCTGAACTGATGGGTGGTGAGGTTGGAGTTGAAAGTGAAATTGGAAAGGGAAGTACATTCTGGTTTACTGCCCGATTTGGGAAAAGCTCCAGTCATCAGCGAAAACTTTCACTGTCTAACGAAATGCAGGGCAAACACGTTCTTGTTGTTGACGACAATGAAAACGCACGCTTAGTGTTGGGTGATCTTCTTACAAATATGAGTTTCAAAGTTGACTATGCAGAATCAGGGAAAATTGCTATAGGAGAAGTAAATAGTGCCGAAGCCGAAGGTAATCCGTACGAAATCATTTTTCTCGATTGGAAAATGCCGGATATGGATGGCATTGAAATGGTTAAGCGGATAAAAGAGCTTCCTCTCAACATCGTACCACACTTGATAATGGTAACAGCGTACGGCCGTGAAGAAGTCATTATTGGAGCTGAAGAAATTGGCATCGATGATATTCTTATCAAACCGATCAGTGCCTCGGTGTTGTTCGACGGTGTTGTACGAGTATTGTCTGGTGTTGTCAACGGACCTCTTACTGCTGGAGATTTACCAACAGATATTTTTAAGAAACTCGCAACTATTAAAAATTCCAGAATCTTGTTAGTGGAAGACAACGATCTTAATCAAAAAGTAGCAATAGAACTTTTACACGATGCAGGATTCATTGTTGACCTTGCCGAGAATGGGCAAATTGCGGTGGACATGGTAAAAAAAGTTGAATATGATATCGTGTTAATGGATATGCAGATGCCAGTCATGGATGGTGAGACCGCAACTAAAGAGATCCGCAAGGATGAGCGTCTCAAAGATCTTCCAATCGTTGCAATGACTGCAAATGCCATGCAATCCGATCGTGATCGTTGTATGGCAGCCGGTATGAACGATCATGTCGCTAAACCGATCGAACCGGAAGACTTATGGATAGCATTGTTGAAATGGATCAAGCCGAAAAATTTAAACGCAGTACCGGAAGTGAAATCTCGAACGGAGCAATACGAAGAACTGCCATACGGCATTGATGGGTTGGATGTAAACAACGGTCTGCATCTTGTGCTCGGCAAGAAAGCTCTCTATGTTTTATTACTCCGTAAGTTTGTCTCTGGTCAGAAATCAACTACAGAGAAAATCATTAAGGCATTGAAAGAAAACGACTGGTACGCTGCTGAACTTCTCGCACACACACTTAAAGGAGTTTCCGGACAAATTGGTGCGTCCACCGTACAACATCAGGCAGAAAGAATTGAATCCGCAATCAAGCAACGTAAGTCTCGAAAGATAATACATGTGATGATCGACGAGTTGAAAGGACCATGTGAATATCTTATTACACAGCTCGAACAAAAACTACCGAAGGAACCAAGTATTATTGCTGTTAAGGTGAACAAGAAAAAACTCAAAGCGGTGTGCGACAAACTGGAAATATTATTGGCAGATGATGATGCGGAGTCGGGTGATGTGTTGGATGCAAATGCTGATATGCTTAATACGGCATTTCCTGATCACTATCGCAGGATTGCAGACGGAATTCGATCATTCAACTGCGAAGCGGCACTTGAAGCACTTAATGAAGCCAGAGGTACATTGGCTATAAAGGAATAATTATGAATAATATTAGTATCACAAAAAAATCTACAATACTAGTTGTCGATGATACACCGGATAATCTCACTCTGATGAGTAATCTGCTCAAAGATGATTACAAAGTAAAAATTGTCAATAGTGGAGAAAAAGCGTTAAAAATTGCCTTATCGAGTTCGCCGCCCGATCTAATTCTGCTCGACATTATGATGCCGGAGATGGATGGATATGAAGTGTGCAGACAACTTAAGTGTGATCCTAAAACAAAAAATATTGCGGTGATATTTCTTTCTGCAAAAGGCGGAATAGATGATGAAAAGAAAGGATTGGAACTTGGAGCAGTCGACTACATTATAAAACCGATCAGCCCGCCAATTGTGTTGGCGCGAGTGAAGAACCATATCGCACTGAAGTCTATGTCTGATTTTCTTCTGGAAAAAAATATTGAACTGGAAAGTGCAAGGTTGGTGGCAGAAAGAGCGACGCTGGCAAAATCCGAATTTATTTCCAACATGAGTCACGAATTGCGCAGTCCTCTCAATGCTATTCTGGGATTCGCTCAATTGATGGAAACTGCATCACCTCCGCCGAATTCCTCCCAGAAAGAGAGTATCACGCAAATTCTCCATGCCGGATGGCACCTGCTGAGTTTGATCAACGAAATTCTCGATTTTGCTGTGATCGAATCGGGAAAGGTGTCAATGTCGCCTGAACCGGTTTCACTATCAGAAGTGTTATCCGAATGTGAAACAATGATGACACCGCAGGGTCATAAACGCGGGATCAAATTGAACTTCCCTGAGTTTTACATTCCATTCTATGTTAAAGCTGATCGAACCCGATTGAAGCAGGTTCTCATCAACTTACTTTCCAACGCAATCAAATACAATCGAAATAATGGCTCAGTGGAAGTGAAATGTACCGCAAGTACTCCTGAACATATCCTTATCAGTATCAAGGACAGCGGAGAAGGATTGTCCCCGGAAAATGTGAAACAGCTCTTTCAGCCATTCAATCGTCTCGGACAAGAGAAAAGCGGTGAAGAAGGGACCGGAATCGGTCTTGTGATGACAAAACAATTGGTTGAATTAATGGGAGGAGTGATTGGTGTCCAAAGTGCCGTCGGTATCGGAAGCGTATTCTGGTTCGAATTGGAATCAACCGATGCTCCGCAAATTGAAGGATATAAATCCGATCACCATAGTGCTGTTCCCATACATATGAAAGATGGTGCACAACTGCGAACAATTCTCTATGTAGAGGACAATCCTGCTAACATGAAACTTGTTGAGCAGCTCATTGCTCGTCGTAACAATATTCATCTTTTGAGAGCGGATAATGGAACCAACGGAATTGAATTAGCTCGCGATCACCAACCGGATGTGATCTTAATGGACATTAATCTTCCCGGCATCAGCGGAATTCAAGCATTGAAAATTTTGCGTGATGATCCATTGACTGGCCATATTCCAGTGGTTGCCATTAGTGCAAATGCGATGGCGCGTGATATCAAGAATGGTTTAGAAGCAGGATTTTTCCGTTATCTGACAAAACCGATCGATGTTATCGAATTTACCAATACTCTGAATGAAGCGATGATTTTTGCAGAGAATGGGATCAATCAAAAAAAATGTATAGAAAGTTTAAAAGTATGATCAGTATTTCTGAAATACGCAACTCCAGCATTTTGATCGTTGATGACAAGAAAGTGAATGTACTACTGCTCGAGCGGATGTTGAATGATGCGGGTTATACTTCCGTTTCCTCCACAACTCGATCAAAAGATGTTTGCGAACTTCATCGGCAAAACCGTTATGATTTGATCTTACTCGACCTTGAAATGCCGGGCTTAGACGGCTTTCAGGTCATGGAAAATCTCAAAGAGATTGAAACAGAGGGTTATCTTCCAGTGCTTGTCCTTACCGCACAACCGGATCATAAACTGCGCGCATTAAAAGCCGGAGCGAAAGATTTTGTCAGCAAACCATTCGATCTTGCTGAAGTATTGATACGAGTGCATAACATGATAGAAGTTCGATTATTGCATCTCGAAACAAAAAAGCTGTACGACCGGGTTGTGACAGAACAAAAAATATCAGAGCGACTCCTGCTGAATGTTATGCCTCATGCTATTGCAGAACGTTTGAAAGGACGTCTTGAAGTAACGACGGACAGTTTTACAGAAATCATTGCTGACAGTTATAAGGAAGTAACGGTATTATTTGCAGACATTGTTGATTTTACAAAATTTTCTGAAGGGGTGAGTGCTGAAGTACTGGTAGAAGTGCTCAACACTATCTTTACCCTCTTTGACAACATTGCCGATTACCGTGGATTGGAGAAGATCAAAACCATCGGAGATGCATACATGGCAGTAGCAGGATTACCTGTTCCTGTTCCGGATCATACAATTCGTGCTGCAAATATGGCATTAGATATGGTCGAAGTTATGGACCGATATAATGAACGAAGTAATTTCAAATTAAAAATACGAGTCGGGATTAGTACCGGTGCTGCAGTAGCAGGAGTCATCGGCAAACGTAAATTTTTCTATGACCTTTGGGGAGATGTTGTGAACACTGCAAGCAGAATGGAATCTCACGGTGTCTCTGGAAGGATCCAAATAACAGAATATACGCGGAAACAATTAGGTGAACAGTTCTTACTTGAAGAACGCGGAGCGATTGATGTTAAAGGAAAAGGAGAAATGCATACGTGGTTTTTGAACAGCAGGAATGGTCAAAACGAATATGAACCGTCAAATGTGCTAAATCCATATTTCAACAGTGATGCTGAATTTGTTTCTGGAAATTCAATACGATGATTTAAAACAATAAAAAAAGGAGAATCAAATGCTCTACACGGTCGCTGTTATTCTCATCATTTTATGGCTCTTAGGAGTTGTTACTTCCTATACGATGAGTGGATTCATACATGTTTTACTTGTCATTGCAATCATTACTGTGTTGGTAAGATTCATTCGCGGTAAAAATATTTTTGGTCCGGACACTCATTGAAAATTATGTTCATGCGAACAGCAAATTCCGGGATCGTTCAATGACTGCGATACCGGTTAATTCAAAATTTCAGGATGGAAAACTATGGCATACTGTATCCGTTGATGATGTACTGGGTCAACTTGGTACATCGGCAAAAGGATTATCCGTTCAAGAATCTTCCCAACGTCTCGCCGCAGACGGTTTGAACGAATTGAAAGAAGGAAAGCGAATCAGTCCGCTGAAGATCTTCTTCAATCAGTTCAAAAGTCTTATCATTTGGATTCTCATTTCTGCAGGAGTTATTTCCGGAGTACTGGGTGAAATGATCGATGCTTCTGCTATTCTTGCGATCGTCATTCTGAACGCCATCATTGGATTTTATCAGGAGTACAACGCTGAACGTTCCATCGCCGCGCTCAAAAAAATGACTGCACCGCAGGCAAAAGTACGACGGGACGACAAAGTTTTTTCCATTGATGCCTCGGGGGTTGTTGTCGGAGATATTATTGTGTTGGAAGCGGGAGATCTTATCGCTGCCGATGCACGATTAATCACTTCGGCATCATTCAAATGCATTGAATCTGCATTGACCGGTGAATCAGAAGCGGTTGAAAAAAAAACCGTGGTCTTAGAGAAAAAAGACATTCCTCTCGGAGATCGGGAGAATATCATTTTTATGGGGACCAGTGTCGCTGCCGGTACTGCGCAAGCTGTTGTTTTTGCCACTGCAATGAAGACAGAATTGGGAAAAATTGCAGACCTGATTGTAGAAGCTGGAGCAGAAGAACGGACTCCATTAGAAAAAAAACTTGAAGCATTCGGACAAGTACTTGTTTGGGCAACACTCGGCATTGTCGTCGTTTTATTTGGATTAGGTATGTTGCGCGGTACGGAATTGCTCGAGTTGTTTATGACGTCGGTAAGTCTTGCTGTTGCAGCGGTTCCCGAAGGACTTCCCGCCGTGGTTACGGTTTCCCTTGCTCTTGGGGTGCTGCGAATGTCCCGTCGTCGTGCGCTTGTTCGAAAACTTCCGGCAGTTGAAACTCTTGGCTCAACAACAGTTATTTGCACAGATAAAACCGGAACATTAACTGTCGGCGAAATGACAGTGAGAGCATTATACGTTTCTGGAAAAAAATATGAAGTTACCGGAGAAGGATATGGACCGGAGGGCGAAATCCATTTCGATGGGAAAAAAGCAGAAGCAATGCACTCCCCGCCATTACTTGAACTTGCAACAAATCTTATCGGCTGTAATAATTCACATCGTAAAGAAGAAAATGGAGTGTGGAAAACAATCGGTGATCCGACTGAAGGAGCAATGCTTACTGCTGGACTCAAAGCCGGCGGTGTTCAAGAGAAGATCGAAAAAGAAATGCCGAAGCAACATGAATTCCCGTTCGACTCAGACCGCAAACGAAGCACAGTGATTCGCGCAATGCCTAATGGAAAATTCCGTGCATTCACCAATGGTGCACCCGGAACGCTGCTGGAGCTTTGCACGAGACATTACACGAATGAAGGTATCCAACCATTAACCGAACAAGACCGTCAACAAATTCTTTCGGAAACAACAACGATGGCGAAGCTGGCGCTGCGTGTGCTTGGTTCGGCATATCGTGATATTGAGAGTTCTTCAATTAAGGATCTGACCGTTAATGCCGTAGAAAAAGATCTTGTGTTTGTCGGCTTATCCGGAATGTATGATCCCCCGCGTCAGGAAGCGAAAGAAGCGATCGTAAAATGCCGTGATGCAGGGATTCAAGTTGTGATGATCACCGGAGATCATCCGGAAACTGCCGCTGCAATTGCACGGGAGATCGGTATTGCTGCTATTGACGATACTGCGGTTTCCGGTGTTGAGTTGGATGCAATGTCCGATGACGATTTAAAAAAACGTATTTCCACTATTTCTGTTTATGCACGAGTTACGGCAGAACATAAACTTCGCATCATACGCGCGTGGAAAGCGAATGATGCTGTTGTTGCAATGACCGGCGATGGAGTGAACGATGCTCCCGCTATCAAAGGTGCAGATATTGGAATTGCAATGGGGAAGATCGGGACAGAAGTGACGAAGCAAGCATCGGATATGATCATTACCGACGACAATTTTGCAACGATCGTCGCTGCAATTGAAGAGGGACGCGGTATTTATGATAACATACGAAAGACATTGCAGTATCTTCTTGCGGGAAATACCGGGGAATTATTGCTGATGACTGTCTGCGTTATCATAGGACTTCCCATGGCACTTCTACCGATTCATCTTCTTTGGATCAATCTCGTCACGGACGGGCTTCCGGCGTTATGTCTTGCAACAAACCCCATAGATCCGGATGTCATGAAGCGCCACCCGCGCCATCGTTCTGAATCGATCACCGACCGAGGCTTTCTTCAAACAATGTTCTTCACCGGATTTCTCACTGCCGGAGTAGCATTCGCCGTCTATTTCTATATGCTGCAAACCGAAACGGTAGAAACTGCTCGGATGTACGCATTTACGGTATTAGTGTTTGAAGAACTTATACGTTCATTTGGAGCCCGAAGTGAATCAAAACCGATCTGGCGCATTTCACTTTTTTCAAACATCAATCTTGTCATCGTCGTTGCAATTTCGTTCGGACTTCAGGTGATGAGTCAATACAATGAAACTCTCGGCCGTTTTCTTAAAACATCATATATACCGCTCTCTGATTGTCTATGGTTACTCGCTATAGGGTCTATTCCTTTGATAATATTAGAAATAGTGAAAGCAAATAGGAATAATCACTCAACAAAGGATCCAAAAGAATTACTTTTACAGTCATAATATCTTATAAAGGTAATTATCCTCGTTGTTCCTTCATATCAATCATGGGCCAAATTGGCAAAGGATTAACTACTCTTTCATTCTTTTGATCTATAACTTTTTACCCTGTTCGTCTTTATACTAACACACGAACATCAGGATGATATTAATTTATCAGTTGAGTGATGACCATCTTGTTTGGAAAAATTGAAAGAAAAAAAGGAAAGGGAAAATTATGCTTCAAAACATTAAAGAATTATACGGCAACACACTCTCTGCTTCGGACGGCGAGATTGGGCATATCAAAGATTTTTATTTTGATGATGAGTCATGGGTTGTTCGATATCTCATTGTTGATACGGGATCGTGGCTGACCGGTCAGATTGTTCTGCTTACACCCCATTCGTTTGGTGCATTGGATCAATCCAAAAAAACACTTCAAATTAAATTGACCAAAAAACAGATCGAAGATAGCCCCTCTATTGATTCTCACATACCGGTTTCACGTCAATACGAAATCGAATATTACCGTTATTACAACTGGCCGACCTATTGGGAAGGAAGTGATATGTGGGGAATGGGCGGTTATCCGATGGTCATGCCGACAGCGGATGATATTAAAGCTGCACATAAAAAATTCAAGCATCGTGCCGATAAACATCTTCGAAGTTCATTGACGGTCGATGGTTATGATATCCAAACAGTGGATGGTCCCATCGGTCACATCAGCGGTTTTATGGTGGATGACAGAAGCTGGGCAATTCAGGAACTAGTTGTCCAAACCGGTTCATGGTTTTCAGGAAAAGAGGTGTTGATCTCAGTGAGTAAAATAAAAAGGATCAGCTATGAAGAATCCAAAGTGTATGTCAGTCTTACAAAAGAAGATATTCAATTAACTGCAGACCATGAGATTTCTCTTCACATTCATTAAGTTCCATGAGTATCCTAATTAGCAGGGGAGAAAGTATGCACATTCAAATCAATACCGATCGAAATATCAATGGTCATGAGATATTTATAACGAAGATCAGTTCTGAAATAGAAAGCTCTCTGAGTCGATTTAGCAAACATATAACCCGTTTGGAAATTCATTTAAGCGATGAGAATGGCGATAAAAGCGGGCAGGATGATAAGCGCTGCGTCATTGAAGCCCGTCTCGAACGACGGCAGCCGATTGCTGTCACTCATCAAGCCGACACATTAGACAAAGCGATTGAAGGCGCTGTCGCAAAGTTGATCAAATTAATTGAGAACACTCTCGATCGATTGCACGATCAACAGCGGATCAGAATTGATCCAATGAAAGGTCCGCAGCGTTTGGATGAATGATGATCGAAGTTATGATGAGATCAAAATTAGTTTAAAGAAAGAAGAAAATAAGGTGAAGCTATCTCAAAAATGAATCTTATTAGAAAATGTCACTCTGAGCGGAGTCGAAGTGTGATAATTTCATAGAGCCATGCCTCGACTCCGCCCTGCATAACAATGATTTTGTATTTTTTGAGTTGACTTCCAATAGAAATCCTATGCAAACGCATCGTTTGAAAAATATATGGCTGTTGTTGAAAGATTCTGCCATCGCCTGGGATGATGACAACATTGGTCAGCAAGGGGCGGCATTATCGTTCTTTACTGTATTCTCATTATCACCGTTGCTTGTTTTGGTCATTGTACTCTCAAGTTTTGGGTTTGGTCAAGAGGCAGCAAGCGGTCATCTTGTGAGACAGATTCGTGGATTGATCGGAGTGGAAGGAGCGGTCTTTATTCAAAGCCTTCTTTCCACTGCCTACAAATCGGACTCAAATGTTCTTACGGCGGTCTTCAGTGTTGTGATGCTTTTGTTAGGTTCAACAGCGGTGTTCATCCAATTGCGTGACTCGCTTAATATGATCTGGCGTGTTCAACAAAAACCAATGGGAACAATCCGGGGTTTTGTTCGGGTCCGGCTGCTTTCATTTGCTATGATAGTGGGAATTGGATTTCTCCTTTTAGTCTCACTTATTGTCAGCGCAATGCTTGCTGCTACGAGCGATTATTTGAGCGACCGATTTTCTATCGTTACCGGCTTAGTTCGATTGATTGATTTTGTGATCTCATTTGTTGGCATCACGATCATTTTTGCATGCTTGTTCAAATTTCTTCCGGCAGTAATTCTTCAATGGAAAGATGCTTGGGTGGGAGCTTCAGTAACATCTTTATTGTTCTCGGTCGGGAAAATTTTGATCGGACTGTACTTAGGAAATGGTTCAATTGGTTCCACATTCGGGGCGGCAAGTTCATTGGTCATTATCATGCTGTGGGCATACTATTCATCTCAGATTGTACTTTTTGGAGCAGAGTTTACTCGATTCTATTCAAAAAGATTCGGCACAATAATTATTCCAAATGAAAATGCAGTTCACGTTGTTACACATAGAATTAACTCATAAATGAAACAAACCGGAAAACAGTAGTACTAAATGAAGGAGCAAAGTTATGAATACAGGAAAAATAGTAGCAGGAGTTGTCGCCGCCGCCGCTGCCGGCATTATTGTTGGAATGTTGTTTGCACCCGCAAAAGGCTCCGTTACAAGAAAAAAGCTGACCCGAAAAGGGAACGGATATATTGATGATGCAAACGATTCGTTCGCCGAATTCTCAGAAACATTGTCTGAAGAATATGATTCCATTAAAAAAAGTGCTGAAGAGTTTTTGGATAAAGCAAAAGTAAAAACAGCTTCGTTAGCCGGAGCAAAACAAACAAAATAAAAGGAACGATAGTTTTAGATATCTGAAACATTTCAAAACTATTGCTTCTTGACCATTTACCTGAGACTTTTTTGAGTGAGCATAAAACAACAACGTATATTCGTCGTGCCGTCAAGACTGTTTTATGGATCGTTGTCGGCATTATCGGACTGATCGTTCTCGCCGTCGCGGGATTGCAATTCCACGTTGTTCAACGAATGATGGCACAAAAAGCAGTATCGATCCTATCGGAAAAAACCAATAGCCGGATTGAGATCGGCTCCATCGCGATCGGTTTTACGCATTCAGTTGTTGTAAAAGATCTGTTCGTCGAAAGTCAACAACGAGATACATTGCTTTCCATCCAATCACTGGCTGTAGATGTGAACTTGCTCGGACTTTTCTCAAATGAAATACTACTGAAAAATATTCAGATTGATGCTCTTACCGCCCATATCTCCCGCACTCTTCCCGATAGCAGTTTCAACTTCGATTTTCTAATCAACTCGCTCAGTTCTGACTCTGTACCTGCCGAAAGTATTCCTGATCCATCGGAATCAGCACCTTGGAAAATAGAAGTTGGCGGGGTGCATCTCAACAATATTCAAGGAACATATGATGATGAAGTAAGCGGTTTGAATCTGCGTTTTCATCTTGGGGCAATGGATGCATCGATCGATAAATTTGATCTGAACAAGATGCTATTTCATGTCGACAACATATCTCTAAAAAACACAACCGCAGGTATCACGCAAACAAAAGAATCGCCGGATGACACATCAGCTTCTCAAGAAGTCGATATTGGAGTCGGATCCGTTTTGCTGGAAAACGTTCAATTTCTTTATGAAAATAAAGTAACAAAAGAACAGTACTACGCCGATATTGGAACATCAACACTTGCTGCAGAAAAGATCGATCTGCCGTTACACCATATTTTCCTCAAAAAATTCACTCTCGAGAATTCAAACATTGTCGTCGCTCTTTCAAGAACTGATACGACGAAATCTGACAACACCGATGTTGCTGTAATGCCTTGGATGATTGCTCTTGATCAATTGATTCTTGACAAAAATAGCGTGCAATATGATGTTCACGGTGTCGACAAAATAAAGGCTTTGGATCTACATCATCTTCGATTTGATGCTGTGACACTGCGTGCAGAGAATATGTTCTTCAGTGAAAAACGAATATCGGCAGTATTCGAGCATGCATCGTTTCGGGAATATTCCGGTATCGAACTTCGAGAATTATCTGGAGAAATTACGATTGATTCTCTCAATGCCCATTGTAAAGATCTTATACTAGAGACAGCAAAAAGTCGAATTCATCAAAATATCTCTCTTAGTTATAATTCATTTTCTGATCTTATGACTCTTCAGGGGAATGTTAAGATAAAAGCGGATATTGATGATTCGTATCTTTCGGTGTCAGACCTGTTGTTCTTCCAGCCAATGCTTCCAGTAAAAAACGAGTCCGGTGCGAAGATTCAATTTTCCGTCAAAATCGCTGGAGAAATAAACAATTTGCTCGTTGAGAAGTTCAATATTTCAACCGGAGATTCCACCATGGTCGATCTCTCCGGTTCAATTGTTGGCATGCCCGAAGGTGAAACTGTTGTGTATGATATAACACTTCAAAATTTTTCAACCACGCGAAATGATATTCAGTCGATTGTTGTGGATTCATTGATCCCGAAAGAAATTATTATCCCTTCTTCCATTGGCATCAGCGGAATGTTCCATGGCACAATAAAGGATTTCTCCGCTTCAACGATCATCGAATCCAGCATTGGAAGTATTACTGGAAACGTCGAATTCCTCTCTGCTAAAGACTCAACATTAAGTCGATGGAAAACAAATGTTGCTGTCGATGAATTTGATCTTGGATCGCTTTTAAATGATACGACAATGTTCGGAGCGATTTCATTAACAGCATCTGCTGCAGGAAAAGGATTGAACGGCAACGATATCAAAGCGAAACTGAATATTGCCGTGGATAAAGCGGAATTCAACGGATACCCTTACAGAAATCTCACCGTCGAAGGAACCGCAACTCCGAAAATGTTCGAGGGAAAAGCGGAAATTCAGGATTCCAACATAGCGTTTGTTTTTAACGGTATTATCAATACGAAAAAAGATGATCCGACATTTAAATTTATCCTCGATATAAAAGGTGCCGATCTTTGTATGCTCAAATTTACCGATGAGGATATCCGCGTAGCAGGTGTTGTTACCTCGGATATTTCAGGAGAAGGTATCAATGATTTTAATGGAAGTGCCGATGTCCGTAATGTTATCATCGTTAAAAATAACAGACGATACACGATCGATTCATTGGTCTATGCTTCGGTAATAGTTGATGAGAAGACTCACATCAGTATCGCTTCCACGATATTTTCGGGACAATTCGACGGCACCATCACCCCTGGCAAATTACCGGATGTGCTGAAAGAACATTTCTCTCACTATTTCAAACTTCACAAAGTATTGAACAGAACAAATCTTCCGTCACAGGAATTTTCATTTCACATTGTGGTTCATGATCCCTCCACACTGACGGATATTTTTCTTCCGGATCTTCACAAGCTTTCCGTAGGAACCATTGAAGGGAATTTCAACAGCAGCACAAAAAATCTGAATGTTCGTATCGATCTTCCGGGAATTGATTATAACGATATCATAATCGATAGTCTTTCAGTCCGGGTTTCATCCGATGTGGATCGATTGGATGCCTCTTTGAACGTGAGTTCTATCGCCGATTCCACATTTCGGATTACGAAGTTTACGGTTTCCGGCAGAGCAAGTCACGACAGCATTGAGGTATCATTGCAGAGTTTACGTGATGACGGGTATATAAAAGTTTTACTCTCCGGTCTATTCAATAGTGATCAGGATGGCTATCGGTTTCGATTCAATAATGACGGTGTAATGTTCCAGAACATTCATTGGAGCGTACCTGAGGACAATTATCTGCGTTATGGTAAGGGTCAGTTTGCTGCGAATAATATCCACCTGCAAAGTGCCGAACAATCACTGTACCTGAATAGTTCAGATGAAAAGAACGATCGTCCGCCGTTGCGGATCGAATTCAACAACTTTAATCTTTCGACCCTTTCCCAAATTGTGGAACGGGAGGATGGCTTGGCTGTCGGTACGCTGAATGGAAATGTTGTCTTGCAAAATATGGAAAAGCAAATGGCATTTACGTCCGATTTAACTATCAATGACTTTGGTTTTAGGAAAATGATATTGGGCGATGTCGCGCTAAAGGCAAATAATCAGACAGAGAATACATATTTGGTTGAAATGGATATTTCCGGCAACGGCAACCAGATTGCATTGATTGGTAAATATTTGAGCAGGATCGGGGGAAGTGAACTGGATCTGAAACTCGATGTCACCAAACTCAATCTTGCAAGTATTGAACCGTTTACGTTCGGCAATATTCAACGTCTTTCGGGGACAATGAACGGCAGACTTCATATCACCGGTACAATGAAGAAACCTTCTATCGTTGGTGATCTGAATTTTTCGAACACAGCATTCAATCCGGTACTTCTCGATTCATATTTGCATCTGAACAACGGCAGGATAGTGTTTGACAGTAAAGGGATTCGGTTCAGTTCATTCGATCTTATTGATACTCACGGCAATATCGCATCGTTGAGCGGTCATTTACTTACGGAAGATTTCCGAAAGTACAGTTATGATTTTCGGGTGCATACCGAAAATTTTCTTCTCTTGAACAAACCAGCAAGCCGCGATGCTCTATATTATGGCACAATAATTCTCGACAGCGACATTTCAGTAAAAGGTGATATGCACAAACAGATCGTTACCATCCAGGCAGAATTGGATAAAGGTACCAATCTCGCATTGGTTCTTCCTGAATCTGAACTTGCGGTTGAAGAACGGCGCGGCATCATTCGATTTGTCGATAAAAAAATTGTGCAAAATCCCATTATGTCCCGAAGGAACAATGTGGTAAACAACGATACAACGGAAACTGAACGATCGTCGATGGAGCTTACATCAAATATTACGGTGAACAAAGATTCCAAACTCAGGATATTGATCGATCCGATTGCAGGCGACTCATTGGTCATTCAGGGTGAAGCAACGTTGAGTTTTACGATCGATCCCAGCGGAAAAATAACTCTTACCGGCCGCTATGATATTGTAGGAGGTTCGTACCAACTTTCGTTTGGAGATTTTATAAAGAGAGAATTTGCGATTGCGAAAGGGAGCAGCCTTACATGGTTAGGATCTCCCTTTGATGCCGATGTTGATATCACGGCAATTTATACGGTCAAAGCAACAGTACTTGAACTTATACAAAATCAATTAAGCGGGATAAGTCAGGAGGAACGGAATAAATACAAACAGGAAATTCCCATCCAAGTGTATCTGGTAATGAAGGGAAAACTTCTGAAACCGGACATTCATTTTAAACTCGATCTTCCTCCGGATAAACGTGGAGTGCTGAGTGGATCGGTCTATGCAAAACTGAATGAATTGAACGGGCAGGAATCTGAACTCAACAAACAGGTCTTTGCTCTGTTGGTGTTAGGAAGATTTATTTCCGAAAACCCTCTGGCATCCGTAGGAGGAAACGATGGACTGACCGATTTTGCCCGATCAAGCGCCAGTCAGATTCTCTCTGCACAATTGAATCGTTTATCGGAAGAATATATCAAAGGAGTGAATCTGAATATGGGAGTGGAATCATATAAGGATTATTCGACCGGCAGCGCGGAAGGACGAACCCAATTACAGCTTGCCCTTTCCAAACAGTTGTTTGATGAACGTGTGACTGTTCAAGTAGGAGGAAATGTAGATCTAGAGGGAGAACGGAGTCAAAAAAATTCTCTCAACAATTTTGCAGGTGATCTTAAAGTGTTGTATAAACTGACCGACGATGGCCGTTGGCAGCTGCAGGTCTTTCGTCAAAATACATA
>CAYPEM010000040.1:0-5118 GCA_964409765.1 uncultured Chitinophagaceae bacterium
ACTATTTTTTGCGTGGCGCTTCGTCCTCCGTATTCCAGCCGCACCAGATACATTCCCGTTGCGAGTCCTCCTCCGTTGAACGGAACGCGATACAATGTTCCCGCTTCCTTTACTTCATTCACAAGTGTCGCAACTTCCCTTCCGATGATATCAAACACTTTAATCGTAACGTGATTGTTCGCCGGTACCTGATAACTGATGATTGTCGCAGGATTGAACGGATTCGGAAATGCCGGATACAGTTTAAAATTCTTCGGCAGCAGTTCGGTTTCAGTGTGTTGATGAATGTCTGATACCGGTTGTTGATAAACAGTTACAGCCGCCTGATCTTTCAAGGGATGTTGAACAACACTGACAAGAGAGATCGTCGGTGGATGAAATTCAGCCGCAACAAAGGGCCGCTGAGCCGATGCGTACAGGATCGGTGCCGATGCAGTGACCGAAGATCCGTTCATTGAATACCGTATGGTTGAAATCCCGGACCCGTATCTGAGCACATCAAACGAACTTTCATTCACAGCGGAGATTTCCACGTTGAACGGTGATGGTCCGGAAACTGTATCCGAAAACTGCACCGAAAGATCGTTTGAGAGGATCATCGTTTGAAGCTTATAATTTCCGCCGCTGTGCAGTTCGTAGAGTACTGCAAGCTTATTGTTGCATACTCGCTGTATACTTCTCATACCGTTCTGCGTTGTCATTGACGGAGCAGGAAATTGTTTGTAGGCGGCGATATTACCGTTTCCCGTCAAAGAAATCACCGCAAGCGATGAAGGCGATTCACCTGAGGTAAAAACCGGTGCTGCAACGAAGAGCGTATCATTGATGAGCTCAAGATAACACGGACGGTTGTCGATCAGCGAAAGATTGAAATGTTTTTGCCAGAGTAGATCTCCTGCTCCGTTTCGTTTAAAGACCGTTGCATGCGATGAATCGTTGATGAATGTATTGTTGATAATTCCATAGATATTATCTTCCCGGTCAAGAATAATATCAACCATGGTGCTTTGATACTTCTCTTGTGGTCTGGTCTGTATCGACCAGAGACGATTCCCTTCGGAAGAATATTTGAGCAGAAGATAATTTAATTCGAAAGCGTGTGAACTTCCGCCGACAATGATGTTTCCCTGGGAATCGATTTCCAGATCGTGCGGGATCTCCATCGTGAACTGACCGTTATTGCCGAATGTCGTATCCCACACTACTGCGCCTGAGCGCGTCAGTTTCAACAATCTCACATTAAAGGTTCCGGTCTTGTCTTCGGAATGTCCGCAGACAATGAAATGCGTTGAATCGTACGGATGGATAAAGTATCCCTCTTCATCAAACCCGTAGGCTCTGATCAGTTCGAATTTTTTTTGCAGTTGGGCATCCACCGCGGAGATATAAAGACCCAATGAATCGTCCACATATTGTCCCGTAAAGTACATCGTTCCGCTGCCGTCGGTAAAGAAATCGTTGATCTGCAGATGAGACGTTGTATCTCCCAGAATGAATTCCGATGATGGCTGGATCTGTGCGACAACGATATGAAGAAACAAACAAAAAGAAAAAATTTTCATACAAATTATAGAAGATAAAAATTGACCATCACATATCCCCTTGTTGTAGATTTTTCAATCGACTGTCTGTGAAGTTAATACCATAAACTATAAAACCCGAAGCAACATTCTCCGGGTTTTTTAATGTTCATTGTTCATTGTCAACTGTTCATTGTATAAGAGGTTCCTGCTGGCTGATGCAGTGCAGTGTTCCCAATCCCCACACAAGATCAACACAGTCAATGCCGATCACTTTTCTCTCTGGAAATTGTGATTGTATGATGTTCAATGCTTTCAGATCGTTAGGATGATTGAAGACAGGAACGATCACAAATCCGTTGCCGATCAGAAAGTTCGCGTAACTTGCAGGAAGCCGTTGTCCGTCATACGCAACAACTCCAGGCATTGGCAGTTCAATAATATTGAATGGTTTGTTCTCTTGATCCGTAAGTGTGCGAAGCAGTTTCAGATTCTCCTGAAGGATTCCATAATTCTCATCCTGAGGATCTTCTTCAACGCACGTAACGATCGTTGATGGATTGACGAAACGGGAAAGATCGTCGATATGTCCATCCGTATCGTCGCCGACAATGCCGTCGTTCAGCCAGAGAATTTTTTCCTGTCCATAATATTCTTTTAAATACGTTTCGATCTGTTCCTGAGTAAGATTGGGATTTCTGTTCTCATTCAAGAGACATGCTTTTGTGGTGAGCAGACACCCTTTGCCGTTGACCTCAATTGCGCCCCCCTCCATCACAATTCCCGGATAAAAAACAGGAACGTGATAATGCTCGGCGATCTTTGTCGGAACCACATCATCCAGATCGAACGGCGGATATTTATTTCCCCACGCATTGTATCCCCAATCCACAATGGCAAGTTTATCTTTCGCAGTTGGATTTACCAAAAACGCAGGACCATGATCTCTGCACCACGCATCATTTGTCGGAATTTTATACAATGCAAATCGATTTTCTGGAACACCGGCAAGAAGTAATCGAGATTGTACATTCTCAAACATCTCATCATCTTTAACATTGATGTTCACTTTTTGGAATTGCGCGATCGTCCGCACGATATTGGTATAGATATACGGAACCGGTTCAAATTTATCCGGCCACGATTCTAATTTATGCGCCCATGAAAGCCATGTTGCTGCCTGCGGTTCCCATTCTGCGGGAAATCGATAGCCGAGTTGTTTTGGAGTTTTTTTTTCAGTCATTATGTATTTCACGCAAAGCCGCAAAGGCACAAAGAACTATTTCTTAGCGTCTTTGCGAGAGATTAATCTATGAATCGTTTAGTGATATCAAAATACGCATCAATTCGTCTGTCGCGGAGGAACGGCCAGTGCATGCGTGTTGCATCGGATTTTGAAAGATCGACCGGAACAACATTCACTTCTTCTTTATCGTGTGAGGCTTTGAAGAGGATCTCTCCCTGATTTCCGGCAACGAACGAGCCGCCCCAGAATGTTTGATTCCCTTCGTGACCAACGCGGTTCACCGATACCACAGGAATTCCATTGGCAATTGCGTGTGATCGTTGGATCGTTTCCCATGCATCATGCTGCTTTTTGTTCACCGCTGCCTCTTCGCCGTCCGCCCAACCGATGGCTGTGGGATAAAAAAGAATATCAGCACCAGACAGCGCTGTCAATCGCGCGGCTTCAGGATACCACTGATCCCAGCAGATGAGCACACCGAGTTTTCCGAATTGTGTCGTGAATGATTTGAATCCGAGATCTCCCGGAGTGAAATAGAATTTTTCGTAGTACGCCGGATCGTCGGGAATATGCATCTTGCGGTATTTTCCAAGATACGATCCGTCGGCATCGATCACCGCAGCAGTATTGTGATACAATCCTTCTGTCCGTTTTTCGAACAACGATGCGATGATGACAACTCCCAGTTCCTTTGCGATCGGCTGAAGAATGTCGGTTGATGGTCCGGGAATTGTTTCTGCAAGTTGAAATGGTGCATAATCTTCTTTATCACAAAAATACAACGACGTGAACAACTCCTGCAGGCAGATAATGTTCGCACCTTTTGCCGCCGCTTCTTTGATTCCCTTCACAGCCGCCGCCATGTTCGATACGACATCGCTTGTGCAGCGTGTCTGTACAAGACCGATGTTGACGATTCGATTATTTTCCATAGATAGTGGTGCTAGAATTCAATGTGGTGAAGAAACTGCTTTTGGGTATTTTGTTTTGAATTTCCGTGGTGATTTTATTTACACTCAAAAATCTATATTTAAGTTAATTGTTGTACTATTTAAATAAACAAATATTGTTCTGAATTGTATCTCAGACTGAATATGTTTATGCTTTCCCGAAACAGATACTTGCATTCGTTCCGCCAAAACCGAATCCGTTGGAAAGTGCATATTGGATCTCCTGTTTGCGCGCAACATTCGGAACATAATCAAGATCGCATTGCGGATCAGGATTATCCAGATTGATCGTTGGTGGAATGATCCCTTCCTTCAAAGCAAGAATTGTCATGACCGCTTCAACCGCACCGGCTGCGCCGAGTAAGTGGCCATGCATGGATTTTGTAGAACTGACCATGATCTTTTTTGAATGATCACCGAACAATCGTTTCACCGCCATTGTTTCTGCAACATCACCAAGTCCAGTTGAGGTCCCGTGTGCATTTACATAATCGATGTCTTCCGGTCGTAATCCCGCAGACTTCACCGCTAATTTCATTGCACGCATTGCACCATCACCGTCATCCGGCGGAGCGGTGAAGTGAAATGCATCTGCAGTCATTCCAACACCGAGAATTCTTCCGTAAATTTTTGCCCCTCGTTTTTTCGCATGCTCCTCTTCCTCAATAACAAATGCTCCCGCACCTTCACCCATAACAAAACCATCTCTATCTTTATCGAATGGACGTGATGCCCGAATTGGTTCATCGTTTCGTTTGCTCAGTGCCCGCGCGGAACAGAATCCGGCTACCCCAATTTCAGTGATCGATGCATCAGCTCCACCGACGATCATAACATCAACCTCACCCCGCTGGATCGCATGAAAACCATCTCCGATGGCATGATTGCTTGTAGCACAAGCCGAAACAACTCCATAATTGAGTCCTTTTGCACCGATACGAATTGCCAGCATTCCTGATAACATATTGATGATCACGGAAGGAATAAAGAACGGCGACACCTGTTTTTGTCCACCCTCTTCCAATTTAACGGCGGTATGACTGATTCCAATCAACCCTCCCACACCCGAACCGATGATGATACCAACTCGTTC
Organism: uncultured Chitinophagaceae bacterium; assembly: GCA_964409765.1. Lineage (GTDB taxonomy): Bacteria > Bacteroidota > Ignavibacteria > UBA10030 > UBA8401 > UBA8401. The sequence continues at coordinate 4,810 of CAYPEM010000040.1, forward strand.
TGCATTTTCAGGAGTGATCTTTAAACCGGAATCAGCAACTGCATCAAGTCCTGCACCAATTCCAAATTGTAAACAGAGATCCCATCGGGTGACCTCTTTGGGGTCAAAATATTTTTTCGGATCGAAATTCTTCACTTCGGCGGCAATGTGCGTGGTAAACCGTTCTTTTTCAAATTTCGTTATGTAACCGACACCCGATTTTCCGGCAATGGCATTCTTCCACGATTCTTCAACGGAAAGTCCGAGGGGGGAGATCAGACCCATTCCTGTAACGACAACATTTCGCATAAAGGCACCTTAAAAAATGAT
>CAYPEM010000040.1:5218-42116 GCA_964409765.1 uncultured Chitinophagaceae bacterium
GGATGAGTATCGTTCATTCGTGTGTAATCAAAGGACGATGCATGACATTTGGTACACCCAATTCCCTTTTCAGCCGCAGAGATGATCGGTGTGCCGCTTGGTCCAATCTCTGCCCACACCCAATCTCCCGGTCCTTTGTTTGTTGCAGATGACATTTTGAAGATGATCGCATATAACGAGAGGGTTCCGTCGGCATTATACACTTCTTTTACGATCAACGATGAATCGGCAAATACCGGTGATGGTTTCACAACTCCTTGCGCAGTTAATTGTGTCGCCGCCGTAGCATTATACCATGTGCGGAGTTTTGGTCCCGGATGAGCGGAGTTTCCACCCTTTAAAAGAGTATCACCCGATAGTTTATAGAATGTTTTTGTAGTGGTATTTTTTGCAAGAAAATATAATTGCGAATCGGTTACTGTTCGATCTGGTTGTGTCGGTGAATCATCTTCTTTGCATCCGAGGGCAGACAGACACATGGTAAGTATAATGAATACTCGTTTCATCTATTTCACCTTTAACTGGTTAAATAATATTAACGGTTGTATAAGTAATCGAAAAATATTAAAGCAGTTTTTTCAGCCATTGCGATACATCATTCAAACATTCGTCGTTGATCTGATGTGCCATGTCGTATTCATTGTATGAAACAGTTGCGTTGGATCCGCCTAGCATTTCTTTTGTTTTTCGGGCCGATGAAACCGGAATAACGGGGTCATGTATTCCGTGAGAGATAAAAATACGGAGTTCCTGAAGTTTCTGTAGTTGATATGAATGAGCTAACTGTTCCGGAGCAAAACCACTGAGCGCGGCAATTCCCGCACAGACATTCGGATGTGTGAGAGCAATGGAATATGACATGATCGCACCCATACTGAATCCGAGCAGAATGAGTTTTTGTGTCTCCAAGGTATTGATGAATGTTACGATCTCGTTAGTGCTGTTAAGAAAACTTTCTTCATCCACGCTTCCATCTTCGTACAGATCGAACCAGGTATAACCTCCCCAGCCGAATTGATGCGGCGCGCGAAGACTGTAAATGGTCAACCTCGGATCGAAATGATCCTTCAATCCGAACAAATCTTGTTCATCCGATCCTCGCCCGTGGAGCAAAATGAGTGTTGGATTGTCTGAAGTCTGTTGTTGTGCCGGCGAATGTATGGAATATAACATACGATGTTTCCAGTTTTTTCGACAGTTGAACTGTCAAAAAAAGTTCCTGTTCGAGAGTTCAACTGTCGAAAAATTAAGCAACTATGAATAGAGCATAAGAAAAAATTAAAAGATGGAAGAACCAAGCTTTGTTGTCAGTAATTCAAGCGCTTTCATTCCCATTACGGAATTTCCTTTTGCATTCAACCGCGGTCCCCACGTTGCAACGGTATACCGGTGCGGATGCAACGCAACGATCCCGCCGCCGACACCGCTTTTTCCAGGAAGTCCGACGGTGAAAGAAAATTCCCCCGCTTCATCATAGAATCCGCACAACTGCATGATCGCATTCAACCGCTTTGTCTGGCTTTTATTCAGAATAGATTCGCCGGTTGATACGATCTTTCCATGATTTGCAAACAATAAAAATGATGCGGCAAGATCTTTGCACGACATTTCAATGGAGCAGATATGAAAATAGAGATCCAATACCTCATCAACATTGTGATGAATATTGCCGAACGATTTTAAGAAATTCGCCATGGCAACATTCCGGAAACCAAATTCTTTTTCGGAAGCAGCAACCCGTTCATTGAATGTAATAGAATTATTTCTGCTGAGATTCCGGACAAATTCGAGCAGATCGTTTTTTGGATCACTGAGTTTATCGATCAGCACATCGCAAAGAACCATCGCTCCGGCATTGATGAGAGGATTGCGTGGAATTCCTTTTTCATATTCAAGTTGAACCAGAGAACTGAACGAACTTCCCGATGGTTCAACTCCAACGCGGTCGAATATTGTTTCACCTACCAGCGAAACCGTGTACGCCAGCGCAAATACTTTTGAAATACTTTGAATGGAAAATAATTCATCACTGTTTCCAATTGAAAAATCTTCACCGTCAATGGTATGCAGATGCATTCCAAATTTATTCGGATCGATCTTTGCCAGTTCGGGAATATATTGGGCAACGGTTCCTTGATTTTGTAACGGAAGTATTTCTGTTTGGATCTCGTGAAGGATGGCGGAGTATCGTGAGGTCATAAAAAATTATTTGAGAATATTTTGCATCCCGACGCGGATCATCATGACAGCGATGGCAACCATAAAGAGCGATGCAACTTTTGCAAATGCCTGCGAGCCGCTTTTTCCCATGATCCGTATCAGAAAATCGGAGTTTCGCAGTGTAAGCCAGACAATGAAGAGATTGACGAACAGCGATACCATCGAGATCCAATAACCGTATGAATCGACAATAATGATGATCGATGTCAGTGCGGCCGGGCCCATGATCAACGGAATTCCGATCGGTACCACACCGACCGATTGTCCTTCTTCCCGTTTTGTTTCGCGAGAGAATAAGAGATCGGAAACTGAAAGCACCAGGAGAACAATTCCACCGCCGATACGAAAATCATTTTCCGTGATACCGAGGAATCGGAAGATCACTTTTCCCAGCACAAGAAAGATCAGTGCAACCGCACCGGCGGTCAATGTTGCTTCAATGATCAACTGGCGTTTTGCTTTTAAAGTCATCCCTTGCGTCAATCCAATGAATGACGGTATAACACCGGGAACATCGATAGCGACGAACAACGGAATGAACGCCATGATCACATCGTTCAATATGTGAAGGACTTCTTTCATCAATAGTGTAATAGAATTAAAGTGTGATCCCGGATTTCTGTAATTCTTGTTTGATGATGGCAATAGTTTCTTGTTCAGAAATGAGTATTCGTGAACCGGAATTCTTTACTGCCTGCTCAAGGGTTCCTTGTCGTTCGGAGAGCCATTGCCAAAGATGGTATCCAAGACGGTAATTATCGTTTTGTTCCCGTGTAGGGATAGATTTTATGCTGTTGTATGCGATCTTTTCCAAAGTGGATTCATCGAATGGTTTTACGGTTGAAGGGGCGACTGTTGACATAAATACTCTGCAATAATGATTGAGATTTTATTATATGATGCAGTATACAAAAAATTGAGTTAAAAGGCAGGTGATGAAAAAGACAACGCCCGAAAAAATTCCGGGCGTCATCCTTTTTATCAACGTAAAACAAAAATTTATTCTAACAAATCTTTATATCCTTTAATTTCGTTTGCCGGGACAAATGCATTTGCAGATGTATTTGCACTGGCTTTCATTTTATCAAAGATCATACTGTTTGCACCGTATAACAATGATTTTACATCATATCCAAGCAGCTTTAAATACGCACCAACATATGCGCTTGTTTGACCGGTATAACAGTATAAGACAACCGTTTTATTCGTAGGCAGTGTTGTGAGATTTGAATCTAATTTAAAAGGCTTCAAAGATGGTTCGTAATTATAGGCACCATCAATATGGCCCGGATCTTTGTATGCTGCAAGCGGCCAATAGTTCACGACAAAATAATTAGACAAATTTGTATACAACGTTGCATCATTGATCGTGATATTGAATCCCGCAGTTAATAGTTCGTTCACGCGGGCTTCAAGAATTTCTTTTCCGGTTGTTTTTCCTGTCGCTAATGTCGGAAGAACTCCTTTTGCAAGTTTAGTTGGAGGATCGGTGTTTATAAAATGACTTGCACGAGTATTTGCAGTTTTAACAAGCCAGGTTCCAGTTGCAAATGTAGAATCAATTGAGCTCATACCCCATTTTAATGCAACAACTTTGTTTGCATCTGCAATTGGAAGCATGGATCGAACCAATGATGTTCCATAACATGCAGTTTGTCCGGAATAACACGCAACAACAACATATTTATAATTTGCCATCGTTAGCCCTTTTACATGCGTATACAAATTAGCAAGTGTTACATTAACAGCACCTTTAAGATGTTTGGTAGTGTAATCAGCTGCGCTGCGAATATCGATTGTATAAACTTTTGTCGGATCTGCGACAACTTCTGTTCGGTATGATGAAGCGGAAAGAACAAATGAAGATGCAGAATAGATATAATCGTTGTTGGCTTCAACATATTTTGCCAGCACCGATGCTTCGTTGACTGCCACCGGCGGTGTTACTGTTGCGCTTTCTTCATCCTTACAGCCGACGGTGAACAAAAAAGCGGCCAAAAGGAGATAAATGAAGTTATGTTTTTTCATGGGTCACCCATTATTGTGTTTTTGTGTGAATGATATTCACTCATGATCGTCGCGAGTGAAAGTGTGTTATTGAACCCCCCAGCTCGTCGGAAGTTTTCCATCGACGACAACATTTTTGGTTGCGTTGACTTCCCAGCTTTCCAGATCCGAATTAAAGAGATACAAATTTTTATTCCTGTACGTAGAGCCTTCTTTGATGATATGACAATTGTCCGAACACGTTTTTCCAGCCGCGACTTCTGTCCGTGATGTCCAGCGCAAAATGTTGTGCGGAGTGGTATATTTATATGTTGGTTTTGAGTCGAATTGTACAAGCAGCGGAACACCGAATTCTTTCCAACTGTCTGGCGCCATTACCGACTGCCGGACTGTTGCCATTCTGTACGATCGTGTCTCCGGAATGGGATTCATTCCGATCTTGAATTTCTGATGCGAAGGGATTCTCGCACCCGCTCCACCGACATGACAGCTTCCGCAATTGTTATAATCTTGTGAATGACATGTTTGACAATTGAAAGAGTTAATGTGAGTAGAGTGATATGCGTTGCTTGAAGAGATATTTTTATGACAATCGGTACATTTTGGCAGCTGCGGCGTTTTATATCGCTGGTCGTACACCATTCCATTGCCATGAATTTCTACACCGCTGTGACACGTTAAGCAATTTGCATTCATTTTTGTTTTATGAACATCCGGAACCGTTCCCGCGGCAATCCCCAAAAAGGCATGGCCGCCTCTGCTGACATGACACGCAACACACTGATCGATCATATCCGGTGTTTTAATAAACTGATGGCCTTTATACAATCCTCCACCGCCTGCCTTTGGTCTGTTGACATGACAATCGCCGCATGTTCCGTGACATTTTGCGCAGTTATGATCATATCCTTCAATAAGATGTTCCGGTAATTGATCGAATGATTGAACACCATATCGCGATGTGAGCATTGCTTTTTGTCCCCAGCCTTGTGCGTGGAGACTATTGGGAGTTATTGATTGAGACGGATGGCAGGTGATACATTTTGTTTCTGCTTTTAACGAAGGGTGCCGGATAAATTCACCGGTATGAGCCAGCTTTTTATCGCTTGTTGAAGCATTGCCTCCATGGCACCACGTACATTCTTTTGTTCCGTGCGTCGATTTAGAAAATGCTTCGTATCCTTCCGGAGTCAAATAGACACGATCGTACGGTTCAATAACCGGTGTTTCTCCACCGCAGCTGCTCCCTGCCGCAGCAGTGTCCGGAGAGAATACTTGTTTTAGTAAAGTATAATTTGTGTGGCAAGAAACGCAGTTGGAATTTCCCGCATGATTGGAATTATTGTTTGCAAGATCATCTGCTTCTTTTTTACAGCCGATGTTTATGGAACAGAAGAGGAAAATCACAAGAAAAACTTGCTGTGATTTGAATAGACTGCTGAATGGTGCAGGCATAAATACTCCGTATAATATTGCAGACACAAATAGTGATTATGATAATAATGCCGCAACCATTACACGGATAAAAAATTATTTTTTACCGCGAAGCCATTCTTCCAAAGCGATAAGCATTTTTTGCAATCCACTGATTAAAGGAGAGTGCATATCTTTTGGAATACCATCGAGGATCTCTTCATGGATCTGCAGATAGCGTTCTTCCAGTTTGTTGGAAAGATCGATCCCTTTTTTTGAAAGACTGACATTGATGCTTCGTCGGTCTTTCAAACCAATCGTTCGGAGCAAGTACCCTTTTTGTTCCAATGTTTCAAGAATCCGGGTTAATCTGCTGCCGCTTAAATTGATACGATCTATCAGTGTTTTAATTGGAAGTGCTCTGTCACCTCGAAAAGCCCGTAAACATCGAAATTCTGAAACAGTAATCTTGAGCTGTTCAGATAGTCGTTCTTCTTTTTCCTGACAACTGGCAAGTAATTGAAATGTCAGTTCAGCAATTTCGGCGGCAGCTTTGTGTGGTTGTTTGCTCGGCATTGTTTTACCTTCTTAATAATTGTTAGTAGCAACTATTGTGCCTGTGAATAATTCATTAAATCATTGATTTCTTAACCGTGAAACATATATCTTTTTCAAGACTGAAAAAAACAGGGGACGAATCTTTTCATTTTTAAGAAAAGTCCTATTCTGTCACCCCCAAAATCCTGAGCATATTGTCCGTTATCTGTTTTAAAAGCGGTTCATGACTCTCAGTTGCTCCGAATTTTTTTGCATAATCGTGCATTGCCGGGATCATTCCAACATCTTTTCCCGCCTGTTGACTGAGGTAGTATTTATTGTTCATGATTTCAATATAGAGTTCTGCCGCTGTTTTCCCTTTAAATAGTTCTACAATACGTTCTGTGCGAAACAATCTGCAGATCGGAACAAAGATCGTGTCATACCAATCCCGAGTAGCGGCAAATAGTGTTACATCCCGGTGTAATGTCTCGCTCATATACCATTTATGTTCTTCAATGTGTTTCAGAAATTGATCGACATACGAAGGATCGGAAATGCTCCCGAGAAATTTATCGATGTTGAACGATGTCTGCTGTTCGAATTTTTTCTTTTTCTTTTCTACCCGATACAATTGAGTGTATCGCTCTTTAATGTAAATCGTATCGGCCTCAGTTCCGGAATGATCGCGGATCATACCGCTTAACCGCAGATCTTCATGGATCCATTCCATCGATTCAAAAAAGAAATTCAGATCTGCTTCGCGCAGCGATCTGGAGAGCTTCGGACGGATCTCAACGGTTTCTGCATCGGAAAGATACGCACGCAATAGTGTCTGCATTCCAATGAACGGAACATCTCTCTTATCGAATTTAATGAGCGTGTTTGCAAGAGAAGCATCACCCCAATACACACCATTGATATGAAGTTGAACGAACAATTGTACAATTGCATCCCAAATTTTTTGCCGGTTTTCTTTTCGGAAATTTCTTGAATAGAGAAGCGAATCCGGGAGCACGTTCTGCACCAGCACGGTTACCGTATGCGCAATAAAATTTTCTTCGTATTGGATTCCTATCGGAGTTTCAATTGGGATCGGCTGTTCTTCTCTTACCACACATCCGGCAGGAATTAGTGTATGAATTCCTTTGAGCAGAAGCTGCTCATAATTGTCGATCTCTTTTCGTGAAATATCCTCACTGATTTCTTTAATGCCGAATGAAAACCGTCCAGTCTTCACAAAGATCACAACATGGCGTGAAATCCCCCTTTTGATATTCAACGTGTTCACCCCATGCGAATGCCAATCGGCAATGGGAACACTCCATGGAAGTTGTTCGAGTTCTTTCTGAAAGATCGGATCAACATGAAAACGGATGTGAGGTGAGTGTTTCATAACACTCTAAAGATAAGAATAATTATGATTGATGGCGTGGAACGATCGTTCGACCGTCCCACAAATGAGGATTATTGCTTCTTTCCGTACCGCACCTGTAAATATTTTATTACTCCGGGAAGAACAGACAGGAATAAAATGATCACAATGACAAGTTCCAGGTTTTTTGTTACCCACGGAAATGTTTGACCGAGAAAATATCCTGCCAATGTCATACTCAAAACCCATGTTGTGCCGCCAATGATATTGTAGGTAAGAAAATGAGAATATGGCATTTCAGCAATCCCTGCTACAACAGGCGCAAATGTTCGTGCAAACGGCATCCAGCGAGCTGCGACAATGGTGAAGTTGCCGTATTTTTCATAAAATTCTTTTGTCATCATCAGGTATTTTCTTTTAAAAAAACGAGAGTCAGGACGGGAATATAAAGCATGCCCTCCTTTTTTTCCGATGTAATATCCTACCGCATCTCCGGTGACAGCCGCGATGACGAGGAGAAAGTTTAACTCGAAAATATTGAACAATCCTTGCGCGGCAAACAATCCTGCTGTGAAGAGAAGAGAATCGCCCGGAAGAAAAAATCCGATCAGCAATCCTGTTTCAGCAAACACGATGATAAATAGACCGATATAACCTGCCCATGCGACAAGTGCCTGGATATCTCTTAGTTTCTCGAAAAACTCTTTTATTAATTCCATAATTTCAATCTGGTTATAATGGTGATAAAACTCCGGTGTTCAGGAGATATAACAATCCAAAGCCTACAATAATTCTGTATACAATAAAAATATAGGTGGAATGGTTTTTTAGATAGTTCAACAAAAATGCAATTGATGCGTAACCGACAATTCCTGAAACAATTGTAGCAACTGCGAGATTCAACAATCCGATATCCGAAGAGAATAACAATTCACGTTCCTTCACTAGTTCCAATACTCCGGCCGCAAAGATTGATGGCAGTGAAAGTAAAAATGAGAATCGTGCCGCTGTTTCACGGTTAACACCAATGAATAATCCTCCGGTGATCGTTGTACCCGAACGGGATGAGCCGGGAATTAAGGCGACTGCTTGGGCGAATCCGATAAGCATTGCATCCTTCCACGAAATATCATCGAGTGATTTTTGTTTTATATTTAACGCAGCTCTTTTTTTAACGATCGCTTCTGCAACCATCAGCACCACAGCAAGAATGATCATTGATGCACTGATGATGTATAATGAACGAAGATTTGTTTCGATATTTTTTTTGAATAACAGACCGAAAAACACAATTGGTATCGTTCCAAACGCGATCATCCAGCCGAGAATGGCATCACGGCTGTAAGAGATGTTTCTTGTTTGAATTGATTTGATGACCGCACTGGTGATGACAATAATATCTTTCCTGAAATAGATAAAGACGGCAACAAGCGTTCCAAATTGTATCACAGCTGTAAACGCTGCACCCGGATCATTCCATCCCAATAGAGCAGGGACAATGCGCAAGTGAGCAGTACTGCTGATAGGTAAAAATTCAGTAAGACCTTGAATAATACCAAGAATGATCGATTGAATTATATCCATAGAAATATTCTTATAATCGTAAGAACAATAAAAAAGAGGAGCAAGTTTTCTCCTCTTACTGCTTCAAAGTACAAAAAAAATTACGTTCGTTCAAATTGAACCTATAAAATCTATTGAATTCTTCCCTATTATATTGTAACGTAACCGAGCAAACAAACAATTTCTTTCACAAAAATATGACCACAATGGCAACTTCAACAGCAAACAAGTCAAAATTCGGCACACTGATCACCGTATTTTTCTTTTGGGGATTTCTTGCAGCTTCGAACGGTGTTTTCATTCCATTCTGTAAAAAACATTTTGAATTAACTCAATTCCAATCACAATTGATCGATCTGGCATTCTATCTTGCATATTTTGTCGGCTCACTCATACTTTATTTAATAGAGCAGCTGATCAGGATTGATATTTTGAACAAGATCGGATATAAGATGGGAATTGCGTATGGATTGTTTTTCTCTGCATTCGGAGCAATCGCAATGATCGGAGCCATTAATACCGGCAATTATTGGCTGATCCTCGGAGCATTATTTATTATAGCGCTGGGATTCTCATTACAACAAACGTGCGCCCAGCCGTTCGCAATTGCGCTTGGTGATCCTCGCACCGGTGCCCATCGTTTGAATCTTGCCGGAGGAGTCAATTCATTTGGGACAACTATCGGTCCACTGATTGTTAGCTACTTTCTTTTCGGAGGAATTGGAACTGCAGTTGATGTTGAAATCGGTTCAGTTAACCAAATGTATATGATCTTAGCGGGATTATTCACCGCAGTTGGTATTTTCTTTATCATCTCAAACCTCCCCAAAATTACGCAGGATGAAAAAATTGAAGCCGGTATAGGCGCTTTAAAATATCCCCAATTAGTGTATGGTATGATCGCCATTTTTGTTTATGTCGGTGTAGAAGTAACGATCCAAAGCAATTTGGGGGCACTACTAAAACTTCCGGAATTCGGCGGATATCAAGAATCTCAGATTGCGCTTTTCATTTCTCTGTTCTGGGGAAGTTTGATGATTGGACGATGGACTGGCTCAATCACAATATTTAACCTTTCCAAAACATGGAAAAATATTTTAACAGTGATAGTTCCTTACATTGCATTTGCTGTTGTCCTCGGTGCCAATATGCTTGGGGGAACAGATGTAAGTGATCTTTATATATACGCAATTGCTATTGCGGTGTTGATCGTAGGATTTTTTCTCGGAGAAGAAAAACCGGCAAAGACATTGTTGATCTTTTCAATATTTGGAATTATCGCAATGAGTATAGGCATGGTGACAACAGGGAAACTTGCAATATTTGCCTTTATCAGCGGAGGATTATTCTGTTCAGTTATGTGGCCTTGTATCTTTTCGCTTTCAGTTGCTGGTTTAGGAAAATATACCAGTCAAGGTTCTACATTTCTCATTATGATGATTCTTGGAGGAGCAATTATTCCTCCGTTCCAGGGGTGGTTAAGTGATGTATTGAACAATATTCACATGTCGTACATTATAACGATCTTCTTGTTTGGTTATCTTGCATACTTTTCTATGAAAGCAAAGAAGGTTTTAAAAGAACAAGGAATAGATTATGAAACATCAACGTCTTCTGGTCATTAAACGATAATACATATCGATAAAACGACAACGTCCCGTTTCCGGGACGTTGTCGTTTTATTTTATTGAATAATTATTATCCTGCGATTTTAGAATATTCATCCAAAGCCATTGAAGTCAATTGTTCTTTCATCTCTTTGGACATCACGACTTTATCCCAATACTTCGATTTATCATTCTTATCCTGTTCGGAGGGAACAGCGGCAAACAATCCATTCTTTCCATCGGCGATCTTGAATCCTTTAATAACAATTCCTTCGGACGTCTCAAGGTCGAAGAATGCCTTTAAGTTGTTGGAACCGGAAAATTGTTTCATGTTTACGACTTTCATACCGCCTCCTAAAAATGAATGATAAATGAAGAATTATAGCGCCATTGATTGCGTGCGATAAATCTAATAACGGGAAATAAATTTGTCAAGAACTAAATTATCGAATACTCTTTCCCCTCAATTGCCGCACGAACAAAACCGTTCGATTTGGCTAATCTGAGCGTTGCTTCATTGAAATCGACATTTGCCTTGATCATAACGAGGGCGGTTTTTACATGACCCTTTGCTTCGCTAAGATAATGTTCCGCTTTGTCGTATTCTAAACCCGTTATAGTCATTACTATCTTCTTTGAACGTTCTACAAGTTTTTTGTTTGTCATTTGAAGATCGATCATCATGTTCTCATAGATCTTGCCAAGACGTATCATTGCTGTTGTGGTGATCATATTCAAAATTAATTTTTGTGCTGTTCCGCTTTTCATCCGAGTTGAACCCATAATTACTTCGGGTCCAACTTCTGCGCAGATAGCAACGTCAAGTACATCGGCAAGATGTTGATATTCCGAAAGTTCAAGATTTTTCCGAGGATTGGTCGTGACATATAATGTTTTTGCACCCCGCTCCTTTGCCCTTTTTACCGCACCGATAACATACGGAGTTCTCATACTTGCCGCAATTCCACAAACGACATCGTTGGAGTTTACATCACGAATATCAATATCATGGGCACCGTTTTCCGGTTTATCTTCTGCTCCTTCAACTGCTCGAAACATAGCCCCCTCACCTCCTGCGATAATTCCCTGTACCATATCAAATGGAACTCCGAATGTCGGCGGGCATTCGCTAGCATCGACAACACCGACTCGCCCGCTGGTTCCTGCTCCAACGTAGATCAAGCGGCCTCCGTTTAAGAATGCTCTTACGGTCAATTCAACTGCTTGTGCGATATACGGAATCTGCAATTCTACAGCATCAGCGATTTTTTTATCTTCATTGTTGATGATCGAAAGTATTTCTGGAATTGATTTAGTATCAATATCCATGGAAAACTGATTACGCTGTTCTGTCGAGAGTTTTTGTAATTGCTGAAAAAGTTCTTTTGTTTCCAAGGGTACCTCGAATTATTTTAAGGTTGCAATTATAAGTTTTTTATCAAGATTGTCAAACTCTTCACTTCCAGAGAATAGAAGAGGAATACTTTGAAGAACGATTGAATGGAAGTTATGTTTTGCCGTTTTTTCCTCTTCTTCAATTTCAGCACCTTTGAAAGTAATCAACGAAGGGGCAGCAATCGTTAATTTTTCATGACCAATATTCTCCCCTTTGCTTTGTTTGAGAAAAGGTGTTCCCCACCCAAGCAGATTAGAAAGATTGCTTACGGAACGCATAACGACAGCATCAAATGAATGGTGATATAAATTGTTTTGGTTCAATTCCTCTGCTCTTCCCCATACTGTTTTGACATTGTTTAACTTCAACGATTCTATCATTGATTGAACACAAGTAATTTTTTTTTGAGTTGAATCTAACAGAGTAAACGAACAATCAGGCAATAGAATACTAAGCGGAATACCCGGGAGACCACCTCCGGTTCCAAGGTCCAAAATATTCATGGTTTGTCGGAAATTAATTTTGAATAACATAGAAACGGATAAGGCAATATGTCTTTTCCAGACATCCTCTTCGTTTTTTCGGGAGATCAAATTAATCTTCTTATTCCAATCCAAAAGCAGTGTTTTAAATGTGGAAAGAGAACGGATTTGTATGTCCGTTATAAATACACCATTTTTTTGGCACAACGTGTATAACCAAAGTTCTTCTTCGTTCATTGTTTCACGTGAAACTAAGTGAGATTAAATCTTATGTGTTGTCTGAGATTCCATCTGTTTAATAAATATACTGAGAACAGAGACGTCGGAATTTGTAACTCCTGAAATTCGGGAAGCTTGTCCAATTGATCGAGGACGTACTCGATGTAATTTTTCTTTTCCTTCTACGCTGAGCGAAGATATTTTTGTATAATCAAAATGTTCTGGAATAAGATGTTCCTCAAATTTCGCAAAGCGATTAATCTGTTCATTCTGCCGATGAATATATCCCTCGTACTTCATGTCAATTTCCACTTGCTGATTTATTTCAGGTAAAGACAACAGTGATTTAATTTTTTCATCGGTGATCAATTGTGCGACATCCATTGCTGTTACATTCGATCGCCGAATAATTTTTGAAAGAGTATCATGTTCGGTGATTACTGTTTCGTTTCTTTTTTCTAGCAATGGATTAACATCAACGGGTGAAATTATTTTTGATTTAAGAAATGCAATTGTTTCTTCAACTTGTCGTTCCTTTTCATCTAATTTTTCAATAAGATCTTTTGAGATTAAACCAATTTCATTTCCCATTCTCATCAACCTTCTGTCTGCATTGTCTTGTCGCAGCAAAAGTCGATATTCTGCTCGGGACGTAAACATACGATATGGTTCATCGGTTGATTTATTGATCAAGTCATCAATCATAACTCCTAAATAGGCATCACTTCTTTGAAGGATAAGAGGTTTTCTTTTTTGAATTTTTAATGCCGCATTTATTCCCGCCATTAAACCCTGACCTGCCGCTTCTTCGTAACCCGAAGTTCCGTTGATTTGTCCGGCAAAAAATAATCCCGAAATAAGTTTTGTTTCAAGTGTATGATGTAATTGATGCGGTGGAAAAAAATCATATTCAACCGCATAACCAGCGCGAATCATTTGTACATTCTCTAATCCAACAATTGATCGAAGACCTTCGTATTGAATTTCTTCAGGAAGACTTGTTGAATACCCATTAACGTAAACAACATTAGTGTCATATCCTTCAGGTTCTAAAAAAACCTGATGACGTTCTCTTTCAGCAAATCTAAAAATTTTATCCTCAATGGAAGGACAATACCGTGGTCCAATTCCTTTAATTCTACCGGTAAACATTGGAGAACGATCAAATCCTTTCTCTAAGATTTTATGAGTTGCCAAATTCGTGTACGTTAAATACATCGGGATCAAACGGTTAGTAATTTTTTCTGTTTGATAAGAGAAAGGAATTGGAGGATCATCGCTGTTTTGAATTTCAGTCTTTGAAAGATCTATACTGTTGAGATCGATTCTAGGTGGTGTTCCTGTTTTTAATCTTCCAGAAATAAAACCTAATGCACGTAATGATTCAGTTACCCCTCTCGCAGGTGCTTCACCAAATCTTCCTCCATTACGATTCTTTTCACCGGTGTGCATCAAACCATTAAGAAATGTTCCTGCACAAAGAACCATTGTTGAACAAGAAATTTCATGATGCAGAAACGTCTTAATTCCTTTTAGTAATTTATTATCAACCAATATTTCCGCTACAGAATCTTCAAGAACATCCAATTGAGGCTGGTTCAATACTCTTAACTGAGCATCTTTAGAATACCAATCTCTATCGTTTTGGCTCCTTGGGGACCAAACGGCTGGACCTTTAGATTTATTCAGCATTTTAAATTGAATGCCGGTTGTATCTGCGATTTTTCCCATCTCTCCCCCAAGAGCATCGATCTCTCTAACCAGATGGCCTTTTGCAGAACCTCCAATTGCGGGATTACAGGACATCCTGCCTATAGCATTTGATTTCAAGGAAATCAATAAAGTCGAGCACCCCATTCTTGAAGCTGACAACGATGCTTCAATCCCGGCATGTCCACCGCCAACAACGATAACATCATAATAGCTATTTGGCTTACTAATCAACATGTTGTTTCACGTGAAACATTGTTTCACTTTCCTATACAGAATTTCCCAAATATATGGTTTAAGATATCATCCGGTGTGGTTAATCCAATTATTTCACCTAGGTAATTTAATGCATCTCTTAAGTCTATTGCAGCAAAGTCTCCTCCAAGGCCAGCCAATATAGTTTCTTTAGCTTTTTGTAAAGATTTCAAAGAAGAATTCAAAGCTTCTTTATGTCGAATATTTGTAATAACAATTGAACTCGAACTAGAATCGTGACTAGGCAAAGACAAATTGACAAGTTTTTGCTTCAAATTTTCTATGCCAACATTATTTTTGCACGAAGTTTCTACCCATTGAGAAACCTTAAAATCAGAATATAAAAATGCTTTGTCTTTAATATCAATTTTATTGAAACATAACAAAAATGGAATTTGATTCTCTTTTGTAGTTGAAATTTGATTGAACTTTAGAATATCGCTTTCAGATGCTTTTTGAGAACTATCTACAATATAAAGTGCAACATCAGCTTGCTTTAAACTAAGTAAAGTGCGTCGAATTCCTTCTTGTTCTATTAAGTCATTTGAATCCCGCAATCCCGCAGTATCAAAAAACACGAATTCCAAACCATTTATAACAATACTCTCTTCGATGATGTCACGGGTTGTACCGGCTATTTCGCTGACGATGGCTCTCTCCTCTTCCAACAATAGATTTAACAAACTCGATTTTCCAACATTTGGCTTCCCAATTAATGCAACTCGCACTCCTTCCCTCACAAGTTTTCCAGTTGAATAACTATTTGTAAGATTTTGGATTTCATTTTCAATGTTACTTATACGCCTGAGCACATCTTCTTTTGTAGCAAGTTCAATTCCCTCTTGGGAAAAATCCAATTCAAGTTCAAGAAGTGAGCAAAGATTTAGTAATTGTTCTCGAATTGTGTTTACATATTTTGAAAGCTTACCGTTTAGTTGCATCACCGATGCCTTGTGAGATTTCTCAGAACGCGAATGAATGATGTCTGCAACAGCTTCTGCTTGTGTAAGATCTAATTTTCCATTTATGAATGCGCGATGAGTAAACTCCCCGGGCTTTGCGGCATGCGACCCTGCCAAAGACAATAGTGAAAGGATCTTTTGAGCAACAAAATAACCTCCGTGTGAACTGATTTCAACTACGTCTTCACCAGTATATGAGTTTGGATTGTGAAAAATTGAAACAAGAACAGTATCAACAATTGAGATTCCATCTGAATCCATGATGTTTCCATAATGGATTGTGTGTGAAGCAGCATCGTTAAGATTAATGGAACCTTTGAAAATAGAATTTACAATACTAAATGATTGTGATCCGCTTATCCGTATAACGGATATACCACCAATTCCGA
The DNA here is from genome assembly GCA_964409765.1 of uncultured Chitinophagaceae bacterium. Classification (GTDB taxonomy): domain Bacteria; phylum Bacteroidota; class Ignavibacteria; order UBA10030; family UBA8401; genus UBA8401. The sequence continues at coordinate 21,354 of CAYPEM010000040.1, forward strand.
TTGGTGTGGCTATTGCTGCAATAGTATGTTGAGTAAATTGGTTCATAAGGAGAGAATTTTACTAAGATACAAAAATATTTCTTGACTACGGAATGAAATATTGTATCTTATACATGTGTAACCCAGTTGCACTTATAACGTAACCAACAAAAGAATGTCCGCATACTACAAACATACAGATAACATTTCGATACGCTCACGCGTTCGCGTTGTTGCTGTACCGGTGGCTCTCCTTCCGCTTAGCGGCATTATTATTCTTTTGGGAATTACTTTTGCTATTCTACGCCTAACTATTATTGGCTAAGAATACCAGAGGTTACTCCCAAAAACACATCACAAGAAATTCAATACGAAACACGTGAGAAAATAAAACAGGGCGTAACCTCTGAACCGAGGTTGTGTATCTTATTATTATTTTTTAAGGTGTTCTTATGACTCAACAAACAACGTCCACGCAGAGGCAAATGACCGGAGCGGAAATCTTTGTTCGATCATTGATTGAAGAGAAAGTCGAAATTGTTTTTGGCTACCCTGGTGGAGCCGTTATAGGTATTTATGATGCTCTCCATGATATTTCCGATATCAAACATATCCTCACACGTCACGAACAAGGCGCGGTGCATGCCGCTGAAGGTTATGCGAAGGCAAGCGGACGACCAGGTGTTGCATTGGTTACCTCAGGACCCGGTGCCACAAATACTGTGACAGGAATTGCTGATGCATATATGGATTCGATTCCAATCGTTGTCTTCACCGGACAGGTTGCGTTGAAACTTATCGGTAATGACGCTTTTCAGGAAGCAGATATTGTCGGGATCACTCGTCCGATAACAAAACATAGTTATCTAGTTCGAGATGTGAATGAACTTGCCGCAACAATTAAAGAAGCTTTTTATGTCGCAACTACCGGTCGTCCAGGTCCGGTACTTGTTGATCTTCCTAAAGATGTCATGGCAACAAAAACGATTTTCAATTATCCGAAGAGTGTTAAGCTTCGGTCGTACCAACCGCATGTCGAAGGAAATCAAAAACAGCTGGATAAAGCGGTTGCATTAGTTGCCAAAGCGAAACGCCCCGTGCTTTATGTTGGCGGCGGCGTAATTCTTTCAAATGCCGCAGATGAGTTAAAAAAGTTTGCACATAAAACAAACATTCCTGTTACAACAACATTACATGGACTTGGGTCGTTTCCTGAATCCGATGAACTTTCACTTGGAATGCTGGGAATGCATGGAACTTGGTATTCCAACACCGCAGTGCATTATTGCGATCTTTTAATTGCAGTCGGTGCGCGGTTTGACGATAGAGTAACAGGGAAGACTGATGCGTTTGCACCGGAGGCGAAAAAAATTCACATCGATGTTGATCCGTCTAATATTAGCAAAAATGTTAAGGTTGATGTACCAATTGTCGGTGATGTGAAAAAAGTATTACAGCAGCTACTGCCTTCGGTAAACGCTCTTGATACAAAAGATTGGATTCAAACAATTAAAAATTGGAAGGAGGAACATCCTCTTCGGTACAACAATGGAAAATATATACGCATGCAGCACGTCATACAAAAAATTTCTGAGTTGACAAAAGGGAAAGCGGTAATGGTAAGCGATGTCGGTCAGCATCAAATGTGGATGGCGCAGTTCTATCAGTATCTTTATCCTCGAACACATTTAACTTCTGGTGGACTTGGAACAATGGGCTTTTCGCTTCCGGCTTCAATGGGTGCTGCGTTTGCTCGAAAAGATTTTCCAATAGTGTCAATCAGTGGAGACGGCGGTTTTCAAATGAATATTCAGGAATTAGCAACAATCCGCGAGTACAATGTTCCTGTGAAGATTATTATATTGAACAATGGCTATTTAGGAATGGTGCGTCAGTGGCAGGAATTGTTCTGGCGTAAACGATATTCGCATGTTGAGATGCTTAGTCCTGATTATGTAAAAGTTGCGGAAGCGTATGGTATTCCCGGATTTCGTGCAACAGTAACAAGCGAAGTTGATGATGTGATAAAACAATTGTTTGAAACTGATGGTCCGGCATTAGCCGAATTCAAAGTCGTTAAAGAAGATAATGTCTATCCAATGATTCCGGCGGGTCAAACATATAATGAAATCATTGACATTCCAAATGAAAAATCTGCACCTATTGAAGGTGAAGAGCAAACCGATCTTGAAATGGTAACATTTACCAAAGGATAAACAATGAGTGAGCAAACCGAACAAGCAACAGCACAAACAATACATAAACACACCATCTCATTGCTGTTAGAAAATAAATTTGGAGCGTTGAACCGTGTTGCTGGAATGTTTTCTGCAAAGGGATATAACCTTGAAAGTATAACGGTAGGTCCAACGGAAGATGCTTCAGTTTCCAGAATGACGATTGTAACAAAAGGGGACGATGCCATCATTGAACAGATCATCAAGCAACTTAACAAATTGATCGATACGCTCAAAGTTGTTGATCTGACATATGATAGTTTCATGGAGAGGGAACTTGCACTTATTAAAATCGGTACTACGTCAGAAAACCGTCCGGAAATTATGCAGATCGTTGAAATTTTCCGTGCAAAAATCATCGACATCAGCCATAAAACATTGACCGTTGAAGCAACGGGAAGCGGTCAAAAAGTTGATGCAATTATAAAAATGTTGAAGCCATTCCATATCAAAGAAATTGCACGTACAGGGCGAGTAGCATTAAAAAGAGAATTTGTCGGAGAAGTCTAATAATGAAAGAACCTTACCAGAACGAAGATAATTTTCCCTTGTACGATCCCCGCAACGAACATGATGCGTGCGGAATTGGATTCATTGTGAACATCAAAGGAGAGCGCTCGCATGATGTTATTACCAAAGGGATAGAAATTCTCATTAATCTTACGCATCGCGGAGCGTGCGGCTGTGATCCTGAAACGGGAGATGGTGCAGGAATAACGATCCAGATCCCACACAAATTTTTTGCAAAAGAATGTAAAAGCCTTGGCATTGCTCTTCCTGAAGAAGGAGATTATGGAGTTGGAATTGTATTTCTTCCCGTGAACCAATCCTCGCGATTGATGTGCGAAGGAATCTTAGAACGAATTGTGCGCGAAGAGGGATTGATCGTTCTTGGATGGAGAGATACACCTGTTGGTGCGGATGCAATCGGACGCATAGCGCGTGCATCACAACCGTATATAGAGCAGATATTTGTCCGACGCGCCGAAGGAATGACAAGAGAAGAATTTGACCGTAAACTGTATGTCGTAAGAAAACGCGCTGAAGCTGAATTATATTCTTCTGATATCAAGGAAAAGGATTTCTTCTATATTCCCTCACTTTCTTCGCGAGTAATAATTTACAAAGGCTTATTGCTTGCTCCACAAATCGAACAATTTTACAGCGAACTTTCTGATACCGATACGGAAAGTGCACTGTGTCTTGTGCACCAACGATTTTCTACCAACACAATGCCGAACTGGCAATTGGCGCATCCATTCAGATATGTGAGTCACAACGGCGAGATCAATACAATGCGCGGCAACGTTATCTGGATGCACGCACGTCAATCAGTTTTGAGATCAGATCTCTTTGGAGATGACCTCAAAAAAATATTCCCGATTATTCAACCCGAGGGAAGTGATTCAGCTGCGCTCGATAATGCGGTTGAATTATTGTATCACTCCGGAAGAAGTTTGCCGCACGTTATGTCCATGTTGATTCCTGAAGCGTGGAGCCATGATGTAACCATGTCGCCGGAGAAAAAAGCATTCTATGAATATCATGCTTCGCTGATGGAACCATGGGACGGACCCGCAGCAGTTGCATTCACTGACGGAAAAGTTATCGGCGCAACATTGGATCGTAACGGGCTTCGTCCTGCACGATATGTTGAAACGCATGATGGATTATTAATCATGTCTTCCGAAGTTGGCGTATTACCGATTGAACCAGAACGGGTAAAAATGAAAGGGAGACTTGAGCCGGGAAAAATGCTGTTGGTCGATCTTGAACAAAAGAGAGTAATTCTTGATGAAGAAATTAAATCGCAATTAAGTTCACGTAAGCCGTATGGTAGCTGGATCAAAGAAAATCAGATCACACTTGAGCAGCTTGCAGAACCGCCGCGAGCCCACATGTTAAGTGAAAAAGATATCATTCAGCGACAACGGATGTTTGGCTACAGTGATGAAGATGTACGTATGCTGATCACACCGATGGCGGTGAACGGAGAAGAAGCAATCGGTTCAATGGGAACTGATACGCCGCTGGCATGTCTATCCGACAAACCTCAATCACTCTTTAATTATTTTAAACAGTTGTTTGCACAGGTTACGAATCCTCCGATCGATCCTATCCGTGAAGAGTTCGTGATGTCGCTGACAAGTTATATCGGAACGGAAAGAAATATCCTTGAAGAAACACCGATGCATTGTCATACATTAAAATTGCAGCATCCGATCCTGACAAACAGTGAATTGGAAAAGTTACGCCGAGTATCGCAGGGAGATTTTCTGACAACAACACTTCCGATGTTGTTCCGCGTGAATGGAGGAGAACAGGAATTAGAACGTGCGTTAGACGGACTTTGCAGACGCGCGACGCTGGCAATCGAATCCGGTTATACTATAATAATACTTTCTGATCGCGGCGGTGATGAAGAGTATGCTCCAATTCCGAGTCTTTTGGCGATGACGGCGGTTCATAATCATTTAGTGAGAGAAAAAACTCGAACACAGGTAGCACTTGTAGTTGAATCCGGTGAACCACGTGAAGTAATGCATTATTGTTTATTGATCGGTTATGGTGCAAGTGCTGTTAATCCATATCTCGCCATTGAAACGATCGAAGATCTTGCAAACAAAGGGCGTTTATCAAAAGATATCAACGCAGAATATGCCGTCAAAAATTATAAAAAAGCAGTCGGCAAGGGATTGCTGAAAGTATTTTCAAAAATGGGTATTTCAACACTGCAAAGTTATCGCGGCGCACAGATATTTGAAGTATTAGGTTTGAATAAAGCATTGGTTGAAAAATATTTCAAAGGAACCTCGTCCCGCATTGAAGGAATCGGACTTGATGTTTTGGTTGAAGAAGCGCGTAGAAAACATGAATTTGCAATGCAGCCATTTTCACAAGCCGATACTGAACTTGATCTCGGTGGAAATTATCATGTCCGAACAAACGGTGAACGACATTTGATCAATCCAATCACGGTGACAAAACTGCAACAATCGGTTCGGAAAAGAGATTTCAAAACATTCAAAGAATTTTCCAGCATCATCAACGATCAAAGTAAAGAACTCTTCACCCTTCGTGGGTTAATGGAATTCAAAGAAGGAACGCGCAGTGTACATATTGAAGATGTTGAACCGGCAAAACAGATCGTAAAACGTTTTGTTACCGGTGCGATGTCCTTCGGTTCCATCAGTAAAGAAGCGCACGAAACGATTGCGATTGCAATGAATCGTATCGGCGGAAAATCGAATACCGGTGAAGGGGGAGAAGATGAAGCAAGATTCAGTTCCGATGGAAATGGCGACCTTCGTCGAAGTGCAATTAAACAAGTTGCTTCCGGAAGATTTGGTGTCACCGCAAATTATCTTGTGAATGCAGATGAGATTCAAATTAAAATCGCTCAAGGTGCAAAACCGGGTGAAGGAGGACAGCTTCCTGGATTTAAGGTCGATGAGGTGATCGCGAAAACGCGTCATTCAATCGCCGGAGTTGGACTTATTTCGCCGCCTCCGCACCATGACATCTATTCAATTGAAGATCTTGCGCAATTGATCTATGATCTGAAAAATGTAAACCCGATAGCGAGAATTTCGGTGAAGTTAGTTTCCGAGGTCGGTGTTGGAACTGTTGCCGCAGGCGTTGCTAAAGCTCACGCAGATATGATTTTGATCAGCGGGGACAGCGGCGGCACGGGTGCATCGCCATTGACTTCAATTAAACATGCCGGTGTTCCGTGGGAACTTGGTCTTGCTGAAACGCAGCAAGTGTTGGTGATGAATGATCTTCGCAGCCGGGTACGACTGCAAACAGACGGTAAATTACAAACGGGACGTGATGTTGTTATTGCGGCATTGCTGGGAGCTGAAGAATTTGGTTTCTCAACAACGCCGCTTATTGCAATGGGATGCATCATGATGCGCAAGTGCCATCTCAATACATGTCCCGTAGGAATTGCGACACAGGATCCGGAACTGAGAAAAAAATTTACCGGAACGCCGGAGCATGTCATTAATTTCCTTTTCTTTATTGCCGATGAAGTCCGCGAGATCATGGCGAAACTTGGTTTCCGCACATTGGACGAAATGATTGGCCGTGTTGATATGTTGCAGCAGAGAAAAGATGTCGATCATTGGAAAGCTAAAGGAATCAATCTTTCATCAATTCTCCATCAACCGACCGTTCCGTTAAGAATTGGACGGCGATGCATGATACCGCAAGATCACGGGATCAGTGAAGCGCTCGACTACCAGCTTCTCGAAAAAACAAAAGATGCGTTAGAAGAAAAGAAACCTGTTGAATTCTCGCTTCCAATTCGAAATGTTCATCGTACTGTTGGAGCATTACTGAGCGGACGCATTGCAAAATATTACGGAGCGGAAGGGTTGCCGGAAAGTACGATTAAAATTAACTTCACCGGATCTGCAGGCCAAAGTTTCGGTGCTTTTTTATCCAAGGGAGTGACACTCACGCTGGAAGGTGATGCGAACGATTATGTCGGGAAAGGATTGTCTGGGGGAAAGATTATTATTTTCTCCCCAAAAAACTCCACGTTCGTTCCGGAAGATAATTCTATCGTCGGGAATGTCGTTTTGTATGGAGCAACAAGTGGTGAAGCATATTTTGCAGGAAAAGCCGGAGAGCGTTTTGCTGTTCGTAATAGCGGCGCAACTGTTGTTGTAGAATCGGTCGGTGCGAATGGTTGTGAATATATGACCAATGGAGTTGTCGTTATTCTTGGTAAAACCGGAAAGAACTTTGCCGCGGGAATGTCCGGCGGATTTGCATTTGTTTTGGATGAAGACGGAGAATTCTCCTCTAAAATGTGCAATAAGTCGATCGTCGATCTTGATGGATTAAACGAAGCAGATGAGCATATCGTTCAAAATCTTGTTAAAAAGCATGTTGAACTGACCGGAAGCCGGCGTGGCAAAAAAATCCTCGATGAATGGGCAATGTTCAGAACAAAATTTTTGAAAGTGTTCCCGCATGATTACAAACGGGTTTTAAATGCAAAACAAAAAGCAAAAGAGGAGATAACAGTTGTGAAAAGCAATGGCTCCGGCAAGGAGATTGTCAATGGGTAAACCAACCGGTTTCATGGAATTCCAACGTGAAGTTCCACAACGTCGTCCTGTTACCGAACGTTTGGAGGATTGGCGCGATGTTTACACTGCATTTGCCGAAGATAAAATTAAAACACAGGGTGCTCGCTGTATGGATTGCGGAATTCCATTTTGTCAATCGGGATGTCCGGTGAATAATGTGATTCCACACTGGAATGATCTTATCTATAAAGACCGATGGGAAGAAGCGATACGCGTATTGCATTCAACGAATAATTTCCCCGAATTTACAGGTAATGTATGTCCTGCACCATGCGAAGCATCGTGTGTGTTGGGAATAAATGAACCGCCGGTAACAATTAAAGTTATTGAACGGACAATTATTGAATATGCTTTCAGTCATGGTTGGATTAAACCGGAACCGCCGAAGAAACGTTCGGGAAAAACTGTTGCTGTGATCGGCTCAGGTCCTTCCGGATTAGCAGCGGCGCAGCAATTAAATCGAGCAGGACATCGAGTGACGGTGTATGAGAAGAATGACCGAGTTGGAGGATTGCTCCGGTACGGAATTCCAGATTTCAAATTTGAAAAACATTTATTGGACCGTCGCATTGAGCAACTACAAGCAGAGGGAATTGTCTTCACGACAAAGACAAATGTCGGCGTGAATATTTCTGCGGAAGAATTGCGCCGTTCGTATGATGCCGTCGTATTATGCGGCGGGGCAGAATCCCCCCGAGATCTGAAAGTGCCGGGACGAGAGTTGAAAGGAATCCACTTTGCAATGGAATTCCTTCCGCAGCAAAATCGACGCAACGCTGGGGATAAAACCGATTCGACTAAAGATATTCTTGCAACCGGAAAACGTGTTGTCATTATCGGCGGCGGCGATACGGGTGCAGATTGTTTAGGTACAAGTTTGAGGCAAAAAGCACAATCAGTACATCAATTTGAGATAATGCCAAAACCGCCTCTTGAACGTGCAGCCTCAACACCATGGCCTCTGTGGCCGCTTCAGTTGCGAACAGAAAGTTCGCACGAAGAAGGGGGAACACGAGACTGGGCGCTTGCAACAACAAAATTTGAAGGAGATGCAGACGGAAACGTCACGAAACTGCATGCGATCCGAGTTGGCCCTCCGCCAAATTTCGCACCGATAACCGGATCAGAATTTGTTTTAGATGCAGATCTAGTCTTACTAGCAATGGGCTTCAATGGACCTGCAAAAAATGGACTGCTTGATGAACTTGGTGTTGCGCTTGATGCGCGCAGCAATGTTTCAACTGACAAAGAATATATGAGTTCAGTTCCGGGAATTTTTTCAGCCGGAGATATGCGTCGCGGTCAATCATTGGTTGTTTGGGCAATCAGCGAAGGCCGCAAGGCGGCACGAAACGTAGATAAATTTTTAATGGGAACAACAACACTTCCGTAATAATTGTAAAAAACAAATAATACTTTTAATCGCCAAGACACAACACTAATCTTTGGGTCTTCGGCGGAACATCAAAGAGGAGAAAAAATGGCACAAATAAATTTCGGCGGAACAGTTGAAGAAGTTGTTACCCGCGAAGAATATCCACTCGAAAAAGCAAAAGAATTTTTGAAGAATGAAGTTGTTGCGATCATCGGTTATGGTCCCCAGGGCTACGGACAATCATTGAATATGCGCGATAATGGCATCAATGTTATTGTCGGTCAGCGCAAAGGTGGACAAGGGTGGAAGGATGCAATTCGCGACGGATGGGTTGAAGGAAAAAATCTTTTCTCAAACATAGAAGAAGCAATTCAAAAGGGGACGATCGTTCAATACCTCCTTTCCGATTCCGGGCAGAAACAAATGTGGGATGTTGTGAAGAAGAATTTGAAGAAGGGACAAGCATTGTACTTCTCTCACGGATTCTCGGTGGTGTTCAAAGATCAAACCAATATCATTCCTCCTGCCGATGTTGACGTTGTTCTTGTTGCTCCGAAAGGAAGCGGGCGCACAGTGCGGAGTAATTTCCTTGCGGGAAGCGGTATTAATGCAAGTTTTGCAGTATTCCAGGATGCGACCGGAAAAGCACGTGAACGTGCAATTGCGTGCGGAATAGCAATCGGTTCCGGTTACTTATTTCCGACAACCTTCGAAAAAGAAGTCCTTTCCGATCTGACCGGCGAACGGGGTGTATTAATGGGGGCAATTGCGGGATTGATGAAAGCGCAATATGATGTTCTTCGTCAAATGGGACATTCGCCAAGTGAGGCGTTCAACGAAACAGTTGAAGAAGCGACGCAAAGTCTTTATCCATTGGTTGGAAAATATGGAATGGATTGGATGTTTGCGGCCTGCAGTGTAACAGCGCAACGCGGCGCACTTGATTGGGCGAAGAAATTTGAAACTGCCAATCGTCCATTGTTTGAATTGTTGTATCGCGACGTTCAATATGGTGTTGAAACAAAACGCGTTCTCGATTCAACCAGTTCACCCGACTACCGCGAAAAATTACAAGTTGAATTGGATGAGTGGAAAAATTCCGAGATGTGGAAAGCCGGTGAAGCAGTGCGTGGATTACGGCCTGAGAACTGGAAAAAGTAATAAAGTCTTTGAGTCGTGAAGTAGTTGAGATGATAACCTCATAACAAAAATAATCTTCATGACTTCACGACTAACCGACTTAAATACTTTATGAATAAAAAAATATTCACATACGACACAACGCTTCGCGATGGTACACAGGGAGAAGAAGTTTCTTTCTCTGCCGAAGACAAAGTGAAGATTGCCAAACGTCTCGATGCATTCGGTATCGATTACATTGAGGGTGGTTGGCCGGGTTCCAATCCAAAAGATATGGAGTTTTTTGAGAAGGTGCGTTCTGTTAAGTTTACTCATGCAAAGATCGCAGCATTCGGCAGTACGCGCCGAGCAAAGAATAAAGTTGAAGACGATGCCAACATCAAGGCATTGCTTGATGCACAGACTCCAGTCGTTACAATCTTTGGAAAAACGTGGCTACTTCACGTAAAAGAAGCATTACAAATCACGGAAGAAGAAAATCTCGAGATCATTTCTGATTCGGTTTCCTTTTTGAAAAAAAATGGAAAGGAAGTTGTCTACGATGCAGAACACTTTTTTGACGGATACAAATCAGATAAAGCATATGCAATCAAAACATTAGATGCAGCGCAGCGTTCAGGAGCAGACGTCATTGTTCTCTGCGATACAAACGGTGGAACAATGCCATGGGAAGTGTCATCGATCGTTGATGAAATAAAAAAATATATTACTGTCCAACTTGGTATTCATACACATAATGATTGTGAACTTGGTGTTGCGAATGCTCTTGCAGCAATTGAAAAAGGGGCGATCCATGTTCAGGGAACGATCAACGGCTATGGCGAACGATGCGGCAATGCAAATCTTTGTTCTATCATTCCGAATCTGCAGATCAAAATGGGACTTGAGACGGTTGGAATGGAACAGTTGAAAAAACTTACCGATGTTTCCCGGTATGTGAGTGAACTTGCAAATCTGAAACACAAAAAAAATCTGGCCTATGTTGGTGAAAGCGCATTTGCTCATAAAGGCGGTGTCCATGTCAGCGCAGTGATGAAAACACCGAAAACGTATGAGCATATTCAACCTGAGATTGTCGGAAATGTACGTCGTGTGTTGGTTTCCGATCTTTCCGGAAGAAGCAATGTACTGTACAAAGCAGAAGAACTTGGATTAAAACTGAATGATAAATCTCCCGAGGCGCAAAAAATAGTCGACGAACTGAAGGAGATGGAGCATTATGGTTATTATTTTGAGGATGCAGAAGCATCGTTTGAATTATTGGTGAAGAAACATACCGGGGAGATTGAAAAATTATTCGAATTAGAACGATTTAAAATTAGTATTCACAAAGATTCAAACGACAAGGAAGCACGCAGCGAAGCGATGATCAAGATCCGTGTCGGCAACGAAACGGAAATGACGGCGGCAGAAGGAAACGGTCCTGTCAATGCGATGGATAAGGCGCTGCGCAAAGCACTTGAACGATTCTATCCGCAACTAAAAGAAATTCATCTGACCGATTACAAAGTACGCGTACTCGATTCTCAGAACGCAACAGCAGCCAAAGTCCGCGTATTGATCGAAACAAAGAATGGAAATTCATCATGGAATACAGTCGGAGTTTCCTCGGATGTTGTTGATGCAAGCTGGAAAGCATTGGTCGATTCAATTACATATCATTTATTAAAACATAAAGCTTAGTAAAGGAAACACTCATGATAGTTGTATTAAAACCGGGAACAACAAAAGAACAATTCGATCATGTTATTGCCAGAGTTCAGGAATTTGGTTTTAAACCTCATCCGATTGTCGGCGAAGAGCGGACCGTTGTAGCGTGTGTTGGTGATGAACGGGGCAAAACACAGCTTCAAGCACTGGAGTCATTGGAATATGTCGAGAATGTCGTTCCGATTCTTAAGCCGTTCAAACTTGCGAGCAAGGAAACAAAACCTCGTTCCACGATAAAAGTAGGCAATGTTGTTTTTGGAAACTCCCAATTTATAGTGATCGCGGGTCCATGTTCTGTCGAAACAAAGGAACAGATAATTCTAAGCGCCGAACTGGTGAAAAAAGCGGGAGCCCAAATGCTGCGCGGTGGTGCATTCAAACCGAGAACATCTCCCTATTCATTCCAGGGATTGGAGGAGGAGGGATTGAAACTTCTCGCAGCAGCGCGTGAAAAAACTGGATTACCATTCGCGACCGAAGTAATTTCACCAAGCGATGTGGAACTCGTAGCAAAATATTCCGATATGCTCCAGATCGGTGCACGGAATATGCAAAATTTTGCACTTCTTAAAGAAGTGGGGAAAACAAAGCGTCCGATACTTTTGAAACGCGGTATGTCGAGCACCTACAAAGAACTCTTGATGTCTGCAGAATATATCATGTCGCAGGGAAATTATGAAGTTGTATTGTGCGAACGAGGCATTCGAACATTTGAAGATTATACACGTAATACATTCGACCTGACTGCAGTGCCGGCATTGAAAGAAATGTCCCATCTACCGGTGATTGTCGATCCGAGCCATGGAACAGGAATTCGCAGTTTGGTTACACCAATGGCTAAGGCTGCCGTACCGGTCGGTGCGGACGGACTGATCATTGAAATGCATCCGAATCCGGAAAAAGCATTTTCTGACGGCGCGCAGTCGTTAACACCGGAACAATTCAGCAAACTGATGGATGAGATACGGCGGTACCTACCGTTGGAGAACAAACATTTGTAGTACAGGAATTAGGTGTTAGCTATTAGGTATTTGCTAAAACCTAATACCTAAATGCACATATATTTTTTTTGAGGACCTTATGAGTGACCGAGTATATATTTTCGATACAACCCTGCGCGACGGTGAACAATCACCCGGCTGCAGTATGAATTTTACGGAAAAAATTCGAATGGCGCGTCAGTTAGAGCGTCTACAGATCGACGTGATCGAAGCAGGATTTCCGATCGCGAGCGAAGGTGATTTTGAATCGGTAAAAGAAATTGCAAAACAGATCCGAAGCTGTACGATCGCGGGACTCAGCCGTGCAAACAAAGGTGATATCGATCGTGCGTGGGAAGCATTGAAACATGCCGCCAAACCGCGAATCCATACATTCATTGCAACGTCGGACATTCATTTAAAATTTAAACTGAAGAAATCACGCGAAGAAGTTTTGGAAAGCGCCGTCAACGCAGTACGTCTTGCAAAGTCATATTGTGATGATGTAGAATTCTCTTGCGAAGATGCTTCGCGAAGCGATGTTGATTATCTTTGCCAGATCGTTGAAGCAGTAATTGCGGAAGGTGCAACCGTTGTGAATATTCCCGATACCGTCGGTTATGCAATTCCTGATGATTATGGAAGGATCATTCGTTCATTGATGGAACGTGTTCCAAATATCAACAAAGCGATCATCAGTGCACATTGCCATAACGATCTTGGAATGGCTGTTGCAAATTCGCTTGCAGCTGTGATGAACGGTGCTCGTCAGATCGAATGTACGGTGAACGGTGTTGGCGAACGTGCAGGAAACGCATCGCTTGAAGAGATTGCTATGGCAATTCGTACACGAAGTGAGGCATTGAAAGTTCATACGAATATCAATACAGAAGAAATCTATAAATCGAGTAAGATGCTGGTATCGCTCACCGGAATGCATATCCAGCGAAACAAAGCGATCGTTGGTGAAAATGCTTTTGCACATGAGGCGGGAATTCACCAGGATGGAATGTTAAAGAATTCCATCACGTATGAAATTATGACACCGCAAAGTGTCGGTATCAAACACAGCACTCTTGTGCTTGGCAAACACAGCGGACGGCACGCATTGAAACAGCGATACACGGAACTCGGGTACCAACTGTCAGCAGAAGAATTAGAACGTGCATACATTGTATTTTCAAAAATTGCCGATGAGAAAAAACAGATCTTTGATGATGATCTGATCGCAATCCTTCAGGATGAATTGTCATCGATCGACGAAACGTACAAGCTTGAAACATTCCAGGTCACCAGCGGATTAAATCTTATTCCAACGGCAACCGTTGGATTGAAAAAAGGAAGTGAACTATTTCAAGATTCTGCAACCGGTGATGGTCCGGTTGATGCGGCTTATCGCGCAATAGAACGGATCACCGGCATTAGCGTGGAATTATTGGATTATTCGATCAAATCCGTTGCATGGGGACGCGATGCCATTGGTGAGGTGTTTGTGAAGATCGCCATAGATGGGTATGTATTCAATGGACGTTCGGCAAGCACGGATGTGATCACGGGAAGTGTAAAAGCATATCTCAACGCGATTAATCATGCGGTAAGTGCGCGATATCGGAAAGAACAAGATTCAACTGTCCGACAAGAATCACAAGCAGTGTAACAAGGGACAAATATCAATTACCAATGAAACAATTATAAGGTTTCTATTTATGCCAATGACAATCACAGAAAAAATTCTTGCAAAACATTCCGGCAGAAATTCCGTTCAGCCCGGTGATAATGTGTGGATCGATGTTGACGTGTTGATGACTCACGACGTGTGCGGACCGGGAACATTCGGGATATTCAAACGGGAATTCGGTGCGAACGCAAAAGTTTGGGATAAAGAAAAGCTAGTCGTTATTCCCGACCATTACATTTTTACTGCGGACACTCACGCGAATCGGAACATTCAGATCCTGCGCGATTTTGCAAAAGAACAAGATCTCCCTCATTATTTTGATGTCGGTACTCCTCGATATAAAGGGGTCTGTCACGTTGCAATGCCGGAAGAAGGATTCACTCGTCCCGGTGAAGTATTGTTTGGAACGGATTCTCATACTTGTACTGCCGGTGCCTTTGGAGAATTTGCGACCGGAATCGGTAATACCGATGCTGCATTCGTTCTCGGCACAGGAAAATTATGGGTGAAGGTTCCCGAGACGATGAAATTTGTTTTTGAAGGAGAGATGCCGAGATATCTGATGGCAAAGGATCTCATTCTCGCAGTGATCGGAAAGATCGGTGTAGATGGTGCAACATATCGCGCTATGGATTTTGGCGGATCGACCGTAGATTCGATGACGATGGAAGACCGAATGACATTATGCAATATGGTGATCGAAGCGGGCGGAAAGAACGGGATCTGCACGGCAGATAATACAACAACAGAGTACGTCCGCGCCAGAACCAATAAGCAATTCGAAATATTCCACAATGACAACGACGCAAAATACCATTCGGTTCATCGTTTTAATGTGAAGGAGATTGAACCAACCATTGCTAAACCGCATTCGCCAGACAACAAAGCTGTGGTCAGTGAAGTAGCAGGAACAAAACTAGACCGTGCTTATATCGGAAGCTGTACCGGCGGAAAAATTTCAGATTTCGTCGCAGCGGCAGAAATTATGTACGGCGAGAAAGTGAAGATCGATACATTTATTGTTCCTGCAACAACCGATGTGGCGAAAGAAATACGAACACTGAAATACAAAGATAAAACCATCATGCAGATTTTTGAAGAAGCCGGATGCCGTATCGGTGATTCTTCCTGCGCTGCCTGTCTTGGAGGTCCGTCGGATACATTCGGCAGACTGAATGGTGCGGAAGTGTGTATCTCTTCTACTAATAGAAATTTTCCGGGCAGAATGGGATCGAAAAAATCACAGGTATATCTTGCGTCGCCGTATACCGTAGCGGCATCTGCGGTGAAAGGTGTGATCACTAACCCGAGAGAATTTTTTAACTAAAGGTACTGTTCGTAAAATATTTTTCCTGTATATTTAAACAGAAATATCATAAAACAGGAAAAATATGCGTTGGCTGATCCGTTCTAAAATTCATAAAGCAACAGTCACCGAAGCTGATATCAATTATGTCGGCAGTATCACCATCGACGAAGATCTGATCGATCGAGTTGGTTTGATGGAGGGTGAAAAAGTACTGGTTACGAGCAATACATCGGGTGCGAGGCTGGAAACCTATGTGATCCGCGGTAAGCGTGGATCGGGAGTGATCTGCATGAATGGTGCTGCCGCCCATTTGATCAACGTTGGGGATGAGATCATTATTATGGGATTCGAACTGTCGGATAAGCCGGTTGAACCGAAGATGATTCTCGTGGATAAGAAAAATACGTTCATACAATTTTTATAAGAATATCACATCATTGTAAACCTTCAGGGTGATGGATACTCTGAAGGTTTTTATTTTTTGTAAGGAGATCTATGAAAGCAATCATCAAAGGAAAAGCATTTGTTCTGGGTAACGATATCGATACTGATCAGATCATTCCCGCAGCACACCTGGTCTATAAGCTGGATGATCCTGAAGAAAAAAAGAACTACGGAAAATTTGCCTTCTCGGGAGTTCCAATTGAACAATCCGGATTGCCGCAGGGGAATATTCCATTCATTAAAGAAGGACAATGGCAGAGTGATTACACGATCGTCATTGGAGGGAAGAATTTCGGGTGCGGTTCATCGCGAGAACATGCTCCATTTGCATTACAGATCGCCGGAATCGAAGCGGTGATTGCCGAAGGGTATGCAAGGATATTCTACCGAAATGCGATCGATGGTGCGTTTGTTGCTCCGTTCGAATCAGCACAGCATCTGGCAAAAGAGATCAAAACAGGAGACGAACTTGAACTGGACACGACAAAATGTTCATTGAAAAATCTTACACAAAAGAAAGAATATCAGCTCAGTCCTCTTGGAGATATCGAACACATTCTTCGCGGCGGGGGAATATTTGAGTATGCGCGGACATCGGGAATGATTTCAAAAGCATGACAATGAAGAAATATTTTTACTTCATCGTTGTTCTTCCATTTTTCCTAAACGCTCAGAGTGCAGTTCTTTGTACATTTGAAAAATCTTCTCCAAACGGTTTATACAAGGTAATTATTAAAGGTAATTTTTACGAAGGTTTTTCCGGGAAGGTCTCCATTGAACTGAAAACAAAGAAACAGAAATCAGTATGGAAGTATTCTGTTAACGAGCAAAGAAATTTTATCCTACCCGCCGTATCAAATACCGGTTTGACGGCATTGTTGTATGACGGTGAAGTTCATTTTATGGATTTGAACGGAAAGAAGATTGGAGAATTTCAGCCAGACAGTGGATGGGTAATGTATTATGATCTAGAAGAATTTGTCCAATCATTTGGTTGTTTTTCGGACGATGGGTCGATGTATTTTGATTTTGTGAAAAAAACAAATTCGAATCGGACAGACAGCATTTGGTTGTTTGGGATCAACAACAAATTCTCTTCGTGTTGGAGTGTTAACACGGGACTAACAGACCCGCTGCATGCAGTATATAAAGATCATCAAATATTTGTGATTGACGGTGTCAACATTAAAGTTTACAATGAACTGACCGGCTCATTTATTCGGCTTGGAACAACGAAGGAAATCAAAGAGTTTGAAAGAAAATCATATGCTCAATAAAACAATTGCAATTATCGGTGCCGGAAACATGGGAACGGCTCTCATCCGTGGAATTCTCAATGCGAAGTTGACGAGTGCAAAAAAAATCTATGCCAGCGGAACACGGATTGAGAAACTGGAAAAACTTTCCGCCGAATTCGGGATCAATGTCACCGTTGACAACAACGATGCTGCAAAGCATGCAGACATCGTTATTCTCTGCATCAAGGCATCGGTGATCCGCACAGTGCTGGATGAGATGCACAAGGTCCTTCATAAAAACCAATTCGTCATTTCGATCGCCGCTGGTGTTACGACCGCATCGATGGAGAAGATCATTGGAAGGAATATTCCTGTAGCTCGATGTATGCCGAACATTGCATCGACTGTCGGTCTTGGTTCCACTGCGATCTCATTCGGGAAACATGTTCATGCTACTCAACATGATGTTGCGATCAAAATATTTGAAGCAGTAGGAGAAGTAGTAATTGTTGGAGAGCAGCATCTTGATGCGGTTACAGGATTGAGCGGCAGCGGTCCGGCATATATTTATATGGTGATCGAAGCACTGATTGACGGCGGAGTAAAAATGGGATTGCCCCGTGACATTTCTACCAAACTTGCGGTTCAAACCGTTCTTGGTTCTGCGTCGCTGGTAAAACAATCGAATGTCCATCCTGCAATCCTGCGCGATCAGGTAACAACACCGGGTGGAACAACCATCAACGCAATCCATGAATTAGAATCACATGGACTTCGTTCGATGCTGATCGATGCGGTTGCAACGGCAACAATTCGTTCACGGGAACTTTCAGAATTAATAAATAAATAATTAAACCAATACCACAGATTCTCAGATTTGCATAAAGGAGTATTCTGTGGCAAACATACATCAATGAAAAAAACAATCACAGTTATTCCCGGAGACGGAATTGGAAAAGAAGTTGTCGCCGGTGCGCTCCATGTTTTGGAAGTTATCGCAAAAAGATTCCATCATACGTTTGAATATAAAAATGCTTTAGCAGGTGGAGCAGCGCTTGATGCGTCCGGGATCCCCCTTCCGGAAGAGACATTACGAATGGCAAAATCGAGTGATGCGGTGCTACTCGGAGCAGTTGGCGGACCGAAATGGGATTCCAATCCACAGCATCTAAAACCGGAGCGAGCGCTGTTAGGACTTCGAAAAGAATTGGGGCTCTACGCAAATATTCGTCCCGCAAAAATCTATTCCGCGCTTGTTGACGCTTCTGCGTTAAAGAAAGAAGTTGTTGAAGGTGTTGATATTATTGTTGTGCGCGAATTGACCGGGGGATTATATTTCGGCAAACCGAGCGGATTTGAACAACGAAACGGCGAAGAGGTCGGCTTCAACACAATGATCTATTCGGAATCCGAAGTGCGCCGAATTGCTGAATCCGCGTTTGATATTGCTCGAAAACGTTCAAAGAAACTATGCTCTGTGGATAAAGCAAATGTTCTTGAAACATCGCAGTTGTGGCGTAAAATAGTTTTGGAAGTTGCAAAAAAATATCCCGATGTTGAACTTTCGCATATGTATGTGGATAATTGTTCGATGCAGTTAATCCGCAATCCGAAACAGTTCGACGTGATCGTTACGGAAAATCTCTTTGGCGATATTTTGAGCGATGAAGCTGCAATGCTTACCGGTTCGATCGGGATGCTTGCATCGGCAAGTCTTGGCGGATCCGTTGCGATGTACGAACCTGTTCACGGCAGCGCTCCGGATATTGCAGGACAAAACAAAGCAAATCCGATTGCGACGATCGCTTCGGTCGCAATGATGTTGAAATATTCATTCAATCTCAGTTTAGAAGCGGATGCAATAGAAAACGCGATTGAGAGAGTGTTAAGCAAAGGATTCCGAACGGGAGATATATATACCGAAGGAACAACATTGCTTGGAACAAAAGAAATGACTCACAAAATTTCAGAATCATTATAATGGAATATAGACGCTTCGGAAAAACAGATTTGAGCGTCAGCGTTGTTGGTTTTGGCTCATGGGGAATAGGCGGACCGGCAATGGTTGGTTCAACTCCGATTGGATGGGGTGATGTTGACGATATTCTCTCGAAGGAAGCATTGCTTCGAGCTAAAGAACTCGGAATTAATTTTTACGACACAGCAGATTTTTATGGTTTGGGACATTCTGAAGAGTTGATCGGTGAAGTCTTTGGAAATTCTTCCGATATAATTGTTGCAACAAAAGTCGGACATCGTGCAACGCAAGAAGATACGATCGCGCTTGATTACAGTAAGAATCATATTATTGACGCTTGTGAAAAAAGTCTTAAACGATTGCGCCGAGACAGTATTGATTATTATCAATTGCACTCAGCCAAGGTTGCACATTTGGAACAGGGTGAATGTATCGAAGCGATGGAGCAATTGAAAAGAGCAGGAAAGATCCGATACTGGGGATTGTCGCTAAATACGTTTCATCCAACAACAGAATCGGATTTTTTGATCGAGCATAATTTTGGAGATGGATTCCAACTTGTATTCAATATCATCAATCAACGAGCGCACAATGTCATTACAAAAGCATCAGCACTTGGATTTGGTATTATAGCACGAATGCCGCTGCAATTCGGATTGTTGACAGGAAGAATTTCCACAGATGCAACCTTTGCGCATACTGATCATCGCTCATTTCGATTGACGAAAGAGATCATTGAATCATCGCTTTCCGGATTAGAAAAAGTTTGGCCAATTGCAAAGCAAAGGAATATCTCCAAAGCTGCATTAGCAATGAGCTTTTGCGCTAATCAATCCGGAATTTCAACAATTATTCCGGGCATTAAAACACCGGGACAAGCAGAGATGGATTCCGAAATTGTACAGCTTAATCAAAATGAAATAAATACAATCAATGACACATACTTAACCCACTTCTCACAGATTGTATCGTTAATGGAAAAACAAGGGTAGATAATAACTATATGCTTACCATGAAATTTGGTGGAACATCAGTCGGCGATGTTCCACGATTACAGGAAGTTGTCGCTATTGTCAAACAATTTTTGGACAAAAAACCGGTCATTGTAGCTTCCGCTATGAGCGGTGTGACAAATATTTTACTTGATACATCTCAACGCGCGTTAGAACGAAAAACGGGCGAAGTGAACAATGCAATCACCGCTCTTCGTGACAAACATTTGTTTATTGCAAACACATTGATCCAAGATTATCAACGGCGAGCCGCACTTATTAAAGAACAGCAGGAATCGATCGATGAATTGACCAATTTGTATCACGGTGTAAGTTTACTTCGAGAGCTCAGCCCTCGTTCGCTGGATGCCATTGCATCGTTCGGAGAAATACTTTCCTGCAGACAGATTGCGGCAATTTTGCAGGAGAGCGGAATCAATGCGCAGTTTGTTGATGCAAGAACGATCATTCGAACGGATGATAATTTT
This sequence comes from uncultured Chitinophagaceae bacterium, assembly GCA_964409765.1. Lineage (GTDB taxonomy): Bacteria > Bacteroidota > Ignavibacteria > UBA10030 > UBA8401 > UBA8401. The sequence continues at coordinate 42,007 of CAYPEM010000040.1, forward strand.
GGCGAAGCTTCGATTGATTTTGTGTATTCAAATGCAACAATTAACAATGAACTTACCCCGCTGGTGAAAAAAGATATTGTTCCCGTCGTTACAGGATTCATCGCTTCAAC
>CAYPEM010000040.1:42216-45794 GCA_964409765.1 uncultured Chitinophagaceae bacterium
CCCGGTGTTTCGGGAAGGATCTTTTCAGCATTAGCCCGAGCGCAGGTGAATGTGATGATGATCTCTCAGGCATCATCGGAACACAATGTCTGTTTCATTGTTCCGCAAAAAGATTGTCAGGTGGGAGCAAAGACGCTGCGTGAAGAATTCAGTGTTGATATCGCGAAGAAGATCATCGACGATGTGTTGGTGAAAGAACCTGTTTCCATTGTTGCTGTCGTTGGCGAAGGAATGATCGGTTCAAAAGGAATTGCCGGCAAAACCTTCGATGCAGTTGCAAAAGCAGATGTCAACGTCATCGCCATCGCTCAAGGCTCTTCGGAATTGAATATTTCATTTGTCGTTGAGCAACCCGATGCAAAAAAAACGGTGCAAGCGGTCCACGATGCATTTTATACTAAATAATGACTCAGCAATCTACAAAATATCAAAACATCAGTTGTTCATACTATGATCAACTGGAAGCGTATGCAACCAAGAAGACGCAATGTTCAGTAGTATATAATGCTAATGATCTGGAAAACACTTCAGATGGCATCATCATTGATCTATTTGCAAAAGATGGAGCCGAATATTTAAAACTCAACAATGGAATCACTATCCGGCTGGATCAATTGATCTCGATCAATGGAATCCCAGTCAGTAACGTATGTTAATATGAAATCAATTTTAAAAAGTATCACTTCGGGAAAGGAATTTCCCCTGAACGAAATCCGGTTTACCACTGACAACGGTGAACTGTTGGATGTTATTCACGATTTTGATGCGGTCAAAAAAAACAATAATATTTCAAGAGAATATTTTTCGACAAAACGTTCAACGATCAATGGACAACCGAGCGGCGGGGTTTGGCATTTTCGAGAGTTAGTCATGCCGGAACTTCCTGAATCAGAGATCATCTCCAAACAGGAAGGGAATACGAGGCTCTATCGCAGTAAAAAGATATCTGCTTGGCTTGGATTGAACAAGGAAAAATTCTTCTTAAAACATGAAGGTGAAAATCCGACAGGATCATTCAAAGATCGCGGAATGACCGTTGCAATCACAATGGCAAAACATCTGAAGCAGCGGGCGGTAACATGTGCTTCAACTGGAAATACTTCAGCATCGCTCGCAGCATATGCGTCAGAAGCAGAATTGCCCGGAATTGTCCTTATTCCAAAGGGAAATGTGGCTGTGGGTAAAATATCCCAGGCATTGGCCTATGGGACGAAAACACTCGTTGTAAACGGTGATTTTGACGACTGTATGCGTTTAATACGGGAGGCGCAAGAAAAGCTGTCGGCATATCCTCTCAACTCCATCAATCCATTCCGGCTTGAAGGACAAAAGACGATCATGTGGGAAATTTTGATGCAATTGAACTGGCACATCCCTGATTGGATCGTTTTTCCTGGAGGGAACCTTGGAAACACCAGTGCATTCGGAAAAGCATTGCACGAAGCAAAAGAACTTGGATTGATCGATCGGCTGCCGCGGTTTGCAGTTATTCAGGCGGAAGGGGCAAGTCCATTCTACAAAGCGTACAAGAAAAATTTCTCGGAATTGAAACCGGAAAAAGCCGATACGATTGCAACAGCGATCAAGATCGGAGATCCGGTCAATTATACAAAAGCAATTCGTTCGCTCAAATGGACGAACGGAATTGTTGACTCCGTCACAGATGAAGAGATTCTTGATGCAAAAGCAAATGTAGATGCAGCGGGAATCGGTGCAGAACCGGCATCGTGTGCAACGGTCGCCGGAATAAAAAAACTGATCGCACATGGTGAAATAAAATCAAACGAAACAGTTGTCGGAATTTTGACCGGAAATATTCTGAAAGATCCACAGGTGATTGTGGATTACCATTTCAACCGGAAAACAACATTGGCAAATCCGCCGCATGATATTGAAGCGACTATTGATGAATTAAAAAACTTTTTATAAAGTATTTGAGTAGTTGAGTAAAAGTACATGAGATAAGATCTTTCTCAACGACTCAACGGCTTTAAATACTCAACTACTATGACAATAAAAATTCCATGCTCTACCTCTAATCTCGGTCCCGGATTCGATACGCTTGGCTTGGCGTTGAATCGATATCTGGTTCTCACTGCGGAACAATCGAATGGGTTGGTGATCACAGTTGAAGGAAATGGTAAAGATCATATCGCAACTGATTCCACCAATCTTGTCTATGCAGCGATAGAAACGACTGCACGAAAAATTGGTAGAACGCTTCCCGCAATCCATCTTCACATCAACAATGAGATCCCGGCATACGGCGGACTCGGCGGCAGCGGTGCCGCTATTGCTGGTGGAGTTTTTCTTGCAAATGAATTGTTGGAGTTGAACTTATCAAAGGATGATATGTTGAATATCGCCGTTGAAATTGAAGGACATCCCGATAATGTTTCAGCTGCACTTTTCGGCGGATTAACGATCAATTGTTTTGATGCCGAACGAAAAGTTCATTGTCGAAGCGTGAAGATCGAAAAACCGCTTTCTATCATTACTTGTTCACCTCAATTTCAAGTGCAAACCAAACAGGCACGAAAAATCCTTCCGCAGCAAGTGACTTTAAAGGATGCTGTAACAAATATTGAGAACGCAGCTTCGCTAGTCGCCGCATTGATGAGCGGGGACTTTGATGCACTCCGATATGTTACAGCAGAAAAACTTCATGAACAATACCGCGCAACGCTCATTCCGGGATTTGACGATGTGAAGAATGCCGCTCTGAATGCCGGGGCATTATCATTCAACATCAGCGGCGCTGGACCGACCGTGTTTGCTTTTGCGGTGAAGAATGAGAAAGAAATCACAGGAGCAATGCAAAAAGCATTCGAGGAGAACGGACAAACAGCAACCTCAGAGATAATGACAGTTGAAAATAACGGAGCAGCTCGCCTCTAGTGCAATATTAATCAAAGAAATTATCGTAAAGTTCGCCGAAAACGCTGAGATCATTTCGATAACTCCTTTGCAATCTTTGCGTCCTCTGCGGTGAATTCTAAAATCAATGTGAGGAACTTATGAGTGAATTTCCACAAACCGAATTGAATAAAGTCAGACGACTTCCAAAACGTGGACAATACGATAAAAAAACTATTTATGAAATTGTCGATGAAGCATTGATCTGTCATGCCGGATTTGTTTTGGAAGATCAGCCATTTGTTATGCCGACGATTCACGTTCGTATTGATGATACGATCTATCTTCACGGCGCAGTCGCCAACCGTATGCTGACTCATATCAAAGCAGGGAACAGTGTTTGTCTTACAATGACACTGATCGACGGGATTGTTTTTGCCCGTTCAGTATTTCATCATAGTATGAATTATCGTTCAGCAGTGTTATTCGGAAAGGGCAGAGTGATTGAGGATTATGATGAAAAATGGAAGGTATTTCAAGCATTAACAGAACATATTGCAAAAGGACGATGGGATGATGCGCGAAAACCCACCGATCAAGAAACGAACAGTACAACCATCGTAGCAATCGATATAGAAAGTGCATCTGCGAAGATCAGAACCGGACCGGCAAAAGATGATGAGGAAGATTATTCATTGCCGATATGGGCAGGAGTAATGCCG
>CAYPEM010000041.1:0-45591 GCA_964409765.1 uncultured Chitinophagaceae bacterium
AAATACACAGCTGAGAACGCGGAGGATTTTTGCAAGGGGGGACATTTTGTCCCCCCTTTTTTTATTGCTGAAAAGGAAGTAAGTTCAATTCCTTTAATATTTCATATTGACCTTCATTGAGAAAAAGATTACAATACGACAGCACAATATCGGACAAATTAGTATGATTTGCTCCATTGGTATTACTTTCCCGGCTCGGTATCCTGTTTCATTTCTTTGAGCGACATTAATGTACTTCCAACATTCAGAAAACAGCTGTTCCGAAAACAAATATTAAACGGTAGTAGCAGCATCCGAAAGTAATTTATTTAAATAGATCATAAACACTTTAAGGAGGATGTATGGAAACATCTATTGACAAATTTGTTTTTGCAGCAAAACACACATTACTATTCCGGGTAGTTTTTTCTTTGGCGATGTTGCTGTTGATGAATGCGGCTGTCTTTGCGCAAGATTATGATATTGATATGACAATGAATGGAGCACAAGCCGGTATAGCCTCATCAGGAACGGGAACGGAAACCGGATCGGGGTACAGTGGATGTTATTATACATCGGCCACCAAAGTATTGACGATAACTTTTCAATACAGCGGATTAACCGGAACGACTACGGCGGCGCATATCCACGGACCGGCGTTAGCAGGTGCGAGTGCAGGAGTCGTCTTTGGTTTCAGCGGATTTGTCACAGGTGTAACATCCGGTTCATATGCCAATACATTCGTTCTCAATGCTACACAAGAAACGGATCTTTTAGCAGGAAAATATTATATCAACATCCATACATCATTTGCTGGCGGCGGTGAAATTCGCGGACAATTGAATATCGGTGGATTGCTTCCGGTTGAACTCGTTTCATTTACAGCAACCACAAAAGGAAAGAGTGTGGAATTGAAATGGAACACTGCGACCGAAGTGAACAACTATGGTTTTGAGATTGAGCGAAAAATAATTAATAATGAACAATTACCAATGAACAGTTGGCAAAAAATTGGATTTGTGGAAGGGAGCGGAACAACAAATGCACCGAAATCATACAACTATATAGATGTGAGTGCACAAGGCAGTGTTGCCTATCGTTTAAAACAAATAGACCATGACGGACAATTTGAATACAGTGATGTTGTGGAAACTGCAACTGCCGAAATTACGGATTTCCGTTTGGATCAAAATTATCCTAACCCATTCAATCCTTTTACAGTCATCAGTTATCAATTACCAATGAACAGCCATGTATTATTATCAGTTTACGACGCGTTAGGAAGAGAAGCAGCAACGCTGGTGAACGAAACAAAAGAAGCAGGAACATATTCTGTGCAATTTGATGGATCAAAACTTTCAAGTGGATTATATTTTTACACACTTCGAGCCTCAAATTTCATTGCAACAAAGAAACTTACCGTCATGAAATAAATATTGTAATTCCTTGTCAAGGTCTGGTAATTGTCATCTAACCTTGACAAGGTTTTACAGTTTACCACAATTTATCTATCACAGTATCCTTTGGAAACTACCTATGTCCAAAAAATATTCTAACGTCTTAACGGTTTGTATCACCATGGTGTTTGTTCATTTTAATCTAAACGCGCAGACAGTAAACCAATCTGATACGTTCCAAGGAGGAACAACTTTGTCGTGGACATCGGGTGCGAGTAATCCGACGCAGCCCGGCATTATAACAACAGGAGGACCTGCTGGTTTGAATGATCAATATTTACATGTGGTTTCTGCAGGAGGATCCGGTGCAGGGAGTAAGCTCGTTTTTTTTAATAAAGCACAATGGACCGGCAATTATCTGACCGCAGGGATCACCCAAATAAGTATGCAGTTGAAAAATGAAGGTCCAAATGCATTATTGATCAGGATCGCATTGTCCGGCAGCACTGGAAACTGTATTTCATCCGCAGTTGCGCTTCCGGTTGGAAGCGGTTGGGTGTCAACGGTTTTTCCTCTTGCCCAAAACATGATGACGGTATCCGGAACATATGCGACAATTATGGGAAGTGTAACCGAAATTCGAATTCTTCATAGTTCATCAGCATCGACACAAGGAGAAGCCATCGTGGCGCAACTCGGAGTTGATAATATTACAGCATTAGGATCGACTCCGCAGAATCCCACCGACAGTATTCCACCTTCTGCGCCTCAAAATGTTGTCGTCATTGATTCGTCAAGCAATACACTATCGCTGAGATGGAGTAAGAACAATGAAGCAGATTTTCTTCGATATCGGATTTACCGGAATATTTCACCGAATCCGATTACACAAGTAGATTCGACAATAGGAGGGATAATCGATACGACGAAGATCTTTTCAGGATTACCGAATGGTACAAGATTCTATTTGCGCCTGACGGCTGTTGACAGTACCGGAAATGAAAGCAGTTTTTCAAATGAAGTCAGTGCAACTCCCAGATCTGTTGTTATCATAAGTTTTAGTGCAAAAACGTTTTTGTTTGGCGGAGTTAAGATCGGTCAGTTCAAAGATACGGTCATAACAATAAGCAATACAGGGAATGACACACTGCGTATTTCAAATATCTCATCGGCCGATACGATATTTTCTTCGAAAACAAAACAACTGAACATTGCTCCCGGATCAAATGCAAAGGACACACTGAGGTTCAAACCAGCTGTGTTGAATGCAATATCAGGGAAATTGATTTTGCAAAGCAATTCGCAAACTTCACCCGACACGATCTTTGTCTCAGGTACAGGATTACCGACTACCGGAGTTGATTATTCTCAAAGTATAATTCCAAAGAAATATTATCTTGAACAGAACTATCCGAATCCATTCAATCCCGGTACAATGATCAATTATCAATTACCAATGAACGGTTATGTAACGTTAAAAGTGTATGATGTACTTGGTAGAGAAGCAGCATCATTAGTGAACGAAATAAAAGAAGCAGGATCATATTCTGCAAAATTTGACGGTTCACAACTCTCAAGCGGAATATATTTCTATACACTTCAATCAGGTAATTTCACAGCAACAAAGAAATTAACATTGATGAAATAGAAAAACACACCGCAGAGTTCGCTGAGAACGCGGAGGATTTTTGCAAGGGGGACATTTTGTCCCCCCTTTTTTTTATTGTAATAAATTGCTATCACTTTTTTATAAAAGCCCTTTTCTGCTAAATATTGCTTGACTATTAAAGAATTGTAGATTACAATGAAAAACAATTCAACAGGAAAATCATTCATTAATAGTAAAGGAGACAAAATGAAAAGAGTAATACTGTTGCATATACTTGCTATAACATTTCTTATTTCAGGGACTCCAACAATGGACGGTGTCTTTGATGGTGAAGGGACCTGGGGAACCCCGATGCTTACTGCTGACGGCACTATCGGATGGGCAGGAGCAAACGCAAAAAAATTGTACGTTACGTATGATGCAACCTATATTTATTTCGGTGCCGAAGTAACGGCATCGGATTGGCAGGCTTGGGCATTTGTTATTCATACAAAATCTGGTGGTGCTACTTCTGACAGCTGGGCGCGAAATATAAGCTATGCGCAAACCGAAAAACCGGATTACGATGCCAGAGGGCATTTTGGAAGTTATGCAGAAATTCATACCTGGAACGGAGCATCATGGGATGGTTCCGGCGGATTAGCCGCAACAGAATTTGGAGAGAACATTGTCGGAAATGATCAAAATGGATGGGTAGAGATCAGGGTGCCTCGATCATCAATTGTTGAAACCATTGGAGATGTACAGTTTTATATTACGGGGAACAATAATGATCATGGATCGTTTGATGCAGTACCGAATGATGATAATTCCACTGATTGGTCCGGTGCAGCTGGTCATTCCGATCTCGTGAATTATCAGACGAATATCACACTTCCCGTTGAACTTACATCCTTTACCGCAATTGCAAAAGGAAAGAATGTAGAATTGAATTGGAATACTGCAACCGAAGTGAACAACTATGGTTTTGAGGTGGAGCGAAAAATAATTAATAATGAACAATTAACAATGAACAGTTGGCAAAAAATAGGATTTGTGGAAGGAAGCGGAACAACCAATTTATCAAAGTCTTACAACTTTGTAGATGCAAGCGTATCAGGAAAAGTATCATATCGCTTAAAGCAAATTGACCGAGATGGGAAGTTTGAATACAGCAATAGTGTAGAAGCAACCGTAGCCGATATCAAAACATTCGGATTAGATCAGAACTATCCGAATCCATTCAATCCTGCAACAGTGATCAGCTATCAATTACCGGTCAGCGGACAAGTATCATTGAAAGTCTATGATATGCTCGGTAAAGAAGTAGCATCATTAGTGAACGAAACAAAAGAAGCAGGATCATATTCTGCAAAGTTTGACGGTTCACAACTCTCAAGCGGAATATATTTCTATACACTTCAATCAGGTAATTTCACAGCAACAAAGAAACTTACATTGATGAAATAGAAAAATACACAGCTGAGAACGCGGAGGATTTTTGCAAGGGGGGACATTTTGTCCCCCTTTTTTTGTACAACCATTGGCGAATACAAACAAGATGTTTCACTCTTCTTTCGTAAAATATTTCGGTGATGAGCACTACAATCCTAAAGAATGTCTTGCTGTCAAATTAAAATTACATGATATTATGCAGAGATTGTTAACAGCATCCGGAAAATTCATTCAACAAAAAAACGGTTAGAAAAATATTCATCGTGCATCTAAAAAAATATTGTAGATCAAAAAATAATGAAAGCAAGGATGAACATCCGAGCAGTGATGAACCGGATGTTTCATCGGCTCACAGAAAAAACAAAGGGCGTTCCGATAAACGGAACGCCCTTTCTGTTTTAAATAACACAAATCCATCTGCTGAAAATATTTATGATGCAGTATTCAGCAGCTTGGTTACGGCAGCAACGATCCAGTAGAGAAATAAACTATACAGAGTAAAAAGTATTTATAGTTCATTATTTGCAATTCGTATAATTACAAAAGGAGAAACATGAAAAATATTTATTTATCGATGGCAATAACACTTTTTTTATTTATTGGTTTTAGTAATAATACTTTTTCTCAATCAATTACGGTAAGCGGTGCAGGTTCAGTTATTGTTGATGGGAATTATCCGTTATCGGCGTATACACCCGGAGGAAAGGTTTGTTACATCAGAGGAGATGGGTATACCATAATGTGGGAATCAGATAGATGGGTAATAATAGACGGACCCGGGACGAATCGATATTATTATAATACAAACAATACCACATTCCCACCAAATGTCGGATGGCAGGTCGGTGCAGATGGTACAGTCCCTGCTCCGGTTGCGGGTGGCAGCATCACATCATTGCTTGTCGGAAACGGCACAATCGGAAGTCCGTACCAAATATCATCATTGAATAGTTTGTATTGGATCGCGTTGAATAGTGCAGAGTGGGGAAAATATTTTGTGCAAACAGCAAACATTGATGCTTCCGAAACATCAACTTGGACTGGCGGAGCCGGATGGACGCCGATAGGGAATTGGACAACATACTTCACCGGCTCATACAATGGGAATATGTTCACCATCGATGGACTCTTTATCAATCGTACTGCAAGCGACTGCCAGGGATTGTTTGGTGTAATTTTTGGCGGTGAGGTTGACAATCTTGGCTTGACCGATGTGAATATTTCAGGAAAGAACAATGTTGGTGCCGTGACCGGATATTTATACAATGTGTCCGAAATGTCAAATTGTTACAGCTCCGGAAGTGTATCCGGAACATCGTATGTCGGCGGTCTGCTGTCAAATATTGGAAATTATTCCACGGTGTCGAATTGTTACAGTACCTGTACCGTAACCGCCTCTTCGCAATGCGGCGGCGGTCTGCTCGGTCGTGCCGATCAATCAACTATTGAAAATTGCTACGCCTCAGGAACAGTAACGGCAAATGAATATTGCGGCGGTTTAACAGGATTTCTTTACGGATCCACTGTAACACATTGTTATAGTTCGGGAACTGTATTGGGTGGTTTCTCTTTGGGAGGATTGAATGGAGCGAATAACACATCCACAGTGACCAACTCGTTTTGGGATACCGAAACTTCAGGAAATAGCTCGAGCAGCGGAGGAACCGGTTTGACCACTACGATCATGAAAACGCAAACAACATATACCGATGCCGAATGGGGTTTTGGTACTATTTGGGAAATGATCGGAACAAACTATCCGCGGCTTATAAACATTCCAGAAGGTGCGCTTCCGGTTGAATTGATGACATTCACCGCTGCGTTGCATGGGAAAAGTGTCGAGCTGAAATGGAACACAGCAACCGAAGTGAACAACGTTGGTTTTGAGGTGGAGCGAAAAATAATTAACAATGAACAATTAACAATGAACAATTGGAGCAAAATCGGTTTTGTAGAAGGGAATGGAACAACACATGCACAACACGCATACTCGTTTGTTGATGCAAATGCTGTCGGTAAAACTTCTTATCGCTTAAAACAAATTGACCGTGATGGAAAGTTTGAGTACAGTAATGTTGTTGAAGTGACCGTTTCCGGCATCACATCATTCGGTTTGGATCAGAATTATCCGAATCCATTTAACCCAACTACTACTATCAGTTACCAGCTGTCATCGAACAGCTTTACAACTTTAAAAGTATACGATGCGATTGGAAGAGAAGTAGCCTCATTGGTGAATGAAATGAAAGAAGCAGGAACATATTCTGCAACATTTGACGGTTCAAAACTTTCGAGCGGGATATATTTCTATATATTGCGTTCGGGAAATTTCACTTTAACAAAGAAATTAACGCTGATGAAATAGGTCATAAAGTCTCAAAAATACCTGACCATTGACATTAAATTATCAAAGAGGATCTGATACACATTTCTTCCAACGATACGGGTTTTTTATGATTCAACTTTGTCGAATACACAAATTTCTAATTCTAGCAGTAGTATGTTTTTCTATTGCTGGCGCATTGCAAAAACCAAATAACACGTCATCGCAAAAGCTCGACTTTAGGTTGAGGCTCATTCTCGATGCAGAAAAAACTAAAACACCGACGATCGAATCTGTAGTCCGCAGCATCGTCTCTGAACGGAATGCAGAAGGTGTTTTGGTTTTTCCGTGTTTCATCTTCGCGGATGAATTTGAACACATCCGTTCGTCTGGGATACAATTACAATCGGTTGTAAAAACATTTGCCACGGCACGATTAACTATTGCAGAACTTGAACGTTTGAGTTTACTTTCATCAGTGAAATATATTGCTCCCACATCAATTGATTACCCGCATAACGATGTTGCGCGCGCTTTGGTTGGTGCTGATCTGCTCCATTCAGGATATGTGAACTCCACTCAATATACCGGAAGCGGAGTGATTATTGGAATTATAGATACCGGCATTGATTGGAAGCATCTCGACTTCCGCGATCCAATCGATTCTTCCCAAAGCCGCATTCTTTCTATCTGGGACCAGACGATCATACCAGCCGGAGGCGAAACATCTCCTGCAAGTTTTGCATACGGTGTTGAATATGTTCAGGCACATATCAATGACGAACTTGATGGAAGTCCTGCTGGATTTGTCCGTGAAAGCGATACTCATGGACACGGAACTCACGTTGCTGGTACTGCTGCAGGAAACGGAAGTTCATTATCGACAATAAAATATAAAGGGATGGCACCAAATGCTGACCTCATTATTGTAAAAGCAGGAAACGGTTCCTTTCCAAATACCAATGTCATCGATGCAATTTCCTATCTGAATGAAAAAGCAACCGCAGAAGGAAAACCGATTGTTATCAACATGAGTCTTGGTTCAGATGCAGGTCCGCATGATGGGACAGATACGAAAGGGTTGGCAGTGGCAAATTTTTCGGGTCCCGGAAAGATCGTTGTCATGTCTGCCGGAAACAGCGGCAGCACTCCAATTCATTTCTCAGGTACCATCGGTGCGAACAGTTCTTCCACCGTTACATTCGCCGTTCCGGCATATACTATTGCAAGCGGTGCTTCGAATGATAACTTCGCATTCGATCTTTGGATGCAGGATGGCAGCAGTGTGAATGCTCAAATAACCACACCGAACTCTTTAACAGCTGCACAAAATGCTAATTCCAGCGGAGTTACTTCCACCAATGACGGATACGTTTCTATCTACAACTACAACGACGCGAACAACGGCGACAGAGAAATTTTTTGCACGATAAATGATCAGGATGCTTTAAAAACTCCGGCAACAGGAACGTGGACACTTCAATTGACGAATACGACAGGATCTGCATTAACGTACCATGGATGGTTGTACGACTACACCATCGGTTCCAATGCTAAGACTGTTACGGTTGCAGGTGGTAATGCAAACTATACGGTTAGTAATGCATCAGACAGTGCAGTCATTGTTGGCTCTTGTGCAAGCCGTTGGAAATGGTATGCAAGCGACGGATCATCATATATGGCGGGAACACCAAATGGATCGGATAGTATTTCGTCGTTCAGTAGTCGAGGTCCTTCACGGTCTGGAGCAATAAAACCGGATATTACGTCGCCGGGACAGCAGGTTATTTCCTCTCGTTCAACCGGTGCGACATTCAGTGCAGCTGAAATTGTCGGAGGATTGCGTCATGTATGTATGCAGGGAACAAGTATGGCTTCACCGGTGGTTGCAGGATCCGTGGCTTTGCTGCTTCAGCAAAACAACTCACTTACTGTTGGAGGAATAAAATCATTGATTGCATCCACCGCGACCACCGACAATTATACCGGTGTCGTTCCAAACAATACGTGGGGAAATGGAAAACTCGATATTGTTCGCTCGGTCATTAAAGAGATCAATCCATCTTTCGTACATCAACGAAATATATTAGCCTATGATGAATGGGTATCGGATGCAACCACCGTCAATCTTATCAATCGGAAAATTGCTGTAAAATTTTCTCCATCAGCAAACGGAAAAATCACCGGCGCTCTATTCCATCCATCATCAATAGTTACGTTAACCACTCCTCTGTATGCCGAGGTGTGGTCTGACAACGGATCCGGTTTTCCAAATGTGAAGATCGGGTCGACCGTAGCGTTTGATCAAAATGCGATCCTTCCAATGAGCTGGAATCATATCGACATGACTGGTGCAAACGTATTGGTCACATCAGGAAACAATTATCATATTGTTTTTAATTGCACTGCTGTTACTGATTTCAGAATGGTGTACGACACCGGAAATAAGGATGGCCGTTCTTCATACAACTCAGGCGGACCGTGGGCAACGTATACAAGCGGGGATTACCGCATTCGCCCAATTTTGATGACGGATATCGGAGCATTGCCGGTTGAACTTTTCACATTTGCAGCGACGGTTCATAATAATGACGTGCAGTTGGAATGGATGACTGCAACGGAAATGAACAACTATGGTTTTGAGGTGGAGCGAAAAATAATTAACAATGAACAATTAACAATGAACAATTGGAGCAAAATCGGTTTTGTAGAAGGGAATGGAACAACACATGCACAACACGCATACTCGTTTGTTGATGCAAATGCTGTCGGTAAAACTTCTTATCGCTTGAAACAAATTGACCGCGATGGGAAATTTATATATTCTCAAGAAATTGAAGTTGCGATTACGCAGATTCCTAAGAAGTTTGCTCTGATGCAGAATTATCCCAATCCCTTTAATCCTGTTACAATGATCAATTATCAAATACCAATGAACAGTCATGTTACCTTGAAAGTGTACGATGCATTGGGCAGAGAAGTGGCGACAGTAGTGAATGAAATGAAAGAAGCAGGAACATATTCCGCAACATTTGACGGTTCAAAACTTTCGAGCGGGATTTATTTCTATACACTTCAATCGGGTAATTCCACAGCAACAAAAAAACTTACATTGATGAAATAATGAATAACATGTAACCGCTGGTCTCCAAGAAGTTTTTTTTCGAGACGGAGGACCTTGCCTTCAAATAGTTAAAAATCATCAGTGCTTTTATTATCCATAACACAACAAATGAAAAACAAACGATATGTTATTCTTTTTTGGATTTCACTCTCATTATATTATTGTATTCCAATAATATCCTTTGCGCAAAATTGGATCCAAAAGAGCAAAATAATTGCACCAGACCGTAAAGAGGGTGCTTATTTCGGCAGTGCTGTTTCCATTTCGGGTAATTATGCAATCGTTGGAAGCCCTAATGAAGATTGGAATGCAACTGGTGCGGATTCATTGTACAACGCGGGGGCTGCATATATCTTTGTAAAAATCGGAGATGCATGGTTGTTACAACAAAAGATAGTTCCGTCGGACCGGTCCAAAAATGATTTATTCGGTATTTCTGTAGCGATATCTGGAAATTATGTTGTTGTTGGCGCTGAAAAAAGATCTGGTTTTGGCGAAGGTGCAGCATATATTTTTATCCGCAACGGTAGTGTATGGAGTGAACAGCAAAAGATTACCGCCTCCGATCATGCGTTCGAAGATTATTTTGGCAGTTCAGTCTCCATCTCTGGTGATTATATTTTAGTAGGTTCTATTTTTGATGATCACGACGCTTCCGGAATGAATTCAAAAAACCAATCTGGCTCGGCATACTTGTTTTTTCGGAATGGAAATACTTGGGTCCAACAACAAAAGATTGTAGCATCAGATAGAGGCTCGGGTGATAATTTCGGAAATTCCGTTGCTCTTTCAGGAGATTATGCCGTGGTGGGAGCATACACTGACGGTGAAGATTCATTGAACACAAAGAAATTTTATGGTTCTGCATATGTGTTTGTTCGCAACGATGCGACATGGATTCAGCAGCAAAAGATCACCGCATCAGATCGATCTTCTAATGATCATTTCGGAGCTGATGTGTCGATCAACGGAAACACGATTATAATCGGCGCAGATTTGGACTCTGAAGATGCAAATGGGAAAAACAGTATAGAGTGGGCCGGCTCGGCTTATTTTTTTGTATTAAACGGAAGTGTATGGATTCAGCAGCAAAAAATAATCGCTGCGGATCGCACTGATCATGATTATTTTGGCTCACACGTTTCACTATGGGGTAATTATGCCGTTGTCGGAGCACCTGCTAAAGATGCGAATTCGTTAGACGGGATCACACAAAGCAGTGCTGGTGTATCATACATTTTTTCCCGAAATGGAACACAATGGAAACAACAACAAAAACTTGTTGAATCAGATCCTGCGTTCAATAATTTTTTCGGCAATGCGGTTGCGATTTTCGACAGCACGGTATTTATAGGCGCAAATAATGATTCCAAAGGATCTTTTGATTCAGATTCCTTGAGCGGTGCCGGTTCAATGTATATCTTTAATTTCTCTTCCTCTACATCCGTGAAATATACAACGGAGCCATCGTTTAACTTTGTTCTCGCTCAAAATTATCCAAATCCGTTCAATCCAACCACAATGATCAGTTATCAATTACCGGTAAATAGTGCAGTATCCTTGAAAGTGTACGATGTGATTGGAAAAGAGGTCTCAACGGTGGTGAATGACGTGAAAGAAGCAGGATCTTATTCAACAACATTTGACGGTTCAAAACTTTCGAGCGGGATTTATTTCTATACGATCCGCGCCGGTGCGTTTACGGAAACAAAAAAACTTGTCCTGATAAAGTAACCATTCAATAAAGGATAGAAGGTTTTCGAATGTCGCGCAAATGATTTAAATAGATAGCAATTGTTTTTCCTTTCTCTTACATTTTCTGCAATGAAACAATCCATCTCATCTGCAGAAGAGAAATTTGAACTGTTCCGCAAACGATCCGGTCTTGTCGTTGCGCCGATCGTTTTTCTGATTCTTTTTTTCCTTCCTATTCCGATATTAAGTGAACAGGCCCATGCATTAGCAGCTGTTGTTGGACTGATCGTTGTGCTCTGGCTTACTGAAGCATTGCCGCTCTACATCACCGGCTTACTTGTTCCGGTTCTTCTTATTCTCTTCGGGATTACCTCTGCACAAAAAGCATTTGCGCCCTTTGCCGACCCGATCATGTTCCTTTTTATCGGTGCATTTGTCCTTGCTCGCGCGATTCAACTGCACGGACTAGATAAACGATTCGCGTATGCAGTTCTCACAATGAAATTTGTCGGTGGAAACCCAAGCAGAATATTGTTTGCCTACGGTGCGGTCTGCTGTCTTATTTCTATGTGGATATCGAATACTGCAACGACGGCAATGATGTTTCCGATCGGAGTTGCCATCATTCACATGCTTCAACGCGTAGAAGGTGAATCTGCCGTAAAAGAATATGCTGCTGGGATGATGCTGATGTGTGCATTTGCCTCGTCCGTCGGCGGACTTGCAACCCCGGTTGGTACGCCGACAAATCTTATCGGACTTGGATTTATTGAACGTCAATTAGGACGTCACATCGCATTTTTTGAATGGATGACCTTTGCAGTTCCCATCGTCATTGTGATGTTCATTTGTCTTTTTCTTTATTTGAATTATTTCTGTTCTCTCAAGAAAGATCATATCGAAGGAATGAAGGAATTGATTTCCCAAGAGAAGTTGAATCTCGGCTCGCTTTCTCGTGCAGAACGAAATACCATGTTTGCATTTGGTATCACGGTGCTGCTTTGGATCTTTCCAGGAATCCTTGCTATTACCATCGGTGATACACATCCATTGACAACGGCATATTCCAAACAAATTCCGGAAAGTGTTGCCGCATTGATCGGAGCTGTGTTGCTGTTCTTTCTTCCTGCACATAACAACAACAGTGACCAAAAAGAATTTACGATGAATATTTCTCGTGCAGTGGAAATAGATTGGGGTGTGCTTGCATTGTACGGCGGGGGAATCACTCTTGGACAAATGGTTTTTGAAACGAAACTTGCTGAAACGCTTGGAGGACAGTTGGCAGGGATAATACCTGCAGAGGGTGTTGGACTGATCGCAATCTCTTCTGCAATTGCTACGTTTACAAGCGAGCTTACATCGAATGTTTCCTCAGCCAATATGATCGTACCGCTGGTGATCGTTCTTGCGCAGCAATCGGGATTTCAGGCGGCGGTTGCAGCAACTTTGGCATCGTCGCTCGGATTTATGCTCCCAATTTCAACTCCAACCAATGCAATCGTTTATAGTTCCGGATATGTTTCGCTGAGAACAATGATCCGGTATGGTTTGCTTCTTGACATCATTGGATTCATCATCATCGTTCTTGGAACTATGATGCTTGTGCGGTGAAGAAAACCAAAAAAGAATTATTTTACCGAACTCTTTTGTGCAATCTTTTCTAACGGCGGCATTGCATGTCCCCATTGTCGGATAAATTCCTTAAAGACATCGCTGTTATACACTTTTTCCATGATCCGCTCTTTATCATCGTTCAACAAACCGTTGTTTTTTACGGGAGACAATGATTTTACAGTGCTAAAGTATGGAGTAATCATTGGTCTGTTCCTTTCAAATGGATTATTTTGTCAATCGATGATTATCTTGCAATCTCGCTGCCAAAGAAAGGTTTCCTTTTTGATGAAATTTTGACTATTTATAGGAGGTGATTTTGAAGATTCTACAAATGTAAAACGAAGCGGAGCATTGAAACACAATTTTTACAGAACAGGGATTTCACTTATTTTCATAAATTTAATGTGGCTAAATAATTTTTACAAACAATGTATTGAATGATTTATGGTTTTAAGAGATAATCAGATTGTAAAGTTTTTAGACAGGGCTTTACTGACACCGTTATTGAATTTCCTGAAACAAGGACTTTCTCCTGAAAAATTGGCATTGTGTGTTGCCCTTGGTTTGTTGCTTGGAACATTTCCGGTGCTTGGTTCTACGACGTTACTTTGTACTGCGGCTGCATTAGCATTTAGGCTGAACATGCCGGCAATACAATTGATTAATTATTTTACTTATCCACTGCAATTATTGCTGTTCATTCCGTTTATCCGCGCAGGTGAATTTTTATTCGGTCAACCTCCTATTCCACTCGATCTTGTGAAAATATTCACAATGCTTCAAACGGATGTGGTGGGTGCGATCAATTCGTTGTGGATGACCAATGTTCGAGCTATAGCCGCGTGGTCACTCTCAGCACCGTTGATCGCTATAGCATTATATTTCCTCCTCGTTCCAATTTTTCGCAGACTTGCTACTGAAAAAAGTTCATAACAGTAAAAATTAAACGGAAAATCAACGAATTACAGTTTTTTATTCCCCGCAGAATCCAAACTTACCTTGCACACCACGCTATATTTTCGTAAATTTCATTCAATTTGTGCGGAAAGGGAGTAATAGTTACGCACTTTTAGCGCTATTACTTTATGCAGTGCTGTAGGAAACCAAGTATAAATCCCAATAATGGGTAAATGTTCAATTTAAGAGATTCGAAAAGTGAAAAAAGAACTTGTTCGATGATGTGAAAGGCTGTTGTTGTAAATGAAAAAAGAAATTTTAATTAACTCTGTCGGTAACGAGATCCGGATTGCGATCACCGAAGATGCACGCTTGGCGGAGTTGTTTGTAGAGACACCTGAAAAAGAGCGTATGGTAGGAGATATTTATTTTGGTAAAGTTGCCAAAGTAATGCCCGGTATTCAAGCGGCGTTCGTAGATATTGGTTTGCAACAAGACGCATTTCTCCATTTTTCAGATATTAGCGACGTACAAGACGAATATAATGCTATGCTGGACGATGAGGATGATGAAGATGATTCAGATGAACCTTCAGAAACCGGGAAACCGGCAGCAGCTGCCAAAAAACCTAAACCCGAGCAAAAACCACGGGAAGAAAAACGTCGGGCCGTCAATATCACCAAGGGACAGGAAATTATTGTTCAGGTAACGAAAGAACCAGTCGCAAAAAAAGGTGTCCGGGTCACTTCTCAAGTATCGCTACCGGGTCGATTTCTTGTGCTCTTACCGTTCGACGGCAAAGTCGGCATTTCCAAAAAGATCAGCAGTTTTCGCGAACGTCGCCGATTGCGTCGTTTGGTAAGAAGTATTCTTCCGGCCGGTTTTGGGGTAATTGTCCGTACCAATGCTGAGAATCAGGATGAGAAATTATTCCTCAACGATCTTGAATCTCTTCTTGCTTCGTGGAGAGACATTGAGAAGAGTGCAAAAGAAGAACAGCAGCCTTCACTGATCTATAAGGATATGGCGACAACCTCCAGCGTTATCCGTGATCTGTTCAGCGAACAGGTTGAACGAGTCGTGACGGATGATAAAAAAATGTTCAAAGAGATCAAATCATATGTGAAGGTTTTTTCTCCCGAAATGGCAGACCGTGTTGAATTTTACGGTAAACGCGAACCGATCTTTGACACGTTTGGCATTGAAAAAGAGATTGCAACACTCCTTGCCCGAAAAGTCTGGCTGAAACATGGCGGCTATATCATTGTAGAGCAGACCGAAGCGATGGTGGTGATTGATGTAAACAGCGGACGGTATGCAGCAAGCAAAGAACAGGAAGAGAACTCTCTCCGCACCAATCTTGAAGCTGCGCGGGAGATCTCGCGTCAGATCCGCCTTCGAGACCTTGGCGGTATCATTGTGATCGACTTTATCGATATGCTTGATGACCGTAACAAGAAAAAAGTGTACGACGAGATGAAGAAGGAATTCAAGCGTGATCGATCGAAACATACAATACTTCCGCTGACCGATTTCTGTATCATGCAGATCACCCGCCAGCGTGCGCGGCAAAGTATTATCCATAGTTTCATGGAGCCTTGTCCGGTGTGCGGCGGTTCCGGAATGATTCAATCAAAGACTACGATCATGAGCAATATCGAACGTTGGCTGCGTCGATATCGGAGCGAAGGGGGCGGAGAATTCAGACTGCATCTTCGGATCAATCCAAGCATGGCAGAGTTTATTACGGAAGGATTCTTCAATCGTAAATGGCAGATGCGCGTAAATTTCCTGAAATGGATCACCATCGAGGAAGATAAAGCACTGCAGATCGATGATTTCCATTTTATTTCCGTGAAACAGGATAAGGATATTACACCGGAATTTGCAAACTAATAAATCTATTGGAGTTTCAACAATGAAATTTTTTATCGATACCGCAAACTTAGCCGAAATCAAAGAAGCTAACGCTCTTGGAGTTCTTGACGGCGTTACCACAAACCCTTCACTGGTTGCAAAAGAAGGAAAAGATTTTGTAACTCTCCTGAAAGAAATTTGTGCCGTGGTCAACGGTCCGATCAGCGCCGAAGTTGTCTCAACAGAATTTGACGGGATGATGAAGGAAGGAAAAGAACTTGCAAAGATCCACGACAATATCGTGATCAAGCTTCCGCTTATTAAAGACGGACTTAAAGCAGCAAAAGCATTTCACTCCGAAGGAATTCGAACGAACGTTACACTCTGTTTCTCCGCAAATCAGGCGCTGCTCGCCGCAAAAGCCGGTGCAACTTTTATCAGTCCGTTTGTCGGACGTCTTGACGACATCAGCACCGACGGAATGGTGTTGATCGAACAGATCGTAACGATCTATAATAATTACGGATTTGAAACGGAAATACTTGTTGCAAGTGTCCGTCATCCTATTCATGTTCAGCAAGCCGCATTGATCGGTGCACATGTCTGTACGATGCCACTTAAAGTGATCGATCAATTGATCAAGCATCCTCTCACGGACAGTGGTCTTGAAAAATTCCTTGCCGACTGGAAAAAAGGACAGGCGAAATGAAACAAACCCCGTTTTATGAGATCCACAAAAAAGCCGGAGCAAAAGTAGTTCCGTTTGCCGGTTATGAAATGCCGGTTCTTTATGCCGGAATAATGGAAGAGCACAAAGCTGTTCGTAACGCCGTTGGAGTATTTGATGTTTCACACATGGGTGAGTTCTTTGCAAAGGGAGTAAATGCATTATCATTCCTGCAATCGATTACAGTGAACGATGTATCAAAACTGACACCGGGGAAAGCACAATATTCCGCTATGTGTTTTGAAGACGGCGGAATTGTTGACGATCTGTTGATCTATATGCTGGCAGAACAATCATATATGATTGTTGTGAACGCCTCGAACATCGATAAAGACTGGGAATGGATGAAGAAACATTGTCCGGCCGATGTTGTGTTTGAAAATAAAAGCGATGCAACGGCACTGCTTGCGATTCAAGGACCAAAATCCCTTGAAACGATGCAGAAATTGACTTCATCAAATCTGTCGGTGATTCCTTACTATCATTTTGTGCAGGGGAATATTGCAGGAATTGACATGATCATTTCCCGAACGGGGTATACCGGTGAATTGGGATTTGAAATCTATTTTGATGTTGCTCATGCTGAAAAGATATGGAATGCAATTTTTGGCGCCGGAAAAGAATTCGGTATCACTCCCATCGGTCTTGGTGCACGGGATACGCTTCGTTTGGAAATGGGATATTGTCTCTACGGAAACGATATCGATCAAACAACGAATCCTATCGAAGCAAACCTTGGATGGATCACAAAATTCAACAAAGGCGAGTTTGTCTCAAAATCAATTTTAGAAAAGACAAAAGCAGAAGGACCGAAACGGAAATTAGTTGGAATGATGCTGAGTGATAAAGCAGTTCCGCGCCACGGATATCCGTTGGTCGTAAACGGTTCCCATGTCGGCGTAGTTACGAGCGGCACATTCTCTCCTTCGCTCGAAAAAGGAATCGCCATGGGATACGTGAATGTCCCGTACACAGAGATCGGTTCAAAGGTTTCAATTGATGTCCGGGGGAAAATGGTTGAAGCAACTGTTGTCGCGCTTCCATTCTTGAAAAAATAACAACGGTGTGGATAATTGTTCGTACAATGGGGAAATTTAATTTATGAAAATCGAAGTATTTTTTTCACCATCGCAGATCGACGATCTCTTCATGCGTGATAAGAATGTTGTCGTGATCGACGTTCTTCGTGCCAGTTCAACAGTGATCACCGCTTTGAACAACGGTGCGAAAGAAATCATTCCTGTGAACACGATCGAATCTGCGGTAAAAGTCTCCGGTAATTTGTTCGGTGATGTTGTTCTTCGCGGAGGCGAGCGGAATGGAAAGATTATTGAAGGATTCAATCTTGGCAATTCTCCCCTTGAATACACGGAAGAAGCGGTAAAGAACAAATCGATCATTTTCTGCACCTCTAACGGTGCTCCGGCAATGTGGAAAGCTCGGTATGCAAAGAATTTGCTGATAGCCGGTTTCATCAACATGTCTGCGATCGTCAAACGAATCACGGAACTAAAAGATGATGTGTATATTCTCTGCGCGGGAAAGCACACACAGTTTTGTCTTGAAGATACGGTTTGTGCCGGTATGATCATTAAGGAATTGATGGAAGGTAAGAACTCGGAGTTTGAATTCAACGATTCTGCTGCGGCAGCATATACACTGTATAAGAGTGCCAGTAAGAATCTGTTGAAAATGGCGCGCACGTGCGATCATGGAAAATTCCTTATCGAGATCGGCTGTGAGAATGATCTGGAATTCTGCACCAATGTGGATGCATTCGATGTTGTTCCTGAACTTTCCAGCAATGTACTTCGGTTGAAAAAGAAATCGGATCCGGCAATTCCCCATGTGCCGATCAGTATTGATACATCAGGCGGGAAAGGAGAATAATGGAAGATTTTCCGCTGCCACAACAAGAAGATCAACCGGTCGCTCCCGCACCACGACGTAAGAAACAGGATAACGGTTCGAAAAAAAATACACAGCAACGTAAACAGGTTCTATCATTCCTCGTGATTGTGTTCGGATTGATGGCTCTGCTTTCCATGGTATCCTATTCTTCCGGTGACGAGGCGAATGGAGATGTGCGTCTATCCGATCTGTATAAAATATTTACCAACGATCAGTTCATCCAGCAAAAGTCAGAACTGACGACCAATTGGCTCGGACTGTTCGGTGCTATTCTTTCCAATTATCTCATCAACTCCACAGTTGGACTTTTCGCATTCATTGTTCCCACATTGATGTTGATGTGGGGATGGACGATGCTCCGCAGTGGAAATATCCGCAAACTTGTCTATTTCACAAATTATGCAATTATTCTCGCACTGTTAGGTTCCGCGTTCTTTGGTCTGTTACGTAAGACCGGATTGAGCGATGTGATCTCTGCAGAATGGCATGGAAGTATCGGCGCATTTTTTGCAACGATTCTGCAGCAATCGATCGGACTCACCGGCGGAATGATGATCACCCTATCTCTCGGAATTGTTGCTGTTACGCTTGCGATCGATCTTGACCTTCATAAAACCTCCGAGCGGATCAAAGATTTTATCATTGCGATCGGTGAATTCTTCGGTGCGAAAATGGAAGAATGGAAAGAGCAGCAGGAGATCCGCGCGCAGCAGAAAGAAGAAGAAAAGAAACGGGAAGCGGCTGAGATAAAAGTGAAACGGATGGATACGGAAATATCCTTACCGGAAGAAAAACCTGAACCAAGAATTATTCAACCGAAAAAGGAATTTGCCAGACCTCAACCGACGGTGAACCGGGATCCGGGCAATGAAGTTCCTTCGTTCGATCTTCTTGATACACCGTTAGAAATCAAAGAAGGTGTGCAAGAAAAAGAAGCAGAACTTGAAGAACGTGAAGTTGAAGACGAAGAGATCGATTATGTCTTTCCATCGGTCGATCTGCTCGACCCTAAGAAATATGAAGAGAAGATCAGTGATGAAGAATTGAAAGCGAATGCTGCGCTTCTACAGGCAAAACTTGCTGACTTTGATGTAGAGATCGCCAATGTCAGCGTTACTCCCGGTCCAGTGGTAACGCTGTACGAACTAGTTCCTGCAACCGGCGTAAAAGTTTCAAAGATCACCAGTCTTTCTAACGATCTGGCCCTTGCTATGCAGGCACGCGGCATCCGAATTGAAGCTCCGATTCCAGGAAAAGGAACGGTAGGAGTCGAGATTCCGAACAACAAACCGCAGATCGTTACGATTCGCAGCATCTTAAACTCCGAAAAATTCCGTGACAGTAAATCAGCACTGCCTCTGGCAATGGGGAAAACGATCACCGGAGAGATTTTTATTGACGATCTTGCAAAGATGCCGCACGTTCTCATTGCCGGTGCAACCGGTATGGGTAAAAGCGTTGGGATCAATACGATCATTGCAAGTTTGTTGTACCGACTTCACCCATCGGAATTGAAATTCATTCTTGTCGATCCGAAAAAGATCGAATTGAACCTCTACGAAAAATTGAAGAATCATTATCTTGCAGTTTCTCCGGATATGGACGAGAAGATCATCACGCAGCCTCAGAATGCGGTGCTTGTCTTAAAATCGTGTGTGATTGAAATGGAGAAACGATACGATCTTCTAGCCTCTGCCGGAGTCCGTCATGTGACCGATTACAATGTGCGGTTCAAAGAGGGAAAGCTGCAGGCGAAGAATACAGAAACATTGAAGCACCGTTTTCTGCCGTACATCGTAGTGATCGTTGATGAACTTGCCGATCTGATGATGACCACGGCAAAAGAAGTGGAAGAATCCATCGCTCGTATCGCCCAGCTTGCACGCGCCGTGGGAATTCATCTGGTGCTTGCAACTCAACGGCCGTCGGTAGATGTGATCACCGGTGTTATTAAAGCGAATTTTCCTTCACGTATTGCCTATGCAGTTTCATCAAAGATCGATTCCCGTACAATTTTGGACGGCAGCGGTGCTGAACAATTGATCGGCCGCGGGGATATGCTGTATCTTTCCCCCAGCAGTCCAAAGGCGATACGGATGCAGAACGCATTCATTTCTTCGGAAGAAGTGGAAGGGATCGTTGAACATATCGGGAAGCAAAAAGGATACAGTAAAATGTATGAACTTCCATCAGCTCTTGAAAAGAAACGGGGAAATGGTTCCGGCGGTACGGGTGAGAGAGATGAATTGTTCGATGAAGCTGCACGGATCATTGTCCGCCATCAGCAGGGTTCTGTTTCATTATTGCAGCGCAGATTAAGTGTGGGATATTCACGGGCGGCACGACTGGTTGATCAATTGGAAGAAGCAGGAATTGTTGGTCCGTTTGACGGTAGTAAAGCACGAGAAGTACGGATCCAGGAAGAATCCGATCTTGAATTTTTGCTGAAGAATCTTGATTGATGTCGGATTGAGATTTTCGAATGACTTATCCTATCAACGCCATTCATTGTTTTCATCGAGGTAACGTTTAGTAATGAAATATTTTGTCGCGATACTGTTTTTTGCCGTTAATTGCTCAGGTCAGGAATTATCTCCCGGAAAAGTGATGGAGAATGTTCAGACAAAATATTCTCACATGAATGATGTGTCGGCTGATTTTATCCAATCGGTAAAAATGCGATACAAACAGGCTGGACAAAAAGTTTCCGGTTCCATTCAATTAAAAAAAGGGGATCAATATCGAATTGTCACTGAACAGCAAACAATTGTTACTGATGGCAAAAAAGTGTGGATGTACACACCTGCCAGTAAACAAGTATTAATAGATGTTTTTAAACAAAACCGCCGACAATTTTCTCCCGATAAATTTCTTACCGGATTGCCGAAGGATTTCTCAATTTCAAAACTTGATACGGCTGACGGATTTTTGATACTCACATTACAACCTTCAAAGGCTGCCGCTCTTTCTTCAATGATGACAGATCTTAGAGTATGGGTCAAAAATGGAACATGGCTGGTAGAAAAAATTGAGTATAGTGATAAGAATAAAACGACAACTACAATCTCGCTTTCAAATATTCGGTTTAACAAAGGAATTTCAGATTCAATTTTTCAATTTGGTATCACATCTGATATGAAGGTCATCGACGTAAATTCCTTCAAGCAATGAAATCCATCATCAAAAATACATTGAGTATGGCGTTCAGTGTGGCTCTTGCCGCAGTGTTCCTCTATTTTGCGTTTCGAGGAAAAGACCCGTCGGTGATCTGGAATTCTCTTATTGATGTTCACTGGATATGGTTTGTGGTCTTATTCATTGGGAGCGCATTGAGTCATCTTATACGGGCGTGGAGGTGGAAATATCTTCTTCAGCCGATCAAAGAAAATGTCTCACTTCGGAATGCTTTTTCTGTAACAATGATTGGATATTTGATCAATAATGTCGTTCCACGTCTTGGCGAGTTTGTTCGGCCGTATGCAATGAAAAAACTTGAGGGTGTATCAAAAAGTGCAACGATGGGAACGATCATCCTTGAACGTATCCTCGATATTGTTGCGTTTGCTCTGGTGGTATTAACCGTGCTGGCGATCTATGCAGAGCCATTTGCTGTTTGGTTTCCGGCGATGGCGGAATTTGAATGGTTATTCTTTGTCGGAGCTGCGGTGATGCTGATTATCTTTGTTATGATCTTTTTGAAAGCCGATGTGTTGTTCCGGTTTTTGAAAAAATTTCTTTTTTTGTTTCCGCATACACTGCGTGGACAAATGGAGAAAATATTTGATTCATTCCTTTCCGGTTTTGGCGCGGCAAAACATTCCGGGAATTATGTTATGATCGCAGTAACGAGCATTTTGATCTGGATATCCTATATCGTCTTGCTCTATATTCCATTTTTCATCTATGGTTTTCCCGAACAGAATAATCTGAACTTCGGCTCCGCGGCGGTTCTTCAGGTCGCTTCCGGTCTAGCCTTTGCACTACCCACACCAAGTGGAATTGGAAGTTATCATTCCTTTACCTCATTTGTTCTGACGCAAATGTTCTCTGTTGATGCAATTCAGGCGTTGAGTTACGCAGTGTACAC
Source organism: uncultured Chitinophagaceae bacterium (assembly GCA_964409765.1). Lineage (GTDB taxonomy): Bacteria > Bacteroidota > Ignavibacteria > UBA10030 > UBA8401 > UBA8401. The sequence continues at coordinate 22,658 of CAYPEM010000041.1, forward strand.
ACACGCTGTAGGTTTTCTTACGACAACTGTTCTTGGTTTGTATTACTTTTTTGTTGATAAGATCCATGTGCGTGATGCGATGTTGAAATCCGAAGGGAATGAACCAGCATGAAATTTGTTTTGCTGATTACTATCGCAGGGACATTGTCATTTGCACAATCCAGTACAAGTCCTAAAACAGTTGCCGTAGAACGAAAGAATACCATCGCTCTGTTTGGCGGAATGGGTGTGCATATGGTTTCGGCTCCCGATGTTGTGGATTATATCAATACCGTTTCAACATTTGCTCAGCGTGTGGATGATTTCGGTGTTGCGGTAGATTTCTTTGGGGGAGTGGAGTTTCCGATCGATGATGAATGGGGATTGAAACTTGAACATTCCTATCTGTTTAAGTCGTATACCGTACAAGGCAACCTCAGCGGCACATATGAAATATTTTATGCAACCCAGTCTCCATCACTCATTATTCAAAAGATCATATCCGGCAAAGGGTATTTTGTAAAATTTGGAGCCGGAGGAGGTTATCATTTTGGCTCTATGACCCAAAAAATTTCTACTTTTGGAACAACGAATGAGTATTCATCGAACGGTATCGGTGTTAAAACAGAAATTGTCGGTCAAACGGCATTTGGTGATAATGTCTACGGATATATCGGGGGCTCGCTTGGATGGGAATTTATGAGCGGGCTTAAAGAGAAGAATGGGAAAGCATTAAATGCTCCGGGATCAACCAAAACAGTTTCACTAAGTTATTTCCATGCCGGAATACGGTTTGGAATGAATTACTATTTTTAACAATTATCAACATTCAATATAAGGTGCCATGAAATATTTTTTAGTTCTTCTTTGCGCTGCAACGATGTTTGCACACACAACCGCTGCCCAACAAAAATCCACATCCACTAAAAAAGGAAAAACAGCCGTGCCAGTAGAAAACGTTAACCCCCAAAAAGGTTTTGTCGTCATTGAGACATCACTTGGCAACATCACCATTCAATTGAATGATGCTGCAGCTCCAAAACATTCCGCGAACTTCCGCAAGTTGGCAAAGGAAGGTTTTTATGACAGCACGACATTTCATCGTGTCATTCCGGGATTTATGATCCAGGGAGGCGATCCGAATTCCAAAAATGCCGACAAGAATACCCATGGAATGGGCGGACCGGAATATCGTATTGATGCTGAGATCGGTCTCACGCATGAGCGAGGCGTCATTGCTGCAGCTCGCCAAGGTGATCAGATCAATCCTCAGAGAATGTCCAATGGAAGCCAATTCTACATCACTGTTGCCGATGCGAAGTTCTTGGACGGGCAATATTCCGTTTTCGGAAAAGTGGTCGAAGGAATGGATGTTGCAGATAAGATCGTCGCTGCGCCGCGTGATCCTCGCGATAATCCTCTTGAGAAAATCATGATTAAAAAAGTAACTGTCATTGAATGATGAATTGGCAGATCGGATGTTCATCGATCTGCCGAATGCTTATGGCCAAATCCAAAGAAAAATTTGACGGCGATCATTTCATTTCTTCGTTTAAGAAGAATGTATTCGCCCCATTGTATTTTTTCTACGGTGATGAATCGTTTCTGATCGAGGAGGTTATTGATTCACTCTTAGAACATGCCCTTGATCCTGCAATGAAGGAATTTAATCTGGACATCTTTCATGGGAATGAAATTGACGGAAAGAAGGTTGTGTCTCTCGCTGCGGCATATCCAATGATGGCTGAACGCAGAGTCGTTATCATTAAAGATTTTGAACGTGTTGCAGGGAAAGAAATACTGGAATCCTATTTTGAAAAACCATCGGCAACCACGGTACTGGTGTTAATAGCAAACAACCCTGATTTTCGGAAGAAACCGTTTGGATTACTTAAGAAACTTGGTGTTTCGTATGAATCCAATTTGTTGCGGGATTATGAAACGACAGCATGGATCGATGCGCGGATAAAAAAACTCAAAAGGTCAATTGAACCGCCGGCAGTTCAATTATTATATTCCTACGTCGGCAGTTCGCTGCGGGAATTAACGAATGAGATCGAAAAATTATTATTGTCGATCGGTGCTCAAGCGACCATTACGGTAAAAGATGTAGAACGTGTCGTTGGAGTCTCGCGGGAATTCACATCGTTTGAATTGGCAAATAAGGTGGCAGAAAAGAACAGTACAAAGGCCATTGAAATTGCGGACCGTCTTATCGGATCCGGTGAATCGATCGTTGGAATGATCGCAGTGTTGACGCTCCATTTCATTAAACTGTGGAAGATACAAGATGGTCTGCGTCAGCGGAAATCAGATCAGGAATTGGCGCAGATCGCGGGCACACATACGTATTATCTCAAATCGTACCTTGCACAAGCAAAGAATTTCTCGCCGGCCGACATAGAGAATGTCTTTTTGATCCTGGCAGAAGCCGACCTTGCGGCAAAATCATCCGGGGATCCGAAATTGATCATCGCGAGATCGATCACTGAGATCATTTCGGGAGTCGTTCATGAATCTGCAGATAGTATACCTGTATGAAATTATTATTCTCACCAACCTCGGACGAATGGTCACTCTTCTTCATCATTTTCATTGCAATTGGTCTTTTTATCGGCATTGCAGAATTTCTTCGATATCGTTTTCATGGATCACCTGAGATCACTCGCAAACTAGTCCATATCCTTACCGGGATATTGATCTACTTTGCACCTCAAGTTTTCTATTCCGGCATTCCCGCAATATTGTTAGCAGTAACGTTCATTTGTGTCAACTTCGTAGCAGTACAGTTTGACTTATTGAAAGGAATCCACGGCACCAACCGCCATTCGTACGGAACTGTTTATTATCCATTATCGTTTCTTGCCTTGGTTCTCTTATTTTGGGATTCTGCACCGCACATCATTTCAATTTCCATTCTTGTCTTGGCGGTGGGAGATGCTTCCGCGGCAATTGTCGGAGAGAATCTACGGCATCCGCATATATTTTATCTGACAAGTGATAAAAAATCATTTGAAGGTTCAGCAGTAATGTTCGTATCCACATTTCTGATCGTGTTTAGTTCTTTGAAATATTCAAATATTAGCACTACCTATGATCCGATAATTCTTGCTGTCGTTACATCAATATTTGCGACGGTATTTGAAGCCATCTCTTCGCGTGGATTTGATAATTATACCGTACCATTAAGTACAGCATTTATGCTTCACCATTTTTCAACGTTTCCGACACATCATCTTCCTGAACAAATGGTTATCGGAATGATGCTTGCAACAGTTATAGGGGTGATATCCTTCTATTTCAAATTTTTAGCGTTGAGCGGCAGTGTCGCAACATTTCTTCTTGCAACAATCATCTATGGTATCGGGGGATGGAAATGGACGACACCCATTCTTACTTTCTTTATCGCATCGAGTCTTCTTTCCAAACTTGGAAAAATGCATAAGAAGAAATTCGAGATCATCTTCGATAAGACCGACAAGCGGGATGTGGGACAAGTTGCTGCAAATGGCGGTATTGCAGGTATTCTCATTATTGGGTGGCATTTTTTTCCTGATCATTCCGAATTATACTATTTCTATCTTGCCTCAATTGCTGCAGTAACTGCAGATACATGGGGAACAGAAATAGGAACATTGTGGAAAGGAAAACCTCGATCGATCGTTACGTTCAAGCAGGTAGAACCCGGTACAAGCGGTGGTATTTCAATTCAAGGAACAATCGGGGCATTGCTTGGAGCATTGATCGTAACAGGTTCTGCTGTGATGTTTGAGAGTTCAATCTTTTCGAACTCGTTGTTCATAGCGATTATCGTCTCAGGTTTGATCGGCTCGATGATCGATAGTTTTTTTGGAGCGACAATTCAAGCTCAATATCAAAGTTTTAGTGGAAAAATAACTGAAAAAACGATTATTGATGGTATTGAGACCACATTGATCAAAGGCATTCGATGGATTGATAATGATATTGTGAATTGGCTTTGTGCTTCGTCGGGAGTTGTTGTGATGTTTCTCTATTTAAGTTTATTTTGAATAAGACATAAAGATTGGTACCTTAGCGTATTATGACAAAAGAAGTCAATGTTCTAAATGTAAAAATTGGGGCCGTCAGTCCATTGGTGCTTATCGCCGGACCTTGCGTGGTAGAAAATCGAGATATGATCTTCTTTACCGCAGAAAAAGTGAAATTGATCTGTGAGAAACTGAACGTACCGGTCATCTTCAAATCATCATACAAAAAAGCGAACAGGACCAGTATGACGGGATTTGTTTCCATTGGTATGGATGAAGCACTGAAGATTTTAGACGATGTGAAAAAGGCGTTTGGAATGCCGATCCTCACCGACATTCATACTGCAGAAGAAGTGAAGAGCGCTGCGCAGGTTGCCGATGTGCTACAAATTCCTGCATTTTTATGCAGGCAGACTGATCTATTGATCGCAGCGGGCAACACCGGAAAAGTTGTGAATATTAAAAAAGGTCAATTCCTTGCGCCGGATGATATGAAACATCCGATCGAGAAAGTTGTTTCTACCAACAACGAAAATATTTTAGTTACAGAACGAGGTACCACATTTGGTTATCACAATCTTGTTGTGGATATGCGCGGATTGGTGATGATGAAAAAATTTGGCTATCCCGTTGTTCTGGATGCAACACATTCAGTCCAGCTGCCGAGCGGTGAGAATGGGAAGAGCGGTGGACAACCGGAATTTATTTTCCCGTTGTCTCGCGCAGGTGCAGCAGTGGGAATAGATGCACTGTTTGTTGAGACTCATCCTGAACCGGTGAAAGCATTGAGTGATGCTGCAAGTCAGTTGCCGTTGCATCAATTGGAAAATCTGTTGAAGCAGGTTACAGCGATCGATAAAATCATGAAAGAAGTTACTCAATAATATGTCCACCAAATCGACAGACATAGCAACAGCAAAACGGGTGATCCGAATGGAAGCGGAAGCCGTTGCGGCACTTGAAACAAAGATCAACGGTTCATTTCAAAAAGCGATCGATATCCTTTTTCACTGTAAAGGGAGAGTTGTCGTGACCGGAATGGGAAAATCCGGTATCATTGCCAGAAAAATGGTAGCAACAATGAATTCCACCGGTACACCATCCATTTTTCTCCACCCTTCGGATGCAGTGCATGGCGATCTTGGGATGGTGCGGAATGATGATGTGGTGATCTGTATTTCCAAAAGCGGTGATACGCAGGAGATACGTCAACTGCTGCCAATGTTCAAACGGATCGGTGTTCCGATCATTTCGATGGTCGGCAATATGAATTCACACCTGGCGGTACAATCCGATGTTGCGCTGGATAATTCTGTGAAAGAAGAGGCATGCCCGCTCAATCTCGCCCCGACAACATCCACGACCGTGACTCTCGCAATGGGTGATGCACTTGCTGTGACGCTACTGGAAAAGAAAAATTTTACCGCCGACGATTTTGCATTGTTCCATCCGGGAGGAAATCTTGGTAAACGTCTTCTTCTGAAGATAGAAGAACTTGCCATCACCGGAAGTCAAACACCGATCATCAGCGTGAAAGCAAGTTTGAATGAAGCGATCCTTGAAATGACAACAAAACGGCTCGGTGCAACATGCGTCGTTGACGCAAAGGGTAATCTCGCCGGGATCATTACAGATGGCGATCTTCGACGATTGCTTCAAAAAACAACCAATGTTGCCGATTACACGGCAGAACAAGTGATGTCTAAAAATCCCAAAACGATCCGCAAAGGAACGCTGGCTTCTATCGCATTGCAAGAAATGGAACAATTCAGCATCACACAGCTCATTATCGTTGACGAAGCTCGGAAACCGTTCGGCGTTGTTCATTTACATGACCTTGTTCGTGCAGGATTGGGTGGAGAATCAGCGGCGTGAAAAAGCTTCTTAGTGTTTCTATTGTGCTGTTGGCAATAGCAGTTATGTCGGGTTGCGCAGAAAAAGTAAGACCCTCCGTGCTCAGTGGTGTCTCGAGCGCTCAACTTCCAACGCAGGAAAGCTGGAATTCGACGATCACGTTTTCCGATTCTGGAATTATCAAAGCAATAATCAAAGCCGGTCATATTTACGCATTCGATAATTCACGCATTACATATATGGATTCCGGTGTTGTGATCGATTTTTTTGATGAATTTGGTCAACACACTACTATTTTAACATCACACAAAGGTTCTGTGGATGAAGGAACGAATAATCTTGAAGCAATTGGGAACGTGATCGTAACATCCGACAGCGGGACAGTAGTGCGGACGGAAAAAATGTTCTGGGACAATGCAAAACAGCTTATTCATTCTCCCGAATTTGTTCATATCACTTCACCGACGGAAGACCTGCAAGGGACCGGTTTCGAATCGGATCATAATCTAAGGAATTATCGGATCTTCAAAGTAACAGGAACAGCGGAGAGAAAGTGACAGGATCGATTCCCTATAGCGCAAATAAAAAATATCAACTACTGGTGATGTTGATAGGTCTATTGGGATCTTTTTCCTTTTCACAGCAATCCGATCTCATCATTCTTCAAAATGCAGATGAGTTTGCCGGAAAACGATTGGAAAACGGGGAGGATGTTCGTGAATTGACAGGAAATGTCAGTTTTCGTCAGGGGGATGCAAGGGTATGGTGTGACAAAGCGATACAATTCATCAACCGAAATGAAGTGGAATTGATCGGGAATGTAAAAATTATTCGAGATACGGTTACGCTCACATCAAAACGGGGACATTATTTCGGTAATCTTCACAAAGCAGATGGTGAAGGGAATGTAAAGCTAAAAACTCCTCACGTTACCTTGTATGCTGATATTGGAACATATTATCTGAATGAAAAGCGTGCATTCTTTCAGAGGAATGTTAAAGTGATCGATTCATCATCAATTATTTATTGTGAGCAATTGACGTATTTTGAAAATCAGAGAAAATCCGAAGCAATGCTGAATGTTCGGATCGTTAATCCAAGCGATAATGTGATAATGTTTGGGAATTACCTGATCCATTCTGATTCAACACGGTACAGTAAGATGACCGAAAATCCCAGAATGATCCAGATCGACACTACCGACAAAGGAGAGATCGATACCTTAGCTGTGAAAAGTTTGGTGATGGAAGCATTTGATGATTCCACGAAGAAAACCATCATCAAAGATAGTGTGGTGATCGTTCGAGGAGGATTAGCGGCGAGGAGCGGTCTGTTAAAGTATTATAGGCAGAATGAAATGATCGAACTTTATAATAATCCGATCGTCTGGTATGAAGAGAACCAGGTAACCGGTGATACAATCTTTTTATCCCTTGAAAAGAATCGATTAAAGACAGCATCGATTCGAACCCGTGCGTTTGTCCTTTCGCAAAGCGACAGCGCATTTCCGAACCGTTACAATCAATTGACGGGACGAATGATACGAATGACTTTCAAAGAGAATAAATTACAGGAAACATATGTTGAAAGAAATGCAATCAGTCTATATTTTTTGTATAATGATTCAACAGGGAACGGCGTCAATAAAACAAGCGGTGATGCCATTACCATGAAATTTGATGACGGAAAACCGAACACGATCCATATCATCAAAGGAATCGAAGGTTCATTTTACCCTGAGAATCTTTTGGAGAAGGATGAAGTACAATACAATCTGGATGGTTTTCTGATACGAAACGACAGACCGAAGTTTACGACGGTGTTTCCAACACGGCCAAAATTATGAGTGAAAGTACTGCGCAAAAAAGCAAACAGTTGATTCTTCGCGCCGAGCATCTTGTGAAAAGATACAAGAAACGCACTGTCGTCGATGATGTTACGGTTTCAGTGGGTCAAGGTGAAATCGTAGGATTACTTGGTCCTAACGGAGCCGGAAAGTCGACCACCTTTTATATGATCGTTGGAATGATCAGACCGAATGAGGGGAAAGTATTTTTGGATGATAAGGATATCACGAAACTGCCGATGTATAAACGCGCACGACAGGGAGTCGGGTATTTGACGCAGGAAGCATCCGTGTTTCGAACAATGAGTGTGCGTGATAATATTCTTTCCGTTCTGCAAATGACAAAATTTTCATCCAAAGAACAGAATGGTAGAACGGACAAGTTGATGGAAGAATTTGGTCTGACGCATATTGCAAAGAGCAAAGGATTCATGCTTTCCGGAGGTGAACGGAGAAGAACAGAAATTGCACGAGCAATGGCGACCGATCCTAAATTCATCCTGTTGGATGAACCATTTGCAGGCATCGATCCGATCGCCGTTGAAGATATCATGGAGATCGTTAAACAGTTGAAATACCGCAATATCGGAGTATTGATCACGGATCATAATGTTCATGAAACGCTTTCCATTACGGACCGTTCATATCTTTTGTTTGAAGGAAGAATTCTCAAAGCAGGTACTGCCGAAGAACTTGCAAACGATCCTGAAGCGAGACGATTGTATTTGGGTGAGGGATTCAAATTAGATCGGTATGATAGCATTTAATTTTAACCACTAAGGGACAAAGAACACTAAGATTTCACAAAAGGAAAAATATGGTTGTAGTCGTAGAACAGAATGCATCAGAAAAAGATATTGAAGGTATCATCAGGATCCTGAATGACTTTGGATTTGACGTTCACCGTTCCACCGGAGTCAATCAAACCGTACTCGGTGCGATCGGAGTAAAACCGGATTTTGATACACGGCAGATCGAAGTGCTTCCCGGTGTTGCACACGCATATCGAATCACAGAGCCCTATAAACTTGCAAGCCGGTCATTCAGACAGGAAAAAAGTGTTTTTAAATTCAAGAATTGTGAAATTGGCGGAGATGCTATCGTTGTGATGGCGGGTCCTTGTTCCGTTGAAAATGAAAAACAGATCTTTACAGTTGCGGAGAGCGTTGCCAAAGCAGGAGCAAAATTCCTGCGCGGGGGAGCGTTCAAACCACGATCATCGCCGTATGCATTTCAAGGACTCGGTGAAGATGGTTTGAAATTAATGCGGCGGGCGGCTGATGAATTTGGTCTCCTGGTAATTTCCGAAGCGATGGACAGCAATCAGATCGACGTAGTTGAAAAATATTCCGATATCATTCAGATCGGAGCACGCAATATGCAGAACTATAATTTTCTGCGCGAACTGGGAAAATCATCCAAACCGGTACTGTTAAAGCGCGGACTTTCCGCTACGTTCGAAGAATGGCTGATGTCGGCTGAATATATCCTCTCCGGAGGGAACCAGCAAGTGATGATGTGTGAACGCGGGATCAGAACGTTTGAAACGGCAACGCGAAATACCATGGATATCAGCGCTATTCCGGTGATACACGCAAAAAGTCATTTACCGATCATTGCCGATCCTTCGCACGGAATTGGAATTCGCGACAAAGTAATTCCGATGGCGAGAGCTGCGGTTGCAGCCGGTGCTGATGGAATCATCGTTGAAGTGCATAACGATCCTGACCACGCAAAGTCGGACGGCGCTCAATCCTTGTTTCCAAATCAGTTCGAAGAAATGATGAAACAGCTTCGGGTGATTGCAGAAGCGATCGGCAGAAAAATAGCATAACAGGAAATCTCTCGCTAAGACGCAAAGCGCCAAAAATAAGATGTTCTTTGCGTCTCAGCGTCTCTGCGAGAATTGTTTTTAGGACACACAATGAATATTACCATTATCGGTCTTGGTGTTATCGGCGGCTCTCTTGGTTTGGCAATCAAACAGACCGATCCCTCCATTACGGTAACAGGATTCGACAATGTAGAACATATCGATGCCGCACTTCACCGTGATGCCATCGATTTTGGTTCAATCTCGCTTCCATCACTTCTCCACGATGCTGATATTATATTTCTCTGTACACCTGTTCATACGATCATAGAACTGTTACCAACCATTGCTGGCTATTGCAAACGGTCTGCCATTATTACCGATGTCGGTAGTACTAAATTGGAAATTACGAATGCTGCAAAAAAAGTGTTCAAAAAGAACGGATTATTCATCGGCGGACACCCGATGGCAGGTTCCGAAGGTAAAGGGATCGAATTTGCCGATCCCTTGCTATTCCAGAATGCAACGTATGTGTTGTGCGCTGATAATTCGCAAAAAAGAAAGATTATAAAACTGACCTCATTACTTCAATCCATTGGTACGAGAGTTCTCTTTCTTTCTGCAAAAGATCATGATACGATCGCCGCTTCGATCAGTCATTTACCGCAATTGATCGCCGTTGCTTTGATGAATATGGTAGAAAAGAAGAACAAAAAGCATCCCGGATATTTGCAGCTTGCCGCGGGAGGATTCCGCGATATCACCCGCATCGCGTCAAGTCCGTACGGGATGTGGAATGATATTCTTACAAGCAATTCTGTTGAGATCAGAAATGCTGTGAAAGAATTTTCTATGCTGTTGTTGCAGTTTGAAAAAGATCTCCAATCATCATCACGCAGAACTTCATTTGCTCAAAGATTCCGCACTGCCAAGATCGTGCGCGATGCCATTCCCAAAAACTCCAAAGGATTCCTTCAGCCGGTTCACGATATTTTTGTTTCCGTCGATGATAAACCGGGCGTATTATCACTCATGACCACTGCTTTATATAAAGCGAATATCAACATTAAAGATATGGAACTGCTTAAGATCAGAGAGGGGCGGGGAGGGACGTTCCGATTGTCGTTTGATTCGAAGCAAGATGCCGAGCGTGCAAAATCAATATTGAAAAAAAGGAATATTGTAACGATCTGACATATCTTCTACAAGCGGTTGATCAATTTGAAATAATAAGGTGAGTTGAAATGACGAATTACGAACCATTGATGTACCGTCCGCCGATACGATCCCGATTTATTACAAACCTCGCATTGTTTTCAATCATGGTCGGAATATATCTGATGTTCCAGAATATTGTAACGTTGATATCGACAAGTTCATTGGAAAGCAGTCTTGAATATAAGATGGCCCAACAGTTGATGCCGTCAATGACGGTTTCTCCAACAACAACACTCTTCGAAATTATTCTGCAATTATCGGGGATCATTGCTTCCATCGGTTTGTTTATGCGGCGGAATTGGGGCAGGATCTCGTATATGGTCATTTTATCAGTGTTGACCGTTTGGGGAATTATTACGAGTATTCAGTCGTATCTTTTACTTTCGAAATACATGAGTGGATTTGGGATGGAAAGTTCGATCTCTCTTGTAATCTTAGGAAATATCCTCGCACTTGGAATCAACATCTATCTGATCTGGAAATTATCCACCAATGAAATTTGTGATGAGTTTCAACAACACAATAATTTTGATTGAGTAGAGAAAAAATTAAATCCCCAAAATCTTTTATTAGATTTCGGGGATTCGTAGTTTTAAAAACCTATAGATTATTTTTTTTTCTCACTACTGCTTTTGTAATCTGTCTGGAAGAATCCACCCCCTTTGAAGTTGACCCCGCCGCCGATGAGACGGAACAATATTCCATTTCATCATTTAGGACATTGCATTAGTTTCATGTTACTCCAATATAACTGTAACCAAGTTATCGTCGGTCTTTTTAGATGAAAGTTTTCAATGCCGTTGAAAAAAATAATGCATGAAGAGGAAAACAATTCTTTAACATACAAACAAAAAAAATACATATAAGACAATTTTATCGTAAATACGAAGGTAGTATTTGCTTCCCTCTTGAGATAGCGGTACATTTTCCTACACTTACTTCTGCCAGGTCTACCGCCATGGTAACGACCATGCTAAATTATCTTCAGTTTATTCCTTCTACTGCTTTTAATGTGTTTGAATGGACAGAACATTTCAGAGCAGAACGTATGAAAACCATAAACCATCTATCACTCCATTTCTTTGACTTCGAAGGAGGTTTCTATGCGTTTCTTTTTACTGATTCTTTGTTTCGTTGTTACAGCATCTGCACAATTTCCGAATTCAGGTTTCGAAAACTGGACAGGTGTAAATCCAGATTCATGCTGGGTGAACAATTCAGTAGTGGCACCGGTTATAAAAACAACAGTGAGTTATAAGGGTAGTTTTGCTCTCAGAGGTGAAATTGTTTCATATGTAGGAGTGCCCTATGGTCCCCAGCTGACTATAGGGAGTTTGTTTGGTTTTGCATATACCGGTCGTCCTGCGAGCGTACAATTCTATTATCAATTCTCACCGCAAGGAGGTGATAAGTTTGAAGCGAGTATTACGTTACGCAAAAGTAATCCCCTAAAAGTGATTGCAGCCGGAAGTCCTGTGAAAATAACAACTGCTGCATCTGCTTATACTTTGGTTACTGTACCTCTTGAGTATTTTTATTCCGAAACTCCCGATGTGTGCGTTGCACAATTCCTTATTTCAAACTCAAGTACCGAACATATTGGCTCGTATTTTCATTTAGATGAAATATCATTTGTTGGCAACGCTACTGATGTTGGAGCAGCCGAATTACACACTCCGACACTATTTGCATTGGAACAAAATTACCCAAACCCATTCAATCCGACAACAACAATTCGGTATTCACTCCCGACATCATCAAATGTAAAAATCTCGATTTACGATATGCTCGGGCAAGAAATCACGACACTGGTGAATGAAAAACAATCAGCGGGGTGGAAGGAAATAGCGTGGAATGCATCGGCGTTCAGTTCGGGAATGTATTTCTATCAGCTTCTGGCAAATGAGAAACGAGAGATTAAGAAGATGATATTGATCAAGTAATGATTATGAGAGACATCTGAAAAACCTCACATAAACGTCATTCTGAGGAGCGCCCGACTGACCGACGCAGTCGGGCAGGAAGCGATGAAGAATCTTGCTCTTTCACTCAAAATCAAGAACGAGATTCTTCCACTTCGCTGCGCTCAGTGTCAGAATGACAAAAGACATTCAATTTTTCAGATGTCTCGATTATTAACAAATAAATCCCCGAAATCTTTTTATAGATTTCGGGGATTTATTGTTTTAAACGCAAATAATTTATTCTTTTTTCGCAGGTGAGCTTGCTGCTGGTGTATCCGAAGCAGGTTTTGCATCGGGTTTCTTTTCCACAGTAGGCGTTGTTTCTTTCTTCTCACCGCTGCTTTTGTAATCCGTCTGGTAAAATCCGCTCCCTTTGAAGATCACCCCACCGCCGCCAATAAGGCGCACAAGAGTCTCCTTGCCGCACTTCGGGCATTTCGTCAGCATTGGGTCTTTCATCGACTGCACTTCTTCAAACAGGTTATTGCAGTTGGAGCATTTGTAATCGTATGTAGGCATATAAGCAATGATCAATGAACAATTAAAAAACAACATCAAAAACAGTTATCATTGCGGAGGACGAAAATAATCATCGGGGTTCGCAATGACAAAAAAACAATAACTACTTTAATTTTGCGAGCGCATCTTTCATTCTTGATGCTGCTTTTTCAAGTTCTTCCATTGAGCATGCGTATGATAAACGGATATTATTGTTCGCACCAAATCCGCTGCCGGGAACCGTGACAACCTTTGCTTCGTTGATCAGAAACTGGGCCATATCATCGCTGTTCTTTACTTTAAAACCATTGAAACTTTTTCCATAGAACGAACTGACATTCGGAAAAAGATAGAATGCACCGGTCGGTTTTGTTGACGTAACACCCGGAATTGCTGTTAGTGCAGAGTAGATGTAATCTCGACGGCGTTTGAACTCTGCAGTCATCTTCGTCACTTCATCATCATTACCTGCAAATGCAGCATAGGCCGCTTTTTGTGCCATCGAATTTGGTCCGCTGGTCACCTGACTTTGCACTTTTTCAGCGGCATCAACAACAGATTTAGCAGCTGCCAAAAATCCGATTCTCCACCCGGTCATTGAATACGCTTTTGAAACGCCGTTCACCGTGACCACTTGATCTTTGATCTCCGGCAGTGATCCAAGGCTAAAATGTACAGCTCCATCATAGATCACTTTTTCGTAGATCTCATCGGCAATCACGTAGATACCGGATTGTTCAATCACTTTTGCAATCGCTTTCAATTCGTCCGGTGTGTAGACGGAACCTGTCGGATTGGAAGGAGAGCAGAGAATCAACGCTTTTGTTTTTTTTGTGATCGCCTTCTTCAACTGTGCGGCGGTAATTTTGAATTCTGTTTTTTCAGTCGTTTTAAGAATTACAGGAACACCATCGACCAACTTCACCATTTCAGGATAACTGACCCAATACGGTGCGGGGATGATCACTTCATCATTTTTATTACAGATTGCTTGAAGAGCGTTAAAGATGGAATGTTTCGCTCCGTTCGAGACGAGAATCTGCGATGCATCGACAAGAACGTTATTATCTTTCTTCAATTTAGCGGCGATAGCAGAACGAAGTTCCTGAATCCCGGCATTGATCGTATATTTTGAAAAATTCTCTTCAATGGCTTTGATGGCGGCATCTTTGATGTGCCGCGGAGTTGGAAAATCCGGTTCACCGGCGGTCAACGAGACAACATCAATTCCTTCTGATTTTAATTTCTTTGCAAGTGCGGTCAATGCGAGTGTTTGTGATGCTTCGGCTTGGGCAACTTTTTTTGATAACGATTTCACGGGCCAACAATTCCTTTCGAAAATTGGTAGGACAGTATACAAACCTGTCTTGTGTCAGACAAGAATGTCTGACCTACTTTTGTTATAGACTCAGTTTTTTCTTCAATGCGCGATAGACGACGGGATGCACAAAATCCTTGAACTTCCCATCCAACCGTGCAATTTCACGGACGATACTGGAATTCAAATAGGTATATTTCTCAGCGGGCATCAGAAAAACGGTATCGATCTTGTCTGACTGTTTCCGGTTCATCAATGCCATTTGAAATTCATATTCAAAATCCGAGATGGCGCGCAGTCCGCGAATGATCGCGCTTGCGTTCCTTTTTGTTGCAAATGAAACAAGCAATCCGTTGAATTGTTCAACCGAAACATTGGCGAACCGTTTCTGCTTGATGATTGCCTGGATCATTTCTACGCGTTCTTCGCCTGTGAACAACGGTGTTTTCGATGAGTTCACTGCGACCGTGACAATCACTTTGTCGAATAACTGTGTGGCGCGTTCAATAATGTCCAGATGTCCGTTGGTGATCGGATCAAATGTACCGGGGTAAATTGCTACTTTCATGGTTCACTCTTAAGCAAACAAAAAATTATTTTTGTCATTCCGCAGCGAAAGCCGGAATCCACATTGAGTACATTCCTCGTTTATTTTTGTCCTGGATTCCCGCGTTCGCGGGAATGACATTGGTTATGAGACAAAAATAATTTTATTATTTCTTATGTTGAAAAAATGAAACGCTGGTATTTCCGTACACTTTTAAGACGGCAACTTCCCACAGGGAAGAGGGAACAAACTCAAAACGGGATGGGTGTTCGATGATCAAATATCCGTCATCAGCAACGATCCCCGTTTCAAAGATCTTATTCGGAAGAAGCTTCAATGTCTCAAGCGCATACGGCGGATCTGCAAAGACGACCGAAAATTTGCTTTTGATCGATTCAAGGAACACATCAACATCGCCATAGACAACATGGGTTGTCGGATCTGCATCCAATTGTTTTACATTCGCGGTCAAGAATTGAAATGCATTCCTGCTTTTTTCAACAAAGATGCATTTTTTTGCACCGCGGCTCAACGCTTCAATGCCGATGCTTCCGCTGCCGGCATACAGATCAAGAACATTCGCATTCGTCCAATCAACTCGCGATTGCAATACGTTGAAGATCGCCCCTTTCACTTTATCCGTTGCCGGACGCACAGAATTATCAGCAACCGTCTCCAGTCTGCGTCCTTTATATTTACCGGCGATCACTCTCATTCTTCTTCGCGCACCGCCAGACCGATGGCAGCGGTGTATTCCTGCCGGCGCATTTTTATCTCTTCCACATTCTTAATCGATGTCGGGAGTGCAATTCGCTTGAACGGATCAGCCAGTTCAACTTCAATGGAGGAGATCTGAACTAATTTTTCGGCAAGTTTTGGAGTAACGATCTTTCCATGAAGGAAGATCACTTCAGCTCTTTGCTCACGTGCGTACGTATCGATCACGGAAAGATCCCGTCCGCTCCAGCTGATCGTTCTGATATCGGAATTCTTTCCATTCACGAGCAGACTTGCATCCAACGTCTCTTCATCCATTCCGATCACGACTGTCCGTTTCGAGGTGATATGCGGATAATTATATAACAGAGCACTTTCCGCGCAGAACTGATCAAGATCGAGAATATGCATCGATCCGTGAAGTTCCTGGCAGACATTCTTCAAGAAATTGACGAATGATTTTTTGATCGAGATGATCATTGCATTGGAACCGGGAAGACCGTCATCGCCGACCAGCGCATACGGCTGAACGATAAAATTATCCGGATTTGCTTCAGGATAATAGTTCTGGAGTTCCCATTTCAAGTGCTGATCAAATTCTTCGTCGGTCAATGATGCTTCAACCGGTATCTGCTGGAGCATCGCCATTTTGGTGTTCAGCCCGAACGAAAAGAAATGAGCACCGGAAGCGACACGTTTTGTGAATGCCAGAATCTCCCGGGCAAATGTTTTTTCGCGTCCTGCCATCCCGACGTTGCTGAAAACCTCCGGGCTGTCAAAATTAATTTCGGAATCGAACGAACCGGCAGCGGTCAGCGTTTTGCCTTTAGGACTGTGCGCGATCTCTACAGCGGTGATGTGACTGCGTTCGATGATGAATGCGAGGTACCGTTCAGTGCCTGTCATTGAACCTCAATATGCGGTTTAAGTTTTTCAAATTTTTTCTCACCAATGCCTTTGATCTTCCGGAGTTCGTTGATCGATTTGAATTTTCCCCGTTCATCACGATACAGCATAATTCGTTCCGCCGTTGCTTCTCCGATTCCGGGAAGGGTCATCAATTCTGTTTTAGTTGCGCTGTTCAGTTTGATTTTTTTCCGGATCACCATGCTGTCGTGAGAAATAAGTGAGTCGTTCATCAACGATCGTGAACGTTCGTTGAAGATTGAATCACTGACCGAATAATCAAACTTTGGAACACTTGGTGGAACAATGTATGCTTTATACGCTTTAACAGCAACGCCTGTCAGCATTACCAAAGAAAGGAAAAGGAACACTTTCTGTTCATTCTTCGTAAACGCAAAATGTTCTGACAGCCGTTTGAAAAAATTCATTTATGAGAATGCATTTTTCATTTTATCGAACAGACTCTTGCTTTTGCTTTTTTCCTCTTCGGACGGATTGATGTGCTCGCTGTCCGAAAGTTCTTTCAATAATTCTTTCTCGTGTGAGTTCACTTTGTGTGGAACCCATATTTGGATCTGGATCAATTGATCGCCCCGTCCATAGGCGTTGAGATGCGGGATTCCTTTGTCCTTTAAGCGCAGCATCTTTCCGGGCATCGTTCCGGAGTCGATCTTGATCTTCGATGTTCCCGTCAATGTCGGAACTTCGATATCAGCACCAAGCACCGCATCGGGATAGCTGATCAATGCGGTATAAATAATATCGTCACCGTTGCGAATGAACGAGTCATGTTTTTCTTCCGTAAATTCTACGATCACGTCACCGGATTGTCCTCCGCGGCGCCCTGCATTGCCTTGTCCCTGCAATGTCATATAATTACCTTCGCTGACACCGGCCGGAACATTGATCTTAAGCGTTGATTCTCCCTGTTCTCTTCCTTCGCCGTCGCATGTACCGCATTTTTCTTTGATGATCTGACCGGTACCGCCGCAGAATGCGCACGCAGAGATATTCACAAACTGACCGAACATTGAACGCGACACCTGCCGTAGTTCTCCAGTTCCCTGACATTGGGGACATGTTGAACGTGATGAACCGGTCCGCGCACCGTTCCCGTTACAGGTTGAACATGTTTTCCATTTTTTGATCTTTACTTTTTTCTCGACTCCAGCTGCGATCTCTTCCAATGTCAGTTTCAATCGAATGCGAAGATCGGAACCCGGATCGCCCGTTGAACGGGGACCGCGTCTCCGCTGCTGTCCGCCGAACATCTCTTCAAAAATTGAACCGCCGCCTCCGCCGAAGATATCGCCGAAATGCGAGAAGATATCATTGACATCGTTGTAGCTTTGGTAGTCTGCACCGCCGCGCATACCTTGATGCCCGAACTGATCGTAGCGCTGCCGTTTGGACTGATCTGAGAGAACCTCGTACGCTTCGGTTGCTTCTTTGAATTTGTCTTCAGCTTCTTTGTTGTTCGGATTCCTGTCCGGGTGGAACTGCAAAGCGAGTTTGCGATATGATTTTTTTATCTCGTCAGCGGAAGCATTGCGTTGTACGCCAAGTACTTCATAATAATCTCGTTTGGATGCCATCTTAATTTTTCACTTCCTCTGAATGTTCTGTTGGTGATGTGGCAACGACCACTTTTGCATGACGGATCACTTTGTCGTTCAAAAGATATCCCTTTTCGATCTCCTCAACGATCACATGAGGAGCAACGTCCGCACGGGGAATCTGCATCATCACATCATGAAAATCGACATTGAATTCTTTGCCGATCGACTCAATGACCTTAACGCCTTGTGCTTCGAGGATCTTGTTGAACTTTGCTACGATCATTTCAACACCCTTATAAAAGGGATCGTTTCCCGATTTTTCTTTTCCGCTCTTGAGCGAACGGGAGAGGTCGTCAATGATCGGCAATAGCTCGAGAATGATATTCTCGCTGGCATATTTTGCAAAATTGATGGAATTATGTTCCGTACGGCGTTTATAATTCTCAAATTCCGCCGCTTTGCGTAGCAACAAGTCTTTATGCGAAATGACCGCTGCCTCAAGTTCGGCAACTTTTTCGATTGCAATCTCTAATTCTGATTTTACCGGTGCTTCCTGCTGTGGAGTTTCTTGCGGCGGAGGTGTTATCTGCTCATCGTTTATTGGTTCGGTGTTTTGATCTTCCATACATCCTTATTTTAGTTAGTAGATAAAATATATTGGCAGTTTAATTCTTACAGTTTTCGTTCAAAGAGATTCGAAATTGTAGCGGCAACAAAATCGACAAGCGGTATCATCTTTGAATATTCCATTCTTTTCGGACCAAGCAAGCCGATCGTTCCTGATACATCGCCGACATTGTAGGTTTTTGTGACCACACTGAAATCCTTCAAATGTTCGATCTTTGTTTCCTCGCCGATAGTGACATTGGCAGTACCGCTTTTAGCATCACCGGTCTCCAACACGTGAATGATGATATCTTCATTCTCCATCAATTCAATCACACTTTTAAAATTCTTTGCACTTTCAAATTCCGGCTGGGATAACATGTTCGTTGTTCCGCCGATATGGATCTTGTCCCGTCGGTTCTCGTCGAACAATTTATCGACCGATTCGATGAACAAACGGATCAATCCCGAATCTTCATGACGGTATTCTTTAATGCGCTCCGTAAAAGTATCCCGGATTTCTTTCAGTGTCAGTCCGCTGAGCCGTTCATTCATCAGCCGTGCGACATCATCCAACTTTGCTTTTGCAATCTCAGAGTGTATCTCCATCATAATGGTCTTCACCAAACCAGACCGGATGGAAATGATCACGAGGAGACGATTACTGGAGATCTGCATCAATTCCAATTTCTCAAATACGCCCGATGTCATTTGCGGTGCGGTGACCACGCTGAGCTGATGCGAGATCGTTCCAAGGATCTTTGATGCGATCTTTAAGATCTCATCCGTTTCAATGTTTGCATGAAGCTGTGTCTGAATAGAGGACTGCTCAAGCTCGCTCAATTGATTGATCTCCATCAACTCGTTCACATAAAAACGATATCCCTTGTCGGTCGGAATTCTGCCGGCAGAGGTATGCGGATGACCAAGATATCCAAGTGATTCCAAATCAGACATGACATTCCGAATCGTTGCAGCACTTAACCCAATGTCATGACTCTTGGAAATGTACCGGGAACCGACCGGAATTGCAGTCTGGATATAACTATGGACGATATTGTGGAGAATCGTTTTTTCTCTGTTGTTCAGTGTCTTCATTATACTTACAGCAACGTCCTGATTGAACGACAAAAAAATGCCTTATTTCTTTAAAAATACGAATACTTTGAGCGGTTGTCAAGGAATGACAAAGCGAGGTAGTGTCTCATTTTTACCATAGTGTCGTGGTGAGCGGAGTCGAACCACGACACTTGTGCAGCTATTCTTCGACTTCGCTCAGGATGGCTGCATTCTAATTATTTCAAACTGAGCCACTAATCAAAGCGGGGATTCTTTACGGTTCACAAGGAGGCCGCAGGAATATTACGGCATATTTCTTTCTTTATCCTGCTCCTGCATCATTTTAAGATTCTTCTCTAATTCCTGCCGAATATCAATGATGCTTTGGTCGGTAACATACGTAGTATAGACAACGTTCGAGAGTTCGACAAGCGACCGCACGACCGATTCAATAACGGATGCTTGTCCTTTAAGATCAGCGATCATTTGAATGAATTGATTTGCACTTTCGGTATCGAGCGATTTGCGCACCATGCGTTCGTAGGACGATGACCGAAGCATGATGATCGCAAGGGCATTGTTGACATGATGAGCAATGGTGCGGACAGTTGTTTGGAACATTTGAACCGCAGCTTTTTGTTTTTCCTCTTCGATCTTTTGAATTTCGCGCTGCTTCACATCCTGACGGAATAAGAACCGTTCATGAACACCGTTGATGACAATAGGAAGGTGGATCAGTTCAAGACGTTCTTTCCGGACATAATCATAGGCACCGAGTTTCATCGCATTCACGGCGATCTCTTCTGTGCCGGCCGCCGTGAGCATCACGACGGGAGTCTCTATTTTCTGTTCGTTCATCCACTGCAGCACCTGTAATCCGGTCATCGATCCGATATGATAATCCAGCAAAACGACATCGAATTGTTCGGCGCCAAGCATTGAAATGCCTAATTCTCCGGAACTTGCCGTCTTTACCTGATATTTCTCGTCTGACTCAAGTTCCAGAGAGAGAATGTTAGAGAATGCAACTTCATCATCGATGATTAAAACGGACAGCGGTGTTTTCATAGTTTCCCTTTTGATGCATTTAAATTAACCGCATTACTAGACTTAATCAAGAAGTTTTTATTATCGTGAATTGAGATAGGTAACATAGTGCGGTTTTTAATCTTCCCACAAGGATTCAAACCTCGATACTTTGAGTCAGAAGAGTTAAAAAGCATTTGTATTGTTTTTGCGATTTTATTTTGGTTATGATGTTTTGTCGGACACATATATCTTTTGGGACTTATCAGACGCTCTGCGTCCTAGTTTTCTGCATACTTAATGTTATATTTTTGAAAGTATCTATCTGTAAAAACTAAATTGTGGGCATAATATAATAATGGAAGGTAGTTAATTATCAATTTTCAAATAAAACCAATAAAGTACACTAAATTATAATTAGATTAGCCACAAAGGAATGATAAAATACGTAAAGCATTTATATAGATACTGAACTGAGGCGATGTAAAAGGCTTAAAAATCAGTAAAATTGACAAGTTTCGGTAATTGCCATTTTTATTAGAGGTAATGGGTTACACAACTTTTGTATTAAATAACTATAACACGGTAATCAGTTCTTGCATGGAAGAAGCTAGTTTTTTACCTTTATACACACTTCTGACGTCAAATAGATAGGACCAATAAATGCCTGAACCACAAAAAATAACTGTCTCCTTCCGTAAATCACCCGATTATCGGATTTACCCAGCAACTGGTGCATGGGGAGGTGCTACACCTGATGGTCATATCTTAATGAATATCATTGTTGAGCATGCTACGCTACCAAGTTACCAAACATTTGCAGTTCAAGAAGGTGGTAGAATTGATCATACTCAACCTCTAGATTCTGTTGCGACTGGTGACGGTGAAAGAGATGTTTTGTGTGGGATAATGTTTTCAGTGAGCACAGCCCGTGCTGTTGCACAATGGTTAAATAACCATGCAGATAAATTAGAACAAGGGGGTAGATAATATGTCATATCAAATCCAAAACACATCTACTGAACTTTTAAAAACTGTTTTATTGGAAGAATTAAATGAATCGATTGGAACACCATTATTAAATGTTCACAATCTAAATTATACTCCTGTGAAAAAATCTGAACCGGTGAGTTATAATTTTGTTAATGATGAAAGTGGGAGCAAAATATTTATTAGCACTGTTGATCATGCTGGACAGATAAAAGAATCTGTTATTAAGACTTGTGAATATGAGTCTGAAGTAGAATTGTTTGGGTCAAAATTTTTATTATCCAAAGACGATGGGTTTTTTATTCTTTCTCATAATCAATTTACTTTAAGTGGTGAAGGAAATAGTATTGCTGAATCGGTAAAAGATTTAGTTAAAAATATTAAATTTCTCAAAGATGATATGGCAAATACACCCTCTGAAAAATTAGATGCAAGTGGCTTCGAGTTTAAGAAATTTTTACTTGAAACTATTTTAATCTAACTGCTATGCATACCTCATGCCGATAGAACGATCCGTTATTGTTGAAAATATTACTCAAAAAGGATTCATACCGGCGGGCGGTGATCATGAGTATTTTTGGCTTTATAAAAATGGACTTAAAACAAAATGGTGTGTTAAAATTTCAAGAGGAAGTGGATATAAAGAATACAGTGACGCATTAATTAAAAGACAAGCAAGAATATTAGGTATTAGATTTAAAGATGTCTATGATTTTTTTAACTGTAATTCAAATAAAGATGAATTTATAATTCAATTAGAAAGTGGTGCAAAAAATAATAACCGAGTTTAACTCGGCTATTATTTTTTTAGTGGTGCTTAATTTATAGCAACTATTTGGTTTTTATGTCATACTTTTTAGCATATTTATGGATTACCTTGTTAGGGGTAACTGTATTTTAGGCAATAAAATCAACATCAATCAATTTGCTGCCCCACAAGGATTCGAACCTCGATAAGCAGAGTCAGAGTCTGCTGTCTTAGCCGTTAGACGATGGGGCAATTGTTCATTAAAATAAAAAAATA
>CAYPEM010000042.1:0-6496 GCA_964409765.1 uncultured Chitinophagaceae bacterium
CCGCTGCCGCCGGTTCCGGCAGTGACAACAATTTCTATTCTACTGATTTTTCCAGGATACGGCGCGGGTTTTGTTCCCCATGCAAAACTGAGATGCCGTTTTTTAATGACATAGCGTTTCCATTCTGTCGGATACGTGTAATTTTTATTGTTCACCCACCAGATGTTCTCTCCTACACTGTCGCTACTCACTTTGATCTCAAAATTGTTGACTGGAATAGTTGCCTTCATCATAAAAGAGATCTCGTAATTATCGGGAAGTGGGGAATTGAAATTGCGAATAATTCCGCCGTAGCCGGAGCCTTTGGAGAAATTGACATCGAAGCGAAGTCCTTTTCCTGAAAAGCCTTCGTCATTGTGATGAGAAACAATTACACCAAGGGATTGAAATGGAATCCAATTCGAACTGCTCTCGCAATTGTCGAGAAGAACTGATTGACGGGTTGATTGCGGATAGAGTAATGATGACCAAAGATAAATGATGGAAAGAAGTGTTTTCATTGTAATGTCCGGAAGGATTAAACAGATTTATAAAATTATTCTTTCACGCCGCCGATCATAATACCGCGAACGTAATGACGCTGAAAAACCAGGAATAGAATTAACACTGGAATGATGGTGATAACAGAACCAGCCATCATCAACTCAAGATCAAGCAGATGTTCACCGCGCAAATTAGCAATTGCAACAGGCAATGTATAATTAGCATTATCGGACATGATGATCAACGGCCACATAAAGTCGTTCCATGTTCCCATGAATGTGAATAACGCGAGGGTGAATAGTATCGGTCTGCAAAGCGGAAGAATCACCGAGCGATATACTTTAAAATCACTCGCGCCATCCATTCGCGCTGCTTCAATAAGACTGTCCGGAATGGATGATGCAAATTGCCGGATCAGAAATATTCCAAAGATACTTGCAAGACCGGGAATGATCGCGCCGACATATGTATTTACAAATCCCATCGACTTCAGCATCAGAAACAGCGGCAGCATTGTCACCTGTGCGGGAACAACCATTCCAGCGAGCAGAAATCGGAATAGGTTTTCGCGCCCCGGAAAACGATACTTCGCAAATGCAAATCCCGCCATTGAATTGAACAATAACGAAATTACTGTAACAGCGGAAGCAATAATGAAACTGTTCAGGAAATATCTTCCCATATTCATCCGCTCAGTTAGTGCGCGGTAATGATCAAACGTCGGCTGCGACGGAATAAAACGGAGAGGAACTGCGCTTGCCTCACCCGGAGACATGAACGATGCAGAGACCATCCACAACACAGGAACGAGAGAAATAAAAGCGAGAATGATGAGTCCGGCATTGAGCAGAAGTGTTGCCATTCGACGGTTCATGATTCCATCCTTCGTTGAATGACCATTTGAATAATGGTGAAGAAAAGGATCACGGCAAATAACACAAATGCAATTGCGGCGGCGTAACCCATATTCCACCAGCGAAATCCCTGATCGTACATCATCAGCACAATACTTGTTGTTGCATTCATCGGTCCGCCTTCCGTCATAATATACGGTTCGGCAAATAATTGGAAATATCCGATGATGGTAATCATTACAACAAACACGGTTGTCGGCGCGAGCATTGGGATTGTAATGTCAACAAACTGCCTCCATCCACCCGCTCCATCCATGTGCGATGCTTCATATAATTCTTCAGAAATATTCTGCAGTCCGGCGATGAAGATGAGCATGTTGTATCCAAAACTTTTCCACACCGCCATCAGGATAATCGCCGGCATCGCATAATTTGGATTGCCGAGCCAGTCAATGGGATCGATTCCAAAATATGCAAGTCCATAATTCAATAGACCGTTTGCCGGATGAAACAGATATCTCCACACAACAGCTACCGCCACAAGACTGGTAACAACCGGAAGGAAATAAACCGTCCGGAAGAACGGTTTAAATTTTGCTAATTTCGAATTGACCATCAATGCCGCACCGAGCGAAACAAAAACGGAAAGCGGTGCACCGACAATGACAAAATAGAACGTGTTCTTCATTGCAACCCAAAAGAGGGGCGTTTCAAAGATGCGGATATAATTTTTAAATCCCATAAAACGAACCGTCTCGATATTACCGAGTGCATAAATATCGAAATCAGTGAAGCTCATAATGAGCGCACTGACCACCGGAACAACAAAGAAAATTGCGATCGCCGCCATTGCGGGTGATAGGAATAACCACGCCGCAGCGGTGCGATTTTCGTGTTGTTGTTTTTTTGAGAGTGACTTCATTGTGTTATTTTTTGTTCAACTAACCAGCGCCGTTTTTCCAGCATTTGATCGACCTCTTCATCAAATTTTTTCAATGCTTCATCCACAGTCATTGTTTGTGTTGCAATATACTCCACATAGATCTGAAGCCGGATAACGATCTGTTCCCATTCGGCAACTTGAGGCAATGGTTCAACCCGTTCCAACTGTGTATGAAATGCCTGAATATATTTGTTGCTCACCAACGATGAATCTGTCCACGCGGATTTTCTCGGCGGAAGATTTCCGGTAATTTTATAGAAAGCGATCGATTGTTCCCGTGACGATAAGAATTCAATGAATTTCCACGCTGCTTCTTTATTCTTGCTTGTCCGGGAAATGACCAAGCTTGTTCCGAGCGGGAGAGAATTTCCCGGATAGATGGAATCCATCGATGGAAGCGGTGCGGTCATCCAATCATTCTGCACCTCAGGGGAAACTCTGCGGGAAAACTCGCCGATATTCCACGGCCCGGTGATATACATTGTGATCAATCCTTCGGAAAAGGAATTATACATATTGGTAATCAACTGCATTCCCGAAGGAGAATATTTTTTTTCGTAGAATTTTCCAAGCAGACTGTACGCCTTTTTAAATTCCGGTCCGCTGAAATTCCCTCTCGTCATATTGTCTTTCAGGAAATGTCCGCCATGCTGCATACCCAAAGCAATTACCGGAACCCATTCGCCGGTCGGTAAAAAGAATGGATACTGTGTAATTCCCTTTTCTTTTGCCTGACGCTGCATCACATCGCACATTTTCAGTACTTCATCCCACGTCTTCGGAGGTTCATTGAATCCGGCTTTGCGGAGCAGGTCTTTTCTGTAA
Source organism: uncultured Chitinophagaceae bacterium (assembly GCA_964409765.1). Taxonomy (GTDB): domain Bacteria; phylum Bacteroidota; class Ignavibacteria; order UBA10030; family UBA8401; genus UBA8401. The sequence goes on from CAYPEM010000042.1 coordinate 3,106, forward strand.
AAGAGAACACGCGTATCAACATACCAAGGAATTCCATACAGCATGGAATCAAGAATGTTTGTTTTCAGAACACCGTCAAAATAATCAGCAAGCTGAAACGATGCAGAGGTCTTAACGAACGGCTCCAGCGGTTCCAGTGAATTGAGCACTTTGAATTCCGGAAGCCATGTATTTCCCATCTGAAATACATCGGGTAATGAACCACCCGCAAATGCCGTCAGCATTTTTTCATGCGCAGCGGTCCATGGAATTTGCTGGACAACGACACGGATATTTGGATTTGCTCTTTCGAATTCCGGAATCAACTGCGTCACCATCTCTCCTTCATTTCCCATCGCCCAGAATTTGATCACGGTAACGGAATTTGACGAACGATTACAACTCAGCGAAAGTATAGCTGCAGCAAACAGGAATATTTGGAAAGACTTCTTCATTATTTGTCGAGAACATTGATAACATGGATGTTACTGATTTACACAGATTGATTCAGTGAATATCTGTTTAATCTGCGTCATCCGTGTTCAATTCCTAATCTACTACTTCAAACACAGCTTCTTTACAGTCAACGGAATTTCCGCCGACGTAAACTGTGAACGTGCCGGGTTCGACAACTTTTTTCATCGCAAGATTATAGAATGACATCGCGTCGGGCGAAATTGTAAACTCAACTCTCTTTTTCTCTCCCGGATTTAATGAGACCTTTTTGAATCCTTTCAATTCTTTCACCGGACGCGTTACGGTAGCAAAATCATCTCGAAGATACAATTGAACAACTTCTTCACCTGCTCGTTTTCCTGAATTTTCCACATCAACCGAAACGAGAATCGATTCATTATTTTTAATTGAAGAGGAAGAAACTTTCACATCACTGTACGTGAATGTAGTATAGGATAATCCATAGCCAAACGGAAATAACGGTGAGTTCGGCGAATCAAGATATCGCGAAGTATATTTGTCCGTCACAGAAAAGGGTCGTCCGGTTGATTTTGAATTATAATAAATCGGTATCTGTCCGACGCTCCGTGGAAATGTTACAGGCAATTTTCCGCTCGGATTATAATCACCAAAAAGAACATCCGCCAGTGCATTACCTGTTTCAACACCAAGATGCCACGATTCTATGATTGCGGAAATGTTATCTGCTTCCCATTGCATTGTAAGTGGTCGACCACTCATCACAACAAGGATAATTGGCTTTCCTGTTTTTTGTAATGCTTGAAGCAATTCTTTTTGTCTTCCCGGAAGATCGATATTCGTTCTGCTCGCCGCTTCGCCGCTGAGACGTTGTGATTCTCCAAATACAGCAATAACAACATCTGCCTGTTTGGCAATCTTAACTGCTTGTTCAATTCGAGTGCCGGAATCTGATTCTATTTCACATCCTTTATCATACAGTAGTTTTGTTGATGGAGATGCTTTTGATTTTATTCCTTCTATCACTGAAACAACAGAAGCAGTATCTTTCGTCCATGCCCACGTCCCAACTAAATCGGTTTTATGATCATTGCCGGCAAGCGGTCCGATCAGTGCAATAGATTTTGTTGACTTTGAAAGAGGCAATACATTATTCTGATTTTTCAACAATACAATTGACTGCTGCGCCATACTTCGTACAACATTTCGGTGTTCTTTCGACAACAATACCTTCGGACCTTTTGAAGGGTCACTATTTCGATACGGATTGTCAAACAATCCATAAGCGAACTTTACCCGTAATACTCGACGAACAGATTCATTCACAACTTCTTCTGAGATCTTGTTGCGGCGTACTGCATCTACAAGTTCAGTCATGTAAATTCTCCCCATCATATCAACATCGACGCCGGCATTCAATCCGATGATCCCTGCTTCAGTCCTGTCCTTCGCTATTCGATGATTGACCAATTCATTGATCGAGGTATAATCACTCACGACAAATCCTTTGAATCCCCATTCTCTTCGCAGAATATCGGTCATCAACCATCGGCTGCCGGAACTTGGATCTCCACCGATCTCATTGAATGCGCTCATCAACGTCCATGCACCGGCATCGACGGCTGCTTTATACGGCGGCAGATAAATTTCCCGCAGCGTTCGTTCGGAAATATCAACAGTATTATAATCTCGTCCCGCTTCAGCGCCGCCGTATGCTGCAAAATGTTTTGCACAAGCAAGAAGGTTTCCGTCATCCAGAATATTTTTCCCTTGAAATCCTTTTACACGCGCAGCCGCCATTGCGGAACCAAGAAACGGATCTTCACCCGAACCTTCTGCAATTCTTCCCCACCGCGGATCGCGGGCAATGTCAACCATCGGCGCATATGTCCAGTGAATCCCTACAGCAGATGCTTCCACTGCAGCAACATGTGCAGATTGTTCTACAAGATCGGGATTCCATGAACTCGCTTCAGCCAGCGGGATCGGAGAAATTGTTGATAGTCCATGAATAACATCATATCCGAAAAGAACCGGAATGTGCATTCGTGTTTGTTCCACTGCAATCTTTTGTATTCGTCCGGTTTCTTCCGCTCCCATAATTCCGAGAAACGATCCGATCTTACCATCACGCAATAATTTGGTCTGTTCTTCGTTGAGTCGTTCCGTTTTGTCATCATACCACGTTCCGCCGATCTGGTTCAATTGGCCGAGTTTTTCTTCTAACGTCATCAGTGTGATGATCGAATCGATCTTCGTTTCTGTTTGCGAAGACAAGGAATGGAGTTGAGCAAAAAGTATATTGCAGAAAGTGAGAATTACAAATATTGTGTTTCGAAGTACGGTATTCATAGTAAGTAATTATTTTGAATGTTGTAAAAACCAATCATACAATTCCGGATTAGCATAGGTTGCATCCCATGCATTATGATTGGCTTCGGGATAGAGTGTAAATTTTACTGTTGTGCTTCCAAACTTCTGCAGGAACTGAACCATCTTTTCACTTTCCGACGGCGGGACAACATTATCTTTGGCGCCATGGAAAACCCACACCGGTTTGTCTTTCAATTTTCCGACATCTTCCAATTGTCCCCATCCACAGACCGGGGCAACCGCCGCAAAACGATCGGGATACGCGATCGCGAATTTCCATGCCCCGAAACCTCCCATGCTGATTCCAGTCAGATAAATTCGATTTGTGTCGACCGGGAGTTTTGTCAAGGCATCATCGAGCATCGCATTTAAAGCTTCTGCATTCCAGCGTTGTCCGTCGGGACATTGCGGTGAAACGACGATAAACGGAAAATCATCTTTTGTATCGATAACTTTGGGAAGGCTGTGTACTTTTAATTTATTCGGATCATTTCCACGTTCGCCTGAACCGTGAAGAAAAATAATCAACGGCCATAATTTCTTTTCGATAGAAAAAGATTTTGGAGTGTAGACAAGAAGATCGTAACCGATATTCTTTACGATC